>NZ_JACJLE010000044.1 GCF_016901995.1 Bacteroides caecigallinarum | reverse complement strand
TTCATGAGTGCTAATCTTTCTTTTGTCAAAACACTCGGTTTTATATCAATTTTAGTATAAACCTGTCCTACTCTATGTGTAGGACGCTTAATATTTACGTATGAAAAAGGTTATATTTTTATTCGTTTGTTTGTTTACAATGTCAATGATTGCTGTTGCAGATACAGATAAACCTATTCAGATTGGTCAGCTACCGTTAAAGGCTCAGACATTTATTTCAACTTATTTCAAGAATGCTAAAGTTGCGATGGCTAAGCAGGAAACGGATTTGTTCTACAAGAGTTATGATGTGATATTCACATCGGGTGATAAAATAGAGTTCGATAAGTCTGGTGAATGGACTGAAGTAAAATGTATCAAGGATGGAGTTCCGTCACAGATTATTCCTCAGCAAATAAAGGATTATGTGAACACTAACTATCCTGATGACAAAATCTTGAAAATAGAGAAAAATTCAAGAGAATATGAAATCAAACTTTCCGGCAGATGGGAAATCAAATTCGACAAGCAGTTCAGAGTAATTGATATTGATGATTGATAATTGAAAATATAGAAACAAAAAAGCGAGACAATCTGATGAAAGTCTCGCTTTTTTGTTTCTATGTTGTTTGGGGGTTATTCCCACTCTATTGTTGCAGGTGGTTTTGAAGAGATATCGTAGCAAACGCGGTTTACGCCTTTTACTTTGTTGATGATATCGTTTGAAACCTTTGCCATGAACTCGTATGGAAGATGAGCCCAGTCGGCAGTCATCGCATCCGTACTTGTTACGGCACGCAATGCAACGGCACGTTCGTAAGTACGTTCGTCACCCATTACACCTACGCTCTGTACAGGCAACAGGATAACACCTGCCTGCCATACCTGATGGTACAATGATGTTTCGTTTCCTTCAGCATCCTTAGTCTTCCAGTCACGCAATCCCTGAATGAAGATGTCGTCTGCATCCTGAAGGATACGTACTTTCTCGCGAGTGATGTCGCCAAGGATACGTACAGCCAAACCTGGACCAGGGAAAGGATGACGAGTAATAAGATGTTCAGGCATTCCAAGTTCTCTACCAACACGGCGAACTTCGTCCTTGAACAACAGACGCAATGGCTCGCAAAGTTTCAAGTTCATCTTTTCAGGCAGACCACCTACGTTGTGGTGACTCTTGATTACTGTACCTGTGATAGAAAGAGACTCGATGCAGTCAGGATAGATAGTACCCTGAGCCAACCATTTAACGTCCTGTATCTTGTGAGCTTCTTCGTCGAATACGTCGATGAAGCCTTTACCTATAATCTTACGTTTGCGTTCTGGTTCTGTAACACCTGCCAGTTCGCTGAAGAATTTTTCGCTTGCATCAACGCCGATAACGTTAAGACCGAGGCATTCATAGTCGTGAAGTACGTTCTTGAATTCGTTCTTACGCAACATACCGTGGTCAACGAAGATACATGTCAAGTTCTTGCCGATAGCCTTGTTAAGAAGAACAGCTGCTACTGATGAGTCAACACCACCGCTCAAACCAAGTACCACCTTGTCATCGCCAAGCTGTGCCTTGAGCTCGGCTACTGTAGTTTCGATGAATGAAGCTGCGCTCCAGTCCTGCTTACCGCCGCAGATGTCAACTACGAAGTTTTTCAAGAGCAGAGTACCGTCTTCCGAGTGGAATACTTCAGGATGGAACTGTACTCCCCAAAGCTTTTCGTTCTTTGCCTGATAAGCTGCTACTGCTACCTTGTCGGTAGAAGCTATGATTTCGAAGTTTTCAGGTATTGCTGTGATTGTGTCGCCATGACTCATCCATACTTGTGAATTCTCGCGGATTCCTTTGAGAAGAGGATTCTGATGGTCGAACTTAGCCAGGTGTGCACGTCCGTATTCGCGTGTGTTGGCTGGTTCTACCTTACCTCCATTGGTGTATGCCATGAACTGTGCGCCATAGCATATACCCAAGATAGGATATTTGCCACGGATGTCAGTAAGGTCAACCTTAAAGGCCTTTTCATCATAAACAGAGAATGGACTACCTGAAAGGATTACACCAATAACAGACGGGTCATTGTGTGGGAACTTGTTGTAGGGAACAATCTCGCAATACATGTTCAGTTCGCGGACACGGCGACCGATGAGCTGTGTAGTCTGTGAACCGAAGTCGAGAATAATAATCTTTTCCTGCATATAAGTTTATTGGTTAAAATAATAACTTTGCAAAGTTAATAAAAAGTAGGGATATTGTTTTTATAAAAGCACAATAAAATGTTTTTATAGACTGATAATACTCAATTGTTCATCAAACTTTTCCTTCCAGCCACGCGTCTATCATCTGTCTGGCTATACTGAGTTTCTTCGGAATTTCCGGCATATTGTCGCGCGAATAGAATTCTCCGGCGCTGAGCTCCTCGTCCTGAAGCTTTATTGTACCGCTTTCATAGTCGGCAATGAACCCAATCATTATACCGCTCGGATAGGGCCATGGCTGGCTCCCGAAATATCTCAGATTTTTTATTTTCAGTTCTGTTTCTTCCATTACTTCACGGCGGATACACTCTTCCAGTGTCTCACCTGCCTCAAGAAATCCTGCTACCAGACCTTTGTATTGTCCTCTGAAATTCTTTGCATGTACCAGAAGCACTTTGTCTTCTTTTTTTATGAGAACTATCACTGCTGGTGATATGCGCGGATAGAATTCCTGACGGCATTCAGGGCAACGCTTGGCGATAGGAGAGACCTGTACTGTGGGAACTCCACACATGGGGCAGTAACGGCTGTTCTTGTCCCAATTCAGTATCTGTGATGCTTTGCCTGCTCTGTAATATTCTTCGAATGGAAGTACGTCGTAAGATGCTCTCAAATCTTTCATCATCATTTCGCTGTCTTCGTTGCCCGGAACTGGCGAATATATGGCATATGCTTTTGCTGTGTGTCCATAGATTTCTCCTATGGTATGTACTGTACTGCCTACCGGCACAGCTACGGGTGGTTCCTGTCCGTATGGTATATGGTATTTTCCTTCGGAATCTTTTACTATCAATAATTGTCCTGAGTTGAATACAAACCAACCGAAAATTTCTTTTTCTTCCATGTTCAGCAATCTCCCAAATTAACTTTTTCAAACTTGTAACCCATTCTTTTGAGCTGTATTGCTGCTCCAGTCCTGTACATAACCCTTACGGCACGTGCGAAAACATGAAAAGCCGTAGGACTCTGTGGCTCTATCTGTTCGCGTCTTATAATGTCAATTGCTTTTTGTGCACATCTTCTTATTATTTCCTCAATGTTTTTGGCATCTTCGCTTTCCAGAGGAATACCTATAATGTCTCTTATAAGGTGTTCGTCCATATCGTCAAATCCTTGTTCGCCGTAATAATCCTTGTATTTGGCTTTTGAGATAGTATTCCAATCTATATCCCATCCGAAAGCTACTGCCATTCCCAGATATGCAGCCCAAGCTACCGAAACTGTAGGATAGTCTTGGATTTGTTCTACTGCATCTGCTATATACTCTGAGGCCAATACCTGCCAATAATCGTCTATGTCGTCTGTGGCAAGCAGCGTTCCGTCAAGAAATTTATAGTTGGTACAAAGCCTCAAGATTTCCTGCTGTAGCTTGTCTTCAAAATTGTCTAGATATTCTTTTAATTCCATGATTTATAATTTTTGTACGATATTCGTAAAAACGGACAAATATATGCAATTAAACAGTCAAATGCTTTATTAAAACTACTTTTTTATGTAAAACGTATTTATAAAATTTGTTTTGCACGAAATAAAATGACAACTTTAGGTAATAAAAATCAATATGTAATGTTAGGAGCAGTGATAGGAGATATTGCAGGTTCTGTATATGAATTTGACAATACAAAAGATTATGATTTCGAAATGTTTCCTCCTGGAAGTAATTTTACGGATGATACGGTGATGACCATGGCAGTTGCGGAATGGGCTATGCAGAATGATGTAAATGCTGACGAGGAAATTCAAACCGGGCTGTTGGAGAAAATAATGGTTGACGTGGCAAAAGACGTTTCATGCCCTATGGGGGGATATGGAGCTGGATTTCATACATGGCTTTTTCATCCGGAAAGGTTGATAGATTATCGTACCGGTAAGCGTGCATCCGGACGTTGTCCGTACAATTCATGGGGAAACGGTTCTGCCATGCGAACTTCAGCAATAGGCTGGCTGTATGATGATATGGATACTACATTGAAAGTGGCTGAAACAGGTGCTGCCATAACCCATAATCATCCTGAAGGAATAAAAGGAGCGCAAGTTGTGTCGGCCGCTATTTTTATGGCTAGAAACGGAGCTTCAAAAGATGATATAAAAGAAATTATCAGTGCGAAATTTAATTACAATCTTGATTTGTCATGGGATAGTTTACATCAAAATTACGGTTGGGATTCAAGTTGTCAGGGTACAGTGCCTCAGGCTATCGTCTCCTTTCTTGCAAGTGATGATTTTGAGAGTGCCATACGCAGGGCGATATCAATAGGAGGTGACAGTGACACTTTGGCCTGTATCACCGGCAGTATTGCCGAGGCTTATTATAAGGATATTCCTGAGTATATGGTTTCTAAGGCAAAGAGTTTACTTCCTGTAAGATTTACGAAGGTGTTGGAAATGATGGGAGAGAAGGGATATTATTTCGTTTGGTAGTCATAAAATCCCTGTTGGTGGATTAAGTTTTACTATTGTCAGGCGATTTCATATTTTTGTGAATAGAATAAAATTCAAAAAATATTCACTATGATAAAAAAGAAAACTTTGGCAATAGCATTTGCAATCATGTTGTCTGCATCATGGAATATTTCTGTTGCAGACTCTGTTTATGATGAACCGCTGAAAACAGAGCAGAAGAAAGAATTTTCTAATCCGGAAAAAGAGGCAAAGAAAAGAACTGATGAAATGGACAGGCTTTTGAGTCTTTCAGAGAAACAGTACAAAAAGATTTACAAACTTTATTTGAAGGAAGAAAAGGAGAAGGTTGAGAAAATGTTCAGTCGCAGTGGAGGACAGCCGCCGATGAATGGTGGAAGACCTCCTATGGGTATGGGACAACCTCCTGTGGGTGGTGGATTTCCTTCTATGAGTGGTAATCACCCGGGCTTTGGAGAAGGCGGGCCGATGATGCCACCTGAGCATATCAAAGAAAAAATGGCTGAAGAGATGAGGAAACGTGAAGAAAAGATGCTTAAAAAGATACGTAAGATTCTTGACGATGAACAATATGAGAAGTGGCTTGAGATGAAGCCTAAAGCTCCGGGAAAACCGTTTCCTGGTGCTGACAGACCTAAACCTCAGGATTTATAATCCTGGAGGTTTAGCTCAGCCAATTGTCGGTTTATATCGTTGTCTTTCCTTATGTTCTCATCGTGCATTCCCAGTATGGAATATTTACATTCACCACAGATGTCGATACCGATTATCCTGCCATGTTTCAGCAGTATTGACAGCAGACGTTTAAGTTCTGTCATTGTAGCTTTTCCCTGATCCCAGTTAGTTACATCTTCCTCAGGATTGAGTACATCCTTGTCTATTGATATGTATATGGGAAGGTCGAAATGCATGTTGTAGAAACGTTGCCAAGCATCGTGGTCTTCCAGTTGCGATTCCTTGAATTCTATCAGTTTGTCCGTATATCTGCTGTCTATCTTTTTCAGAAGTTCGTCTGAAGTTCCTATCAGAATAACTTTTTTCAGATGTTTATTCGTATCAATAGATGATTTAACCCACGAGCCGCATGTCAGCAGTTCATCGAACAGGGAAGGTTGCATGTCAGGATGATGGTCGAACACTACGAGTATGAAATCTTCCAGAATTTTGTCTGTAAAAAACTTTGATATATAATGGTAATTACCTGAGTCGATGAAATGAATTCCTTGCGGAGGCAGATCCTTTATCCGATTACATATTTCTTCGGATGCTTCATTGTCGCAAAAGCAGTTTGCCCCGGATATATCTGTGCAGTTTATCCATTTTATTTTTTCATCTTTATAGAATGACTCTTCTGTATATACATTCGAGAAATTTAATATTACAATATCGTGTTCCATATTCATTGATATTTTAATTGTAGCCTTTCTGCAAGTAAATTATTCTTTTATTCTTTGCTTTATCTCCAAAGGTACTGAAAAATCGGCTATGGTGTTCTTCTTTAAGAATAATTGTACAAAAAACAATTATAAAATGTTCTTATGTTTTAAAACATAAGATGTAACTTTGCAGCAGAATTTAAAATATAAGAATATTCATTGATAAACAGATAGAAATAAAATTATGAAGAAGAGTCTTATAGCACTGGCTTTCGGTACTTTGGCATTAGGAATGGCGGAGTTTGCCATGATGGGTATATTGCCGTATGTAGCTTCCGATTTTGGAATAAGCATATCCGAGGCAGGTCATCTTATTTCTGCCTATGCACTTGGTGTGTGCTTCGGTGCACCGGTATTGGTTCTTGCACGGAAGAAGTCACTCAAGCATTTGCTTATGGCATTGGTTTCGCTGATAATAGTTGGAAATCTTTGTGCATCTATTGCACCTAATTACTGGGTTATGATGATTGGGCGTTTCATCTCAGGTTTGCCTCATGGAGCTTATTTCGGAGTGGCTTCTATTGTGGCTTCCAAGCTTGCAGATAAAGGCAAAAGTTCGGAGGCAGTTTCCATAATGATAGCCGGAATGACTGTTGCCAATCTGTTCGGTGTACCGCTTGGCACATCATTGAGCCATCTTATCTCGTGGCGTTCCACATTCCTTTTTGTAGGTCTTTGGGGTATAATCGTTTTCTATTATATATGGCGATGGGTTCCGGTTGTAGAAGGCTTGCAGGATGTAGGTTTTAAAGGACAGTTCCGCTTTCTCCGTACTCCGGCTCCGTGGCTTATTCTAGGTGCTACAGCTCTGGGTAATGGCGGTGTGTTCTGCTGGTACAGCTATATCAGTCCGCTGCTGACTAATGTTTCCGGTTTCTCGGAAAGCAGTATGACGGCTTTGATGGTGCTTGCCGGCTTTGGTATGGTAGTGGGAAATCTCATAAGCGGACGAATGTCCGACCGTTATACGCCTGGGCGGGTTTTGATGATTGCTCAAGGTGGTATATGTTTGATATTGCTTGCTATCTTCTTTTTATCACCTAATCCTTGGCTTTCAGTTTCGCTTATGTTTCTATGTACAGCCGGACTGTTTGCAGTATCCAGTCCGGAGCAATTGTTGATAATACGAGTGGCTCCGGGAGGAGAGATGCTTGGAGGTGCATGCATCCAGATAGCATTCAATTTTGGTAATGCCGTGGGAGCATACGCAGGAGGCCTTGCGGTGACTAACGGTTTCCAATATGCGGCTCTTGTAGGAGTGCCGTTTGCTATGGTAGGTTTCATACTGGCTGTGATATTCTACAGACGGTATCAGGTGAGGTACGAGGTAAAGTGATAATATAAAATTACCAATGTACTAATCTGTTATAATAAAATTTCTTTGGATATTTTTTTTCTTTGCGACGATAAAACTGCCGAGGTGACATTAAGCAGGAGCAAATTTGTATTAATCTAATTAACGTATCAACTATGTACACAGTAATTAAAAGGATGGAAATTTCAGCCTCACATTCGCTGCAGCTGTCTTACCAGAGCAAATGCGAGAAGCTTCATGGTCACAACTGGATTATAACCGTTTATTGCCGTTCGAAAGAGCTTGACGAAAACGGTATGGTGGTAGATTTTACTCATATCAAGCAGGCTGTGGAAAAGCAGCTGGACCATAATAACTTGAATGATGTACTGCCTTTTAATCCTACGGCAGAAAATATTGCCTTCTGGGTTTGTAATCAGGTTCCACATTGTTTCAGGGTAGAAGTAAAAGAATCGGAAGGTAATACGGCTATCTATGAGAAAGATTAACGAAATTTTCTACAGTTTGCAGGGTGAAGGGTTTCATACGGGAACCCCTGCTGTGTTTGTCCGTTTCTCTGGATGCAATCTGAAGTGCAGCTTTTGCGATACGCAGCATGAAGATGGCAGGATGATGTCGGATGATGAAATTATAGCGGAAGTATGCACATATCCATGCCGGATGGTGATTCTTACTGGTGGAGAACCAGGACTTTGGATTGACGGCAAGCTGACTGCTGCCTTACATGCGGCAGGGAAATATGTTGCGATAGAAACTAATGGCACTTGTATTTTGCCGGAGGATATAGACTGGGTTACCTGTTCTCCTAAGGAGGGAGCCATACTTAAAGTATCCCGTATAGATGAAGTGAAAGTGGTATATGTAGGTCAGGATGTGTCTGAATATCTGAAACTGCCAGCAAGGCATTTCTTTCTGCAACCATGTTCAGGACAAAATACCAATGATGTAATATCCTACATAAAGGAACATCCACAGTGGCGATTAAGTCTTCAGACACATAAACTGATAGATATTCCATAATATTATAAAAAAGAGGTATTCAAAATAGTGAAAAGTCCCGGCCTGAATACGAATATGAACGAATCGTATAAGGTCGGGACTAATTATATCTGATGATAATGATTATTCTGAGTAACTTAGTACGAGCATTGTTTCAGAATAGTTAGGCTTGTTTACTTTATCAGGATGTTTGTATTTGATGACTGATATGCGTCCGTTTTCATCTTTCTCGTATGATATTTCTATTGCCTCATAACCGGATTCGGTCGCTCTTGATGCTTCTCCTTCACCATCTGAAATTTCTGTCTCATAGTAATAGTAGTATTTGGTTTGCAGATTTTTTGATTGTTTACCCATATTCATGATTATAGCTGTGTAATCAGGTTCAGGATATGAGCCGTCGCACATAAGCTGATTGAGGTCGAATATATCATTATTCAGTTCTTCTCCATATTCTGCTTTCATCCATGACTCTCCGGACTCATCGTCCTTCATTTCTGAAAGATTGCCATCATTCCATATGAAGGTACTGTTTGAAGGTCCGTCGTTGTTTCCGTCGTTATTCTTTTGGAAGAAATAGTAGGTTGCCAGATGACCTTCGCTGTCATATGTATATTCGTTTGTGACATCGGATGTATGTTTGTCGTTAATATATATTTTTCCTAATGCAGAGACTACATATCCTTGCTCGTTTGTTTGAATATTCCAATTTTCCAGCCTTTTTGTATTATTGGATGAACTACCTTGATGTTCTGACTTTTCGTTTGATTCTATTTTAAGTGTCTTGGTATCGGGGTCGTACGAATAGTCTTGTTTGAATGTGTATGTGGAATAGTTTTCGTAGGAACCTTCTGATGAAGTCTTTACTAATATTCCATCTTTGTATTGTAAGGAAGTTTCATATAATTTTACTTTCTCGTTACTGTTATATTTTATTCCGTAAGCTGTTATTTGTGTTATCATAGCTTTGCCTTGATCGATATTTCCGTCTCCTTCAGTACTGCTGCTTTGACTTACAGTGATAGTGATAGTTGTGTCTCCACAAGTAATTGTGATTGTGGCAGTACGATCCTCACCGGTAACATTTTTGCTCATCGTAATGTTGATTACCTGATTTTTACCTGCTTTTCCTGACTTAGGATTGATGTCAATCCAGCTTTCATCAGCACGGCTTGTTGTAGAGACAGATGCATTCCAGTCGTTTTGTGCCTCAAAGTGTATGGTTCCATTGCTTTCGCCGGAATTAAAAACTTGGTTAAGTTCTTCCGGGTTACTTACGGTAATGTTCGATGGAGTGTTTTCTCCATTCTCACAACTGCTTATCGCAATGCAAATCATAAGCAGATAAAAGATGCTTGTAATTAATTTTTTCATAAATGATAATATTATTGGTTTTTACAAAAATACTACTTTTACGATTGTGCAAACATCACGTAAAACAGTGATTTTTTGTTTTCACATAATGGAATTTTTGTTTTAATGGTCAATAATGAGATAATAACACAAATTTTTTTTGGTGCTCTTTTATGTGCCAATTGATTTGCAGAAGTGAAAAACATTACTTCATTCACTATATAAATCACATTTTTTCCGTAAGTTTGTACCTGTTTTTCAAGATTAACGATATGAGAAAATATCTTACACTAATTTTAATATTCATTGCCGGGCTTTCTGTCACGGCGTCAGCACAAAAGAGAAATCAGGCTTACGAGGACTATATAAGGAAGTATAGGGGAATAGCCGTGGAAGAGATGAAGAAATACCGTATTCCTGCCAGTATCACACTTGCTCAGGGATTGCTTGAGTCAGGGGCGGGAAGGAGTACTCTGGCCAGGAAGTCCAACAATCATTTCGGTATAAAGTGCGGCCGTTCGTGGGACGGGCGTACAGTGCGTCATGATGACGACCGTCGCAACGAGTGTTTCCGTGCTTACAGGCATGCCAAGGAATCGTATGAAGACCATTCGAAATTCCTGCGAACAGGAGCCAGATATGCTTTCCTTTTCCGATTGAAGATAACAGACTACAAAGGATGGGCGCGCGGATTGAAGAAAGCAGGATATGCTACAGATCCTAAGTATGCCGACAGACTGATTAATATAATTGAGCTTTATGATCTTGACCAATACGATCGTAAGGGTGGTCTGGAATGGGCTGAGAAGGTAACTAATCCTCATCAACCTTATCTGGCAAATGAAATGCTTTATATCATTGCACGTAGAGGAGATACATTCAAGTCATTGTCCGATGAATTTGATATCAGCAGTCGCAAGCTCCGCAAATATAATGAATTGCCTAAGGACTATACATTCCGTGGTGGGGAAGTTGTTTATCTGGAAGAGAAACGAAAGAAGGCTACTAAGGATCATATAGTATATGTAGTAAAATCTGGCGATTCCATGTATTCCATATCGCAGATGTTCGGTATAAAGCTGAAATATCTTTATAAGATGAACAAGATGGATGAAGATGCTCCTGCGCCTAAGGTGGGCGATATTCTCCGATTGAGATAAAATCTAGACATTAAAGAATAAATCCGCTTCTCTGAGAAAAAATGCAGGGAAGCGGATTTATTCTTTTTATTTGATATATGTTATTCGTGATGATATGGACCATTGTTCAGGATAGTCATAGCCCTGTATAGCTGTTCCACGAATATGAGGCGTATCATCTGATGAGAGAATGTCATTTTCGACAGAGAAATCTTTTCTTGAGCTGCTGCATATACCGATGGAGCAAATCCATAGGGGCCACCTATGATGAATACCAGACGTTTGTTCACGGTATGCATTTTCTTCTCAACCCAGTCGGCAAACTCAATTGAGCGGAATTCTTTACCGTGTTCATCCAGCAGTACCACTACGTCGCCCGGCTGTATGGCTTTCAGAATCAGTTCACCTTCTTTCTCCTTTTGTTGCTCCATGCTAAGGCTCTTGGTGTTCTTCAGTTCGGGGATAACTTCCATGTCGAACGAAGTATAGTGTTTGGTTCTCTCCACATAGTCGTTTATGGCAGTGATGTAGTGTTTTTCCACTGTCTTGCCTACTACAAGTAATATAAATTTCATATTCGTTTTCTGTTTTTATAAATTACGGCTTTGCAAAGATACGAATAATCTATACCTTTGCATTATAATTCAATAAATCTGTAACATTATGGACGAGAAAGTAGTAAAAGATCTGATAGATCGCCTTATAGACCTGTCTTTCGCTGAAGATATAGGTGATGGCGACCATACAACACTCTCATGTATCCCTGCTGATGCAATGGGTAAGTCAAAACTTCTTATCAAGGAAGAAGGTATCCTGGCAGGTATTGAAATAGCAAAGGAAGTGTTCAACCGTTTTGACCCTACAATGAGGGTTGAGGTTTTCATCAACGATGGAGCGCACGTTAAGCCGGGCGATGTTGCCATGGTAGTGGAAGGAAAAGTTCAGTCTTTGCTTCAGACAGAGCGTCTGATGCTGAACATCATGCAGCGTATGAGTGGTATTGCTACTATGACAAACAAGTATGTGAAACGTCTGGAAGGTACAAAGACCCGCGTACTTGATACAAGAAAGACAACTCCTGGTATGCGTATCCTTGAAAAGATGGCTGTGAAGATTGGTGGTGGTGTGAACCATCGTATAGGTTTGTTCGATATGATTCTGTTGAAAGACAATCATGTGGATTTTGCCGGAGGTATCGACAAGGCTATCAACCGTGCAAAGGAATATTGCAAGGCTAAAGGCAAGGACTTGAAGATTGAAATCGAGGTTCGTAACTTCGATGAGCTTCAGCAGGTTCTCGACCTTGGTGGTGTAGATCGTATTATGCTAGATAACTTTACTCCAGAAAATACACGTAAGGCTGTAGAAATGGTTGCCGGCAGATATGAAATCGAATCATCCGGAGGTATTACTTTCGACACTCTTCGCGATTATGCAGAATGTGGAGTTGATTTTATTTCGGTAGGTGCCCTTACACACTCTGTAAAGGGACTTGACATGAGTTTTAAAGCTTGCTGATTATGATTGGTAGATTTCTTCTGACAGGTTTGATACTTACTGTAAGTACAGCAGTATCTGCACAGGACTGGAAGTCTGTGCTTGGTGGGGTAGTGAACAAGGTGGAAGAAACAGTTTCCAAAGTGAACGAGAGTGTTTCAATGGTTGGAACTTGGAAATACACTGCTCCGGACTGTAAGTTTGAAAGTGATGACCTGCTGTCGAAAGCAGGAGGTGAAGTTGCAGCGAAGAAAGTAGAAGAACAGATGAGTAACTATCTGTCCAAACTTGGTTTCAACGAAAATACTGTATATGTGTTCAATGCAGACAGTACCTATACATCTACTGTGGCAGGACGTACTGTAAACGGCACTTACAGTTATAATAAAGATACTAAAGAAGTTACGTTGAAAACAAAGATAGGTCTGAAGATGACAGCTCAGATATCTACTTCTGTACTGAATGGTGGAAAAATGAGTCTGTTGTTCAAAGCAGATAAACTGATGTCGCTTGCACAGGCTGTGACAGGTGCCGTAGCCGGAAAGTCATCGAATGCAACAGTGAGTACGCTTAATACCGTATTGTCTCAATACGACGGCTTATTGTTAGGATTTGAGATGCAAAAGCAGTAAAATTATCATTGATATAAAAAATAGAGTGGCGAAACTGATTTTTTCGGTTTCGCCACTCTATTTCTTTTATTATCATCTTTTTTCTATAGCCGGTTTCTTCAATCCTCTGACTATGAAGTATAGTCCTAGTATAATGAATGGAATGCTCAATACCTGTCCCATATCTATCATCATGTAGTTTTCAAAATCAACCTGTCTTTCTTTTATGAACTCCACAAAGAAGCGGAAGGTGAAGATTGAAAATATGCAGATGCCGAAGTAAAGTCCATCCTTATATGATTTAACCTTGTTCTGTACGTACCACATAATTCCGAAGATAATGAAGTATGCTATTGCTTCGTACAGCTGTGCCGGATGTCTTGGCTGATTATCCACCTGTTCGAATATGAAAGCGAATGGTAGTGAAGTAGGCATACCTATAATTTCGGAATTCATCAGATTGGCTATTCTTATGAAACCTGCTGCCAGTGGTGCTGCCATAGCTATTATATCAAGTATCTGCAGATAGGTAATCTTTGTTTTCCTGCAGAAAAGATATAAAGTAAGCATAAGTCCCATGGTTCCCCCATGGCTTGCCAAGCCTGCATATCCTGTAAACTTCCAACTGCCATCAGGAAGAAAACGTACCGGAAGGACTATCTCAAGCAGATGGTCGGAATAATAGGCAAAATCATAGAACAGGCAGTGTCCCAGACGGGCTCCGATGAATATACCGAGGAATGAGTAAACAAACAGCTTGTTGTAATCATCTTCGGACATTTTTCTCTTTTGGAATATTTTGTGTACCACTATGCTGGCAGATGCTATGGCGATAACCCAAAATACACTGTACCATCTGAGACTGAATCCTCCCAATGTGAATATTATCGGGTCTGGATTCCAGTTTATATACAAAAGGTTCATAACTGCAGTCTCTTATTTTGCGTATTTCTTTATCAGGTCTTCGGCAACTGTATCACCCAGTTCCTTTGCCTTATTAAGATTTTCAAGTCCTTTCTTTTTGTCTTTACCCTTTATCTGACAGTAACCCAGCATACGGTATGCATCCGCATTCTTAGGATCGAGAGAAACAGCCTTTTCAAGAGCTGCTATAGCTTCGTCTGTCTGACTCAGGCGGATATGTATGCTTCCTTTCTCAACCCAATATCCGCTATTCGACGGTTCAAGTTCTACAGCCTTGTTTATGTCGTTGATAGCCTGTTGGTACATGCGGCATTGCATTTCAGCTTGTTGGCGGATTACGTAAAACTCAGCCGAAACCTGTCCAAGCATGGCATCGTAGAAAGCATTGTAGTCTAAAACAGCGTCACGATACATCTTTGCTTCCGATTTCATGCGGGCACGTTCGAACAGATATGGAGCAGCATCCTTGCCATAAGGTGTATTATAATATGCCATTGCGCTGTCCATCAGTGCTATAATTTCTTTTTTATCTGTACCTTCTACCAGTTCTTTGGCTTTGGCTACCGCATAGAAAGCCGAAGCTGAGGCTAGAGGAGTCTTGCATACATTTTCATATGCTGTTGCAGCACTCTTATAGTCTTTCATTGCGAAGTAAATATCGCCCTGCAACTGATAGTATAATCCTTCAGCAGAAACAGATATCGCCTGATTTGTTTCATCCAATGCCCTTTCCAGAGTCCAGTTTGCCTTTTCCGGCTTTTTCGTATTGCTGATGCTGTAATTATATATAAGCTTGGCTATTCCATAATGAGCTTCTGCTTTATTTTCTGCAACTTCAGCTGTCTTTTTCAGATCATCCTCTACTTTGCTGACAAACTCATCGGAATTCTTGTCCATATAATATGTAGCACGTCTTAGATAGCCTTCCATATTGTTTGGATACATATTTATGAAGTCATTCAGTATGGAAAGATATTCTTCTGCTTCAAGCTGTGACGACATCATGTAGAGGAATACCAATGCCTGGGATTCGTCTTCGGGCAGACCTTTCTTAATTTTTATGGATTTCAGTGTCGCATCACTGCCTGAGAGGGCATTGATTGACAGACTTTTTGCAAAGTTAATTCCCAAAGCATAACTTTTCTGGTCTTCGCTGTCAGAATTTCTTTGAATCATACCTATCACTTCTCCGTTCTCGTTCATTACAGGACAACTGACATCTTTGGCTCCTGTACTCATTGACAGTGTATAATAGAAAGAATTATTTCCTATAGAGTCAACGTTTTGTATGGTACCTGAAATCCCGTTTATTGAGTTTTGTGTTGAGTAAGGCATTATATAGACCTTCTCGTTTTCCTTTCCTTGTGTGGTAGCAGGAGTCAGTGACTCCTGTTTTTTGGGCGTTTCTGTCTTGAATCGTACCACGTCGTACATGTCGTTAGCTCCCAGAATCAGAGTTACAGGCAGTTCCTTTCCGTCTGATGTTACTACTACAGCTTTGTGGGCTCCTTTAAACAGACTATAGTCCGATACTCCTGTTCCTTCAGAATCGATATAAAAACCGTTTCCGGTATTTAATATTTTATTGTCTGCGTTGTATGTGATAACTGAGAAAACGGCTTTTCGTGCTTTCTTTGACCATTTAGGTAATTCCTGTGCCCATAAGCCACTTATACCCATGGCACATATTGTAATAAAAATTGTTTTCCTCATGATATTGTCCGGTATTATTATTCTTCAGTAGAGAAACCACGTTGTTTGATGGCTTCGTATATAAGGATTCCTGCTGCTACAGATACGTTGAGTGATTCTATTGTACCGAACAGAGGTATTTTAATCCATTCGTCGCAGAGAGCGAGATGTTCGTAAGGCACACCGGTGTCTTCTGCTCCCATTATTATACATGTAGGTTTTGTGTAGTCGCCTTTAGTGTAGTCATAATCACCTTTTTCTGTAGCAGCTACAATGCTGAAGCCACTGTCTTTCAGAAATTTTATGGTGTTTGTGATGTTGCTTTCGCGACAAACAGGTATTGTGTGGAGTGCTCCCGCAGAGGTCTTGATGGCATCAGCATTTACGCTCACACTGTTCTTTGACGGTATGATAATGGCATCCACACCGGCACATTCGCATGTACGTGCTATTGCACCGAAGTTACGTACATCTGTAAGTCCGTCAAGGAGTATTATCAGAGGATTTTTACCCTTCTCGAAAAGGAAAGGTACTATATCTTCCGTTTTCTGATATGTGATAGGAGAGATGAAAGCCACCACTCCCTGATGGTTTTTGCGTGTTATCTTGTTTATTCTTTCCACCGGTACTCTCTGTACTGGTATCTGTGTATCTTTCAATGCAGCAAAAAGCTCTTTCGACAAATCACTCTGGATGTCTTTCTTTACCAGAATTTTGTCAATTTCTTTTCCTGCCTGTATCGCTTCAATTACGGCTCTTACACCGAATATCATTTCATTTTTTTCAATCATATCTGTATGTCTAATTGTTTTAATTCAATAATGGATTAAAGTCCGAGCAAAGACCTGGCATTGTTTCTAGCAGCCTCTGTCATTGTAGAACCACTAAGCATATTTGCTATTTCGTCTATACGTTCCTCGTCTGTGAGGCGTATGATATGGCTGTTTGTTCCGGTTTCGGTATCTTCCTTATATACTTTGTAGTGTGCATTGCCTCTGGCCGCTATCTGTGGCAGGTGTGTGATGCTCAGTACCTGTCTGTTCTGTCGTCCCATATCCTGCATTATCAGTGCCATTTTCTCTGCAATGGAACCTGATACACCTGTATCAATCTCATCGAAGATTATTGTCGGAAGTTTCACTGCTCCGGCTATCATGGCTTTCAGTGAAAGCATCACTCTGGCAATTTCACCGCCGGAAGCTATGGAAGCCACATTCTGCAAGGTTCCGTTCTTGTTGGCAGAGAACAGGAAGTTCACTGCATCCAGACCGTTAATATCCGGCTCTTTTTTTCTGCATATCTCTACTGCAAATTTCACATTAGGCATTCCTAGCGGAATCAGCAGTGACTCCATCTGTGACTGGATTTTACCTGCGCTTTCCGTACGCAAGGCTGTCAGGACTTCTGCTTTACGTATTACACTGTCGTACAATTTTTTCTTTTTGTTTTCCAGTTCGGAAATACGTTCGTCAGATGATGTTATCATGTCGAGTTGTTGCCTGTAGTTTTCGGCTATCTCGATAAGTTCCGTATCAGTCTTTACATGATGTTTCTGCATCATCGAGTATATCATGTTGAGGCGGGAATTTACGAAATCAAGTCTTGAAGGATTGAATTCTATTGCTTCCTGTGCGTTCTCCATGTCGTGCGAGATGTCTTTTATCTCAATGTAGCAGCTTTCAAGTCTTTCTTTCCATTCATTGGCTTTTGCAAATACTTTGCAAACCGTTTGCAAAGTGTTTATACTGTCCTTGATAAGCGTTACGCATCCTCCTTCGTCGCTGCCTATATTTTGAGCCGAGCGGTAAAGTCCTGCCTTTATGTCTTCTGCATGGGTCAGGGTTTCTGCTTCCTGCTCAAGCTCGGCTACTTCGCCTTCTTTCAGTTCCGCTTCATCAAGCTGCTGGAGTTGGAATCGGATATAGTCTTCTTCTTTTCTTGTCTCCTCGGCTTGTCTGATACATTCATCCAGTTCGCGGCTTACTTTCCTGTATTCATTGTATTCGTTCTGATAGTCAGTCAGTTCTTTGATGTCCTGAGCTAGAATATCCAGAATATTCAGCTGAAAGCCTTCCTTGTTTATTAATAGGTTCTGGTGCTGGCTGTGTACGTCAATCAGCTTCTCTCCAAGCACTTTCATCTGCGACAACGATGCAGGAGTATCATTTATGAAAGCCCTGCTTTTCCCGTTTATGTTTACTTCGCGGCGGATTATACATTCTTCGCTGTCGTATTCAATGTCGTTTGCCTTGAAGAACTCTTCCATACCGTATGATGCTATGCTGAATTTCGCTTCCACGATACATTTCGTGGCCCCGTTGCGTATAGCCTTTACGTCTGCCCTTTGTCCTAACAGAAGGCCGATTGCACCAAGAATGATTGATTTTCCGGCTCCCGTTTCTCCGGTGATAACGGAAAATCCGGGTTCGAAAGTTATATCAAGTTTATCAATAAGTGCGTAGTTCTGGATGAATATAGACTGTAGCATGATTATAATATTTCTGCCAAATGGTTAATTATGTCTGTAGCCACTTCTTTCTTATTTTTTAGCGGGAATTCGATTACGTTCTCCTTGTCGATGATGGTAATCTTGTTTGTATCATGTCTGAAACCAGCTCCCTTGTCGTTCAGTGAGTTAAGAACGATGAAGTCAAGATTTTTTCTTTCCAGCTTGCTTTTGGCATGTTCCATTTCATCGTTTGTTTCAAGTGCAAATCCCACCATTACCTGATTGTCTTTCTTTATTTTTCCCAGTGCAGCAGCTATGTCCTGCGTAGGTTTCAGCTTAATTATCAGGTCGTCTTTTTCGCGCTTTATTTTTTGTTCAGCCTTTGTTTCAGGAGTGAAGTCAGCTACTGCCGCACACAGTATTGCTGCATCGCTTGAACCGAACTCCTTTGTAGCTGCCTGATACATTTCATCTGCACTCTCTACACTGATTGTTCTGATGTTAGGATGCTTTGCCGTAATGCTTACAGGTCCGCTGATAAGAGTAACTTCGGCTCCTCTTTCCGCACAGCATTCAGCCAGGGCGTAACCCATTTTGCCTGAAGAGTAGTTACCGATAAATCTTACAGGGTCAATCTTTTCGTAAGTAGGACCGGCGGTAATCATCACCTTCTTTCCGGCTAGATCTGACTTTTTTGCGAAGAAATCCTCCAGTACGGCAACGATGTTTTCCGGTTCTTCCATTCTTCCTTTGCCTACAAGATGGCTTGCCAGTTCACCTTCGCCCGGTTCGATGATAATGTTTCCGTATGACCTCAGTGTGTCAAGATTTTTTTGTGTTGACGGGTGTGCAAACATATCAAGATCCATTGCCGGTGCCACGAATACCGGTGCTTTCATCGACAGGTATGTGGTGATAAGCATATTGTCGGCAATGCCGTTTGCCATTTTCCCTATAGTAGATGCAGTGGCAGGAGCTATCAGCATTGCGTCTGCCCACAGTCCGAGGTCAACGTGGCTGTGCCATGTTCCATCCCTGCGAGCAAAGAACTCGCTAATGACTGGTTTGCTTGTTATGGTGGACAGTGTAAGTGGTGTGATAAACTCTTTCCCTGCAGGAGTTATAACGATTTGTACTTCGGCACCCTTCTTTATCAATGCTCTGGCAAGTACTGCCGCCTTATATGCGGCAATACTTCCAGTGATGCCAAGTACTATTTTTTTACCTTTCATCATAAATGTTTCATTTTAACATTCCGGTTTCTCTCAGTCTGATTTTTGTAAGCACATTCTTTGTGTTCAGTGCGAAATCACCGTTCATAATCCATCCGTAATATCCGATGTCTTTCTTCATTACTTCGGCTACCGGCATGCCTTTATATTTACCGAAATTGAATACTTCCACTCCGTTGTCATCATATACTATTCTTCCTGCAAAATCTACGTTTTTCGAATAGCTAGAATATTCCGACAGGAAGTTGATATCATTCTGAAGAGTGTCCTGATACATATCCAACTGAGCTTTAAGAACTTCGTAAGTGGCTCTTGTGTCTGCTTCAGCAGTATGGGCGTCTTCAAGGTTCTTTCCGCAATAGAACTTGTATGCGGCCGACAGGGTGCGCTGTTCCAGCTTGTGGTAGATTACCTGTACATCTACAAATTTTCTCTTTGTAAGATCAAGATCGATGCCGGCTCTGAGGAATTCCTCTACGAGAACAGGAACATCAAATCTGTTGGAGTTGAATCCTGCTATATCCGCACCTTCGAAGTCTTTTGCTATGTTGGTAGCCACTTCCTTGAAAGTAGGGCAATCTGCCACATCCTCGTCTGTTATGCCGTGGATGGCGGTCGATGCTTCCGGAATATGCATTTCCGGATTTATTCTCATTGTCTTGCTTTCTTCGTTTCCGTTTGGATATACTTTCAGATAGCAGATCTCCACTATTCTGTCGCTTGTTATATTGGTTCCTGTAGTTTCCAGGTCGAAGAAAACTATAGGGTTTTTAAGATTAAGTTTCATTATGGAAAAAATTAGTCGTTAAGCATCATAGGCATGAGCAGCATAAGCAGGTCTTCGTTTTCTTCCTGTTCTTCAGGAACTATGAGTCCGGCTCTTGATGGATCAGCCAATTCGATAATTACATTCTGCGATGAGATATTATTCAGAATATCTATCAGGAAAGACGATTTGAAACCTATGCTCATGTCTTTTCCGTCGTACTGGCATGTAAGAGTTTCTTCTGCAGAAGTAGAGAAGTCGATATCCTGAGCAGAAATAGTCATGCTGTTTTCTTTCAGACTGAGTTTAATCAAGCTGCTTGCCTGAGAAGAGAATACAGACACGCGTTTAAGTGCGCTTATGAAGATAGCGCGGTCAACTATTGCCTTGTGAGGATTGTTCTGTGGAATAACAGAATTGTAGTTAGGATAACGTCCTTCGATGAGACGGCAAGTCATCTGATAGTTCTCCATTGTGAACATTGCGTTCTTGTCGTCGAAGCAAATCTGTACATCACCCTGTTCCTTAGGAAGTATATTCTTGAGTATGTTAGATGGCTTTTTAGGAAGGATGAATGCAGCTTTTTCATTGCCCGTAGAAGAGAATGATTTATTACGTACCAGTTTATGACCGTCTGATGAAACCAAAGTTACGTCCTGCTGGCTAATATCGAAATATATACCGTTCATCACAGGTCTCAACTCATCGTCGGCAGTAGCGAAGATACATCTGTTGATTCCTGTAAGCATAACATCAGCAGCCATTGTCAGATTGACAACTTCACTTCCCATCTGTTTTGGCAATGGATATTCGTCGCCGTTCTGTGCCATCATGCTGTATTTACCGTTAGGGTATTTTACGGTAATTTCCATTGTGTCTGTATTTATATTGAAATTCAATGGCTGTTCAGGATTTTCCTTTAAGGCTTCAAGAATTGTTTTTGATGAGATGGCAAATTTGCCTTCGCCTTCGTATTCGCTGACTTCAATGCTTGTTGACAGTGTAGTCTCGCTGTCCGAAGCTGTCATTGTTATGGTTCCATCGTTTAGTTCTATCAGGATACAGTCCAGAATAGGAAGAGAGTTTTTTGAATTGATAACACGGCTGATAGCCTGTAAATGGCTGAATAATGTTGTGCTTGAAACTAAAAATCTCATGATTGATGTTATATTTAATTGTTTTTTAATTATTATTTCTGCTTAAATTTCTTTACAGGAAAACGATAAATAATCGAATGCCAAAGTTACAAAAAAAGATTATTTGACTAAAGCAATTGCCTGATAAAAATGCTTTCGTCCGGAGAAAAAATATTGTAAAAAATTAGTTCACTTCTAGGGAAAAGAGTAATTTCGTGACCAAAATCAAATAGAAAATTATTATGGAAATAACAGGAAAAATTATTGCTGTTCTTGAACCGCGCGGTGGAGTGTCAAAAACAGGCAATCCTTGGAAAGTTCAGGAGTATGTTTTGGAAACTAACGAGCAGTATCCTCGTAAGATGTGTTTTGATGTGTTTGGTGAAGATAAAATCCAGCAGTTCAACATACAGGCAGGTGAAGAACTTACAGTTTCGTTCGATATAGATGCCCGCGAATGGCAGGGCAGATGGTTTAACAGTATCAGAGCATGGAAAGTGGAAAGACCATCCCAGAATGCGGGTATGCAGCCACAGCCAGCTGATTATTCTTTCCCTCCGGTATCATCGGCTCCGGTGCCTCCAGCTGACTTCTCGGCAACTGACGAAAAGGATGATCTGCCTTTCTGATATTTGGAAATAAAAAGAAGAATTTCATTAGGAAGTTGTAAGAAGTTATTGCAATTGCTTTAGTTCTACTTTTCTCTAACTTCTTTACTTTCTTCTTTCATGAAAAAATAAAAACAGCCATATCGCATTTCTTTTTGAAACATTGCGATATGGCTGTTTTCTTTTTCTGTATTTTGTGATTATGAATTCATGCTGAGCAGGAATTCTTCGTTGTCTTTAGTTTTTTCAAGTCTGTCTTTTACGAAGTCCATTGCTTCAACAGGGTTCATGTCTGACAGGTATTTGCGCAGAATCCACATTCTGTCAAGAGTTGTCTTGTCAAGCAGCAGGTCGTCGCGGCGTGTACTTGATGCCACAATGTTTACTGCAGGGAATATACGCTTGTTGCTGAGGTTTCTGTCAAGCTGCAATTCCATGTTACCTGTACCCTTGAATTCTTCGAAGATAACTTCATCCATCTTGGAACCTGTATCAATAAGGGCAGTTGCAATGATTGTGAGCGAACCGCCACCTTCGATGTTACGTGCTGCTCCGAAGAAGCGTTTTGGCTTGTGGAGTGCGTTTGCATCCACACCGCCCGACAATACCTTGCCTGATGCCGGAGATACAGTGTTGTATGCACGTGCAAGACGTGTGATAGAGTCGAGGAATATCACTACGTCGTGGCCGCTTTCAACCATACGTTTAGCTTTTTCCAGTACTATACCTGCAATCTTTACATGGCGTTCTGCCGGTTCGTCGAAAGTAGAGGCAATCACTTCGGCTTTAACGCTGCGTGCCATGTCTGTAACTTCTTCAGGACGTTCGTCGATAAGAAGCATTATCATATATACTTCAGGATGATTTTCTGCAATGGCATTTGCTATATCCTTCATTAGGATAGTCTTACCTGTCTTAGGCTGTGCCACGATAAGTGCACGCTGACCTTTTCCGATAGGGGAGAACATGTCAACTACACGTGCCGACAGATTATCATTATATCCCTTGCAGAGTTTGAACTTTTCGTCAGGGAACAATGGTGTCAGATGGTCGAAAGGAATACGGTCGCGCACCAGTGCAGGATCGGCACCGTTTATCTTGTTGACCTTTACTAGCGGGAAGTATTTTTCACCTTCTTTGGCCGGGCGGATTGTTCCTTCTACAACGTCACCTGTTTTAAGACTGAATGTCTTGATTTGTGACTGTGATACATAAATATCATCCGGTGAAGAAAGGTAGTTGTAGTCCGAAGAACGTAAGAACCCATATCCGTCGGGCATTATTTCGAGAACACCCGAACCTGTTATAATATCTTCAAAATCGTATATTTTTTCTACAGGTTTTGCAGGTTGCTGCTGTTCCTGTTCCTGTGCTGCAGGAGCGTTGTTTTCAGACTCTGGCTGTACGGCTCCTGGAGTAGGCAGCTTTATTTGTTGAACAGCAGGAAGTTGTGCATTTTGTTGTGCGCTTTCAGATTGTGCTGCGTCATTCTGCTGTTTGTTCTGCTGCTTGTTGTTCTGTTGTGGTTTATTGTTCTGAGCCTTGTTTGGCTGCTGTTTCTTGTTGTTCTTTTTCTGTTTCTGCTGGAACTTGTTTTCCTGCTGCGGAATAACAGGTGGTTCAACCTTTGTGGCTTCGAATTTGCCAAGCAGTTCTGTAGGGATTTCAAATTTCTCAGAAGGTAAATCTTCTATTGGAATAAAATCATCGCCGCTGTTAAGGTCGAGTGGAGGAAGTTCCATGTCATCGTCCATAAATACAGGAACCGGTATCTCTTTCTCAGCTGTTTTCTCAGCTTTGTTTTCGTTTGTTTCTTTTGTATCGGCTTGATTGTTGGAAGAAGCATCTTTTGTGTTTTTGTTCTTTGAACCAGGTTTTCTGCCTCGTTTTGCTTTTGGCTTTTCCTGTTCGTTTTCAGATGCTGGTGTAATGTTTTCGCTTGTATTGTTTTGTGGAACTTCTGTGTTCTCTTTTGAAATTGCTTTTGTCTGTATTGCAGGCGAATCAGCTTCCAGTTTTAAAGCTTTGTCTTTAGTGGCTGTATAGACTTTGCTACCTTCTTTCTTTACGCTGATTCTAGCTCTTTTTTTTGTTTGCCCATCGCCAGTCTTCTCTGCATTTGCTTTTTGTGAAGCACTTTTTATGGCCTGTTCGTCAAGAATTTTGTAAACAAGCTCCTCTTTTTTTAATGTGCTGGTTTTCTTTAGACCCAACTCTTTGGCTATCTGTTGCAATTCGGACAGGTCTTTTTCATTTAATTGTATGATATTATACATAAGTGTGTGTATAAATTGTTATATTATAGTAATATTTATATTCAAAAAGCAATATACTTATTACGAATATACATATATGAAGAGATGTATATACCTAACAAGAGTATAATTCAAAATAAATGTACTACGTTAAAATGATAAATTGATTTTGATTAGGAAATTGTGTTGCATTTGTCGTGAAGTATTGACGACATAGCTTTTGTCGAGTACAAATATACTACTTTTTATTGTGTTTACAAAGTTTTTGTATGTTTTTTGTTTGATTGGTACATGAAAATCGGAATTTTGTTCTAATTTAGCAGACCGAAAATTGAAAATTAAATTTTATACATTTATGAAGAAAGTTATTTTTACAGAAAAGGCACCTGCAGCAATTGGCCCATACAGTCAGGCAATAGAAGCTAACGGCATGGTTTTTATGTCAGGTCAGATTCCGGTAAATCCTGCAACCGGTGTTTTCGTTGAAGGTGGAATAGTAGAACAGACAACTCAGGTATTTGAGAATATTAAGAATGTTTTGGCCGAGGCCGGACTTACTACAGCTAATGTAGTCAAGACTACTGTCTTTTTGGCAGATATGTCTATGTTTGCGGATATGAATGCTGTCTATGCAAAATATTTTGACGGCGCATTCCCGGCACGTTCGGCAGTTGCTGTAAAAGAATTGCCAAAAGGTGCTTTGGTTGAGATTGAATGTATAGCTGTGAGATAAAAGCGATATTCGTCAAATTGAAAAAGCCTTGTCATTCAGTTTGGAATGACAAGGCTTTTTGATTAAAATGACAGTTCATTCTTTTTATTCTGCCATTTTTATTATAATTTCATTATCTCCTTCTGCCGAGATAATGATTCCTGCTCCGCTTTCCGGTTCATTATCCATTAAAAATTCTGCAAGTTTGTCTTCGATATTGTTCTGAATGGCTCTTTTGATAGGGCGGGCTCCATAATTGATGTCTTCGCCTTTTTGTGCGATTATGTTCTTGGCCTCATCCGTAATGGAAATGGAGTATCCCATTCTTTCCACTCTCTTGAAAAGTTCTTTCAATTCAATATCAGTTATTTTTATCAAATCATTCCTGTCTAATTGTTTGAATGGGATTATATCGTCAAGACGATTGATGAATTCCGGCGCAAAAGTCTTTTCCAGCGCTTTTTTGATTATAGCGTTGGAATATTCTTCGTTGTCGTTATGGCTTATTGCGTTAAAGCCTATTCCTTTTCCGAAATCCTTTAGCTGACGGCTGCCTACGTTTGATGTCATTATAATGACAGTGTTTTTAAAATCCACGGTTCTTCCTGTGTTGTCCGTAAGCCTTCCTTCATCCATTATCTGCAAAAGGAAATTGAATACATCGTGGTGAGCTTTCTCTATTTCGTCAAGGAGCACTATTGAATATGGTTTTCTTCTTACCTTTTCTGTAAGCTGTCCGCCTTCATCGTATCCTATATATCCCGGAGGCGCTCCGACCATTCTTGAAACGGCGTATTTCTCCATATATTCGCTCATGTCAATTCTTATTATAGAATCCTTTGAACCGAATAATTCCTCTGCTAGTATTTTTGCCAGATATGTCTTTCCGACTCCGGTAGGACCTGTAAATAAGAATGTGCCTATAGGCTTGTTCGGGTCTTTCAGCCCTACACGGCTTCTTTTGATGGCTTTTACAAGCTTTTCTACGGCTTCATTCTGTCCGATTACTTTTGTCATGAGCACATCTTGCATAGCGCGCAACTTGTTGGCTTCCGACGACTCAACTTTTTTAAGAGGAATTCCTGACATTAGTGAAATTATTTCCTCGATATGGCTTTTATCTACGATTTCGCGATTCTCCTTGAGCTTGTCGGTCCATTCCTTTTTCATTCTTTCCAGTTCGGTCTGAAGCATTTTCTCCTTGTCACGAAGTCCTGCCGCCATTTCAAAGTTCTGTAGTTTGATGGCCTCGTTCTTGTGTTCCTTGGTTTCTTCTATCAGTCTTTCCTGTTCTTCTATTTCTTTAGGAACGCATACGTTCATAAGATGAATCCTTGAACCGGCTTCGTCTATTGCGTCAATTGCCTTGTCGGGGAAGAACCTGTCTGAAATATACCTGTCGGTAAGTTCTACGCATGCTCTTATTGCCTCATCCGTATATGTTACATTATGAAAATCCTCATATTGTTCTTTGATATTCATGAGGATTTGCAATGTCTCTTCTTTTGTGGTAGGCTCGACAGTGACTTTCTGGAATCTTCTTTCAAGTGCACCGTCTTTTTCTATCGATTTTCTGTATTCATCAAGTGTGGTCGCACCTATACATTGCATTTCGCCTCTTGCCAATGAAGGTTTCAGTATGTTTGCGGCATCCATTGATCCTGCGGCTGAACCTGCACCGATAATAGTATGAATTTCATCGATGAATAATATTACGTTCGGATTGTTCTTGGCCTCCTTTATTACTCCTATTATTCTTTCCTCGAACTCGCCTCTGTATTTTGTTCCTGCCACAAGCGATGTGAGGTCAAGGTTTATGATTGTCTTGTCGAAAAGTGTTCTCGGAACTTTCTTTTCAACTATTCTTGAAGCCAATCCTTCTACTATGGCTGACTTTCCGACTCCGGGTTCACCTATCAGCACAGGGTTGTTCTTCTTTCTTCTGCAAAGAATCTGGGCTACGCGCTCTATCTCTTTTTCGCGTCCCACAACCTTGTCAAGCTTGCCTTCTGCTGCGGCTTTTGTCAAGTCGGTGCCATATTTGTTCAGCAATACAAGATTCTTGTTTCCGTTGTCTGGCTTACCCTTTTTTGTCTGCGATGTGTAGTCGTTGCCTGAATGAGGAAATGAATCGTTGCTGCCGAATCTGTTTCCGTCTCTTCTCTCAATTCCGTCATCTTCTTCGCTTTCATCAAAATTTAAGCCGGATGTAGGGACAGGAGTTGTTGTATCCGATATTCTTCCTTTGATTTTTTCGTATGTTATATTGTTTTGTTTCAATATTTGTGCTGCATTGTTCTTCTCTTCTTTCATAATACCTAATAATATATGTTCTGAACCCATTGAATCTTTGTCCTCTAGTTTGGACTCCAGAAAGCATAGCCTTAAAACTCTGGTGGATTGCTCGTCAAAGTTCAAGTCTTTTAATTCCGTTTTAGGCAGGTTGATATTGTCATTGACCAGTCTCTCTTCCAGCTCTTTCCTGATTTTCTTTAAATCAGCATACAAGCTGCATATTATTTTTGCTGCGTTGCTTTCTTCATTTCTTATTATTCCTAATAAAATATGTTCAGGCTTTATGCTTGCGGCATCAGTTCTCGCAGCTTCTTCTTTGCTGTATTTTATAACATCTGTAGCTTCTTTAGTGTATGATTTTCCGTTCATCTTATTGCTAGTTTTCACCTTAAATGTTTGATTGTATGGCTAGTTTATTGGTGCCTGTGTCTGCTTATAGCCCTCAAATCTTTATAGTTCCGGCAAATATATTTGTTTTTTATTCTTACAACAAATTATGTGCCATTTTTCTTGTTCTGAATAATTGTCTTGTTTTGTCAGTAATTGAGTAAAAATGTTTAATATGGTACATATTTTTTCATAAAAAGTTTCGTATATCGTCTAAAAGTAGTACTTTAGCATGGTTTTTCGTAAACCGAAAGAGATGTATAATTAATATTTGTTTAAATGCAAGAACAAGACAGAATTATAAAAATTAACATCGAAGAGGAAATGAAGTCGTCGTACATCGATTACTCCATGTCTGTAATCGTGGCGCGCGCCCTCCCTGATGTAAGAGATGGTTTCAAACCTGTACATCGCCGTATTCTCTACGGAATGATGGAACTGGGAAATACTTCGGACAAACCTTATAAGAAATCTGCCAGAATAGTTGGTGAGGTACTTGGTAAATACCATCCTCATGGCGACTCTTCAGTGTATGGTGCATTGGTACGTATGGCACAGGATTGGGCTATGCGATATCCTTTGGTTGACGGACAGGGTAACTTCGGATCTGTCGATGGTGACAGCCCTGCAGCAATGCGTTATACTGAGGCCAGACTGAAGAAGATAGGCGAGGAGATGATGCAGGATTTGTACAAGGAGACTGTAGATTTCCAGAACAACTTCGATGATACTCTTCAGGAACCTACCGTTATGCCTACACGTATTCCGAACTTGCTCGTGAACGGTGCTTCAGGTATTGCCGTAGGTATGGCAACTAATATGCCGACACACAATCTGGCCGAGATTATTGACGGCTGTGTGGCATATATCGACAATAATGATATAGATGTCGATGGACTGATGCAATATATCAAGGCTCCTGATTTCCCTACAGGCGGATATATATATGGTGTAAGTGGAGTAAGAGATGCTTATCAGACAGGCCGCGGACGTGTGGTTATGCGTGCGAAGACCGAAATCGAAACTCACACCAATCATGACAAGATTATCGTAAACGAAATCCCTTATAACGTAAACAAGAAAGAACTTATCGAGCATATCGCTTCTCTTGTAAACGAGAAGAAGATTGAAGGTATCTCATACGTGAACGATGAGTCCGACCGTGAAGGTATGCGTATCGTTATAGACGTGAAGCGTGATGCCAATGCAAGTGTCGTTCTGAACAAACTGTTCAAGATGACTGCGTTGCAGACTTCTTTCGGTGTGAACAACATCGCTTTGGTTAAGGGACGTCCTCGTCTGCTCAATCTTAAGGATCTGATCAGACTGTTCGTTGAACACAGACACGAGGTGGTTATCCGCCGTACACAGTACGACTTGCGTAAGGCTCAGGAACGTGCACACATTCTTGAAGGACTTATCATCGCTTCGGACAATATCGACGAGGTAATCAGAATCATACGTGCTGCAAAAACTCCTAACGAGGCTGTAACTAACCTGATGGCTCGTTTCGAACTTAGCGAAATCCAGGCACGTGCTATAGTAGAAATGCGTCTGCGTCAGCTGACCGGACTTTTGCAGGAACAGCTTCATGCGGAATATGAAGAGATAATGAAGCAGATTGCTTATTATCAGGAAATCCTTTCAAACGATGAACTCTGTATGAAAGTCATCAAGGACGAACTGATAGAAGTTAAGGAAAAGTACGGTGACAAGCGTCGTTCGGAAATAGTTTATGCTTCGGAAGAATTCAATCCGGAAGATTTCTATGCTGACGAACAGATGGTAATCACTATATCTCATCTGGGATATATCAAACGTACTCCATTGGCTGATTTCCATGCTCAGAACAGAGGCGGTGTAGGCTCTAAGGGTAGTGAAACACGCGATGAGGACTTCATCGAACATATCTATCCGGCTACAATGCACAATACTATGCTGTTCTTTACACAGAAAGGTAAGTGCTACTGGCTGAAGGTTTATGAAATTCCTGAAGGAAACAAGACATCAAAGGGACGTGCAATACAGAATCTTTTGAATATAGATGCCGATGATGCCGTAACAGCTTACTTGCGTGTCAAGAACCTTAATGACAAGGAATTCATCAACAGTCATTACGTATTGTTCTGCACTAAGCAGGGTGTAATAAAGAAAACACTCCTTGAACAGTATTCACGTCCACGTCAGAATGGTGTGAACGCTATTACTATCCGCGAAGACGACAGAGTGATAGAAGTTCGTATGACTAACGGTAATAATGAAATTGTTATAGCAAACCGTAACGGACGTGCCATACGTTTCCACGAAAGTGCCGTACGCGAAATGGGACGTACTGCTACCGGTGTACGTGGTATTACTCTTGACGAAGACGGACAGGATGAAGTTATAGGAATGATTTGCATTAAGGATCCTGAAAAGGAAACTATAATGGTGGTTTCTGAAAACGGTTATGGTAAACGTTCTGACATCGAGGACTACCGCAAGACAAACCGTGGCGGTAAAGGTGTCAAGACATTGAACATTACCGAGAAGACAGGCTCACTTGTTGCAATCAAATCTGTGACTGACGAAAATGACCTGATGATTATAAACAAGTCGGGTATAACAATCCGTGTGAAGGTTTCTGATTTCCGTATTATGGGACGTGCTACTCAGGGTGTAAAACTTATAGACCTTGAAAAACGTAATGACAGTATCGGTTCTGTATGTAAGGTTACATCTCAGGCTGAGGAAGAGGCTGTCGAGGGTAGTGCTTCACAGGAAGGTGAAATGGATAATAATACAAATGAACCCCAAGAAGATAATAATCAAAACAATTGACTTACTAAAATTTAAAGCATTATGAAAAAAGTATTATTAACTGCAGCCGTGTTGTTTACTACATGCGCAGTATCAGCACAGACTAGTGTTGTAAAAGAGGCAAAGTCTGCCAAAAGTGATCCTGTTAAGGCTGCTCAGATTATTGAGCCAGCGTTAAGTGATCCAACAACAGCCAGTGATCCTGAAACATGGAAACTTGCCGGAGATTTCCAGAAGGCTATCTACGATGACGAGAATATGAAACTTTATCTCCCGGGTGGACAGGCTGATACAGCTAAATTATACAACAGTTTGGCTAAAATGTTCGAATATTACATGAAATGTGATGAAGTAGAACAGGCAAAAGTGGCAAGTGGTGAATTGAAAAAACCAAAATTGAGAAAGAAATTGGCCAAGACATTGGTTTCTGTACGTCCTAATTTGACAAATGCAGGTTCTGATGCTTATAATGCAGGAAACTATAGTGCCGCATTGAAATTCTTTGGAACATACTGCGATGCTGCAACAGCTCCTATCTTTTCAGATATGGATGAAGTTAAGAACGATACACTTGTTCCACTTATCGCAAACTATGCTACATTGGCTGCTAACTCATTGAAAGACAATGCCGCTGTTATCAAGTATGCAGAAATGGGTAAGAACCACAAGGAAGAAGGTTACAGAGCATTGATGTGTCTTGCTGAAGTTTACAAGTCAGACGAAGCTAAAGACTCTGTAAAATGGCTTGCTGCAATCAAGGAAGGTGTTGAAAAATTCCCTGCACAGGAATACTTCGTTGGTAACCTGATGGACAACTACATCCAGAAAGGTCAGGTAAAAGAAGCTTTGGCTGAAATAGACGGTATCATAGCAAATAATCCTTCTGCTTACTTCTTGTATGTAAAGGGTGTACTTCAGTATGAAAACAAAGACTATGAAGGTGCAATAGCTACATTGCAGCAGATTGTTGACAAGAACGACGGTTTCGTGGCAGAAGCATATTCCAAAATGGGTGACTGCTACTTCTTCCCTGGTCAGGATATAGAAGAAGCAAACTCTCAGCTTGCTATGGACGATCCTAAATATGCAGAAGGTGAAGCTAAGATTAAAGAGCTTTATGCAAAGGCATTGCCTTACTATGAAAAGGCTAAAGAATTGGCTCCAGATAACAAAGCTTTGTGGGGACAGTACTTGTTGAGAATCTATTGGAAGCTTAACAGAGCTGAGTATGAGTCTCTTGAAAAAGAACTTGGATATTAATCTGATAGTTTGATAAAAATAAAAAATCCTGGTCTGTATTTCAGATCAGGATTTTTTGGTTTTATATATATCAGAACTTGAAACTGATGCTTCCGTATGGAAGACAATTTTCTGATAAATGTACAGAATAGAAATCTACTATATCTTCTTCAGGAGGGTTTCCAAGCAGATTGTAAAGACCGCATCTGAGAAGTAGCAATTTGTCTCCGAAATCCTTCTTGAATGCATATCCTACGTCAATTCTGTAGTTGAATTCTCCACGTCTTTGCCTGAAGCCCAAATCCTTGTCGCTTTCAAACCAGTTGTCCGATGTCTTGATTCTTCCCGATTTTGTTATACATCCTATAGACAGGCTTGACGATTTGCTTATCTTGTATGACAGGGCTCCTGCTCCATAGTGTGGCATATCATACAAAGAAGGAAGTTTGCCCAGGCTCTTGTATTCATCGAACCATTCACGGCTCCTTGAATAAGTATATGACAGTTGCATAGTCCATCTTCTGTACATATAATAGAGGAACATTTTAATTCCGTAACTGTCTCCGTTACCCACCATTATATAGTTGTTCCAGTTATCGTTTTCTACTATTGCATCCGGTTTCAGGGCTACGATATTCCGTCTTGTCTTATAATATGCAGATGTTTCTAATTTTCCTCTGTCGCTGTCGAAATTCTTTTTCCAGCCAATCTCATAATGTTCCGATGAGCGCGGTTTAAATCCTTCTATGCTCGGCATTCTGAAATCTGTCGGTAGAGAAATACCATTGAAACTGATGTAATGATAGAACTGCTCCATTTTAGAGAAATTCAGGTATATAAGGTCATTCTTACCAGGTGTAAAGTTCAATGCAAAACGAGGCTGTATGCTGTAATAATTTCGGAAGTTTACAGGATTGTATGCAATGAAATGTACTCCTACACGTGTTGTAAGGTTATTTGTTACTCTGATATAATTGTCGTAGTACAGAGAATACTGGTTAATGGCCTCATTCTGCTTCTTGATGTTTTCTCCGAAAGCTGTCATCTCATACATCTCGTGCGAGTACTTGAATCCCCAACGGGTAGAGTATATGTTTTCCGGACTGTAAGTAAATTCAGTATTGAAATTTATTGTCTTTATTCCGTTGCTTATTTCATTGTTAGACGCATTGTTTTCTGTTTGATTAAAGGAATCTCCATTATTCCAATCGTCATTCCAATTGTCTTCCCATCCGCTGTCAGAGTCCATATCATCTTCAAAGTCGTCACCCAAACCAAAACCAAGTACATCGGCGTTTGCACGGCTCATGTGTGACGAATAGTAAGCTGAGGTCGTATTACCAAGTTTTCCCCACATTCCGTTATAAGTGGCCTTGTATATCTGGTTATTCCATTTCACTACAGGTATGGCTTCTTCTGTGTATAGGGGAAATCTGAACTCGTCGAATGTATTATATGCAAAGAACTTTAAGGAACTGTTTTCCGACATATAGTATGACAGTTTTGCCGTATAGTCGAACGAGTAGTGGTTCAGTCTGTTTTCTTCCGATAAAAGTTCGTCGAAGAAATCCATCCAGCTTCTTCTTACACTCACCAGATACGACAGCTTGTTTTTTATTATTGGCCCTTCCAGTGTAAGCGATGCGGCAGGCATGTCGATAGAGAAAGTACGTGTATGCCTGTTCTTGTTTCCGTCTTTAAGATTGAATTCCGTGACCGATGAAAGCCCGCCTTCCAGACGGGTGGGGAAGAAGCCCTTGTGGAAGACAATATTCTTTATGACGTCGCCATTGAACTGTGGAAGCAGAGCGTTGACGTGTCCCGGATGAAACACAGGTACACCGTCGAGCAGTATTATGTTCTCGTCATAACTTCCGCCATCTACCATAAAGTTGTTTCCCGTGGGAGTGCCGGTCACCCCTGGCAGAATCCATATTTGCGAGAACAGGTCGTTGCCGCTGAATGACAGCATGCCTGATGGAGTAATCTCTGCCAGTTCCGCATCATTTCTGATAGACCTGACCGTAACCTCGTCAACTTCGAACAGAGCCGGTTTGAGATTCATGTCCAGTCTTTTTCTGCTATAAAGATGCAAAGGTGTGGAGAACTTCTCATATCCCATATAGCTTATTTCGATGGTATATTCTCCTTCTGTAAGGTTCAGCCGGTAGTTGCCGTTCTCGTCGCTTGTGGAGTAAAGCTTCTTGCCGTCCGTATCTGACGCCATAATGATTGCCCCATACAGTTTCTCGGATGTTGATTCGTCGGCTATCGTTCCCCTTACTGAAAACTCCCTTTTGGCATCAATGCGTATTGCGATTTTCCTTCCGGGCATTTCCGTTATGCTGTATCTGTAGTCTTTAAGAATAATCTCCAGCAGTTGGGCTACAGACATTGTGGCAGACTGTCTCACTGTGCAGTTCTTTTCCATGTCTATAGCCTGGTTGAATGAAATCGATATTCCCTTTTGTTTTTCGATATAGCTGAACCATTGAAGCACAGAAGCCGATGAGGCTCTAACGAAGAGAACCTCATCGGTCAGTTTATTTTTGTCTGATGAAAAAAAGTTTTCCTTGATATTTCCTATAGCTGTGTCTGCCGCTGTTCCCATCACAGACGTTTCCCTGTTTGGAAAAGCATCTCCGGCATGAGCCATTGCCGACAGCAGTAGCAGGACTTTCATTGATTGATGTATCATCCGGCTATAAATGCTAGGTTAATATAATCGGTAATGCTTTCCGGCCTCCAGAGTCTCGTATTTGCAGCTGCACAGGAAAGCCAGTTCCACTATTATTGTCTCCGTATCGGCAGTGTCAATTCTGCTGGTTATCTTGTTATTCCGGAGTTCTTTGCTTACCTCAATTTTCACTCCCGTGGTCTGTTCTATCTTTTCCACCACTTCCATTATTCCAGCATTCTCGAACGACAGGACTTTAGGTTTCTCTTCGAATACCTCATACGGGTTCTCTATCTTACCTGTCTTTAGAGTCTTGTTGTCAAGTTCGGCCTTCTGGTTGGCTTTGATTATAACCTTGCTGTTTTCCGATTCTACGCTTACCACACCGGTCTTTACATATACGCTTGAGCTTTCAGCTTTAGTGGCATCAACCAGAAACGATGTTCCCAGCACTTCCACCATAAGGTTTTCTGACTGTACTTTGAAAGCCCTTCCGTGCATCTTCCTCACATTGAAGAAAGCCTTTCCGTTTAGAGCTACCTCCCTTGCCGAATTCATGCCTCCAGTTCTGTAACTCACCTTAGCGTTAGGATATAGAGTCACCAACGAACTGTCCGGCAGATAAATCATCATCTTTTCTGCAGTGTTGTTGGCAAACAGCTGTTCCTTGTTGTTATCCCTGTTGCTCATAAAGAATGAGATTGATATTACTACTATTACAAGGACCGAAGCTGCTGCATAGAAAACCGACATGCCCAATGACTTCTTCTTGTTCTTGTTTATTGAGATACTCATTGCCGGTTTCTTTGCCGATGACTTGTCTATATGCTCTTCTATTCTGGCCCATGCTTTTGCTGTTCCGAACTCGGGAGCCTTCTTTGGCGATATAAGTTTTACCAGCCTGTTGTATTCGTCGGCATGCGTAGCTATCCATTCCTGAATATCATTCTTTTCCGAGTCCGACATTACCTCGCCTGTGATATATTTAGCCAGTAATTCGTTGATATATTCTTCTGTATGTTTCATCTCTAAATGTTGTTTGAAATGATTGATATGATTAATGTGATAATAACCGCGATAGTGAACGAACATGTGGCTGCAAACTCCCTCAGCAGTTTGATGGCTTTACCCATCTGATTCTCCACAGTCTTTTCCGATAATGACAGCAGCTCCGCAATTTCCCTGTATTTCATTCCTTTAAGCTTTGAAAGCAGGAAAATTTCCTTACATTTTGGCGGAAGTACAGCCAGAGCCTCCGATAAAAGTTCCTCTGGTGATTTCCTGTCAGTGTACAGTGTATCCTCATCCGGAAGGTGTGCCCCGGCAGATGGAGCGTCTTCTATCGAAACCGTGTAAGAGCATTTTTTTCTGAGAAACGAAATACAGGCGTTTTTTACAGCTGTAGTGATGTAGGCTGCAAATTCCTTGTCCGGAAGGGCGTCCTTGCCTTTATCCCATATATTTATGAACAGTTCCTGAACTATGTCTTCTGAATCGTCTGCATCGGAAACATATTCGTATGCTATGCTGCATAGCCTTGGGTAGTGTTCGTTAAATCTGGACTTAAAGATTTCTTTTCTGTCGGTGTTCATTTTTCGTTTGATTAGTTTTTGTGGTTATTACTCAGGTACATGTCTTTGACAGCATTTTTACAAATATACTGTTTCCGTACCTAAATAACAATAATCGGCATATAATTTATGTAATTTGTATGTTCTCCACACGCTCGTGTGGAGTTCTCATCACGTTCGTGTGGAGCTCTCGACACGTCCGTGTGGAGTACTCGACACGTTCGTGTGGAGATAACTGTTTCTGCCCGATATTTTCTGATTTGTATCATGTTTTTATAATTAAGTGGGTAATTAATCCTTTTCCTTTGTTGCTTTCACTTCAATAACGCAGACTTATGTAAAAACCCCTATGTGGGAAGATAAAATAATAATGAGAAAAGAGGGTGTGTCAAAATTCATTTTTTGAAAAAATGAACTTATAATTTGAAATTTGAGCACCCTAAAAGAGTAAAAAAGGGCCGCATCATTACTCAATACAGAGTTT
>NZ_JACJLE010000043.1 GCF_016901995.1 Bacteroides caecigallinarum | reverse complement strand
AATAAATAGAATTTGCATAAAATAAGATATGGATACAAAATTGATTCGTAAAGCTTTAGCAGATGCCTATGATTTGCTTTACCAAGAAAGAGAAAGTGTTTGCTTAGATTGGTTGAGTGAAGAATACGATCAGGTATTAAATACTCTGATGCGTGCAATGGAAGAAGTAGATAATGAAGAAAATAAACAATAATTAGATGGACAAGAAGGAAAAACATTTTTTGAACATCCAATCGGATTTTTATCATTACATGGTTACGGAAGGAGGTTTAACTCCAAAAACTAGTAGTGATTATATTTCTAGATTAAAGTTTCTTTCAACGACTTACCGTATAGATAATACTCTAAATGAAGAAAGTGTTGAAGATATTTTACGAAAAGAGGAAATACGCTGCACTGAAAGGGAAAAATATTGTACTAGAAAATCTATCTCTGATTTTCGTTCCGGTTTACGTAAATTCTTAGATTTCCTAAAATCAGATTATCGTAAGCGATACGATAACAGTATTTTATCAGAGATTGAGAAAATTAAAGAGAATCAACATCTGTCTGTTACTGAAAAAGAATCTATTATCTTGTCTAGAAGAGGTCAAGGGGTATTTCGTAACAATTTGATTAAGTATTGGGATGGATGTGCTATAAGCAAATGTTCATTAACAGATATGCTAGTAGCTTCTCACATAAAACCTTGGAAAGATTCAACAAATGATGAACGGCTGGATGTATTCAACGGATTATTACTTTTACCAAATTATGATAAGTTATTTGATTTGGGTTACTTAACATTCACCTCTGAGGGGAAAGCAATTTACTCAAAATTGCTTTCCAAAAATGACAAGTATTTATTGGGATTGACTTCAACTTTATCTCTTTGTCGTATTGAAGAGGCACACAAGACTTATTTAAAATATCACAATAAATATTGTTTTATTGGATAAATGTTTTTTAAAAGATATATGCCCCACTACTTGTAGATATCACAAGTTCAGACTTCATAATCTTAAAACAACATCTCTTCCATGTCTACTACCTGATTAATTAGGTTACTTGCTTTAATTGTTATAGTCCACAAATTTAATTACGAAAACTGATTACAAATAATTACTCATCATATTCTTCAGTACATAGGTTTAAAAGTATGACAAACAAAATATATAAACTAGAAAAGCTTATATTATTAAAGCAGAAAGCATCATATCAAGAAATCCCACTTAGCGCCAATGAGCCAGCTTTTAAAGCACATGCGAGGAAAAAGCAATCACTCTTCCGCCAGATGGTATTAGGTATTCCATACGATCCTAAACACAAGTTCGGTAAGTATGGTGCTTTCCTTATGGAGCCATTCGCTTCGTTAGGATATAATTTCTGTGAGGTTTATCGAAGCTATATACTAAATGGTATAAAGGAGCGGTATACAAAGATGAACGCCGCACTCCATGAGGGACTTATGGGTAATATGTTAAGGAGTGAGCATATTCCATGGAATGTATTTTATCCTATGAATTTAGATAAACAGGCAACGGTTGCCCTATTAAAGGAAATTTTGAAAACTGACGAGATAGACAAAGTCACAGATATTCGTATTGAGTGGGCTCCGCAAAAAGAGACCGCACTTGATGACAATACTTCATTCGACACATATATTGAATATATTTATAATGGGAAAGAGTGTGGTGTATGTATTGAAGTGAAATATACTGAAGAAGGGTATCCTTTTGGAAAATTAGAAAGAAAAAGAGTTATGGAGCAGGAAGATTCTCTATACGCCACCAAGACTCGACAATGCGGATTGTACACAAATGAGATATGTAACCGCCGTCTATGTGAAACATTGCTTTGTAAAGATGATTTTCGCCAGATATGGAGAAACCATTTGTTAGGTGCGACAATGGTTATGAACGGACAAATCTACAGATTTCATAGTATCACACTATATCCCAATGGTAATATCCATTTCAAGAAAGTACTTCCGGAATATGAAAAATTACTGTCAGAATATGGGAAATCGACATTCGGATATATTACTATTGAGAAACTAATTCTTCTTATAAGTAAACATTTTGAAATGAATGAAAAGAACAGGCAATGGGTAGATTATCTGAATACAAGATATCCTTTTATTTAGTTCTAAATAAATTCTTCATTCCCCTTTGAAAACCCGAAAACTTTTAATATCTTGACAACATAATTTTTTAAAACACTCATTTTATGGAAATCTGGCAAATATGGCTTGCCATAGCACTGGCACTGGTAATAATAGAAATAATCACCGTAGGTTTTGCTGCACTCTGTCTGGCTATTGGAGCCGTTGGCGCAGCAGTGGCATCTTGTTTCACCGACTCTCTGGTTTGGCAAATTACGGTATTTGCCGTTTTCACCTTAATATCATTCATCTATGTACGTCCGTTCATGCTTAAGTTCCTTTCAAGGAAGAAAGATTCGCCGAAAAGCGGAGTGGAAGCTCTTATCGGACGAACCGCCATTGTAGAGGAAGATATTGTAGCGGAAACAAACAGCGGACGCATAGCCATTGACGGGGACAGATGGAAGGCTGTATCAGAAGACGGAAACAATATTATGAAAGGCGAGAAAGTTGTCGTTCTTAAAGTGGACAGCATTATACTCACCGTCAGAAAAGCATGATAAATATCTTTATTATAAACTTCTTAAAAACACACATTCATTATGGGAGCTTTGATTATTGTAGGGCTTGTGGCACTTGTTGTGATAGTTTTCGCAGTGCAAGGGCTTAAAATTATCCGACAGGGGGAAACAAAAGTGATTGAGAGATTGGGAAGATACCACAGCACGTTGTCTTCCGGTATAAACATAATATGGCCTATTCTTGACAGACCGAGAAAAGTTTATACAAGGTATGTGGTAACAAGAATGAACGGAGCTACACAGACACTTATAAGAATGTCGGACGTGATAGACCTTCGTGAACAGGTTTACGATTTCCCGGAACAGAGCGTGATTACCAAAGATAATGTGACCACCAGCATTAACGCATTGCTGTATTTTCAGATTACAGACCCGTTCAAGTCGGTATATGAAATAGAAAACCTGCCTAACGCAATAGAGAAACTCACGCAGACAACTCTACGTAACATTATCGGTGAACTGGAACTGGACGAAACTCTTACATCGCGCGATACAATCAACTCCCGTCTTCGTGAGGTTCTTGACGAGGCAACAAACAAATGGGGAGTTAAAGTAAACCGTGTGGAACTACAGGACATTACTCCTCCCGAGAGTGTACGCCGTGCCATGGAACAGCAGATGCAGGCAGAACGTGAACGCCGTGCAAAGATTCTGAAGGCTGAAGGTGACAAGACTTCGAAGATTCTTTATTCCGAAGGAGAGAAGGAAGCACAGATAAATCAGGCTAAGGCTCAGAAAGAATCCCAGATTCTGATGGCTCAGGGTGAAGCGGAAGCAAAAATCCTTCAGGCAAAAGCTGAGGCTGAGGCCATTGAGAAACTGGCAGAGGCTATAAAGGGAACAAGCTCTGATCCGGCATCTTATCAGATTGCACTGAAATATATCGAGACCCTTAAAGAAATGACAAGCGGAAAGGATAACAAGACAGTCTATATACCGTACGAAGCTACTTCCCTACTTGGCTCTTTGGGAGGCATTAAGGATATACTTAAAGGATAACCCCACGTTTAAATTAAAACGTGCCCGTGTTTGACTTTAAACGTGCCCGCATTTGATTTCGAATGCGGGCACGTTTTTTTTCAGTGAAAACAGAATGATATTTCACCTCCACAAACAGTCACTTCACCTCCGTTTTTATCAGCCTCATAAGATATCGGTACCGGAGCATTGACATAATACATATTTTTGCGTTATTATCAGAAATAACATAATCACGCAAAAACTATGTTTAGAAAAATCGTTCATTTCTCAATCAGAAAAAAACTGTTTGTGGCAATGGCTACAATAATGCTGTTGGCAGGAGGTATATACTCCATGCTTACACTGCCTATAGATGCCGTGCCGGACATAACAAACAATCAGGTACAGATAGTTACTGTATCACCTACCCTTGCTCCACAGGAAGTGGAACAGCTCATCACATTCCCGATAGAGATTGCCATGAGCAATATCATGAATGTGGAAGAAATCAGATCTGTATCAAGATTCGGACTTTCGCTCGTTACAGTGGTTTTCAAGGAAAACGTACCGACTCTGGATGCCAGGCAGTTGATTAACGAACAAATCCAAACAGTTGCCGGGGAGATTCCACCCGAACTGGGTACACCGGAGATGATGCCTATCACCACCGGACTGGGCGAGATATACCAGTACGTACTGAAGGTTGAACCGGGATACGAAGACAAATACGATGCAATGGAGCTGCGAACCATTCAGGACTGGATAGTGAAAAGACAGCTTTCAGGAATACCCGGTATAGTGGAGATAAACAGTTTCGGAGGATATCTGAAACAGTATGAAGTGGCTGTTGACCCTGACGCTCTGTATTCACTGAATATCACTATCGGCGAAGTGTTCTCAGCACTCAGCAAGAACAACCAGAACACCGGAGGCAGTTATATAGAAAAGGTGAACCGCGCGTACTATATCCGTTCGGAAGGTATGATTAAGGACGTGAAGGATATAGAACAGATTGTTATAACGAACCGTGGCGGTATCCCGGTACATGTCGGAGATATCGGCAAGGTGAGATTCGGTGCTCCAAAGCGTTTCGGAGCGATGACAAAGGACGGCGAAGGCGAATGTGTGGGCGGTATAGCGATGATGCTCAAAGGCGCGAATGCCAATGTCGTGACAGGAGAACTTGAAAAACGTGTAGCCAAAGTACAAAAGATGCTACCTGAGGGTGTAACAGTAGAGCCTTATCTGAACCGTTCGGAACTCGTAAACAGAAACATATCTACCGTAATAAAGAACCTTATAGAAGGTGCCATAATAGTATTCCTTGTGCTTATCATATTCCTCGGAAATGTCAGGGCAGGACTTATCGTGGCATCAGTCATTCCTCTTGCCATGCTTTTCGGATTCATTATGATGAGGATATTCGGTGTATCGGCCAATCTGATGAGTCTTGGAGCAATAGACTTCGGTATTGTGGTGGATGGCTCGATAGTGATACTTGAAGGAATCCTGGCACATATCTACGGCAAGAATATGATGGGCAGGACATTCACTAAAGAGGAAATGGACGCTGAAGTGGAAAAAGGTGCGGGCAATGTGGTGAGAAGTGCCACTTTCGCTGTACTGATAATACTGATAGTGTTCTTCCCTATCCTCACACTTACAGGAATAGAAGGCAAGTACTTCACCCCTATGGCAAAGACACTGGTGTTCTGTATCATAGGTGCATTATTGCTTTCACTCACATACGTTCCGATGATGGCGTCACTGTTCCTGAAAAAGACCGTTTCGGTAAAACCTACACTTGCCGACCGTTTTTTCTCCGGCCTGAACATCTACTACCACAAGACACTGAATTTCTGTCTGAAACATATCTGGGGAACTATAGCGACATCGTTTGTTGCTCTCATAGCATCGCTGTTCCTGTTTACAAGGCTTGGAGCAGAGTTCATCCCTACGCTTGATGAAGGAGACTTTGCCATGCAGATGACACTGCCAGCCGGAAGTTCTCTAAGCAGAAGCATCCAGGTCTCACTTGAGGCAGAGAAGATTCTTAAAGAGAAATTCCCTGAGATAAAGCATGTAGTGGCAAAAATAGGTACAGCGGAAGTTCCTACCGACCCTATGGCCGTGGAAGATGCGGACATAATGATTGTGATGAAACCTTTCTCCGAATGGACATCGGCTGGAAGCAGAGCAGAAATGGTGGAAAAGATGAAAGCCGCACTCGAAGGTATCGAGGATGTGGAATTCAACTTCAGTCAGCCGATACAGCTCCGTTTCAACGAGCTTATGACGGGAGCAAAGGCCGATATTGCCATCAAGCTATATGGTGAGGATATGGAGGAACTTTACAACAAAGCAAAAGAAGCCGCAAAATACGTTGAGCAGGTTCCGGGAGCATCTGACGTGCTTGTGGAACAGGCTATGGGATTGCCACAGCTCCTTGTAAACTATGACAGAGCCAAGATAGCGCGTTATGGTATAGACATAGAAGAACTGAACACCATTATCCGTACTGCATATGCAGGAGAAACAGCCGGAGTGGTATTCGAAAACGAGAGACGTTTCGACCTCGTTGTACGTCTTGACAACGAGAAGGTGAAAGACCTGAACATAAACAGACTGTTTGTGCGTACTGCCGAGGGAATACGCATTCCTCTGAGTGAAGTAGCCGAAATATCTTTCCAGAACGGACCTCTTCAGATAAACCGTGATGCTACGAAACGACGTGTGGTAATTGGCGTAAACGTAAGAAATGCTGACATAAAGCAGGTGGTTTCAAAAATCCAGGAATCACTGGACAAGAACGTTAAGCTCAAACCGGGATACTACTTTGAATATGGCGGACAGTTTGAAAATCTGCAGAATGCCATTGATACTCTTACTGTGGTTATCCCTATCGCATTGCTGCTCATACTGCTGTTGCTGTTCTTTGCGTTCAGAAGCGTTATTTATTCGCTTGTTGTGTTCTCTACCGTTCCATTGTCACTGATTGGTGGTATCGTGGCTTTATGGCTTAGAGGATTGCCGTTCAGTATCTCTGCCGGAGTAGGATTTATCGCTCTGTTCGGTGTGGCTGTATTAAACGGTATTCTTATGATAAACCATTTCAACGATTTAAGAAAGAAGAACGAATACACCATGTGTACAGGAAGTATAATCAGACACGGATGTCCGCATCTGCTGAGACCTGTATTCCTTACCGGACTTGTGGCTTCATTGGGATTTGTGCCAATGGCAATAGCTACGTCAGCCGGTGCGGAAGTACAAAGACCATTGGCTACAGTGGTGATAGGCGGATTGATTGTATCTACAGTTCTGACACTGATTATCATTCCTGTGTTCTATAAACTTGTAAATAATATTTCACACTCTATTATGAGAAGAAAGAATAACAGAAAGACGAGCTGTACAGCACGAACCATAGCAATGACAGCTATAATCCTGTCATTTGCCGTAGGTGTCAATGCCCAAAGCAGTGAGGCTAAACGAGTAAGCATGGAGGAAGCTATAGAGATTGCATTACAGAACCACCCAAGACTGAAAGTCTCTACAGCAGAAATAGAAAAGTCGAGAGCCACAAGAGGAGAAATATGGGACGGAGGAAGCACTTCCTTCAGTTATGCCTGGGGACAGTTGAACGGTGAATTCAACAAGGACAATGAAATGAGCATAGAGCAGTCTCTCGGTTCGTTCCTTACCCCATTCTATAAGAATTCCCTTGTAAAATCGCAGGTCAGTACAGGAGAATACTACCGTAATATGGTTAAAAAGGAAATCATAGCCGAAGTTAAGCGTGCATGGACATATTACCAGTATGCCAACAGCATATACAGTCTGTACAAGCATCAGGATGAGATAGCAGGAAAGTTAAAACAGAGTGGAGATTTGCGCTATTCTCAGGGAGACATCGACCTGACAGAGAAAAACATGATTTCTGCTATGGCGGCAAATATGCGTACCATGCTGCTCCACTGGCAGGAAGAAGTCTCATTGGCAAAGAAAAGGCTGACATGGGTATGCTATTCAGACATTCAGATATTGCCTTCTGACGATTCTCTTGTAATATTCCAGAGCAGTGACACTGATTTATTGCCATCGGCAGACCATCTGAACTATTTCCTGGGAAAAGTAGATGAGCAAAAGAAACTGCTGCAGATAGAAAGGAGCAAGTTCTTCCCTGAATTTTCATTCGGATATACACGTCAGAAAATCGCTCCTCTGAAAAACCTTAATTCGTGGATGGTGGGAGTTTCATTCCCGATATTGTTCTTTCCTCAGAAAAGCAGAAGCAAGCAGGCTAAAATCAGTCTGAGAATAGCGAAATGGGAAGCTGACAACAACAAGACCATGCTTAACAATAAAGTGGAAGAACTGAAAGGCAGACTGAAACAGCAGAAAGAAAGCCTCCAGTACTTCACCGAAGCAGCATTGTATGAAGCAGAGTCATTACAAAACAGCGCAGTATCACGTTACGGTGCAAACGAGATAGACATCACTGAATTTGTACAGAGCATCAATTCAGCAAGAGACATAAAGAAATCATATATTGAGACTGTATATAACTACAACGTATCAGTGCTCGAACTTGAACTATACACAGATAAATAACATTTAGACATGAAAAAGATATTTTTACCGATTAGCATATTCTCAGCCTTTATCATGATGGGCTGTTCGGGAGAAAACGGTTCATCAAATGAAACAGTAAGTGAAAACATCACTATTGAAGACACTACAGCAAATAACAATACGGAATCAGAAGAAACAGACGCCAATACCGGAGCTACACAGGTAATGCCTCCTGTGTCATTCAACGGAGTAATAATAATGCCTCCTAAAATGAGTTCCACACTTACACTGACCATGGGCGGCTCAATACACGAAATATCCGTATTTGAAGGCGACTACGTGAAAAGCGGAGAGATAATAGCCTCGCTAAAAAATCCGGATTTCATTCTTCTGCAGCAGGAATTCCTGACTGCCAATGCACAGACAGAATTCCTGGAAAAAGAATTCAAAAGACAGGAAAAACTTGTCTCTGAAGAGGCTGCATCTGAAAAGAAATTCGAACAGAGCAAGGCAGAATATCTTTCCATGAAGAGCCAGCTGGAAGCATCGAAAGCTAAACTTGCACTGCTGGATGTAGATACTGACGAACTTCTGAAGAACGGTATCAAAACGTATCTTGAGGTAAAGGCTCCGATAAGCGGATATGTAACAAATATGAGCGTAAACCTTGGAACGTATGTAGGCGAAGGAGAATCGGTATGTAAAATCATAAACAAATCGGAGATAATGCTTTTGCTCACAGCATACGAAAAAGACCTTGCGCATCTGAATATCGGTGATAGCCTGGCATTTACAGTCAATGGTATAAAAGATACAAAATTCAATGCTGAAATTATATCTATCGACCAGACTGTAAATACAGAGAACCGCTCGATCAACGTATATGCCAAAGTGAAGGAAACAAACAAATTATTCCGCCCGGGCATGTATGTAAATGCTCAACTGAATAAAAATATGTAACTTTGCGGAATGAAATATTTCAGCAGAAACAAATATCATGTATTGGTAAATGCCATTGGGATAACCGTGGCATTTACCATGAATTTCCCGGAACTGATTGCGTTATTCAGTCCCGAAGAGGCCAATACGGTATATCCCAGTTTAGACTGGACACAGGTTGGCTGTGAAGTATTGTTCACCTACCTGTCCATAATAATACTGTTCTGGCTCAACAGAATGATTTTCAGGTTCAACAGTGATAGCACAGAATTAGGTACAAAAGCTATCTTCATAATGTTTTTCCTGGACCTGTTGCTGAACGGAATTATGGGAAAGTGTTTCGTACTTCTTCACAGGACATACGGCATACCGGCCATAGAAGCCAGTGTACACGTATATACACACCCGCTGAGGGATTTCCTTCTTTCAGGAATAATCACTCTAAGCTGTTATCTGATGAACAGAAGCCTGAAAAGCAGAAAGGTGATGATGGAAATGCAACAATTGAAGATTGAAAACATAGCCAACCAGTTTGAGGCACTGAGAAACCAGTTGAACCCGCACATGCTTTTCAATTCGCTGAACACACTATATTCGCTGATAAGGGAATCGCCGGAAAAAGCCCAGGAGTATCTGAATGAACTGTCAAAAGTAATGAGATATACCTTACAGAAAGACAGTGACTCACATTCCATATCAGTAAAAGAAGAAATGGAATTCGTGTATTCCTACATATATCTTCTGAAAATGAGATATGAGGACAATCTTACATTCAAATTCGAAATTGCCGAATCTGAAATGAGCAAGAAGCTTCCAAAAATGTCTATACAGTTACTGATAGAGAATGCAGTTAAACACAACGAGATAAGCAACAGACATCCGTTAAGCATAGAAGTCAGAACAAAGAATGATTCCATTAAGGTTTCCAACAGACTACAGCTAAGGAGAGGCACTGTAAGCAGCACGGGCATAGGGCTTAGCAACCTGAGCAACAGATATAAACTGTTATATAAGAAAGATATTGAGATAATTGAAACTGATGACACATTTACTGTTGTTTTACCTCTTATATAAACCAAGACTGATATGAAGATATTTATCATTGAAGATGAAAAAGCAGCACTAAGAAATCTGAAAGCCATATTGGAGGATGTGTGCAGTGAAGCTGAAATAGTTGGCTGTGCTGACAGTATATGCGAAAGTCTGGAGTGGCTGGAAAACAATCCGATGCCCGACCTGATATTTATGGACATACATCTGGCCGACGGCTCTGCATTCGAAATTTTTGACAGTATAGATATAACCTGCCCTATTATTTTCACCACTGCATACGATGAGTATGCCCTGAAAGCTTTCAAGGTAAACAGTATTGACTATCTGCTAAAACCTATCAATGCTGAGGATCTGAAGAAAGCATTTGACAAACTAAAACTGCTTCACACAAATATGCCTTGCAAGGAACAGGAAGCAGCCCAACAGAACAACATGATAAATGAAATAATAAAAAGGCTGAATAAGGAAGAAAACTATAAATCGCATTTCCTTATTCCAGAAAAAGGCGACAGGTTCATACCACTGGCTGTAGAATCAATTTTGTTCTTCTATATATCCGACGGACAGGTAAAGGCAGTCAATGCTGACGGAAAGCAATATCCTTTCACTCTTTCACTGGACGAACTTACGGAAATGCTGAATCCAAAACTTTTCTTCAGGGCAAACCGCCAGTTTCTCATTTCAAGAAAAGCAATAAAGGACATCAGCCTGTGGTTTAACGGACGTCTGGTAATAAACCTGAACATTCCAATGGACTTGAAGGATAAAATCATAATAAGCAAGGCTAAGGCCTCAGAATTTAAGGAATGGTTCTGATTTTGACTGTCATTTCCACAGCTTCATAATATCGGTTTCACCCCAATACCAATGGGTGAAGCCTGCTATCACATTCTTATATCTGTAAACCGGCGTACTGGCATCATTGCCACGTGTATTATTCACTGTCAGACACTTGATATCACGCAGTTCTGTTTTATCGTCAATACTGAAAGAAGAATACCGGAATTCATGACCTTTAAGAGATATACCATTCAAATCTAAAGAACGGTATCCTGTATGCAGGCAGGAATCTTTCATTGTACAATGAAACGGAAACACGCCACTCATTTCGTATGCACTGCCACCGTCGCGTACCGTCAGAGAGCTTGACAATAAAACCAAGCCACCACACTCTGCCAATAAATGTCCACCGTTTTCAGCATATTCCTTCAATTGTTTCATAAAAGGTTTTCTTCTGTGTAATTGGCGTGCATAAAATTCGGGATAGCCTCCTGGGATATACACAAGATCAGCTTCCGGAAGATTATTTCCGTACAGCGGACTGAAAAAAGTAATTGTACCTAAAGCCGATAGACAGTCAAGATTTTCCTTATATATCTGGTTAAATGCAGAATCGCGCGCAATCGCTATACGATATTTCCTTGGACTATAGAATTGGTATGCAGTTTCTTCTACATCGGAAGTATATGGTAACGTATATTCACATGGGAAAATACGTGTACACATTTTCAAAATACGGTCAATATCCATATTTTGCTCTATGTAAACCGACACCTTTTCTGATATCTCGTCTATTTCAGCCCTTACGGTCTGTGTGTATGCTGAATGACGCGAAGGAAGTTTTAAGGTATCATAAAACGGAATATATCCCAGAGTGTGTAGCCCTGTATCGTTACAGGCATCCTTTAAATAAGAAAAATGTGTAGGAGATGACACTTGAGTGAAAACTACACCAACAATCCTGACCTGAGGACGGAAGAACTTATATCCATAAAGCATCGGAGCAATGGAATATGCAGCAGATCTGGCATTGACAACCAATATTACCGGTACTGAAAGAAGTTGCGAAATCTCCGCACTACTGCCCTGCATTCTCTTATATCCGTCAAACAATGCTGAATTACCTTCTATGACACTCACATCGGACTTCTCTCCATATTTGTTATACACATACTGGAGATGTGTCCGTCCTGCAAACCATGAGTCAAGATTTACAGAATCTGTTCCTGAAGAAATGGCATGCAATTGTGTATCCATGAAATCGGGACCACACTTGAACGGCTGCACCTTTATCCCCCTCTTTCTCAAGGCACGAAGAAGCCCTAAAGCGAAAACAGTCTTTCCGCTCCCTGACGTTGCTCCTCCTATGAGAAATTGTGGTTTCATTCAGTTACAGTCGATTAAAATTGCAGTTGCAAAAGTACAAAAAATATTCTTTATGCATAACATTGACTGATGTCTATACCCATAAATTCAATGTTGCACTAGTTTTTTATGCCTATTTTTTGTAATTTCGCACAACTTTTTTCGACTTCAAAAATCATAAGAACACAAAATACGAAATAACGATATGAATATAAAGTTTTTAAGCCTTGCCAGTGGAAGTAGCGGAAACTGCTATTATCTGAGCAATGGTAACACGTCCGTATTGATAGATGGTGGGTTGGGAATACGTTCAGTAAAAAAGATTTTTAAGGAACACTGCATAGATTTGAATGAGATTAAAGCCGTATTTGTTACACACGACCATGCCGACCACATCAAGGCTGTAGGGCATCTGGCAGGAAAGCATAACATACCGATATATGCGACACCGGAAGTGCACGAAGGCATGAAAAGGAGCTACTGCATGACTGAAAAGCTGGCCGAGAACATGAAAAGATATATCAGCAAAGGAGAAACTGTCAAGCTGGACGATCTTGAGATTACATGTTTTGAGGTCCCGCACGACTCGACAGACAATGTCGGATATAGCATAAAGATATGCGACAAGATGTTTACGTTCATAACAGATATAGGACGCATCACTCCTACCGTAGCCCAGTTTGTAAGCATTTCCGACTATCTGGTGATGGAAGCGAACTACGATAAGACAATGCTTGACACAGGGCCTTATCCTACCCACCTGAAAGAAAGAATTGCAAGCGGCAACGGACATTTATGCAACAAGGAACTGGCAGAGTTTATTTCCTGTAATTTTCCTTCACAACTGAAATACCTGTGGCTATGCCATTTAAGTAAAGACAATAATCATCCCGAACTGGCTTTGAAGACAGTGGAAACCGCTTTAAAATCAAAGGATATAATTGTTGGCAGAGATCTGGAAGTTGTTCCTTTGAGAAGAACGTCACCTACAGGAATCTTTGAACTGTAAATATTTCAGGAACGTATTTTGGAAAGAAAATCCGATATAAGAGGCAGCATTTTCTCCGGTTCAGACAATCCATCGCACAATGTCTCTACAGGGCAACGTCCTGTTCCGTCACGGTTTATAATATAATCTGTCTCTATATCAAAATCGGTAATTACTCCGGCACTGCGCAATAAGGCCAATGCCGGAGTACTTATTATATGTGTATGAAGTCTTGAAACTTTTCCTAAAATCATTAGTGCAGCAGCTCCCTTCCCTACTACCTTATCGGCAATTGAAGCCCCTTCAAGTAATTCAGGCTCAGTCATAAGTATATCATACAAATCTGCTACACCTCTGCGTGAGAATGTCCGCATCTCAGCACCATTGCCTATGACGCACGACCAGCCGCCTTTCTGCAACTCGTCTTTCAATGACGACATCTCACCATCCCAAAATTGAATCATAACTTATTTTGCTTTAATGACTCTACAAAACGGTCTATACGATGCAACTCACGAGGAATATTTATATCCTGAGGACAATGCTCTATACACTGTTTGCAGCCAATACAATGGCTTGCCTGTCTCAGTTTAGGGACACTTCTGTCGTAACCTACAAGATATGCCCTGCGTGCCTTGTCATAATTCTCGTCCTTACTTGACTTAGGTACATTACCTTCGTTGACACACTTGTTGTAGTGAACCAATATGGCAGGAATATCTATACCGTATGGACATGGCATACAGTATTTACAGTCATTGCAAGGCACTGTAGGATATTTCTTTATAAGCTGTGCTGTCTCTTCAAGGAATTCCTTGTCCTCATCTGTAAGATGGACTAATGGAGAGTATGTACGGATATTGTCCTGCAAATGTTCCATATATGTCATACCGCTCAGGACAGTAAGTACCTTATCCCAAGTTCCGGCAAATCGGAAAGCCCAAGACGCGACACTCTCAGTCGGTCTGTTCTGTTTAAACCTGTCAACTATATGTTGTGGAACATTCGACAAACGACCACCAAGCAACGGTTCCATTATTATTGCCTGAATATTACGTTTTTCCAGCTCCGCATAAAGATATTCTGCATTTACATTATTTCCTGATGCATGACGCCAGTCAACATAGTTCAACTGTATCTGCACGAAATCCCAATGCACCTTTTCGTGCATGGCAAGCACCTCATCGAATACTTCTTTTGTACCATGGAACGAAAATCCGAGATTACGGATTCTCCCTGCTTTTCTTTCCTCAATTAGATAGTCAAGCATTCCGTTCTCAATATATCTGGCACGGAAAGTCTTTATGCCGCCATTGCCGATGGAATGAAGCAGATAATAGTCGATATAGTCCACCTGAAGTTCCTCGAACGACCTCTTGTACATCTTTATGGAATTCTCGCGCGTATAGTTAGAGAAATTCGACAGCTTTGTTGCTACATAAAACTTATCCCTCGGATGACGTTTAAGAGCTATACCTGTCGATTTTTCCGACCATCCCTGAACATAAACCGGAGACGTGTCGTAATAGTTCACTCCATGCGCCATGGCATAGTCAATAAGCTCATTTACTGCATCCTGATCTATCACATTACCGTCACCTGCCGGAGATTTAAGTGTAGGCCATCGCATACAGCCATATCCCAGCAATGAGACCTTGTCACCACGGCTGGAAGTACGATATGTCATCTTATCCACAGGAACCGGTGATGTAGGGTCTGGAGAGACATTTTCATCAGATTTACCTTTTCCACATCCATAAAACAGTCCGCTAACCGTAGCTGTACTTATCCCTACTATCTTTATAAAATCCCTTCGATTTATATTTTTCTTTTCCATACTACAATCTTTATTATTAAATCATTCTATGGCGTTCATGTCCCTCCACATAGATTGCGCTGAAAGGACGTGACGGACAAAGGTTCTCGCATGCTCCACAGCCTATACATCTTTCCACATTGACAGAAGGTATTCTAGGGGAGTTCTTATCGTCTTTATCCCTGCGTATCATCTTTATGGCGGCAGCAGGGCAATGACGGGCACAGTTACCGCATTCCACTCCATCCTTAACCGCAACACAATTCTCCATTATGAATACGGCATGTCCTATTTGGGTAGAAGCCTTGTCGGCCAGTGAGATAAGATTTATTGCACCTGTAGGACACACTTCGGAACACTTGGTACATTCCGGACGGCAATATCCTCTTTCATACGACATTTCAGGCTGCATAAGTCGCATAAGGTCTGTCGAAGGACGCAACACCTGATTAGGACAAACAGAGACGCACAACTGGCATCCGGTACACTGCTTGGCAAAACTGTTCTTGCTCAATGCTCCCGGAGGAAGTATAGGTGTATTTCTATGAGGAACTTTCTTGTCTATTATTTTTGCAAGTCCGCCGTCAACCTTCATTTCCTGTGCCTTCAATGCACTTCCTGCTGTAATCACTGCAGCAGTTGTAAGAAATGCTCTTCTGGAATTATCTGTTTCCCCCTTACTCTCTGTCTTCACCTCATTTCCCTTGTCTTTACGGAAGCGAGATACATAATGTATAGCATCATGCTTACATGAATCGAGACAATTCATACATGCCACACAACGTGTGTAATCTATGTTATGATTCTTGATGTCGATACATGACGATTTGCACTGTCTGGAACAAAGACGACAGTTCTTGCATTTATCTTTGTCTATCTCAATTCTGAAAATAGAGAAGCGTGAAATAAAGCCCAATATTGTACCTACCGGACAGATAGTATTGCAATAAGTACGTCCGTTACGCCATGCCAGAACAAATATTGTAATGAAAGTGACTATTGCTATAACAAATGTAGGAAGGCTCTTTATCCAAACCTCTGTAGAATAAAAAGCATAACTTTCTGCACGTTCGGCAAAATATGCCAGGATATTATTGCCAAACTGCCATATCGGAGCCAACAGATTTGAGGCTATCCTTCCGTATGAACTGTATGGCGACAGCAAAGCTACCACCGAACCTGCTCCTAGAAAAAATGCGGCGATAAATATTGCCAGAACAACATATCTCAGATAAAAGAGTGCCGGTGAATAAGTGAACCTGTTTTTCTTATTCTTACGCATCCCACCGATACGCGAAATCACATCCTGCATAACTCCAAGAGGACAAATAACGGAACAATATACACGCCCCAGAATTAATGTGAGCAGGAATAAAAATACCAATACCACTGCATTTACAGCAAATAAAGCCGGCATAAACTGAATTTTTGCCATCCAACCAAACCAGGCATGCACTGTCCCGGTAAAATCAAGGAACAATAATGTTATACAAAGGAAAAACACCAGAGCAAGAATCTGTCTAACTTTTCTCAACATAATATAATAATGTCATTTATATACATATTCATACAAAAGTAGAAAAAATAAGAATATTTTTGAAGAATTATACATGCAATGTGTAAGCACCAGGCTCTAATTAGAATGAGTATAGATAATCCGTTCCCACTACATACACTTTGAATAATCGTTTTTTTTTATCATATTTGCCTATAATATTATAATATCAACTTTATGGAAAAGAAATACATCTTTATATTCGCTTTAATATGCCTCCTCACAAGCTGTGGTTCAGTTCCACTGACAGGCAGAAAACAGTTATTACTTGTTTCCGATTCTGAGGTCCTGTCGTCAAGCCTCACACAATATAATGATTATATCAAGACTGCTCAAAAATCGACATCTTCATCACAAACGGCCATGGTCAAACGTGTAGGTCTGAAGATAGCCGCAGCTACAGAAGAGTATCTCAGACAAGCAGGAATGACGGACGAGATCAAAAACTTTTCCTGGGAATTCAATCTTGTAGCCGACAAACAGGTCAATGCGTTCTGTATGCCCGGTGGAAAGATTGTGGTTTACGAAGGGCTTATGAAACTAGTAGCATCAGACGACGAACTGGCTGTAGTGATAGGTCACGAAGTGGCACATGCCGTAGCTAAACACAGCAATGAAAGAATGAGCCAGCAGATTGCGGCACAGTATGGCTCGCAAATACTTTCGGCTGCATTGTCTGAAAAAAGTGCTATGGTAAAAAATGTAGCAGGAACAGTTTACGGAATAGGTGCGCAGTATGGCGTGATGCTTCCTTTCTCAAGAACACATGAGCTGGAAGCCGACTATATGGGGCTTATACTGATGACAATTGCCGGATATAATCCTGAAGTTGCCGTTAATTTCTGGCAGAAAATGTCGGCACAGTCCGGTGGCAGTGTTCCTGAATTTATGAGCACACACCCAAGTGATGCACACAGAATAAACGAAATAAACAAGATATTGCCAGAACTGAAAAAGTATAAAAAATAAGCTAATACTACCCTGAAAATCCTCAAACCACAAAACCTGATACAATGAAAAAAAGAACAATCTCATTCTTATTGTGCCTGTCGTTCCTAGCAAACTTCAATGTTACGACAGCACAAAATGTAATTCCGCACCCCCAAGAAATGACGGTGAAGGAAGGTAGATTAGAACTGTCCTCTGATTTGGCATTTAAAACAAATCTGACTGGAAAAGAGCTTGATGATATGGTGAGCTATATCAAAACTACTCCATTGAAAATAGACTATTCTGCCGACAACCGTTCGGACAGATTTATTAAAATGGAAACAGTCTCCGACAATAATTTAGGAGACGAAGGATATATTCTCAAAATATCTCCTAATGGCATAGATATTTCAGCGCAAACATCATCAGGTCTTTTCTACGGACTGCAGTCCGTATTACAACTGGCAGAAGAGAACGATTACAACTTCATTACTTCTATCGAAATTCTAGACAAGCCGCGATTCGAATACCGTGGATTGCATCTTGACGAATCACGACACTTCAGCAGCAAGGAATTCGTAAAGAAACAACTTGATGCGCTGGCACGTTACAAGATGAACCGATTCCACTGGCACCTGACAGACGGAGCCGGATGGAGAATTGAAATAAAAAAATATCCCCGACTTACAAATTTCGCAGCATGGCGCCCATATGAGACATGGAAGGAATGGTGGAATTCTGACAGACATTACTGCAATCAGGACGACGCCAACGCTCATGGAGGCTATTACACACAAGATGATATAAAGGAGATACTTGATTATGCAGAAAAAAGGCATATCACAATAATCCCCGAAATAGAAATGCCAGGTCACTCGGAAGAGGTACTTGCAGCTTATCCCCTATTGTCATGCTCAAACGACATGTACAAAAATTCTGATTTCTGTATAGGTAAAGAAGCCACTTTCGATTTTCTGCAAGACGTACTTGACGAAGTGATTGACCTTTTCCCTTCACATTACATACATATTGGCGGTGATGAAGCAGTAAAGAGCGGATGGAAAACATGTCCTGACTGTTTGAGGAGGATGAAGGAAGAAGGTCTTGACAACATAGATGAGTTGCAAAGCTACATGATACACCGCATAGAACAGTACGTGAACAGCAAAGGACGTGACATCATAGGATGGGATGAAATACTTGAAGGAGGACTTGCTCCAAATGCCACTGTCATGTCATGGCGTGGAGAACAGGGAGGAATTACCGCCGCAAAAGCCGGTCATAAAGTAGTTATGACACCGGGAGAATTTTGCTACCTTGACGGTTATCAGGCAAATCCTTCCACCGAGCCTGAAGCGATAGGCGGTTATCTGACTCTTGAAAAGGTATATTCGTATAACCCTATACCAGCATCATTCAATAGTGAACAGGCAGAAATGATTTTAGGCGTACAGGGTAACGTGTGGAGAGAATACATGCCTACTCTTGAGCATACGGAATATATGATTTATCCGCGTATCCTTGCAATAGCAGAAGTGGGATGGACTATGCCGGAGAATAAGAACTGGAATAATTTCAAAGAACGTGTAAACAATGAAATTCCAAGACTTATAGACAAGGGATTCAACCCTTATACCCTTTCGGCAGATATAGAAACAAGAATACGCATTGATTATGACAAAAAAGAAATAAAAGTTGCCTTGACATGCGAAAAAACCGGTGTAAACATCCATTATACTACCGATGGAACAGAGCCCGATGTAAACTCACCTATATATAAAGATTCGCTGACAGTGAAAGGAACAATGAAACTGTCTGCACGCGCATTTGGCGATGGCAAACCTGTAGGTAAAGTTCTCGAAAAAGACATTGATTACCATAAGGCAATAAAGAAGAAAATAACACTCAAGACCCAATATTCCAAAAACTATCCGGCATCCGGAGAAAGTACCCTTATAGACGGATATCATGGAGGACAAGGTTATAATGACGGAAAATGGCTAGGATTTCTCAATACCGATGTTGACGCTGTTATAGATTTAGGAGAAAAGACCGATATATCAAATATATCTATTCTTGGGATGCAGGCCAAAGGGCCCTATGTGTGGCTGCCTAAATACATTCAGGTACAGATTTCGAATGACGGTAAGAAATTTAAGGATTTGGACACTTTGACACATGAAATTCCAACAGACAGGGAAGGCGTAATATTCCATGACTTCTCATGGAAAGGAAAGGCAACAGCCAGATTTATAAGAATATACGCTAAAGCAGTAGATATAGACGGAGGATGGATTTTCCTGGATGAAATTGTCGTCAAATAAATTCATGACATCAACATAAAAATATTTAAGCCCTAAAGATCATTGCGACCTTTAGGGCTTATTTTATTTAGCTGCAATACATTCAAAATAAATGAACGCACGTTTTACTAAAAACAACAGTTCATTCTATTTAAAACGACAGTTCATTTTATATAAAACGACCGCACGTTTTTTTCGCATGTCTATAATCAAAAAAATTACAACGTGGAATTACTTGTTTTTCTTCCAAAGTCTGGTCATATCTTCCAGAGTCTTGCCTTTTGTTTCAGGAACCATCTTCCATACAAATACAGCTGCAAGAATACAAATCACTCCATAAAGTCCGTAAACGAACATGTGGCCAAACTTCACACCCATATCACCTGCACTCATATTGTACATAGGAAGGAATGTAGAAGAAACAATAAAATTGAATATCCACTGGAATGCCACTGCTATAGCTACAGCTCCGCCACGAATAGTATTAGGGAATATCTCTGCAATAAGAACCCAGCAGATAGGTCCCCAGCTGAACATGAACGAAGCACTGTAAATCATAATGCTGACAACAGGAACAATAGCAGGAAGACCAGTAACTGCGTTACTCAATGCCACACCAAGTGCTCCTATGGCCATGCCTATAGATCCACATATAAGAAGAGGCTTTCTTCCAAGACGTTCAACTGTGAAAATAGCAAGAAGAGTGAATAATATGTTCACAACACCCATAAATACTGTCTGAACCATCGGGTTACCCATACCCATGCTTTCAAATATACGAGGAGCGAAATACAATACGGCATTGATACCTACAGCCTGCTGGAATACACTAAGCATGATACCTACGAAAATAACAGTCCATCCGTAAGTAAACAGTTTTTCTGTTTTTTCTTCGGCTGTAGCCTTGATATCCTGAAGTATTGCCTTAGCCTGAGTCAGACCATTGATTCTGCTAAGTACGAACAAAGCTTTTTCATCCTTGCCAACCATTGCAAGATATCTCGGAGTTTCAGGCACAAGCAAAACAAGCAATGTGAAAAGTCCTGCAGGAACAGCCTCGCTAACGAACATCAATCTCCATCCGGTCTCGATAGTCCAAGCGGCTTCTCCAGGATTAATAATCTGATTTACACCTTCTACTGCCTTGATAACAGGATTTATATTGTCTCCCAAAATAAGGAAATTAACGAAATACACCACTAACTGACCGAATATAATGGCAAACTGGTTCCATGAAACCAATGTTCCACGAATATTACTTGGTGCAATCTCAGCTATATACATAGGACAAATGGCAGAAGCCAGACCGACACCAACTCCCCCTAGAACACGATAAAAATTGAAAGCTATCAATAATGAGTATGTAGGTTTTCCATAATCAAAGAAAAGGAACTCAGGCCAATATGAACCTAACGCTGATAGGAAGAACATAATGCCTGCCATGAATAGTGAGTTCTTACGTCCAAATCTTGAAGCAAAGAAACCTGATATGGCACTACCAATGATACAACCTATAAGCGCACTGGAAGAAGTAATGCCATGCCATGCATCGGTATATGTAAAATCACTTGCACCCATAAAGAATGCCTGAAGTCCTTTTTCCGCTCCAGAGATAACAGCCGTGTCGTATCCAAACAACAATCCTCCTAATACAGCTACCAGGACTATGGAAAAAAGATAAGCTTTGCTGCCTTTTTCTGTATTATTCATAATATCAAGATTATAAATTATAAAAACGAAATAAGCCGGCTCACAGCTGTCATAGGTTTAATACCGCCGACAGCCGTGCGCCGACCATGCTCTGACATTCAATCAGATATTAGCAATACATATTTACAATAGCCTCGTAAAGTTCCTGCTTACCGCTAGTCTGTTTTGGTTCGCCATTAGCCTTAGCATAAGCAACAACATCTTCAAGAGTAAGTTTACCTTCTTCGAACTCTTTACCCTTACCGCTATCGAATGAAGCGTAACGGTCAGCAAGCATCTTCTTGTATGGAGATTCTTCGAGCAAACGAGCTGCATTTTCAAGAGCACGAGCCATAGCATCCATACCAGCGATGTGAGCGATGAAAATATCATCAAGGTCTGTAGAGTTACGACGAGTCTTAGCATCGAAGTTTGTACCACCGTTTCCAAGACCACCGCCACGGATAATCTGCATCATAGCCTGGATCAATTCGTAGTTGTCGATTGGGAACTGGTCTGTATCCCATCCGTTCTGATAGTCACCACGGTTAGCGTCGATAGAACCAAGCATACCGTTGTCAACAGCTACTGCAAGTTCGTGTTCGAATGTGTGACCGGCAAGAGTAGCGTGGTTTACTTCGATATTAACTTTAAAGTCCTTGTCAAGGTTGTGAGCTTTCAAGAAACCGATAACTGTTTCAGTGTCAACATCATACTGGTGTTTAGATGGTTCCATTGGTTTTGGTTCGATAAGGAATGTACCAGTAAAGCCTTTAGAACGTGCATAGTCACGAGCAAGAGTCAACATCTGAGCCAAGTGTTCTTTTTCACGTTTCTGGTCTGTGTTAAGAAGTGACATATAACCTTCACGTCCGCCCCAGAATACATAGTTAGTACCACCAAGTTCGATAGTAGCATCGATAGCATTCTTAATCTGAACAGCAGCACGAGCTACAACGTCGAAATCAGGGTTTGTAGCAGCACCGTTCATATAACGTGCGTGTCCGAATACGTTTGCTGTACCCCACAACAGTTTAACGCCAGTTTCAGCCTGTTTCTGTTTCAGGTAAGCAACAACTTCTTTCAAGTTAGCTTCATATTCTTCGATTGTTTCTGCTTCATCACAAAGGTCAACATCATGGAAGCAATAATATTCTATACCCAATTTCTGCATGATTTCAAATCCAGCATCTGCTTTATCTTTAGCAGCCTGTACTTTGTCAGCATTTCCTTTCCAAGGGAAAGACTTAGTTCCGCCACCGAACTGGTCGCCACCTTCAGCGCACAAAGTGTGCCACCAAGCCATAGAGAACTTCAACCAGTCTTTCATCTTTTTACCCAAGATTACTTTTTCAGCATCGTAGTAACGGAAAGCCATAGGGTTTTTACTTTCTACACCTTCAAATTTGATTTTTCCAATTCCAGGAAAGTACTCTTTTGTTGCCATAATATTCAAAATTTAAAAAGTTAATATTAAAGTTGACAATTAATCTATTATATTATTTTTTTATTAAAGTTTTTCCAAATATTCTACCCAACGTCCGTAAGCGTCAGCATAAGCAGCGGCATCACTCAGTTTCGGTTCGATAACTTCAAGTTTTTCAAGTGTTGCAAATGCCTCGTTATTATCCTTATAGATACCTGCTCCCATACCGGCACCTTTGGCTGCACCTACAGAACCGTCAGTATCATACAATTCAATTGTAGCACCTGTCACTCCGGCCAATGTCTCACGGAATATAGGGCTGAGGAACATATTGGCATGTCCTGCATGGATTTTCTGTACATCCATACCCATGCCCTTCATAATATCTATACCATATTTGAAAGAGAACACAATTCCTTCTTGTGCTGCACGTATAATATGGTTGCGTGTATGAAGATTAAAGTTTACACCATTGATAGAGCATCCTACTTCCTTGTTCTGAAGCATACGTTCAGCGCCATTACCGAAAGGCAATATACTAACGCCACCCGAACCTATAGGAACCTGAGCTGCCAGATTATTCATTTCAGCGTATGAAACACCTTCAGGAACAACTGTACGCTTGATCCATGAGTTCAATATACCTGTACCGTTGATACACAGCAACACACCGAGACGTGTCTGTTCTTCTGTATGGTTGACATGAGCAAAAGTGTTTACTCTTGATTTAGGATCGTAGTTCACTTTACCGTTTACACCATATACAACTCCTGAAGTACCTGCTGTAGATGCTATTTCACCAGGATTGAATACATTCAGTGACAATGCATTGTTAGGCTGGTCTCCGGCACGATATGTAACAGGAATACCTTCTTTCAGTCCCAATTCCTGTGCTGCAGCTGCAGTAACTCTACCCTGTTCTGAGAAAGTTGGCTTGATGTCTGCGATGATTGACTTGTCGAAGCCGTAATAATCCATGAGGAAGTCAGCCACACGATTGTTCTTGAAATCCCAGAACATTCCTTCTGACAATCCTGATACTGTAGTACAGATCTCGCCTGTCAATCGCATTGCGATGTAATCGCCCGGAAGCATTATCTTATATATCTTCTCGAATATTTCCGGTTCGTTTTCTTTTATCCATGCAAGCTTTGATGCAGTAAAGTTACCCGGAGAGTTCAGCAAATGAGACAGACATTTCTCTTCGCCTATTGTTTCGAACGCCTTTTGTCCGTATGGGACAGCTCTTGAGTCGCACCATATAATAGCAGGACGAAGAACATTCTGATTTTTATCTACACATACAAGTCCGTGCATCTGATAAGAAATACCAATCGCCTTGATATCTTCAGCCTTAACTCCGGACTCTGCCATTATTGCCTTAGTGGAAAGTTTGAGGTTTTCCCACCAGTTTGCAGGTTCCTGTTCTGCCCATCCCTGTTTAACTGCTATAATAGCCGCTTCAGTTTTAGGATAAAAAGCAGAAGCTACACACTTGCCAGTAACGGCATTTACCAAACTCGCCTTAACAGACGAACTACCAATATCATATCCTAATAAATACATGTTATTATGGTTTTAGATTATCTTCTTGTCTTATTATATATCTTCTTGTCAAATCTGTAATATCTCGCAGCCCTGTGTGAGACTCCTTGCTGGAACTCGTCCATAGGAATTACGTATTCCATCATCATAATCTTCTTATGGAAGTTTCTGACGTCAATCTGTTTGCCGAACAGAACTTCATAAAGAACTCTCAACTGCAACGCTGTAAATTTTCGTGGAAGCAGATCGAACAAACAGGATGGATTGAACTCCACATACTGACGTATGAACTTCATCGCTTCCTCTATTATAAGATTATGGTCAAACGCCAAATCCTTCACCTCATCCAAAGGAACCCATTCTGCCTGAAAATTATCCAGATTCTTGTTTAATGCTCTATCTATTTTCACAAGAGAAAGATATGCTATGGTAACAATACGTTCCACCTTTGCTTTCTCTGCCCTTTCAAGCCATCTGACGTCTTTAGGATTTTTTGTTCTGTCTTTTGAACCGAAAGCTTTGAATTGCATAAGATTCACATTCTTGAATCCTGTAAGCTCGTTTAACACACGCATAGCGGCTCCATCCAAATCTTCATCCATATATATAAGACTACCCGGTAATTTCATATCGTGAAATACTTCTCCGCTATCTTCACCAATTCGTCTAAGCAGGAGGACTCTCAGTCGTTCGCCATCGAAACCAACCACTACGCAGTCAACTGAAATATGATTGTTAGCCAAAGGCATTTTGTGTTCCATACTATTCATGTGTTTATCGTTTTCGAGTGCAAATAAAAAGCTTTATTTTTAATTAAGCAAGAAATAAAAGAAAAATTTTCGCAAGCTATACACGGTTAATTATCAGATAAATACATATCATATATATTACAATATCACCTTATAGTCTTTTCATAAAACATACAATATGTAATTTACGTAATATTGCCACTTTTAATTCCTGCCGGAACAAGTATAGCAAATTCTTTATATTACAGATATTTACAAATCCATTACATAAAGACAAATGTGTATAGTTATTGTATTTTTCAAACACAAAATATCCTTACATAAATTGGCATGATTTTTTATAGCAACAAACTGAAAAAGCAGTACGTTAAAAAAGTATAACGAAATAACGCCCCGCAAAACAGACTGCTGTTTTACGGGGCGTTACGGAATAAACTACCAACAATATTTTTTGTTATTTTGGAGCTTTTATATACAAATATATAGCAATAAACAGGAATAATATATTAGGTATCCAGACGGCCAGTACCGGCGGCACATTACCACTTATGGCAAATGTGGAAGATATGGTCTGGAAAAGTATATATGAAGCACTCAAACCTAAACCAACTCCAAGATTGAGTCCCATACCACCTTTCACTTTCTTGGAAGAAAGCGAGGCTCCTATAAGAGTCAGAATAAATGCCGCAAAAGGAGTGGCTATACGCTTGTAATATTCCACTTCAAACTCCTTTATATTTGCAAAACCACGACGTTTCTGATTGTCTATGTAGGTTTTCAATTCAGGACTTGTCAAGGTTTCATACTGATTTCGGGTAATAAGGAAGTCCTGCGGCTCCATCTTTATTATGGTATCAAGTCTCTCTCCTTTTGTGATAACCTCCTTCATACCTTTCATTTCCCTTATCATATAATCCCTCACTATCCATCTGTGCACCTTTGTTGTATCATACGTAGCACGTCGGGCTGTGAGATGCGAAACCAACTTGTTATCCTCAAACTTGTCAAGAGAGAACCTGTAGCCAGTCAGATTATAATTCTCATATCTTTCCATGTAGGCGATAGTTCCAGTATCGACTACAAGCTGGATGTTCCTTGCATAATTTACTTTCTTTTTATTCTTGTATTTGGCTTCGAAGTCTATTCGGGTGATACTGCCTTTAGGTATATATTGCGAACTTAGGATATAGCTTCCAATTGCAATAATGGCAGCAGACAAGAAATATGGCACCAACAACCGCTTGAAACTCATACCAGTGGAAAACATAGCTATGATTTCCGAATTCTCCGCCAACTTACTGGTGAAAAATATCACAGATATAAAAATGAACAGAGGACTGAAAAGATTGGCATAATAAGGAACGAAATTCATGTAGTAATCGAATATGATAGCCTCAACAGGAGCTTTATTATTGATAAAACTATCAATATTTTCATTTATATCGAACACTACAGATATAGACAGAATAAGCGCCAGGGCAAAAAAGAATGTGCCCAGGAATTTTTTCATTATATATCTGTCTATACGTCTTAACCAAAAACGTTTCAGATATTTATCCTTTATCTTTTCAAGTTTCTCCTTCATATTTTTATAGGGGTTCAATGGATTTTACTGTCCACAAATCACAATCTGGTAGAAAGACGCTCAACCATAGCAGGCTTCCAGGTAGAGAAATCACCGGCTATTATATGTGCTCTTGCTTCCTTGACAAGCCATAAGTAAAATGCCAGATTATGTATAGAAGCTATCTGCAATGCCAACAATTCCTCGGCATGGAACAAATGACGAAGGTAGGCACGACTGTACAAGGTATCTACATACGATGCGCCATCAGCCTCAATAGGAGAATAATCTTTCTCCCATTTCTTATTGCGCATGTTCATTATTCCGTTTTTGGTGAACAGCATACCGTTTCTACCGTTGCGTGTCGGCATCACACAATCGAACATATCGACTCCTCGTTCTATACCTTCAAGTATATTTACTGGAGTACCTACTCCCATAAGATATCTAGGCTTATCCTGAGGAAGTATTTCATTTACCACCTCAATCATTTCGTACATCTTCTCTGTAGGCTCGCCCACTGCAAGTCCGCCTATCGCATTACCATCAGCTCCTTTCGAAGCTATATACTCAGCAGAACGCTTACGCAAATCAGGATAAACACATCCCTGCACTATAGGGAACAATGACTGGTTGTATCCATACTTCGGCTCTGTCTCATTAAACCTTGTAATACACCTATCCAACCATCTGTGAGTGAGTTCCATTGATTTTTTTGCATATTGATAGTCGGAAGTACCTGGAGCACATTCATCGAATGCCATCATAATGTCCGCCCCTATTGTACGCTCAATATCCATAACCTTTTCAGGCGTAAACAAATGTTTCGAGCCATCAATGTGTGAACGGAATTCTACACCTTCCTCGCGCATTTTTCTTATGCCTGAAAGAGAGAACACCTGGAATCCTCCACTGTCAGTCAGCATAGGACGGTCAAATCCGTTGAACTTATGCAATCCTCCCGCACCTTCAATAACATCCAGTCCAGGTCTCAGATAAAGATGATATGTATTGCCCAGTATTATCTGAGCTTTAATATCTTCTTTAAGTTCCAGAAGCTGCACACCTTTGACCGTACCCAATGTACCTACAGGCATAAATATCGGAGTTTCTATCTGTCCGTGATCTGTAGTGATAAGCCCCGCTCTTGCATTTGATTTGGGATCGGTATATTGTAATTCAAATTTCATATGATTATTCTAATATGGCAGTAATTATTTATTGTCATTATCTTTATTCGTCTCAGGTATAGTAAGCTTTGGCGCATTTGTAACTACTTCATCAGTCAATGCTATATCCAGAACTTCCCTAATATCATTTACATAATGGAATTTAAGACCCTTGAGATATATTTCAGGTATATTGTCTATATCCTTCTTATTTTCCTTACATAATATGATTTCTTCTATACCGGCACGCTTAGCTGCTAGAATTTTCTCCTTAATACCTCCAACAGGCAGGACTTTTCCACGCAATGTTATTTCTCCTGTCATGGCAAGGCGATTCTTGACTTTTCTTCTTGTAAGCGCAGAAGCCAATGAAGTCACCATAGTTATACCTGCAGACGGGCCATCCTTAGGAATTGCTCCTTCTGGTACATGGATATGGATATTCCAGTTCTCGAACACTTCTTCAGGTATATCCAGCAAATCATTATGAGCCTTAAGATACTCCAGAGCAAGCATAGCAGACTCCTTCATAACATCTCCAAGATTTCCTGTCAGAGTAAGACGACTTCCTTTTCCTCTACTGAGACTCGTTTCCACAAAAAGAATTTCACCGCCAACAGCTGTCCAAGCCAGACCTGTAACTACACCGGCATAATCATTTCCCTGATATTTATCTCTTGAATACTCTACAGGACCAAGACATGCAGGTATATCCTCCGGTTTCAGTTCCTTTGAAGCCACTTCCTTACCAAGAGCTATATTATAAGCGGTACGTCTCATCACCTTGTTTATTTTCTTTTCAAGCTCGCGCACACCGCTCTCTCTGGTATAATTCTCCACGATGAATTCTATAGCAGATTTTGAGAACTTTATATTGTCTTTTGTAAGTCCGTTAGCCTCCATCGCTTTAGGAATAAGATGTCTTCTGGCTATTTCTACTTTCTCTTCTGTTATATATCCGCTGACCTCAATCAGCTCCATTCTGTCAAGAAGAGGAGCAGGTATTCCACCAAGATTGTTAGCAGTAGCGATAAACATCACATTCGACAAATCATAATCAATATCTATATAGTTGTCATGGAATGTACCATTCTGTTCCGGATCAAGGACTTCAAGCATAGCAGATGCAGGATCACCCTGATTACTATTACCCAATTTATCAATTTCATCAAGAATTATCACCGGATTTGAAGAACCTGCCTTGATAAGGCTCTTTATGATTCTTCCCGGCATAGCACCTATATACGTCTTCCTATGTCCTCGTATTTCAGCTTCATCGTGTACACCTCCCAGCGACATTCTGACATATTTTCTCTTCAGAGCCGTTGCAATGGAACGTCCAAGCGATGTCTTACCCACCCCTGGAGGGCCATAAAGGCAAAGAATAGGCGATTTCATGTCACCTTTCAGCTTCAGTACAGCAAGATGTTCCAATATGCGTTCTTTTACTTTTTCAAGACCATAATGATCATGATTCAAAGTTTTTTCTGCCGATTTCAGATTGAATGTCTGCGGTGTATATACATTCCATGGCAATGCCAACAAATTCTGCAGATATGAATACTGCACATTATAATCAGGCGACTGGGGATTGATACGTTCAAGTTTTGTGACTTCCTTATCAAATATTTCAGCCACTTCCTTCGACCATTGTTTTTTCTTTCCCTGTGCGCGTAAGTTATCAATCTCGCTTTCGGCACCGTTACCTAATTCATCCTGAATATTTTTCAATTGTTGCTGCAGGAAATACTCACGCTGCTGTTTGTCCAGCTCTTCGCGAGTACGCATCTGGATATTCTGTTTCAGCTTGGCAATCTCAAGTTGCTCATTCAAATAACCGATAAGGTGAATTGCCCTGTCTTTGATGTTGTCATGCTTCAGCAATTCATACTTGGAGCTCACCTCTAAAGGGAAATTAGAACATATGAAATTGATTCTTACAGAATCCCCTTCCATATCCCTCAATGCCATAAGGAAATCAGGGCCAAGTTCTTCCATACTTTCGTGTAACTTTTTCATTACATCAAAGCATGTACTCATTATAGCCTTGAATTCATTGGTTTTAGGTGATTTATTGTTTTCCACTACCGGTTCGGCAGTTCCCATAAGGAACGGATCAGTAGAAGTGATTTTCTCTATCCTGACTTTCGGACCTCCTGTATGTATCAAAGCATTTGTAGCTCCTCCCGGCAATTCTATTATACGGACTATTCTGCCTATAACGCCGAGCGGATACAAATCCTCAAATACAGGATTATCTACAGAAGCATCCTTCTGTGTAGCAAGAATTATTGGACTTTTTTTCTTATAAGCAGACTTCACCAATTCAAGTGTGCTTCTTCGGCCAATGGCTACAGGCATTACTATTTCAGGGAATATTATCATATTTCGCAACGGCAGGACCGGCATTTCCCCATTCAATTCCTCTGTAGGCATTTCAGACTGGTCAATATCTATTTTGGCTATCAAAGCTACTTCTTCTCTTTTATTTTTATCCTCAGACATATATTAATTTTGAATTATCTGTTTAAACAAACGGCTACAAAGTTAATGATTATACACATAATAATAAAACATTTTATACCAAATGTTATGCTTCAGCATATGCAAACCGGGCTATTTGCGTATCTTTGCACAAACTTAACAAGGGCAATAATGGGAAACGAATATTTCAAATTCAAGAAATTCACGATCAATCAGGACAAGTGTGCAATGAAAGTCGGGACTGACGGAGTTTTGCTTGGAGCGTGGACTAATACAGAAGGAGCATCAAAAATAGCAGATATAGGAACAGGGACAGGACTTATAGCAATAATGCTTGCACAAAAATGCAATGCCACTATCACCGGGATAGAAATTGACGAAGAAGCTGCTGCACAAGCTGAAGAAAACATGAACAACACTTTATGGAAGGACAGGCTAAATGTAGTAAAAGCTGATATAAATGAATACTTCCAGAATCACAATACCGAATATGACCTGATAGTATCTAATCCTCCGTTTTTTAATGAAAAGACAAAAGGATTCTCAGAAAAAAGAAATATAGCAAGACATACAGACGGACTATGTTTTAGCCATTTGGCACGGACTACCTCATTCATGCTCAAGGACAAAGGTAGATTCTGCGTTATATTACCTGCAACATCCGCTATGGATTTTATCAGTGAGGCTATAAAAAACAATTTAAGCCTGACAAAAAAGACAGAGGTCATAACAAAGCCCGGAGCTCCCCCCAAACGAGTACTCATGGAGTTCAAAAAAGATTGCAGAAATAATATAACGATTATATCTCAACTACTTCTTTCAGAAAATGGAGTCAGGAGCAAAGAATATGATGATCTGACCTCGGATTTCTATCTTTGATAAAAAAACAGAGAAGTACTGCAATGCACATATGTAGTAGTACTTCCCTGTCTGTATCGGTAAAAGAACATCATTCTTCAGGAGGATTGTTTTTCTTTACCAGTTTTTTCATTATTGTCTTGTTCATCTCCATCAATTGCCTATGTTTCTCGGCAATAGAAGCTGAAACAGGTTTGGCCTCAATAAAATCCGTTATATGTTGCAAAATATTATGCGGTTCATAAATGCTTTTATTAGGTTTAGGCGGGCATATCACTTTTAAAGCAGACGGTATAATCTCAACCACAAGATCTTTAGGTCCCATCATCGGATCACCGTCAAAATGGAATACTCCCTCTGTCGCCCTATGAATAGTTATCTTCTTATCCTTCATGGTTTTTATCCGGCTATTCATGTCGATAGTTTTCGTAAACAGCTGGAAAGACAAAGATGGCACATCAAGCACAGTGAAAGGTTGCAATACGGTAATATCCATCATACCGTCGGAAAGAGAGGCTTGCGGAGTAATATATGCATTGTTTCCATACTGTGAGGCATTTCCACACGCAATAAGAAAAGCTTTATACTTAACTGTACCCTCCGAATTCTCTATTTCATATGTTTCTGGTTCATAATGAAGACTCTCCATCAATGTATTTTCCAGATAAGTAACGAGCCCCCTTCGTTTCGATCCGGCAAATTTCAGGCTCACAAAAGCGTCGAAACCTACTCCACATGTACAGAAAAAAGGATGACCGGCAATCTTTCCATAATCAATAGAACGCACATTAGCTTTATTGATAACCTGAAGTGCTTTCTGATAGTTCATAGGTATATGCAAATGACGTGCAAGACCGTTGCCGGAGCCACAAGGTATAATGCCCAATGCCGTATCGGAATGTACCAATGCACTTCCTATCTCGTTTATAGTTCCATCACCTCCTATTGCAACAACAAACGACACTTTATCTTCCACAGCCTTGCGGGCTATATCATAGCCATGACCGGCATATTCTGTCTTTATAATTCTAGGATTAAATATATTCCGATTAATATTGGATTCTATATATTCAAGGATGGCTGCTTTGTCTTGAGTGCCTGAAATAGGATTCACTATGAATATAATATCCTCTCTGATGTCCATATCTAGTACATGTTGGTTGTTTATGCAAATGTAATATATAATTTGAATATAAAACTTTCTAATAATACAAAATCTTATTTACAGGTATAAAAAATGTTCCGTATTGTTACCCTTTGTTGAAATTTTACTATCTTTGCAGGCTGTTAAAACAACGAAGAAAATCTATCTAATAAAATATGGGATTATTACAAGAAAAGTTAAGTAAATTCAGACTCCCGCAAATGTATATGGAGAAGGGGGTTTATCCTTATTTCCGCGAAATAGACAGTCACCAGGATACAGAGGTGATGATGGACGGCAAAAAGGTGTTAATGTTCGGATCAAACTCATATATGGGTTTGACATACGACCAAAGAATTATTGATGCAGCAATAGCCGCAACACGTAAGTACGGAACAGGATGCGCCGGATCCAGACTGCTGAACGGCACTCTAGACATCCATGTACAGTTGGAAAAAGAACTTGCTGAATTTATCGGTAAAGACGAAGCTCTTTGTTTCTCTACAGGTTTCACCGTAAACGAGGGAGTAATACCTCAGCTTGTGGGACGTGGCGATTACATCATTTGTGACGACCGTGACCACGCATCTATCGTTGATGGACGACGTCTTACTTTCGCTACACAGCTGAAATACAAGCACAACGATATGGAAGCTTTGGAAAAAGAACTTCAGAAATGCGAACCTGACGCAATTAAACTGATCGTTGTTGACAGTGTTTTCTCTATGGAAGGTGATTTGGCGAACTTGCCTGAGATAATCCGTCTGAAGAAAAAATACAATGCAACAGTTTATGTTGACGAAGCTCATGGAGTTGGAGTATTCGGACGTAACGGACGTGGTGTTTGCGACCATTTCGGCTTAACTGACGAAGTTGATATCATAATGGGTACATTCAGTAAGTCATTGGCTTCAATCGGTGGATTCGTGGCTGCAGACAAAGACATCATCAACTGGTTACGCCATAACGCACGTTCATACATATTCCAAGCCAGCAGCACTCCTGCCGCAACAGCTGCAGCGATAGAGGCACTTCACATTTTGCAGACAGAACCGGAACGTCAGGAAAATCTGTGGAAAATAACCAATTATGCATTGAAACGCTTCCGTGAATGCGGTTTTGAAATAGGTGACACTGAGAGTCCTATCATACCATTGTATGTACGCGACACAGACAAGACTTTCCTTGTAACAAAAATGGCTTTCGATGAAGGAGTATTCATAAACCCTGTAATACCTCCTGCATGTGCACCTCAAGATACTCTTGTAAGATTTGCACTCATGGCAACACATACCAAGGAACAGATTGACTATGCAATTGACAAATTGCTGAAATGTTTCAAGGAACTTGAAATCATAAAATAAGAGAGAGACAAAAATAAAATAGAGGCTGTCTTAAGGTAATAACCTAAAAGACAGCCTCTTTTGCTTTTTTGTTGTATTCGATAATTTCATCTTCAAAATCTCGAATGAATATCAATTCATATACGAGACCAATTCTTCGGCAGTAACATTCTTTGCCACTATCATTCCGTCACTATCAATAAGATAGTTGGCAAAACCATCTCTAAGACCAAACTCCTTAAAGATTTCAGAAGACTTGCCGTCTGTTTCAATGCAACAAAGCGCCGATTCCAATCCGTCTTGTTCTACAGCCGCACGAAAAACAGATTCGTAACGGTCCATTGAAACAGAAATCATCTTAATGCGGTCCGTATTCTGCAATGCATGGCATAATTCTGCGTTCTTTACTCTCGACACTGCATCATATCCCGCCCAAAAGCTCAACAATGTATATTTACCTTCATCGGCACGCAGGTTGAGCGACTGCTTTTCAAATTCAAGAACTGGCATCGGTGTTTTGTCACCAGGTACCAATTTCTCTGTAGGGTCTTTCTTCTCAATAAATGAGAAAGAAATTAAGGAACTGAATACTAATACAACAAAAATCGGCTTTACACTTTTAATCATGTAATGTGATTTTAGTTAATACTATCCGAGCCTGTCCTTAACAGTGATTTCATCTCGGAACATTATTTTTACATCCATATATCCGTCACGGATAATAAGTTTTGGATGCATTTATTGTTTGAAATCGACGCAAATATACGTCTTTTTTAAGTAGCAGCATAATTTTCATAAAAAATTTTATGTTATTCAACATATTTTTATGATATACATCAATAGAAAAACTCATTATTTATGAGGTTAAAATACAAAAAAAACGTGTTTATATGGCTTATAAAGCATATTTTGATTAACTTTGCAACGTATTATCCGAAGTAATACTTTCATAACGAACACATCAGCATAAAATACAATCCAAAATGGAGTTTTCAGAATTAAATTTAGACGATAGCGTTTTAAACGCACTTGACGCCATGAACTTTAAAGAATGTACCCCAGTCCAAGAACATACCATACCTGTTCTGCTGGAAGGACATGACCTTATAGGAGTGGCACAGACCGGAACAGGTAAAACAGCAGCATATCTTTTACCTGTCCTAAGCAAATTGTGCAGTGGCAATTATCCTGAAGACTCTATAAACTGCATAATAATGTCCCCTACCCGTGAGCTCGCAATACAGATAGACAGGCAGATGGAAGCATTCTCATATTTCATGCCGGTATCAGGTGTTGCAGTATATGGAGGTAACGATGGTGTACGTTTTGAACAAGAAAAAAAAGGACTCACATTGGGAGCTGATGTCGTAATAGCTACTCCTGGACGTCTCATCAGTCATATCAGCTTAGGATATGTTGATTTATCAAAAGTGTCATTTTTCATATTAGACGAGGCCGACAGAATGCTCGACATGGGATTTTATGATGACATTATCCAGATAGTAAAGCATCTGCCTAAAGAAAGACAGACAATTATGTTCTCTGCTACTATGCCGGAAAAAATCAGACAATTGGCAGAAAACATTCTAAATAATCCTACAGAGGTAAAACTCGCAGTTTCAAAACCTGCAGAAAAAATAATTCAGGCTGCATATATCTGTTATGAATCACAGAAACTCGATATAATTAAAAGCCTCTTCTCATCACAAGAGCCGGAAAGAGTCATCATTTTTGCTTCATCCAAGATGAAAGTCAAGGAAGTAACAAAAGCACTTTTACGCATGAAGCTGAAGGTTGGTGAGATGCACTCCGACCTGGAACAGAGCCAAAGAGAGGAAATACTGCATGAATTCAGAAATGGCAGAGTCAATATCCTTGTAGCTACAGACATAGTTGCAAGAGGCATTGACATTGACGATATCAGACTTGTTATCAACTACGATGTACCACACGATTGCGAAGACTATGTACACCGTATAGGCCGTACGGCACGTGCCAACAATGACGGTTGTGCCATAACATTTGTTAGTGAAAACGAACAAACCAAATTCTATCAGATAGAAAAATTCCTGGACAAAAATATCTATAAACTACAAATGCCCGAAGGAATGGAAGATGGTCCTGAATATGCTCCTAAAACAGAAAAGAAGAAATCTTCACGTAAGCCAAGAAACGGCAAAAAGAATACTAAAAGCAGAGAAAACAAAAGCAAAGACACAAAGAAAAAGGATAAATAATATATAGGAGAAGAAGTTATGATTATAGCAGTTGACTTTGATGGTACAATAGTTGAGCATAAATATCCATACATAGGTAAGGAAATTCCATTTGCTATTGATACACTCAAAAAACTAAAAGAAGAAAGACACACCCTGATTCTTTGGACTGTGAGAGAGGATAAACTTTTGGAAGAGGCCGTAGAATTTTGCCGTGAACGTGGATTGGAATTTTATGCTATAAACAGTAATTATCCAGAAGAAAAAAAATCGCATGATCATTTCTCCAGAAAGCTGAAAGCTGATTTATTCATTGACGACAGAAATCTAGGAGGACTCCCGGACTGGGGAACTATATATAGAATGATTTCTGAAAAGCTCACTTATGAAGATATTTATAATGAAAATATAAATTCATACGAAAATAAAAGCAAGAAAAAGGGTGGAATATTCAGTAAAATATTCAGATAGATTATAACTCACAAAGAGGGTGTGTCAAAATTCATTTTTTGAAAAAATGAACTTATAATTTGAAATTTGAGCACCCTAAAAGACTAAAAAAGGGCCGCATCATTACTCAATACAGAGTTTGATACGGCCCCTTTTAAAT
>NZ_JACJLE010000042.1 GCF_016901995.1 Bacteroides caecigallinarum | reverse complement strand
AATTGGATAATTATAATGGTCTTACTTTTTTAGGAGGATTTATGTGGGATTAATGAAGCTACTAACAAGCCAAGTTAGCTGCTGAACGCAACTCCTTGTCAAACCATTAGCTACAAATGAATAAGAGTCATGAAACAGGAAATCATAAACCGAATAAAGCAATTAGGCGGTAATATCGCCAATGTAAAAGGAATGTCTTTACAAGACGACTTGTGTGCCATAACTTTTAATACCGCTTTGTATCAAAAGCCAGAAGATACACCTTGGCTATCTGCCGAAGATACAGAGCCTATAATGGGTTTAGGTAATTGGGTAGATGAAAATATGGAATTGTTCAATTCTGACAAAGAGGCATTTTACAAGAAAATGGTAGATACATACTATACATTAAGTGAAGAACCTCGTGGACAATTTTTTTGGGTAGCAAAACCATTTACTCCATTTCAAAAAGGCACGAAAGATTTTGAAGATTGGAATGATTGGTTTTCAGATGATGATACAGATTTGGACGAAATCATTCAACATTCAAACTGTACTACTCCTGACTTTGTTGGATTGCTTTGTTCAGAAAGTTATCCCAATTATCATTACATCTGTTTATCAGACCTTAATCCTGACAATCCAATAGTGTGGAGTACAGACCATGAAGCGTTTTTTACAGAGGTTACTAACGAAGGAGCATTGGAAGATTTCCTAAATAAGTTCATGACTAAAGATGAATTTGTTGATATTGTAAAACGGAAAATGGAACAATAAAGAACGTAGCTAACAAGCACCTATACCGCCTAACGGCGGCAAGCTGCATCCCATTACAGACAACTTAATACAGAAATATATGGAATATATACCGAATTATCTAAAACCATTCATTATACACAAAGATTATTTTCCTGAGTTGATAGAAGATTCATGGTTTAATAATCCTGTGTATTGGAAAGGTCAGTTAATATCACCACAACATGAAACAAAATTCAGACTTTATTTTTGCGGTGAATTAATTGATAATTACATGGCAAACAAGCAAAATTTCCCTTTGGCAATATATGCGTATTCAGTAAATTCAGGAGAAAAGATTACTCTTTTCGATGAAAGGTATAATGGATATGAAGCATTACTAATAGAGGATAAGAGAGAACTACCATTATCTCATGAAATTCAGTTTGTAGATAAAGATGCTGAAACTGAATTTGAAGTTATCATTCTTGGATGCAGTAATACCGATTTTGATGATGAATACCCAGCCACCGAACAAGTACAACTAATCAATGGCGATTGGGTAAACAAAGAGTATCTAAAATGTAATGCTTTTGATTTCATTTCCATACTTATTCGCAATGCCAAAGGTCAGGTATATACGATATTGGAAATGGAATTAAGTTAATTAAATCGTCTGTAACAAGGTCGAGATAACAGCTTAACGCTGTTTCCCGCTAAACCATTATCACCAATATAATAAAGAAAAGATATGAGGAAAATAGTAACAATAATCAGTATATTGCTGTGCGTGTTGTCCGTTCACGCACAAGGTATTCCTATGTTAAAAAATCTTCCACTTGCTGAACTTCCTAAGGAAATCAGTTATAAAGGGGAATTTTTAAGTTGTACGGTATGGACGGATAAGTTAGGAGAAAATTATCTAATAACCAGTCAATCTCCCGTACACCAAGAGGAATTGCCGGAAGGTACACCCATATCATCCAAAGAACTGTATGCACGGCATTACATAAAAGAAGGAAAGCACTTTTCTGTTTTGTGGCAACTTTATGATTTCCTGAAAGATGGTTATTGCGGAATGTTCACGGTTGATTATTTGTGTAAACCGTATGTTAATGATTTTGACCGTGACGGAATCTGTGAAACATGGCTTGTATATCAATTAGGGTGTCGCTCCGATTTTTCGAGGCCTCTCCTCACTATGAAAATCATTATGCACAGCGGCAATAAGAAGTATGCCATTCGTGGAGAAAGAGATATGCTGTTTCCACAATCTTATGGCATATCTTCTAAATTGGGCAAATTCCAAATGGATGATAATTACAGGACATTGCCGGAGAGCGTCCGGAATTTCGGAATAGTATTATGGCATAAGTTTCAAGTGGAAGATTTGGAATACTTAATGGAATAGAAAATGTAAAATCCAGTGATAACAAGGTCGAGCTAACAGCTAAACGCTGTCCCTCACCAAACCATTAGATATAACAGATATGAGAATATTTATACTATATTGCTTGTTCCTTTTTCCACTTAGCTATGTCATAGCGAAAAACGGCTGTATGGAACAAAATTCTGCAAAATATCATTATTTGGCTGAACAAGATTCCCTTTATATAGAAACGGAAAAAACAGAATCTGAAATTCTATATAGGTTATGTTTTAATCAGCATAGTAAAAAGAATATTGTTTTTGAGCTAAAAGCAGTAGATGATAGTAGTATTGACTTCATACAACGCTATACAATCAACGGAGCAAGAAAGTTTGATTGCTTCGCTGTGTATGATAATGTGGCAGACGGAAACCGTTTCCTATTCTTTGATTATGAAAGTCAAGCAGCTTACATAACGCCTACTTGTTTTTCCGGTTTCTATCCGATATGCAGTTCTGTGGACTTTTCAAAAATGGAAGTATTGCTACAAAATGAACATTCTTGTTTGAAGCATCCAAGCGATACGTTAAGTATTGACAGTAAGGTGACTTATGTTCCATTTAACTGTAATAACCGAATCATAAAGGCAATTTTTGTTCCATACGTTCAAGTAGGAAAAGATAATAAATATCTAACAACGAAAGATAGCATCTAACGATGCTCCTTTCTAACCATTAAATAGCGTACATATATGAATAATACAACAAAAGTAAGAATTGTATATAAAAGTAAATTCATTGGTAACAAAGGAAGATAACCCCAGAACGGGTGTTTTCCACCAAACCATTAATCAGTAAAATGAATATGAAGTATTTGAAGAAACTTAGTATATATTTTGTTATCATTCTTGCCATCGTTTTGGTATGTGGCTTCACGGTACTTGTAATTAAGGAAGTAGATAAGGGCACATTTTATGACTTAGCCACCTCGGAGGCATTGGCCTTTTGTTTGCAATTGGGGATGGCAGCATTTACTGCCCTCATTCCATACAGTTTGAGCATCGCAACTTTCTTGAGTTTTTGGGCAATGAACGATGAAAAATGGACAGGCTTTCTCCGAAATTGGGTAATCGGTCTGGTTCTTGTTTTGCCTCTATCGGCAATGACCTATTACTATGACTGGTTTATACGTCCCCAAACAATGGCTGCATCTGTTGATAAAATAATAGAAATAAAACAGACTTATCCCCAATCGTTGGCAGACAAGTTCAGCATCGACCCGGAAGAAATATTGCACAATATACCTATGGTAATGCCCAAAACGAAACTTATAGCCCAAACAGATTCTCTTGAAACATCTTTTTTAGCTGATATTGACACGTGCGGACTACTGCTTTCAATGCTACCGGACACTTTGGCATCGAAAGCCTATGACAGCTATCAGTTGGAAACAATGGGCGTTGCCTATCAATATGCCGCTCATCCCGCTGCCAGCGAAGACAGTCTGATGTTCATAGCTCATACGGAATTGTACCGACACGCCATCACCGCATGGGAAACCTCCACCGAACTGCAACGCCATCAAAAAGAATATTTCGGCAGAACCGTCAATACCCTCAGCATATACATCGTGTATATCCTGTTCGCCCTTCTGGGCTATCTGCTGCGCTACAAACCGATGAAGAAGATACTGATGGTAGTCGCGGTAGGGATAGCCGCCCTCTGGGTTTATCATGAGATAGGCGCCATCGTCCAGAAACATGCGAAGGAGGCAAGCAGGGTGTCCCGGCAGTTCGTGGACGATACTTATAAGGAGATAGAAGGGATAAGAGAAAAGGAAAGAAATATGGATGAGCATTAGCTGAATTGTTTTCATGGTAATTAGGTGCATTGAGATAATGGCGGATGCTCTACCCGGAAAAGCCGTCATCAATGACACTTTTTTCGAGTAGGATTTATCGTGTTTCTCATGCTATACCTGTTGGCATGTTACTGGATATTTGGCTTGGAATCGTAAAACAAGGTGGAAAAAGGATGCATCATTATTTATTAAGCATGATGAAATTATTGGAGAAATATTACAATATCAATTATTACTGCACTTATAAGCTACTGTTCTTCATTTTCAACAGGATGCTAAATCCTTTCCATTGGCTAAGCCTCTCGAAATGGAACAACCGCTATATAAACCGATGCATTTCGCTTAATAAGCGACAAGAAGCAGCCGGAATGGCTAAAGGTGTCGATGTCTATATCAGTGATTTGGCACTTAGCACCCCAATCACCATCAGCTTTTGGATATTCAGTCTTGTCTACCTTGCCTGCATCAAGATTTTCAAGGTGGAATTATTGAGCATTTTTGAAATCGCTTTTGAAAAATACATAATCATTCTTATTTCATTACTCGTAGTCTTCGGGATATGCGCATATTATATCAATGAAATATTTCTGTTCAAGAACGACAAATACAAGAAGTATTTCGCCAAGTTCGAAAAAGAGAAAAGGTATCTGCTCTACTACGGCATCTATGTCGTTTCCCTCGTTGTCCAGTTGGCGACTTTCTATCTGTTGCTTATGGAAATAGTGAAATAATATTTGCCGTGAACACAATTTTTCCTACCGTGCGGCATTTCCGGCGGAAAGCGGAACAACCGGGCAGGGGCAACCGGTTATCTTTACGGATTCATCAAACAATAAAAACATATCTCTTATGCAAACAAATTTCATCGAACTGTTGTCCGCCACCGCCCCGGCAGGCTTGGAACAGGTCACCGCCGCCCTGTGCGAAGAAGTGAAAGGGCTGTTGAATGCCCGTACCCCAAAGCGTTACCTCGCGCTGGAACCCTATGCGCGGGACACAAACCTATGCCACCACCTCCTCGACCTGCTGACGGGACAGCCCGCGCTGCCGGATGTGTCGGCTCCCGGATGCCGCCCGCTGCTGATGCTGCTCGCCCTGTCGGAAGACACGGAGGTGCAGAACCGGCTGCTGCACGGACTGGTGGAGCCGTGGCGGAAAGCCTGCCGCACGCCGGAGATGCTCTACCTGTGCGACGTGCTGTACCAGACCCGCATCCCCCGTCCCCTGTATAATATGTGCAACGAGGTGTGCGACTACTTTTTCGTGGAGCGGCGCAAGCAAATGAGCCTCCAGCCCACACCGCTCACCGAGGCGGAGCTGCAATATGCCGAGAAACGGCTGAAGCCCCTGTATGCCGCCGTGTTCCGGCTGAAGGTGAACCGCTACAGCTACCGCACGAACAGCGTGGAGGAACTGGCGGGGATGCTCTGCATGAGCGCATCGACCTTCCGCGAGAAATTCAGCAAGATATACCGCCAGTCCGCCAACAAATGGTTGCGGGAGCAGCGCATCGGACAGATACGGCGGGACTTGAAATACCACTACGACCGCCCGCTCAGGGAGATAGCCGAGAAGAACGGTTTCGAGTCGGCCAACCGGTTCTGGGAGTTCTGCACGGGGCAGATGAAGCAAAGCCCCAGCGAGCTGCACAAGGAGCTGTACGACGAGCTGTGCGAGGAACGGCGGAAGTTCTATTTGGGGGAATGACGGCATTTCCGGCGAAAAACGGAACTGCCACATCCATGTACACCGCTATTTTTGCCGTTCATAACCGATAAAATAGTTTCAAATGGATGTATTTTACCTGTGCCCCTACCTGCTTTTACTGGAACAAGGGGATTGCGATACCGAAAGGCTGAACGAGGCAAGCGACGATTTCATACGCCACCTCAGCCATCTGCATGAGGAACACGGCGACCACACCCGCGTGTTCCTCCATCTCCAATACACGAAGTTCCGGCTGACCGTCCTGCGGGAACGCTACCACAACAACGGGCAGAGCCATCTGGTGTGCTACTGCCATGTGGTGGGAGCTATCATGTATGTGGAAAACACGATGGAACGAATGGAAAAAAGACGGACGGGTTCCGGAAACGGAGAAGCCCGTCCGCCCGGCGACGGGCCTCCCGTGCTGTGGACTGACGATGCCATCCATCTTATTGAACTGCTTTATGCCTGCCATGAACTGAAGCTGTTCAATGACGGTGAAATCACGCTCAAGCAAGTGGTGGAATATGTGTGCAGCGCACTGGGTGTGGATGTGAAGAACGCATCGAGCTACTATGCCCGGATGCGGCGTCGGAAAGGCGACGACCGCACCTATTTCATCGACCGGCTCCGGGAAGTCCTGCTGCGGAAGATGGACACGGACGACGAGAAGCAATACCGGCGGAACAAGTAGCCTATGCCTGTTTGTTCAGTTCCAGCAGGTGCTTCAGATTCGGGTCACTCCCGATACGTTCCAGTTCGTCGGCGACAATCTGCCGGGCTTCCTCCTTGATGCGGTTGTAGTTTTCCTGTACCATTTCCTTCATGCGGTCGATGCCGTCGGCATCCCGGAAGTCGGTGATGACCGGTATCTTCCGGTAGGTCTTTTCCTCTTCGGCAATTTTCTTTGCATCCACCACAATCTCGCAATGGAAAATCTTCTGCTCGATTTTCTCTCCGAAGTTGTCCGCCACCGAACCGACGAACATGCCCTGCGTCAGCGAGGAAATCTTGCTCGGCGGAATCAGGCTGTCCATCTGGGTGGAGATGGAGGTGGACACATCGTTGCGGTTGATGGAGATGGACTGCCGTTTCTGGAGTATCTTGCCGAAGCGTTCGGAGAGCGTCTTGGCGGTCTCGCCCACCACCTGCCCGGAGAAGATGTTGCCGACGGTGTTGATGATGACCTTCGCCTCCTTGTCGGTATAGTCGCGGATGAGCTGCGAGAAGTCCTGAAAGCCCAGCAGCACGGCCACCTTGTTGCTGCGCGCGGTGGCGATAAGGTTGTCCAGCCCCTTGATGAACACGGTAGGCAGCTCGTCGATGATGATGGAGCTTTTCAGCCTGCCCTTCTTGTTCACCAGTTTGACGATGCGCGAGTTATACAGTCCGAGTGCAGCCCCGTAGATGGCCTGCCGGTCGGGGTTGTTGCCGATGCAGAGTACCTTCGGCTCGTCGGGATTGTTGATGTCGAGGGAGAACTCGTCGGCGGACATCACCCAATAGAGTGCCGGGGAAATCATGCGCGAGAGCGGTATCTTGGCCGAAGCAATCTGCCCCATGAGCTGGTCGGCAGCCCCGGCGAGCCATGCGTCGAGGAAAGGGCTGAGGTAGTTCTCCAGTTCGGGATAGGAGGACATGATGGGGAAAATCTGCTCGTAGGGCTTGTTTAGGAACTCGACCGCATGGGGGAAGGTGCAATACTTGCCGTCCTTATAAATACGCAAAAACCAGATGATGGCCGCGAACAGGATGGTGGGGGACTCGACGAAGAAGTCGCCCTGCTTGGCCGCCCAAGTCCGGTTAAGGTTGAGCATGATGTTGTAGGAACTCTCGTAGGCATCGGAGATGTCGGTCATGAACTTCGGGTTGAGCGGGTTGCAGCGGTGGCTGCGCGAGGGGTCGTCGAAGTTGATGACATAGAACTTCGGCCTGACCTTGTAGCCGTCCAGATGGCGGAGCAGGTGGTTGTAGGCGATGGTGCTCAAGTCCGGGAACTTGAAGTCGTAAATATAGGTGGCATAACCCTTTTCAATCTGCTGCTTGATGTAGGAATTGACCACCGCATAGGATTTCCCGCTGCCCGGAGTCCCTAAGACGATAGAGGCCCGGAAGGGGTTCACGACATTTATCCAGCCGTGCCACATCTTCTTCTTGTACCAGAAACGGGTGGGCAAATTGACGGAATACTCGTTCTCGATAAGCCGTGTCTCCTGCATGAAAGATTCGTTCTCGTTGTTGAACACATCCTCCATCAAGTTCTGCCGGAGCAGTCGGGACATCCATACCCCGGCGGCCAAGAGGCAGCCGTAGCCTGCGGACAAGGTGAGCAGATAGAAACCGGTACGCGCCGAAAGGGGCAGCGGCAGGGCGAGCAGCCACCAGTTGAAGAAGAACAGCACGATACCGGCGGCAAGCGCCGCCCAGATATGCGGCCACTTAATCTTTTCCTCTTTCACGCCTTTCGTCCCCAAGCAGGAGAGCGCGAGGAACACAAGGGCGAACAGCTTTGTCCAAAGAATGGACGAGAACAGCCCGGTCGTCCGCTGGAAATTGAGCAGTATCCTGTCCACCACCCCGATGTCGATGTTCCATTCCTTCATCGAGGGGTAGCAGAACCAATATACATTGACTATGACGAACAATACGCTGAGGGCACGCATGAAGTCCATGACCTTGGCCAGCCCTCTCAAATCATCTTCCTGTGACATAAGTTATACTTGTTTTAACGGTGATTGAAATTCGGTTGAATGTTATCCGGACTGCATTCAGTCCTGCCGCCCGTACCTGCGGCGGCGTTTCTTCTTGTCAGGCTTGTGCAGGCGCGGATAGCGCGGAACGGCACCGGTTTCCGGCTCAATGACGGACAACAGCCCTCCCAGCACCTTACCGTCCGTACCGGTTTCCGGCTCAGGCGTTGCCACGTGGGGCTGTACTTTGCAGACCGGTTCGGATTGCGGGTTGAAACGCGCTTCCAGCACATTGGCGGAGAAGTCCTTGCCCAGCCGTGAGCCGTTGAGCACGGTGCGGCTCGTGTGGTCGATGAAGGTTACCCCGTAAATCCTGCCAGATTCATTGCGGCGTAGCACCAAGTCCACGTTCATGGCTGCCAGACGGCGGCGGAAATCCGCCTCGTCCCTTGCCGCCTGCAATGCCCCGGCCAACAGAGGGCGCAACCGCTCGCGGCAACCGTCCGTCCTGATGCGCGAGGCTGACCACTCCATGCGCCGCTGCAAGCCCTCCGCACCCGCCATCCTGCCCAGCCTTGCCGACTTGATGGGGGTCGCCACCTTGTTCCCGTCCGCATCCAATGCCGTATAGACAATGCCGTGATAGGCGCGTCCGCCCGCCTCACCCCTGACTTCCTCCATGCCTATGTTATATAAGGAGAGCAACGCCCGGAACTCGCCCATCGACTGGAAACGGTAGAGCTTGAGCAACGGCTTGACGGTATCGGCTATCTGCCGTCGTATGTCGCCCCTCGCCGCATCCACCGGGCGGAGCTTCCACTCCTCCGCCTTCTTCTGCCCCTCTGCCGGATGCAGCCCGTACTTCTGTTCCAACTGCCCGGTTATTTCTTTGCTCCGGCGGTGCTCGAAGCGGTCGGAAATCTTCCTGCCCCCGCTGTCCACGCGCAGGGACACGATGTGGATGTGGTGGCGGTCGATGTCCTCGTGCTTAAAAATTAAAAATGGCTGGTTGCCATAGCCTAACTTCTCCATATACTCCCTGCCAATGGCGGCAAGCTGCCCGTCGGTCAATACATCATCGGGATGCGGGTTGAGCGAGATGTGGATGACCGGCTTCTCGGTGCGGAAGTGCGAGGGAAGCCATGCCGTGAAAGCCTTCATCGTTTCGCCCATGCGGAAACGCCCGTCCTCCGGGTACGGGAGCAGGTTGGCATCCAATATCTTCGCATGCCCTTCCTCTACCTTCGTCTGGTTGTAGGCCAACGCGCCGTACAAGTCCTTACCCGTGCTGATTTTCGCCACCATGCCTTTTGAGTTCTTCTGAAAGTCCGACAATGCGGCGGCTGAGCGCCACCAGTTTGAGGGTCAGCTTTTCCAACCTGTAGAGCAAAGCCAACGCCTTTTTCTCGGTAAAATGCACGTGCAGTTCCTTGACCGCCTGGTTGTAGTTCACCCCGACGGCGCGGTACTGCTGGTACAAGGCGGTGAGCTTGGCCACATATTCCATCGTGCCCCGGTCGGTGCGTATGACCCGGAAGCCGTCGCCGAAGATACGCGCGGCGATGAACTTCGACTTGGACGAAAGGCCGGACTGCTCGTAAAGGGTGAGGAACCGGGCGTGCTGCGCGGCGTCGAGATTGACGGTCTCGCGGTGGAAGGCGGGCGCGGACTTGGGTGTCCGTCCGCCTTTCCTTCTTTTCGGGTGCTGTTGCTGTTCATTCATGCTTGCTGTCATTAAAAGGTGAAACCTGCCCGTCCGTGGCCGTGCCGCCGTTATGCCCCATCCCTACAATTTGCGACTTCGGAGCCAAATTGCGCCCCCTGCAAGGGCAAGCGTTTTTTGCGGCAGAAGCGGATGCGTGCTGCAAAAAACACAGCTTGCTATGTTCTGGCGAACATACGTTTTCCCCACCGGTGGAGAAAAGCGCTTTCGGGGAAAGCGGACGATAACCAGACGGAAAGCCTCCGACCACGCCAACGGATTCATGCTGCAAAGGTAGGAAGCGGAGCCGTTTGCAGCACAACACCCCGACTGGCCATATTATGCCATAGGACAGCCACTTTGCCCGGAGGATGATTCCGACGGTAGCCAGCACCTCCGTTGCAACGTTGGGACAGCCAACCGGACAATCAGACCGACAACCAAACATACCGACAACCGGGCGGTTGCAGAACCGGACAACCCGTCAAGCGGCTAATGACACAAACAGCCAGCCATATCAGCCACCGGTGCATCAGCCATTCCACCCGGCAATCATACGGATGTCCAACGGACTATCCGGACAATCAGATGTCTGACCAACCAGCCAGCCACTCCACGCCAAAGCCGAGCCACTCGCGCCCCGAAGCGTGAAATCCTTTTCCACCGTTCCCGTTTCTCTTTTCCTTTGCCGCATCATTTGAAACGGAACGGTTATGCCAACAGAAAAAGAAACACTTTACATCGCCTTCTCCACCCAGAAGGGAGGGGCGGGCAAGACGACCCTGACGGTGCTGGCGGCCAGCTACCTGCACTACGTGAAAGGGCTGAACGTGGCGGTGGTGGACTGCGACTATCCGCAGCACAGCATCGCCGAAATGCGCAAGCGCGACTTGAAAACCGTCATGGAGGACGAACACTACAAGGCGATGGCCTACCGCCAACTGCAACGCATCGGCAAGAAGGCCTACCCGGTCATCGAGGGCACGGCGGAGGATGCCGTGGAAAAGGCGGAAGGACTATTGGAGAAGCTGCCCGGCACGGACATCGTGTTCTTCGACCTGCCCGGCACGGTAAACAGCGGCGGCGTGCTGCGGACGCTGGCGAACATGGACTACATTTTCTCGCCCATCGCGGCAGACCGGGTGGTGATGGAAAGCACACTGCGTTTCGCCACCAAGCTGAAGGACACGCTAATGGACACGGGCAAGACGAACATCAAGGGGCTGTACCTGCTGTGGAACATGGTGGACGGGCGCGAGAAGTCGGAACTCTACAGGGTATATGAGGAAATCATCCGGGAGCTGGGGCTACAGGTGCTACAGACCTTCCTGCCCGACAGCAAGCGGTTCCGGCGCGAACTGACGGGGGAACACAAGGCGGTGTTCCGCTCGACGCTGTTCCCGGTGGACGGCACGCTCGCCAAGGGGAGCCATATCCGGGAGATAACGGAAGAGATACTCACCATTATCGGGAGGTAGCTATGGGGGAACGGAAGAAAATCAGTCTGACGGAAGTGGACGAAAGCTCCATCGTCGCCTCGTTCAAGGAAGAACAGCCCGCTCTGGCCGTCCCTCTGGCGGTGGAGCCGGAAACGCCCGCACCCCGCCAGACGGAACAGCCGGACATCAAGCCAGCCCATGAGAGCGAATACCTCCGCCTGTTCATCCACGAGTCGCCCGTATGCGCCCGGCTGGGCAAGACCATCTACCTGCGCAAGGAGTTCCACGAGCGGATACAGCGCATCGTGCAGACCATCGGAGGCAACCGGGTATCGCTGTTCAGCTACGTGGACAACGTGTTAGAGAAGCATTTCGCCGACTGGCAGGGGGACATCGAGCGCGAATATGAGCAACGGAATACGGGAATCTTTTAGAAAACAATCCATCTATGACAACCTTTATCACGTTATGCGTCGTGGGCTACCTGCTCTGGACAGCCGCCTATCTCCTGTATGAGCGGCATGAACGCCGGAAAAGGCAACGCGAAAGCGAGGAAACACTGCCCCGAAAAGTAGCCGACGCGGAAGATATTTTAGGCAAAAGCACATTTTCCCTGTGCCACTCCACGCCACAAGTACCCGAGAAAACAGAAACCGTGAAACCGGAAAGCGAAGCGGGTACTTTTGCAACGGAATCGGAACGATACCCCAAGGTGGTGTCCGCCGACGAGCTGGACGCGCTCTTTGCCGAAGGCGGGTTGGAACCTGTGGAAGGGCAGGACGAACCGATGGAATACCGGGAAACGGATGCCGGTGAGCCTCCAATAGACGAAGATGAAATGCTGGAAGGCTATGCTCCCAAAGCTACAGGCCTCCGTTTCGAGGACATGGGGTTGGCAGTGCGCATGGCGATGGATGACAGCACCGCCACCGAAGCAGAACGGCAGCAGGCCGGACGTGCACTTGCCGAACTCAAGGGCACGCCGATGTTCGACCAGCTCACCGCCGGGGACGCGGAACGGGAACGGCGCATCGCCTCGCTCATCGAGCTGCATCTGGCGGACTACCGCCGGATACGGCAACCGGAGCCTCCCGCCGAGCGTATCGTACCCGGTGATTTTTCCATTGACGACATTGTTTAACAGCGGTCTATCCGCATAAAACCAACTTTTTATGAACACAACAAAGAGAATCTTTTTCATGGCGGCCTGCCTGATGGCAGCCGGTGCGCTCTATGCGCAAGGTAACGGACAAGCGGGCATCACGGAAGCCACGCAGATGGTCACCTCGTACTTCGACCCGGGAACGAAACTCGTCTATGCCATCGGCGCGGTGGTCGGCCTGATAGGAGGCATCAAGGTATATAACAAGTTCAGTTCGGGTGACCCGGATACGAGCAAGACCGCCGCCTCGTGGTTCGGGGCGTGCATCTTCCTGATAGTCGCCGCCACCATCCTGCGCTCGTTCTTCCTCTAATCCCTATACATAAATAATATATAGAATAGGATTATGGAATATGAACTGAACAAGGGCATCGGGCAGAGCGCGGAGTTCAAGGGGCTGAAGGCGCAATACCTGTTCATCTTCGCCGGAGGACTGCTTGCCGTGTTCGTGGTGTTCATCGTGATGTACATGGCAGGAACAGGTCAATGGGTGTGTATCGCCTTTGGTGCGGTATCCGCATCGGCCTTGGTGTGGCTCACCTTCCGCCTGAACGCGAAGTACGGCGAACACGGGCTGATGAAACGGCTCGCCAAACGGCAGCACCCGCGCTACCTGATAAACCGGACCAGCGTCCGGAAGTTATTCACCCCAAAGAGAAGCCTATGAGAAATACATTGAAAGCCGCCACGTTGGAAAGCAAGTTCCCGCTGCTGGCCGTCGAGTCGGACTGCATCGTCTCGAAAGACGCGGACATCACCGTGGCCTTCGAAGTGGAGCTTCCCGAACTGTTCACGGTAACCTCTGCCGAATATGCCGCCATCCATGCGGCATGGTGCAAAGCGGTTAAGGTGCTGCCCGACTACACGGTGGTACACAAGCAGGACTGGTTCGTGAAGGAACACTACCGCAGCCGAACGGAGGGCGAAAAGCTCGGCTTCCTCTCGCGGAGCTATGAACTGCACTTCAACGAACGGCCTTTCCTGAACCACTGCTGCTACTTGTATCTGACCAAGACGACCAAGGAGCGGATGCGGATGCAGAGCAGCTTCTCGTCGCTGTGCCGGGGCTTTATCATCCCAAAGGAAGTGAACCGGGACACGGCGGCACGTTTTTTAGATGCCGCCGGGCAGTTCGCCCGCATTGTAAACGACACGGGACTGGTCAGACTGCGCCGTCTGTCGGGCGACGAGGTAACCGGCACGGAGGAAAAACCCGGCCTGCTGGAGAAATACCTCTGCCTGTCGTTGGAGGACACCGGCACGCTGGAGGACATCGAACTGGGCGACGACGGGGTGCGCATCGGCGACAAACGGCTGTCGGTCTATACGCTCTCGGAACTGGACGCGCTGCCGGGCCGGGTCGGTACGGACAGCCGCTATGAACGGCTCTCCACAGACCGGTCGGACTGCCGCCTCTCCTTCGCCAGCCCGGTGGGGCTGCTGCTCCCATGCAACCACATCTACAACCAGTACCTCTTCATCGACGACAGCGCGGAGAACCTGCAACGCTTCGAGAAGACGGCACGCAACATGCAGTCGCTCTCCCGTTACTCGCGGAGCAACCAAATCAACAAGGAATGGATAGACCTGTACCTGAACGACGCGCATTCCTATGGGCTGACCTCGGTGCGCTGCCATTGCAATGTCATCGCATGGACGGACAACCCGGACGAAGTGAAGGTCATCCGCAACGACACGGGCAGCCAGATTGCCGCAATGGAGTGCAAACCGCGCCACGACACGGTGGATGCCGCCACGCTCTATTGGGCGGGGATGCCGGGCAACGCCGCAGACTTCCCGGCGGAGGAATCATTCTATACCTTCATCGAGCAGGCCGTCTGCTTCTGGACGGAGGAAACGAACTACCGCAGCTCGCTTTCCCCTTTCGGGCTGAAGATGTCAGACCGCATCAGCGGCAAACCGCTGCACGTGGACATCTCCGACCTGCCGATGAAACGTGGCATCACCACCAACCGCAACAAGTTCGTGCTGGGCGGTTCGGGCAGCGGCAAGTCGTTCTTCATGAACCACCTTGTCCGCCAATATTACGAACAGGGCACGCACATCGTGCTGGTGGATACGGGAAACTCGTATGAGGGGCTTTGCTCGCTGATACACCAGAAAACCGGGGGCGAGGACGGCATCTACTTCACCTACACCGACGAGCACCCGATAGCCTTCAACCCGTTCTACACCGACGACCGGGTGTTCGACATCGAGAAGCGGGAGAGCATCAAGACGCTGCTGCTCACCCTGTGGAAGAAGGACAACGAACCGGCCACGCGCTCGGAGGAGGTGGCGCTGTCCAACGCCGTGTCGCTCTACATCGAGCGCATCCGCTCGGGGGAAGTGGAAGAACCCTCGTTCAACACCTTCTACGAGTTCGTGAAGTCGGACTACCGGCGGATACTGGAGGAGAAGCAGGTACGGGAGAAGGACTTTGATTTGGCGGGCTTCCTGAACGTGCTGGAACCCTATTACCGGGGCGGCGAGTACGACTTCCTGCTCAACTCGGACAAGCAGCTTGACCTGCTGACGAAACGCTTCATCGTCTTCGAAATCGACCAGATAAAGGACCATCCCATCCTGTTCCCCGTCACGACCATCATCATCATGGAACTGTTCATCAACAAGATGCGCCGTCTGAAAGGCATCCGTAAGATGGTGGTCATCGAGGAAGCGTGGAAGGCCATCGCCTCGGCGAACATGGCGGACTACATCCGCTACCTCTACAAGACCGTCCGCAAGTTCTACGGGGAGGCGGTGGTGGTCACGCAGGAAGTGGAGGACATCATCTCCTCGCCGATTGTGAAGGAGAGCATCATCAACAACTCGGACTGCAAGATTCTCCTTGACCAGCGGAAATACCTGAACAAGTTCGACCAGATACAGACGCTGCTCGGGCTGACGGACAAGGAGAAGGGGCAGATTCTTTCGGTGAACATGTCCAACGACCCGACGCGAAAGTATAAGGAGGTGTGGTTCGGGCTGGGCGGCGTGCAGTCGGCGGTGTATGCGACGGAAACCTCATTGGAGGAATACCTCTGTTACACCACCGAAGAGAGCGAGAAAGTGGAGGTGCAGCGCATGGCGGAGAAGCTCGGCGGCAACATCGAGCTGGCCATCAAGCGGCTGGCGGAGGAGAAACGGAACGCAAGGGAGGGATGAGCCTATGGAATATGCCACGTTGTTCCCGCTCGACCGCATCTGCGGACGGTGGAAAAGCCGGGGCAAGTCGCCCCCGGTCAGGGTGTACCGCGAAGGGCGCACGTACCGCATCGCCCTCGCCTACCGCTGGGGAGCCGTGCTGACCGCCACGCTCTACCGGAACGGACAGGGAACGTGGGCGGAACTGCCCGAAAGGGTGCAGGTCGCCTATGACGAAGATAACGAGCGGCTCGTGCTCGCCTCGGAAGGGGTGTATGTACGGGACTGCAAGGAATACGAATATTGACAAGGACATTTTAATCATCAACGGACATGAAAAGAATACCAATAGCAATTTGCCTTACGGCCTTGCTCTGCACCGCCACGACGGTCCGGGCGCAATGGGTGACCTTTGACCCGTCGAACCTCGCGCAGAGCATCGTGAACACCACGCGGAACGTGATACAGACCACCACGACCGCTGAGAACATGGTGAAGAACTTTCAGGAAACGGTCAAGATTTACGAGCAGGGAAAGAAGTATTACGACGCGCTCAAGTCGGTACATAACTTGGTGAAAGACGCGCGTAAGGTGCAACAGACCGTGCTGCTCGTGGGGGAAATATCGGACATCTACGTGAACTCGTTCCAGAAGATGCTTGCCGACGAGAATTACACGACGGACGAACTGGCCGCCATCGCCTCCGGCTACACGAAGATGCTGGAGGAAAGCAGCGGGATGCTTGACGAGCTGAAGACGGTCGTCACGCAGACCGGCCTGTCGATGACGGACAAGGAGCGCATGGACCTGATAGACCGCATCTACCGCGATGTGAAGAACCACCGCAACTTAGTCCGCTACTATACGAACCGCAACATCGGCGTGTCGTACCTCCGGGCAAAGGAGAAGAACGACACGCGGCGCGTGCTCGACCTGTACGGAACCGATAACCAAAGATACTGGTAGCCATGACGGGAGAAAGTACATTCGGCAACCTGCATGAAGTGCTGCGCAGCCTTTATGACGAGATGATGCCGCTCTGCTCGGACATCACGGGCGTGGCTACCGGGGTGGCGGCATTGGGCGCATTGTTCTACGTGGCCTCGCGGGTGTGGCAGGCGCTCTCACGCGCCGAGCCGATAGACGTGTATCCGCTGTTCCGCCCGTTCTGCATCGGGGCGTGCATCATGTTCTTCCCCACCTTCGTGTTGGGAACCATCAACGGCATCATGAGTCCCATCGTCACCGGCTGCCACGGCATCCTGCAAGGGCAGACGCTCGACATGGAGGAGTACGCCGAGAAGCGGGAGAAACTGGAATACGAGGCGTTGGTGCGGAACCCGGAAACGGCCTATCTGGTCAGCGACGAGGAATACGAGCGGCAGATTGAGGACTTGGGCTGGACACCCTCCGAGTTGAAGACTATGGCAGGGATGGCCATCGAGCGCGGAAAGTATGAAATCAAGCAGACCATCAGCAACGCCTTCCGCAGTTTTCTGGAGCTGCTCTTTCAGGCGGTGGGGCTGATACTGGACACGCTGAGGACGTTCTTCCTTATCGTGCTTTCCATCCTGGGGCCGCTGGCATTCGCCATCTCGGTGTATGACGGTTTCCACAGCACGATGGTGCATTGGATATGCCAGTATATCAGCATCTACCTGTGGCTGCCCATCTCCGATTTGTTCAGTTCGGTGCTGGCACGCATCCAGACGCTGATGATTGAGAAGGACATCGCGGCATTGACCGACCCGAACTTCGTGCCGGACACGAACAACTCGGCCTACATCATCTTCATGCTCATCGCCATCGTGGGGTATTTCACCATCCCGACGGTATCGACATGGGTGATACAGGCGGCGGGCGCTGGCAACTACGGCAAGCAGGTGAACAACTCCGCCGTCAAGACCGGCAAAGTGGCGGCAGCGGCTACCGGGGCTGGTGCCGGGCATGTCGCGGGCAAGCTGCGGGGCAAATGATTCAACAATCAACAACAAGAATAAAAGAAAATGGAATTCAAATCATTAAAGAACATCGAAACGAGCTTCCGGCAGATACGCACGATGGCGATAGCCTTCGTCGTGCTGTGCGCGTTGGTCACGGGTTACGCGCTGTGGAGTTCATACAGCTTCGCCGAGAAGCAGCGGGAGAAAATCTACGTGCTGGACAACGGCAAGTCGCTCATCCTCGCGCTCTCGCAAGACCTCTCCCAGAACCGTCCGGTCGAGGCGCGGGAACACGTGAGGCGGTTCCACGAACTGTTCTTCACGCTCTCGCCCGACAAGGCGGCCATCGAGGGGAACATCCGCCGAGCGTTGTACCTGTGCGACGAGAGCGCCTTCCGCTACTACAAGGATTGGGAGGAGAAGGGATATTACAACCGCATCATCTCGGCGAACATCAACCAGACCGTGCGGGTGGACAGCGTGGCGTGCGACTTCGAGCGTTACCCCTACATCGTGACGACCTATGCCCGCCAGTCGCTCGTCAGGAGCAGCAACATCACCGAGCGCAGTCTTGTAACCCGCTGCCGCCTGCTGAACTCGGTGCGGTCGGACAACAATCCTCACGGTTTCACGATGGAGCAGTTCACCATTCTGGAGAACCGCGATTTACGGACCATAGAAAGGTAAAGGCGTATGGGAAAGACAAGAAAGTGGCTCCATTACATCCCTGACCGGATAAGCGACGGGATGCGCTACGTGTGCGGGCGGATGTCGCCCGATGTGCGGCTCATCGTGGTGGTGGCGATGCTCGTGGGATTCAGCGCCCTCTCCATCTACATCACCGTGTCGTCGATATACAACATCGGCAAACGCCGGGGAGAGCAGATGAGAATAGAACGGATGCGGCAGTTGGAACTGCATCCGGGCATAAGTAAAGACAGTATCCATTTTAATCATGACAGGAAACATGAAAGAGAACAAAACGGAAAAACAGCCGGAAACGGCAAAAAAGAATGAACTCGGGCGGAAGGAGTCCCAACCGCTGACTCCCGAAGAAATCCGGAAACGGAGGAAGATGCTGGTCTATCCGCTGTTGTTCCTTGTCTTCGGCGTGGCGATGTGGCTGATATTCGCACCGTCGGACGAAGGGGAGAGCCTGCCCGACGGCTTCAACGTGGAAGTGCCCATGCCGGAGGAGAAGAACCTGCCTTCGGACAAGCGTGCCGCCTACGAGCAGCAGGACTTCGAGCGCAAGCAGCGGGAGAAGATGAGCACCCTGCAGGACTTGGCGGTGGCGGAGGATGATACGGACAGGGAGGCCGTGGAAGATGTGTTCCAGACCGAAGAAACTGCATCATCGGGCGGGTCGTCCATCCGCACCTCGGCGGATGCCTACCGGGACATCAACCGGCAGATTGGCAGCTTCTACGAGCAGCCGGAGCCGGAGGACGACCAGAAAACGCTGGAACTGGAATGGCGCATACAAGAGCTGGAACGCCGGGCGGAAGAGGAACGCAAGGCAAAGGAAACCGCCGACGAGCAGCTCCGCCTGATGGAGAAATCCTACGAGATGGCCTCGCGCTACCTGCCGCAAGAGGGTGGCGGAGCGAAGTCCGTACCCGTAACGGAAACGGACAAAAGGACGGTCAGCCCGGTCACGCAGGTGGCGGAACAGGTTGTGTCGATGCTGGCACAACCGATGTCCGATGCCGAGTTCATGGAACGGTACAGCCGTCCGCACAATCTGGGGTTCCATACCGTGTCGGACAACACAGGCGTATCGGCCCGGAACAGCATCCGTGCCTGCATCCGGCGCACGGTCACGGTAAGCGACGGAAAGGAAGCGGAAATCCGCCTGCTGGAACCGGTCGATGTCGGGGGCATGTATATACCGGCCAACACCGTACTGACCGCCACGGCACGCATCAACGGGGAGCGCATGGAGCTGACCATCAGCTCCATCGCCTATAAGGGGACGGTCGTGCCGGTGGAACTGGAGGTATATGACATGGGCGGCATGAAAGGCATCTCCGTACCGGGGTCGCAGGAACTGACCGCGCTCAAGGAAATGGCGGCCAACATGGGTTCCACGATGGGCAGCAGCATCAACATCTCCACCGATGCCGGGGCGCAACTGGCCTCGGACTTGGGACGCGGTGCGATGCAGGGGCTGTCGCAATACCTCGCCACGAAGTTCCGCACCGTCAAGGTAACGCTCAAGGCGAACCACGCGGTGCTGCTCATGGCCAAAAAATAATTTTATGTATCACTATTATTCACAAGGAAAAATGAAGAAAATCATGCTTATGGCGGCTCTCATGGCCGCAATGACCCATGCCCAAGCGCAAAGGGTCGTGGAAGAAACCGACTTGAAAGGAACGGAAGAAACGGCTGTTCCGGCAACTTCCGATGATGGCGGGGTGAAACGAAGCCCGTCCACCGGCGATTTGTTCGACGGGCTGACGCGCCCGATAACCTTCGACCGGATGATACCCCCGTATGCGCTGGAGGTTACGTTTTACAAGACCGTGCATATCATCTTCCCCGCCACTATCAAATACGTGGACTTGGGTTCCGCCGACATCATCGCGGGCAAGGCGGACGGCTCGGAGAACGTACTCCGGGTGAAGGCCGCCCTGCGCGACTTCTCCCGCGAAACCAATCTGGCGGTGATAACCGAGGATGGAAGCTACTATACCTTCAACGTGAAGTATGCCGACGAGCCGACCAAGCTGAACATCGAGATGAAGGACTTCCTGCACGACGGGGAGGCGGTGAACCGCCCGAACAACTCGCAGGAGGTGTACCTGAAGGAGTTGGGCAGCGAGTCGCCGCTGTTGGTGCGGCTCATCATGAAGTCCATCCACAAGGACGACAAGCGGCTGGTGAAGCATATCGGCTGCAAACGCTTCGGCATCCAGTACCTCCTGAAAGGCATCTACACGCACAACGGGCTGCTTTATTTCCATACGGAACTGAAGAACTCCTCCAACGTGCCGTTCACGGTGGACTTCGTGTCGTTCAAGGTGGTGGACCGGAAAGTGGCGAAACGCACCGCCATCCAAGAGCAGGTGATTGTGCCGCTGCGTGCCTATAACTACGTGACGGAGGTCGGCGGCAAGAGCCGGGAGCGCACGGTGTTCACCCTGCCCAAGTTCACCCTGCCGGACGACAAGCAACTGGTGGTGGAGATAAACGAGCAGAACGGCGGGCGGCATCAGCAGTTCACGGTTACCAATGCCGAGCTGGTGCGTGCCCGTGTCATCAACGAACTGAAGGTGAAGTAGGATGAAACGGACGGTGTTTATTCTAATCGGCATGGCGCTGTGCCTTGTCCTTGCAGGCAAGGTGCAGGCGCAACGCTGTCTGCCGGGCATGAAAGGGCTGCGGCTGACGGCGGGCATGGCTGACGGCTTCCATTCGGCAAGCCGGCGCAATGAGCTGGGCTACCACTTCGGGCTGTCGATGGACTCGTACACGAAAGGGTGCAGCAAGTGGGTGTTCGGTGCGGAGTACCTGCAAAAGTACCACCCGTACAAGGACACGCGCCTGCCGGTGTCGCAGTTCACGGCGGAAGGGGGATATTACTACAACTTCCTCTCGGACGCGAACAAAGTGTTCCTCTGCTACGTGGGCGGCTCGGCGATGGCGGGTTATGAAACGGTGAACTGGGGCGAGAGCCTGCTCCATGACGGGGCACGCATCACGGACGGCGACGCTTTCGTCTATGGCGGTGCGGTATCGCTGGAGATAGAAACCTACCTTACCAACCGGACGGTATTGCTGCTCCATGCGCGTGAACGCTGCCTGTGGGGTGGCGATACGGGAAATTTCCACTTCCAGTTCGGGGTGGGACTGAAATTCATATTGGACTAATAAATCATCAAGAAAATGAAACGAATGACTGAACTGATTTTTACCGTCGGCTTCGCGCTGGTCGCCGCCGTGCTGCTTTGCGCCTGTTCCGACAAGCTGGACATCCAGCAGGTGTATGAGTTTGATTTGGCAACCCTGCCGGTGCAGACCACCATCGTGGAAGGCGGGGAAGCCGAGATACGCTGCCAGTTGGTACGCAGCGGGCGGTACGAGGAAACGGAGTATTTCATCCGTTATTTCCAGCCTACGGGCAAGGGGGAGCTTCGTCTGGAGGACGGTACAGTGCTGCAGCCCAATGACCTCTACCCGTTGCCGGGCGAAACCTTCCGGCTCTATTACAAGTCGCTCTGCACAGACCAGCAGACGATTGACATCTACATTGTGGATTCGTTTAACCAGACGGTAACCAAGAGCTTTTCGTTCAACAACGAGACGGAAGAAGGAGTAGAGAACCCGGAACAGCCTGCTCCATAATACTGACGGCTATGCTTTGTTTTGCCATTGCTTACTTGACGCTTCTTGCCGTAACCGGCTGTTGCATCTGGCGTGCCATACGCCATGCCCCGACTGATACGGAGCTTTGGGGCGAGGAAACGGACTGACATGCCTGTGGTGTGAAACGGTTGCAGCCCGTCGGATTGGTTCCGGCGGGCTGCTTCTGCAAGCGCATCATCCCTCTACAATTCCTTCATTTCCACTATGGGCATGTAATGTTCCAACCATTCCCTTACGGGCTTCATGTTGTATTCGGATGTGATGACTGCCGTATAGCCGTTTATCGGGGTGAAGCGTGTGGTCTCGTAATCGTCCACCCACTTCTTCAGGCTGTCCACGCCCCATGTGTCGATGTCCTCAAACCTACCGTCCAAAACCTCGATGGGTTCGCTAAATGTGATTATCAGCGTTTCGTAACCGTCATTCATTGCCGGCCTCCTTTCTTTCCTTTTCCGATAACCATGCATCGCGCCTGCGGCGGCATTCCTCCAAAGTCGGAGCCACGCAGGAGAACAATTCCCCATCGGATGCCCTGTAATCGTACTGCACAAGCGTGCGTTTTCTTCTCCCAAAACCAGTCTGGAATTTCTCGAATTGTTCCGTTCCTGCTGCCCGGCAGGTCGAAACGCCGTTTTCTGTCATTCTTGTAACCATCATACAATTCCTTAAAATTCGACAATCAATAAGCGGTTCTCCATGCACTTGTCCGGGTCAGATGCCATCCTTTGTTTGAGCCAAAAGTGGCTGCTCCCGTATCCGAAAGCGAAGAAGCGGTTGAACTCCTTGCTTTGTGCAAATACTTTCACCAGTTCGCGAAGCTCCTGTTCGTCCTTTGTCAGCGTCACGGAATTGATGAACTTTACCAACACTTCGGGTATCCGCTCGTCCCACCCGAAAATCATGCTTTCAATCTTTACGTCCATACATTATATATTTATAGGTGAATAATCAAAAAAGGCTCAACTGCTGCGGGGCGGTATAGCGTAACTTCAGTTCCCGCAATCCGGCTTTCAACTTGCGGATATACTTCGGGTTGTAATTTCCCTTGTCTGTCAGGGAGTGGCGTTCCGCATAAGTGTAATGCCCTTCCAGCCGATGTATTCCCGTGCGTACCGCTTCCTTGTAGTCGGAAATGGGTTCATCCCATACCGATGGGTGGCTACCGCCTCCTGCCGTGCCGGTACACCAGCTCACCGTAACGGCATACGTGCCATTCACGGACTGGCCGATGTGTATCACGTTGGATGTGTCCAACCGTATTTCCTCCACGATGGGCAACATGCCGTTTATCCATCCGTATTCGTTGAACTGTTTGTCCACATAGCCAAAAACAAGCCTGCGCTCGTAGGTATTCACGTTCAGCACGATGTGATGCACGCTTTCGCCGAAACTCTCGAAATAAGCGGTCTGTTCCTTGTCATCTTCTTGGATAGCCCGGATATAGCGGGAAACAATGTGCCGCTCACGCCTGCAAGCATGGTATTCCGTTAAAGCCTGTAACTTATCTTCTTTTGTCATTTGGGATAATGTTTTCATACACCTTTCTCTTTTATGTGGTTAAAATTATTGGGAAAAGGAGTGCAGGGATTTTTTTCATCCCATGCACACACAATTCATACTATTTTAACTCGTACCTCTATCTGATATATCTCTCCAGATGCTTTTCCTTTACGGCAAGAGCTTCGGCGTAGATACTTAGCTGGGCTGCAAACCTGCTTTGGTAATAGCTTCTCTCCATGTCGTTCTCTGACAATCTGATGCGTTCCTTAATATCACTCAAATGCCTTTTTACGATATGACTGTAATAGTAAAGTTTTCTTCTATCCATATTACATAAGATTATAATGTTAGACCATGATTTTTAGAATTTCTCTCCAATATATAGGCTCCACCTCGCTGAGAAGGAAGTCTATAAAATCTTTTCTCGCTTCTTTACACAATTCCCGGAAGAGTTTCTCAAAGACGGTAATATTACCGTTCTGATAAGTTTCTACCATGTACACGAAAATGTTATCCACTTCATAATACTTGCACTGCTGTGCGACAGTCTTGCTGTACCGTTTCATAATGATTCCATTTATAGAGATTAACGATTTTCTTACCTGCTTCGATAGCTTTCTTTACCGTATAGTATGTGCCGCCATAGGGTTGTCCGTCCCAATAGGCGAGCATGATTGCCGCATGTTTCACCAGAAAGTCGTTGCGCCGGTGGAAACAGCCCTTGTGATAGCTTTCTGAAAGGACAACCGTCTTGTCCGCTTCTTCCAACAGGCTGATGTAAAGCCTCTTGTTCATGTCGGAATAGCGTGCGGACTGCTCCCGGAACGGGATGGCAGCTACCAGCCGAATGTCGGTCAATTCGTTTCTTGCCGCCAAGACCGCCTTGGCGAAAACCAAATCGCCGCCTTCCGCCATGCCGGAGAAGAAATTACGGCATCCCGAAGCATACAGGCTTTTGATTTCCGTTACCATGCCTGCAAAAAGGGTGAGCATGGGTTGGCTTATCCTGCCGGAGCGGTGTCCGGTAAACGACACGTTTTTTGAGATGTCTGTTGTTTCCATGATGATGTGAGTTTAGAGTGTTAATACCCAGACCATGAAAGCGACAAGCGAAACAAATGCCAACAGGAACACAAGGCAGCCCCACAGGAAACGTACTACACCCGCAAGGAAGTTCCACACCAGCCACGACCCGATGAACCACACCCAAAGAGAGCCGCCGTACAAGGATGTGCAGAGTGCCGCAAGGATGAACCTTGCCGCCACTCCCAAGAATTTATGCAGAGGCAGATTGGGAAGCGACTTATTTCCATTTGTTTCTCTTGTTGCTTTCATAATCACGACATTTTTTTTATGCATTGACGAGTTGGGTGAGCTGACTTATTTCGTAAGCGGGGCAAAAGACAGGGTTTTGCAGAAGCAAATTTTTTCGGTGGAATACTACCTGAGCCTGCGAAGTGTGGAGATTGTGCCTAAAAAATTTGATTTGTCCGTCAAAACCCGAAATTACTTTTGCGCACGTAATAAGTCAGCCCATCCAACCTTTCAATCGCGCATGGTGGAGTGATGGGGAATGAAAGCGGCAAGGGAAACATACCGTAGGAACGTTGATTTCTCTCCGCAATGGACTTTTCCGAAGGAGGTTTTTTAAGGATGGCAATGGATTATTGGCTTTATTTTCTTACCTTTGTGCCAGCGGTGCAAATAGCATCGTGGTAATGTTGTTCATTTACCGGCATCCAGAAATCGCCAATTTCAAAACACGAAGGTAAATGAACCGGGTAGGTTATACCTTGACGTAACCTGCCGGTTCACTTCGTGTTAAGCGTTTGGCGATGCTTTGGGTGCGGTGGCCGGCAGCGTTACGTCATTTGTTAATACCCGAAAGATATGGAATTACAAGCTACCGCCCTGAAGGGCATCGTCCGTTCTTCCGATGAAGAACTTTTCTATCTGTTTCCCATCCAAGATGTGTCCACCTTGCAGCAGACGAAGGCGCATCTGACCTGCGCCATTGATGTATTGAGCCATCCGGAGGAATGCTCGCCGGAACAGCGGCTGGATGCCGTGCGCACGTTGAACAGCCTCGTGGCGGCATTGAGCGTGCATGACGACGACCATTACAATGCCTTCGACTCCGCCCTCGAAGGCGGCAACGTGCAATAACGGGCGGGTCGGACAAGCGTAAAAGCCTACCTTGGCGACAAAACCGGTCAAGGAAAGGTGGCGTATGGGATATGGTGTGATGATTGGGTTCATCACGCTTGACCATGCGGCATGTTTCTACGGTTTTGCGTAGGCGGCAAGGGTATTTCCATTCCCAAAGGGAACGGGGATATGCTTGCCGACGGAAATGACGGGCTTTTACATTCCGCTGCTTGGGTCGGGGATTGGAATATTGTATTCTTTGGCATTTATCCCAAGCCTGCAAGTCGCCCAACCCGTTTCCGTGAGTTGCCCAACTCGTTTTGCTGAGTTGCCCGACTCACCGAGCTGAGTTGCCCAACTCAGAACTTTGGGTTGTCCGACTCTGTGAAATGTTCCTTTTATTCTTTCCCCGTTTTCACCGTCCGTCCCAAGAACAGGCCGGTAACGGAGTTGGCTCCAAGCTGCATCAGCCTACGTTTCATCTGCTCACGGTCTTCCCTTATCCATGTGGCACGGAAGCCGTCAGTGATTTTCAGGCGATGCGAAAGGAGGCTGCAAAACATAAGCAGGCAATCTACCTAAAGTCTAATGACCTATTGGGGTATAATCATATCCGGTAGCTACCGATGCTTTATTTTTTTGAATACTCTTTGTTTGTCATCAATCTCAATCAAACCTGTCTTGCGTATTAAGAACTTGTAAACGATGCCATGGCTCAAAGCTTCTTTCCTATTTTCTTCCCATGCAGGATAACGAAAACAAAGAATCTGTCCGTCATAACGCCTTTGTATTCGCGGAGGGAATAATTCAGGTTCTACATTGCACACAAGGGTATCTTTGTTTACATACCATCTTCCAATAAGATAATTTCCACCTTCTCTGTCCAGGTTAAAGATATTACCGATATATTCAAAAGTGCCATCAGCGACAAGTTTCATCATCGTCCATACAAGCTCTTCGCCTGCGATATGTAATGTCTGCTGATAGGTTCCGACTAATGTTGAAAGGTAATCCCCTTTTTTTACGGGCAGATGTTCTGTCCTATTATCACCAAGATGCCAACCATTATACGATTTGGGGAAATTCCAAATATGAATATCGGTCTGGGCATCGCTGTTTGCGATACATTCCACTTGAAAAAGGAACGGAGACGCTTCCAACACCTCCAAAACAATAGTATCTCCTCTCAAACACTTGATTGCAAAAACAGTCGTATCTAATGGAATCCTGTTTTGTGGATTACTTTTACAAAATAGATTGTACCTGTACTGCGCTACAATATCCTCTTCCTCCTCCATGTCGTTCACTATATTCCCATGAAAGATGATAGAATCTTGTCCTGTTTGCCCCTTTATTATCAGGGAAGGTAACAATAGCAATATAAGACAAAAAAGTATTCTCATAGATGTTTGTTGCATGGTTGTCTGCTGCCAGTCCATTTGTCTGTAAATCGTTTGCTTCCGGCATATAGTTTCATAACATACGAGATTGTCATTGCCACCACAAGATAAAGTATGATGACTGCGCCAACAGTCCAACAAAAATAGAAATTGTTTTCATCAGACGGTATCATATTCTCCGGCAGTACCCCTGTGCGTTCATATTCCGCTTCGTATGTGCCAAGCGTCGGCAGTGTGCTAAACCATAATAGGCTCCAAAGGTTAAAAACAGCTTGCAGCAAAAGAGCGGACAACCGACACAACGTATTGCGTATCACTATATCATACAATATATAAATGGGGCAAATGCCAATCAGTGCCATCATGCTTGTCAAAGGTCTGCGGTCGTCATGGGCAATCCATTCCCCCTCTTGCATTTCTATCGCATAATATTCAAAGTATAGAATAATAGCGAAAAGCAAGAAGTATATCGTGAACTTTATGGTATTGGCTTTTCTCATTTTTCTTTCCCATATAGCAATTAAAGTCTTTGAATTAATATTCCCTTTTTTCATTTATCAGAAGAATGAGGAAAGCCTCTTGTCAGTATCAAGAGGAATGTTTACCGCATGATGACGATGCAATGAATCTGAATAAAAACGGACTCTCAGGGAATCACCGGAAATAAGTTCCTTGAGGAACTTCCGCTGGTCAGAGGATAGCGAAGAAGGGGCAACAGGCCAACGGGATTCCTTATGGGAACGTGCCATGACCGCAATCGTATCCTCAAACAGCTTCTGAAATTCCGGATTCTTATAAACAAAAATCCGTGGCATGATAATGTAGCGTTTGGATTCGTTGGGAGAAATGGATTCCGCAGAATCCAGATAATCTCCTATAGAGTCGCTTTCACTCCTATAAATGAGTTCGCTATTCCATCTCTTGGAAGGATTGTTATCAAGCTTATAAATAACTTCATGGGCATAGCCGTAATAAGAAGAATGATCAAGCACTGACAGCCTGTTTTTACCTATGTTATGTATCACAAACTCGACCGGACATCCTATCCACATCAATTTGCCTTTCTTGGAAGAGTAACCGAACACCGGATACAAACCGGTACGGGTTTGAGCAATTTCGTATTCCTGAGCTATGTTCTGATGTATCAAATTCTTGACAGCCTGGATTGAAAAAGCGCATAAAGTAAGCGGCTTTTCAGGGCGGAACTTGTATTCCACGGTTTTACTTTCCGATTCAGGAAACAGCCTGTCTATAATTTCTTCTTTGTATCCCGCCAAAACAAAATCATCCAGCCTTTCTGAATATCCAAATCGGGCATAGCCGATATAAAGGTAGAAACCTTCGCAGTACGGACATTTGATTGTAAATCCCTTGTCCGAGCCTTCAATGCTTATATCTTCTTCATCAGGACAGTCGCCTGCTAACGGAAAGACGCTTTCTCCCGCTGGCTTCCCTCCCTTGGCAAGTTTCACGGACACGATAACCGGGCTTTGGGCACATCCGCCCTTAGCGGAGTCCACGGACATGGTAAGTTCATACATCTGTTTATGAACCTGAATCCTTACGGTATCCCTCACGCTTCCCTTACCATAAGCCATGATAGGGAAAAGCAGGCACAATATGAATGATTCTATCTTTATCATTGTTTTACGTTGTCAATAATGTCATACCATCAGCGGAATCCGCCATCATCCTCTCCAACTCAGAACTTTAGGTTGTCCGACTTTGTGAAATGTTCCTTTTATTCTTTCCCCGTTTTCACCGTCCGTCCCAAGAACAGGCCGGTAACGGAATTGGCTCCAAGCTGCATCAGCCTGCGTTTCATCTGCGTGAAGTTCTCGCCGGTGGACACGATGTCGTCCACAAGAAAAACATCGCGTCCCTGAAAATAGATGGGATGAAATATGAGGTTGGAGAGCTTGTCAAGGCCGTGAGTGCCTTTCATCTGCTCACGGTCTTCCCTTATCCATGTGGCACGGAAGCCGTCGGTGATTTTCAGGCGACGCGAAAGGAGGCTGCAAAACCGGGCGAAACGGGCGGCGTTGCGCTCACGGGTAGCCGCCGGGATGGGGATAAGTACGGCATTGGCCGCCTTTTCCTTGTAGAAAGGCATACGGGCGATGCAAAGGGAGAAGATTTTGGCGACGAGAGCTGCCTGCTGTCCTTCCTTGAAGCGGAAAACCAAGTTGCTGGTTTTACGGTCTTCCACAGCGATGCCCTTGCAGCGCGTGGGGTAATAATCGTGGATATAGAAGCACAATGCGCCGTCGATGCGCATCTTGCCCTTGAAACGGGTGTTGTAGGGGAAGAACCGGCGCACGAAATCGCTGTCGAAGGTGAAGCGGAGAATGTCGCGCCAAAGGGAGAGCGTGGCTTCGTCCTGCACGCGATAGACCTCGCCGTCGATGCTTTCCTTGTCAGCCAGACCGATGCCGATGCTCAGGCGGTCGTTGAAAGCGTCCTTCGACACGATGTACCAGTCGAAGGACTCGCATATCCGCACGATGTCGCACTCCCGGCTGCACAGGAAATAAAACGTGTTGTCGGGCTTTTGGATTATCAAGAACTCGCCGGGCATCTCGGAGAGGGTGAAGTAATTGCCCACTTGGGCTTCGGGTACTTCACTAAGAGGGACGGATATGTGGAGGTCTTCTATCATCTTTGGGGCTTTTTCTGCCCAAAGATAAGGGTTTGGAGGATACAAAACGAGCCTTGCCCGGTTTATTTCACGGACAAGCCCCGTTTTTGTGGGATTTCAGTTTTCAGGCTTCGTTACTCTCCTTCAATCGGCAGCGTTCCTCCTTCGCCTTTTTCTTTGCTTCCTTCTTCGCCTCCAGTTCGTTCAGGATTTGCTTCAAAGGCTTCACTGCATCGGGACGTTCTTTCTTGAAGTGTTTGAAATAGATGTCCTCGATGAATTGGGGTAAAGGGGCTTTCCATGTTTCCTGCCGATGGTTGTCTATCTTGCCTAACTTATCGGGATTGAGACCGAGTTCACGCGCCATCTGTACGTGGGTGTCGGACAGCCGATGTTTTTTCTGCGCCGTTATCCACTTTTCTATCTGCGATTTGTTTGTAGCCATATTTCCTGTTACTTAATTGTATGAAATGAATGTCTGGTTGTCCGAAGCGTTGAACACGACAAGGACTTCGGGCTGCTTCTCTTTCAGCCGCTTGTACTCGCACAGGGAGTTCAGCACCCATTCGCGGAACAGCTTCGTACAATAGGTGTTGATGCGGAAGCTGAGGAAAATGACGGCCTCCAGATTATAGTAGGTAACGTATCGCTTATCCTGCTTCTCCGTGATGGTTGCCTCGCTCTCGTTCAGGATGCGCGACTTGAAGATGGAGCGCATATTGGCGTCTATCGTCTGGATGAACACTCCGAACAGGCGGGCAAGCTCGTGCTTAGTAAGCCATACGTTGCCGTTCTCCAACTTGACGCTGACTGTGGGGTGACGGTTGATGTCCTCCAGCCCGGTGATGATGATATTTCCTCTGTGTAGCATAGGGGTATCGTTTTATTTGGTGGGACAATATACGGATTTATTGGTTGTCATGATGTATTGCGCCGCAATTTTTTCAAACGGGGTGCAGTTACGCGCCACTCTGTCCATTTCGCGCTTGATGATGCGGTCGGTAACATAAGCATGGCGGCCGCGCAGGTCGAACCGCCCTAACATGCGGCATACCGTACCGGTGGATATGCCGTTTTTTGTCGTTATCGTATCCTTGAACGTATGGTAAGCCAGATACATGGTCATATTCTTTTCGATGCCGCAGAGTTCCGCAATCTCTTTCAGATAGACATTCAGCCGTTGGTTGCTGGGGACGGGCAACAGTTCATCCGTTCCGGCAAACCGGACTTTGTACTTCTCCAATATCATTTGTGGGACAGGCAGCAGGGGAATGTGGATGAAAGCGTCGGTCTGCTCCCTTACCATGAAAATCCACTTCTGCCCGTACTTGTTGTGGAAATTCTCTTTACGGAGGGATTTCAGGTTCTGGTAATGCAGGCCTGTAAAGCTCGAAAAGATGAAAAGGTCACGCACCTGTTCCAAACGCGGTGTGTCAAACGTGGCTTTCATCAGTCTGCTCAATTCCTTTTCGTTCAGACTCACCGCCGTTTGTCTGGCTCTAAGCTGTCTTTCTATCGTTCTCATATTTGTCCTCCTTTCTATAATGCGTTCATGGATACATGCAGCCTGTCGGAAAGGGCTTCCATCTCGCTGCCGCTTTTCTGGTTGATTACCTTCGCGTAGATTTGCGTAGTGCGAATATTAGTATGTCCCAACATTTTTGATACGGATTCTATTGATACTCCGTTAGTTAGCGTAACGGTTGTGGCGAATGTGTGTCTTGCGAGGTGATAGGTCAGGTTCTTCCTAATTCCGCAAATATCAGCGAGTTCCTTCAGATATGCGTTCATCTTCTGATTGCTCGGCATGGGCAGGGCGCGGTGGTCGGGCTGTTTACCCTTGTACTTTTGCAGGATGCGCAGGGGAATGTCCAACAGGCGCACGTTGATGGGCACACCGGTCTTATGGCGCTTGGAGATAATCCAATAGTTGCCGTCCAGATACTTCTGGATATGTTCGTCTTTGAGCAGATATACGTCTATGTACGCCAACCCCGTCCAACAGGAAAATACAAAGACGTCGCGCACCCGTTGCAGGCGTTCCACTTCAATCTCCTTGTCCATAATGCTCTGGAGTTCGTCCATTGTCAGAAAGCCTTTGTCCACCTGAACGAAGGTGATGGGCTGCGTGAATGGGTTGAACTGGATAAGACCGGCGTTCCTTGCGCGGGTAACGGCTTTCTTGAACAGTTGCATCATCTTCGAGGTGGCGTTGTGGCCGACCTTCTTGTCCACACGCAGGAAGTTGCGGAAGCCGTTGATAAATTCCTCGTTGATTTCCGTCAATGGAATGTCTTTATACTTTTCTTTCCTGAACCTGAACTGAATGTATTCTTCCATACGGCGGTATGTCAGGTCGTATTTCTTGTAGGTGTTCTGTGAGAGCGACGTGCCCACTTCCTTCCGCTTTTCCTCGTTCATCTTCTTGAACACGGTCAGCAACGTGTTGGCTTTCGTTTCAATGCCCAGATAGATGTTCTTCAGCTTCAGCGGTGAAGGGTAGCGGTTGTTTTCGATTTCCTTTTCGTAGATGCGGGTAATGTCGGTCTTGATTTTCTCTATCTGCGTGCGCAAATACACCGCCGTCGCACTACGACCGACTACGCCACCGTCCTTCCACATCTTCTTATCCACCATTAACTGTGAGTTGAACTGTACCTGTTCGCTGTCAATGGTGATGCGAACCATGATAGGATATTGCTTGTCCTTTCCTTGTTCCCTTTTCCTTGCGTAACAAAGTACGCTGAATGTGTTCCGTTTCATGCGCTTTTAAGTTTTTTGTTGCAAAAATACTGTTTGACAATCACTTGACGCAATCCACAGGCGGACACTTGGCGGCTATGAAACAGACATTTGAGGGTCATTGTCGTGTATCCTCATGAAATGAATCGTAAACGTGCCGGTTGTTTCCTTTTTCTGCTCAGGATTTTAGGTTACGGCGTGTCGATAAAATTGAACGTAAACAACGACAAATCAACGACATATCTACGAAGTCGTAACCAAAATTCCCGTTTTTTTTCTTGGTTACGATTTGGTTACTCGATTTGTCCAATTTTCGACTTCCAACGGGGTATTCATCTGTCGTGGTATAACAAAAAAATATCCCCAAAGTTACTGACTTTGAGGATATTGTCTTCGACTTTCTTATTTCAGTCTTTTTTCGTAAGCGGTGCGTACGGGACTCGAACCCGTGACCCCATGCGTGACAGGCATGTATTCTAACCAACTGAACTAACGCACCAATTATTCTCGGCTTTTGAGTTGTTTTATATCTCAATTGCGGTGCAAAGGTACAACAATTTTCCGTACTTGCAATACTTTGACCGATTTTTTTTCAAAAAAAGTGATTATCACCTCATTTTTTACCGAAATCCGGCTGTTTTGAGGTGATAATCGTTGAATTATGGGCAAGTTATTTTATTCTCTTATATCCGTATTTTGCCAGGTCTCCAAGTTCTTCTTCGATACGGAGAAGCTGGTTATATTTTGCCATTCTGTCCGAGCGGCTCAAAGAACCTGTCTTTATCTGACCGCTGTTGGTTGCTACAGCGATGTCTGCTATTGTGGCATCTTCTGTTTCTCCGGAGCGGTGTGATGTAACAGTAGTATAGCCATGTCTGTGTGCCATTTCTATTGCATCGAGTGTTTCGCTCAGCGAGCCGATCTGGTTTACTTTTATCAGGATTGAGTTTCCGCATCCCATTTCTATACCTTTTGAGAGGAATTCCACGTTAGTAACGAACAGGTCGTCGCCAACCAGCTGGCATCTGTCACCGATTCTTTCTGTAAGTTTCTTCCATCCATCCCAGTCGTTTTCGCTCATACCGTCCTCTATTGAGTCGATAGGATATTTGTTTATCAATTCTTCCAGATAGTCAATCTGTTCGTCAGAAGTACGTTTCTTTCCTTTTTCTCCTTCGAAAATTGTGTAATCGTATATTCCGTTCTTGTAAAACTCTGACGAAGCACAGTCCATACCAATCATAATGTCTTTTCCCGGTTCGTAGCCTGCGGCTTTGATAGCAGAGATTATTGATTCAAGAGCGTCTTCTGTACCGTTGAGTGAAGGTGCAAATCCACCCTCATCGCCTACTGCAGTGCTGAGTCCTCTGTCATGAAGTACTTTTTTAAGGGCATGGAAGACTTCTGCCCCCATTCTAAGTCCTTCGCGGAAGGATTCTGCACCTATAGGACGAATCATGAATTCCTGGAAGGCTATAGGAGCGTCGCTGTGAGAGCCTCCGTTTATGATGTTCATCATAGGTACAGGCAAAGTGTATGTGTTCACACCGCCAATGTATCTGTAGAGAGGGATGTTAAGATAGTTTGCGGCTGCCTTTGCTACAGCAAGCGATACGCCTAGAATTGCGTTTGCTCCAAGCTTTGATTTGGTCTTTGTGCCGTCCAGTTCAAGCATCTTCTTGTCTATAGCTCTCTGTTGCAGCACGGACCAACCTGTAAGTGCAGGTGCAATGACATTGTTTACGTTATTTACAGCTTTCAGTACGCCTTTACCGCCGTATCTGCTTTTGTCGTTATCGCGCAGTTCAAGAGCTTCGTTTTCACCTGTTGATGCTCCTGAAGGGACAGATGCTCTACCTGTAATTCCAGACTCAAGACGAACTTCTACTTCTACTGTCGGGTTTCCGCGTGAATCCAAGATTTCACGTCCTTTGATTGATTCTATTCTCATAATCTTAAATTGTTTATTTGTTTTATATTTTACAAAGATGGAAATCTCCATCATTATTTACAATACCTAAAAATTGGTATTTTTAATGTCATAGTATAAAATAAAACAGGTTGCTGTGGCAAATGTAGGTACATTTTACCAAGGCAACCTGTGTATCTATATGTTATAAGGAACTGTTATCAATAGTTGTTTTTCTTAACTTCGAAATAAGCCTGTGGGTGAAGGCATGCAGGACATATTTCAGGAGCCTCTGTACCTACGTGTACATAACCACAGTTGCGGCACTGCCATACTGTTTCAACATCTTTCTTGAATACCTTTCCTTCTTCGATATTCTTAACGCAAGCTCTGTATCTTTCTTCGTGTCCCTTTTCAGCTACGGCAATTTCACGATACATTTTTGCGATTGCAGGGAAACCTTCTTCGTCTGCAATGTCAGCAAAACGTGGGTAATCCAATGACCATTCTTCGTTTTCTCCGGCAGCTGCTGCTTTCAGGTTTTCAAGTGTTGTACCGATTACGCCTGCTGGATAGCTAGCTGTAATTTCTACCATTCCGCCTTCAAGCCATTTGAACATACGTTTTGCGTGTTCCTTTTCCTGATCTGCAGTTTCAGTGAAGATTGCAGAAATCTGTTCGTAACCTTCTTTCTTTGCTACACTTGCAAAATAAGTGTAACGCATTCTAGCCTGTGATTCACCTGCAAATGAGATTGCCAAATTTTTCTCTGTTCTTGTTCCTTTGATGCTTTTTTCCATAATTGTAGTTATTTTGTTGGGTTAGACTTCTTGTTTTATTTCCACACTGCAAATGTAATATATTTATTCAAATTTGTAATAATTACAATTTTTAATTTATAATCTTTTAAGCTTTTAGCCTCAAATCATAATTTATATAGTTATAAAAGTATGTTATATGGCAGAAAATACGTAATTTTGCAAAAAAATATTTATAAATAGAAATAAGATTGTTTTATGAAAGGGGTTGAGTTTCATCCTAAACTGTTTTCTACACTCAAGAATTACAGTAAATCAGATTTCATGACTGATTTGATGGCGGGTATAATAGTAGGCATTGTAGCCTTGCCGTTGGCTATCGCGTTTGGTATTGCTTCAGGTGTAACTCCTGAGAAAGGTATCATTACGGCTATTGTGGCTGGATTTATCATTTCGTTCCTTGGTGGCAGTAAGGTGCAGATAGGTGGTCCTACAGGTGCTTTTATTGTTATCATCTACGGTATTATCCAGCAATATGGATTGAGCGGACTTATGGTTGCCACTATGATGGCGGGAGTCTTGCTTATATTATTAGGTGTATTCAAGTTGGGAACTGTCATAAAGTTCATCCCCTATCCTATTATTATAGGTTTTACGAGTGGTATTGCCGTAACAATCTTTACTACACAGATAGCAGACATCTTTGGCCTTGATTTCAGGGGAGAGAAGGTTCCTGGAGATTTCATTGGTAAATGGATGCTTTATTTCAGACATTTTGATACTGTGAACTGGTGGAATGCCATAGTAAGTGTAGTCAGTGTGTTTATCATAGCTATAACTCCAAAGTTCTCAAAGAAGGTGCCTGGGTCGCTTGTTGCCATTATTCTGGTTACTGTAGGAGTGTATTTGCTGAAGCAGTATGCAGGAATCACATGTATTGATACTATAGGCGATCGTTTCAGTATTAAGGCTGAGCTTCCTTCGGCAGCTGTTCCTGCGATAAATTGGGAGGCTATACAGAATCTTTTCCCTGTAGCGATAACTATAGCAGTTCTTGGAGCAATAGAATCTTTGCTTTCTGCTGCTGTGGCTGATGGTGTGATTGGTGACAGACACGATTCAAATACAGAACTTATAGCTCAGGGTATTGCCAATGTGGTATCTCCTATTTTCGGAGGTATTCCTGCAACAGGAGCAATTGCCCGTACTATGACAAATATCAATAACGGAGGAAAGTCTCCTGTGTCAGGAATTGTACATGCAATAGTTCTTCTTCTGATACTTCTTTTCTTAATGCCGCTTGCACAGTATATACCTATGGCATGTCTTGCCGGAGTATTGGTTATTGTATCATATAATATGAGCGGATGGAGAGTATTTATGGGATTGCTCAAGAATCCTAAATCGGACGTTACAGTTCTTCTTATTACATTCTTTCTTACAGTAATATTCGATTTGACAGTGGCTATTGAGGTGGGATTGCTCATTGCCTGTGTACTGTTTATGAAACGTGTGATGGAAACTACTCAGATTTCTGTTATCAAGAACGAACTTGACCCTAATAAGGAATCGGATATGGAAGTACACGAAGAGCATCTTATTATTCCTGACGGTGTAGAGGTGTATGAGATTAACGGTCCTTATTTCTTCGGTATAGCAACTAAATTTGAGGATTTGATGGCGCAGTTGGGTGACAGACCTAAGATTCGTATTATACGTATGCGTAAGGTTCCGTTTATCGATTCTACAGGTATTCATAACCTTACTACACTTTGCCACATGTCGCAGAAAGAGAATATACATGTCATCCTGTCGGGTGTAAACGAGCATGTACATAAGACACTTGAGAAATCAGGATTCTATGAACTCCTTGGTAAAGAAAATATCTGTAGCAATATAAACGAAGCCTTGGCTGTAGCTACAAAAGAAATTGAAGAACTCAATAGAAAATAAAGCTTTTAACAATTAACATAAACGCTCCATGTTGTTAACAAACGTGGAGCATTTTCTTTATTTATTAAACTATGTTATAAAGCATAGATTTTTGGCCGAAATACTTGCAGATTACCAGAAAGTCCGTACCTTTGTACTGTGTTTTTCATAGTATTAGATTTTAAGGTTAACAAAGGTTGGAGTACAGCGGTACTCCTTTTTTTATG
>NZ_JACJLE010000041.1 GCF_016901995.1 Bacteroides caecigallinarum | reverse complement strand
GTTTTGTTATATCTATAACTTGTTTTTGTCCAGAAATACAGTTTCCCTCTTGTTCTTTCAGAAGGTGTATTTCCAATACATTGGTATCTTTATTAGAATTAAAACCTTTACGTTTTTCGGCTACACAGAAATAATACTACACTAAACAAAAATTATTATTACAAATTTAATAAAACTACGAAAAATAGAGTTTGTATTTAATTATTTTAAATATAAAAATTACAATTTGTGGAGTTCCTTTAGATTTAATCTTTTTTCTAGAGAAGTTGGGAATTTCCATATTAAATATAGACGTTTTTTATCTATTTTTCATACCTTTGCATTATCTGAATTAAAAACATTACGATTATGATTATCGACAAACTTGAAAACATTGGGATGTATGCCTCTGTAAATCCGCTCTTTGCCCAGGCTATTGAATTCTTGAAATCGACAGACCTCAATGCTCACGAAACTGGTAAGGTAGTGCTGAAAGAAGGCGAACTGTTCGTTAACTTTGCTGCTGCAAGACCAAAGACTAAGGATGATGCAAAAATCGAGACACACAATAACTTCATTGATATCCAGATTCCTCTTACAGGTACTGAACTTATGGGATATATGCCAAGAACAGACCTTGCTGAGGCTGAATATAATGCTGAAAAGGATGTAACTTTCTATCCTGGACATGCTACTGACTATCTGACAGTAAAACCTGGTATGTTCGCTATCTTCTTCCCTGAAGATGCTCATGCTCCGGGTGTGACTGAAGTGGAGTTGAAGAAAGTTATTGTAAAGGTTAGAGTGAAATAAGATATTGGTTTATATTAACTGATATAAGATAACGGAAGAATAGGCGGACATTTCTGTAGTCTGCCTTTTCTTCCGTTTTTGTTTTTAATTGATTTCTCTGTTTCTTCATCTTATCTGCAATATTTCCGCTTGTCCTTATCAAATTGGTATCTTTCATTGCTGTTATGGTACATTTTCAGTGTTTATTATGGATTAATTTTGCAGGAAAATATAAGTAATATGACTGTGTGTATTAAATCTCTGATTCAGAATATGAATATTGTTATAGGTTGTACTATAGGGTGTAACTACTGTTATGCCAGGTGTAACTGCAACAGGTTTCATATGACTGATGATTTCTCAAAACCGGAATATATGGGCAGGAAGTTATATCTTATGGATAATCCGAAATCACATGTATGGTTTCTCACCGGAATGAGCGATTTCTCTGATTGGAAAACAGAATGGAATAATGAAATATTCAATCGTATATCTATTAATCCTCAGCATTCTTACATATTATTGACCAAGCGACCTGAACTTATTGATTTCAGAACAGACGATGAAAATGTGTGGATGGGTGTGACTGTAACCAGAGCGTCAGAGAAAAAACGTCTTACAGATTTAAAGAAACATGTTAAGGCTAAACATTATCATGCCACATTTGAACCTCTTTTTGAGGATATAGGCGAAATTGATTTTAGAGGGTTTGACTGGGTTGTTATAGGAACAGAAACCGGAAAAAGAAAAGGGAAAGTTGATGCCAGGCCAGAGTGGGTATTACATATAGCTGAACAAGCAAAAAAATGTAATATTCCTGTTTTTATGAAAGAAGATCTTTTGCCTATTATGGGTGAAGATAACATGATTCAAGAATTACCGGAACAATTTATTAAAAAAGCATGGAAAAAGAAATCATCAGGGAAATAGAGGTGCAAAGCGTGATGACCAAATCGTCTTTGCCGGTTGGAGGATTTTCTGTCAATCCGTACGTGGGATGTCCTCACGCATGTAGGTATTGTTATGCATCGTTCATGAAACGTTTTACCGGTCATACGGAACCATGGGGGACTTTTCTTGATGTTAAGCACTGGAAACCTATAACCTATCCGCATAAATACGATGGCCAGAGGATTGTTATCGGTTCCGTTACAGACGGATATAATCCATACGAAGAGGAGTTTTGCATGACTCGCAGACTTCTGCAAGAGCTGGAAGGTACAAATGCCGAGATAATGATATGTACCAAGTCCGATTTGGTTTTGCGTGACCTCGAGTTGCTGAAGAAGTTCCCGAAGGTTACAGTATCATGGTCTATAAATACCTTGGACGAACAGTTCCGCAAGGATATGGACCGTGCCGTAAGTATCGAGCGGAGAATTGCGGCTATGAGAAAAGTGTATGAAGCAGGAATACGTACCGTGTGTTTCGTGTCGCCTATATTCCCGGGTATTACCGATGTGAAAGCTATTATTGAGCGTGTCAGGGATTTTGCCGATTTGATATGGCTTGAAAACCTCAATCTTAGGGGACAATTCAAGGGTACCATCATGAGTTACATTAAAGACAATCATCCGGATGTCCATGCCTTATATGATGAAATCTACAATAAGAAACGGATGGACTACTGGGAGTCCCTCGAAAAAGAGATTTCAATGTTCGCAAAACAAAACGGTTTCCCATACATGGTTAACGACCTCCCATACGGACGTTCCGAGAAAGGGAAACCTGTCATAGTGAATTATTTTTACCATGAGAAAATAAGGTTGAATCAGTAACACTGATTATATTGACTTGATTGATGCCACAAATTCACTGATGGTCTGTCCTGTCATCTGCTTGAAGAAACGCATCAGATGGTTAGGCTCAGAGAAATGCAGGCGGTAGGCTATCTCTTTTACAGACATGTCGGAGAAAAGGATATCGTTCTTCACTTCCTGCAGCAACCTCTGTTTCAGCAGATGTACAGCCGACAGACCGAACTCTCGCATTACGGCCTTGTTCAGTGTCACCCTGCTGACGTTCATCATCTCCGCATAATCCGATACATGTGTCTTCTCTGAAATATGTTTTTCCAGCAGTTCTTTGTATTGGTATGCGTAATTGTTCTGTGGAGGTGCGAAAGGAAGGTTGAAATGCCTGGCATAGAATCTGTTCAGTAACAACAGAAACTGATACAGACATGCCACAATCATGTGGTAGCTGTCGGCAACAGGATTATGCAGCTCTCTTTTCATCTGTTGCAGGATAGTCAGGTATGTAGCCATATCTTCCTTCGGCATATCGAAAAAAGTTGGATAGTCATGCTGGTAGCAATACAGTAGTCTGTACATGAAGTATTTGTCGGACAGGAAATTGTTGATGAACTCCTCCTGAAATATTAAGAATGTATAGTCCAACTTGTCCAGGCTGACATGCCATTCCTGAATCTGGAAAGGGGATACTACAAGTACCATATTAGGGTGCAACTCTATCTTTCTGCCCGACAAAAGCATATAGCCTTCTGCTTTACGAAAGAAATAAAACTCAAAGAAATCAGTTTTATACCGTTTTTCAAGATTGAACCATCCCGGCTTTTCTGAACTTTCGGCCGTATTAAGAAGGAAATCTACTCCACATGAGCTTTTGGAGTATTTCAGCAGAGAAATGTGCTCAGCCGTTTCTGCCGGATAAATGCCATACGATTCTTTATACTTCATAATACTTGGTTTAATCTTTTATTAGTAAAGAAATTTATATGATGTTCTTGTGCTTCCTGCCGCATTCAGGACATTCGCCCTTGATTACAAACGATACGGAGCGCATTGTAAATCCAGGTTTCAGCTCGAATTCGGGTAAAGGAATATCATCCATGCAGAATGATTTTCTGCATGACTCGCAGTAGAAATGTATATGAGCGTCGGACAGATTGCAAACCGTTTTACTTGTACACAGCTCATAGTTTAGTATTCCGCGTCCGTCCTCGAACGAATGTACTATGTCGTGTTCCAGAAACAGTGTCAGTACACGGAATATGCTCGATTTATCCATAGTGGCAAGTATGTCCTCCAGGTCGGTAAGGCTCACGGGGCAGGCCTGCTCTTTCAGGGCTTTCAGAACAAGTATTCTGTTTGCTGTTGGTTTTACTCCCTTAAGCTCCAGGCTTTCAGCTAAATCATTAGGTTCCATCGTCTTTTCTGATTGTTTGTTTGCATCGCGGCAAAGATATAAAAAAATAAGTACATTTGTACGCCTGTCCGTTTTTATGCAACCCGGTTGCATATACTCCCGCAAAGTGTTTATGCAACCAGGTTGTATAAAATCCATTTTATATTTGCGTCACGAAACAGAAAGATTTGAATTATGACAGAGAATAATGAACATGTACACGACCATAAGCACAATCATGCGCATAGCGGTCTGAGAGGAAGGATTACCCTTATTGTAATCACCTCGTTGTTGCTCATAGTGGCGGCAATAATTGAGAAACATGGTAACTTGTCAACCTTGCAGTTACTGTTTGTTTATCTTGTGCCTTATCTTATTGTCGGATACGGGACATTAAAAGAGGCATGCGAAGGCATAGCCGGAGGAGATGTGTTTAATGAACATTTTCTTATGGCTGTCGCTACCATAGGAGCCCTATGTATAGGTTTCCTCCCCGGTGCTGAGACAGAGTATCCGGAGGCTGTATTCGTTATGCTTTTCTTTCAGGTAGGCGAGTTGTTTGAGAGTTATGCCGAAGGAAAGAGCCGCGACAGCATTTCGCATCTTATGGACATACGTCCGGATGTGGCAAATGTGGAGAGAAATGGAAAAATCGTTACAGTTTCTCCTCAGGAGGTCAATGTAGGCGAAACAATTGTTATCAGACCAGGAGAGAAAGTTCCTTTGGACGGAGTAGTTGTGGAGGGTACATCGTCACTTAACACCATAGCGTTGACAGGCGAGAGTATGCCGCGCGAATTGTCGGTTGACGATGAGGTGATGTCCGGTTGCATAAACCTTACGGGAGTTATCCGTGTTAAGACCACAAAGAGTTTCGGAGAAAGCACTGTGTCGAAAATCATCAGTCTCATGGAAAATGCCGATGCCAGCAAGTCGCGCAGCGAATCGTTTATAACACGTTTTGCACGTGTATATACTCCTATAGTGGTTATAGCCGCACTGTTTCTTGCCGTTATTCCGCCGCTGTTTTCACCGTCGGCCTTTATGGAATCGTTCCCATTATGGCTCCATCGTGCCCTGATATTTCTGGTTGTGTCCTGTCCTTGTGCGTTGGTAATCAGTGTCCCTCTTACATTTTTCGGTGGACTTGGCGGAGCTTCACGCCGTGGTATCCTTATAAAAGGAAGCAATTATATGGACACACTTTCAAAGATTGGTACTGTGGTATTCGACAAGACCGGAACACTCACACGAGGAGAATTTGCCGTTGAGGCTGTCCATTCGGACAGGTTCAACGAACAGGAGTTGCTGCATCTTGCCGCACATGTGGAACATTTCTCCACACATCCCATAGGTGAAGCCCTTCGTTCGGCTTTTCCAAACGAGGCGCACGACGGTTGCCCGGTAACTGACGTGGAAGAAATAGCCGGACATGGAATAAAGGCAAATGTGGCAGGACGTACGGTGTGTGTGGGCAATCAGAAGATGATGGACAGCATCGGTGTGAAATGGCATGATTGTCATAGGATAGGAACTATAATACATGTGGCTGTAGATGGAGAATATGCCGGCCATATCGTAATAAACGACCGTATAAAGGAAGATAGCCCTGAGGCGATAGCTTCACTGAAAAGGCTGGGAATAAGTAAAACTGTGATGCTTACCGGTGACCGTAAAGAAGTGGCTATGGATGTGGCTGGCAAGCTTGGAATAGATATCTGCCATGCGGAACTCCTTCCGGCAGACAAGGTGGAGCATGTGGAGGCTCTTCTCTCGTCTGTAGATAAAGGAAAGACTCTGGCCTTCGTGGGCGACGGAATAAACGACGCTCCTGTGCTTAAACGTGCCGATGTGGGTATAGCTATGGGCGGACTGGGAAGCGATGCTGCCATAGAGGCGTCCGATGTTGTTCTGATGGACGACAAACCTTCAAAAATAGCCGAGGCGATAAGTATCTCAAGGCGTACGATAAGGATAGCCCGCGAGAATGTCTGGTTTGCGATAGGAGTGAAGATAGCAGTCCTTGTACTAGCCTCTGTAGGTCTCAGCACCATGTGGATGGCTGTATTCGCTGATGTGGGTGTTACGGTTCTTGCCGTATTCAATGCCATGCGTGCATTGCGTAATTAATTTTGATATAACATATGATAAAAGCTATATTCTTCGATATTGACGGAACACTGGTGAGTTTTAACACCCACCGTATTCCACAGTCTGACATAGATGCTATTTCAATGGCAAAGGCAAAAGGTGTCAGAATTTATATCTCCACCGGACGTCCTTTATCTCTTATAAACAACCTTGACGAAATAAAGCATCTGATAGACGGATATATCACTGCCAATGGGGCTTTGTGTTTCTCAGGAGACAAGATAATATCGTGTACACCTGTACCTGAAGGAGATGTCATGACTGTAATAAAGTTTTCGGACAGCATGAAATTCCCGTGCATGGTGGTGGGCGAGAAAGATCTCACCATGTACAACAGCGATGAGAGAACAGACCGCATATTCCGTCAGATGCTGAATGTACACAATATGAGGGAAGACAATAATGTGGAACAGATTCTGCAACAAAGAATATTGCAGCTTACGCCTGTCATTTCTGTAGCCGAGGAAAAGCAGATTATGCCGTACCTCTCCGGATGTGTTTCATCACGTTGGTATCCGGACTTCGCTGATATTACTGCCACAAATGCCAATAAGGGTAACGGTCTTCTGGATATTATATCGCACGAAGGTATCAGCATAGATGAAACAATGGCCTTCGGAGATGGAGGCAATGACTTATCGATAATAGAAAAGGCGGGATTGGGCGTTGCTATGGGAAATGCTAATCAGGCACTCAAAGAAGTGGCTGATTATGTTACGTCATCTGTAGATGAAGATGGGGTTTACAATGCCATGAAGAAGTTTGTACTTTAAAAGACAATGAAAGTATATAGAGTATGCTTTAATCGAAATATTCTTATTTAATAGCTGTATATAAATAAAATATATTATTTCCCTTGGTATGATTAATGTATTTTTCATAATATTTCGTATATTTGTCCACATATATCATTTTAAACTAAATCTTACCTTATGGAAAAAACCACTTTTCACTTGGGATTGATTTCAGCTGCGGCATTGCTCAGTGCATGTTCCGGTGGCGGTTCTAAAAATCAATCGGAAAACAAACAGAAGAATCCTAACGTAGTATTCCTTATAGCTGACGACCTCGGTATAGGCGATTTGAGTTGCTACGGTGCAACAAAAATCCATACTCCAAACATCGACCGTCTGGCAAGTCAGGGACTTCAGTTTGCAAATGCTTATACAACATCTTCTACAAGTACACCTACTCGTTTCGGTATTCTTACCGGTATGTATCCGTGGCGTCAGGAAAATACAGGTATCGCACCGGGTAACTCTGAATTGATTATCAATACAGAATGTACAACTATGGCCGACATGTTCAAGGCAGAAGGTTATGCTACTGCAGCCGTAGGTAAATGGCATCTCGGACTTGGCCCTAAGGGAGGTACTGATTTCAACGGGCTTATCAAGCCTAATACTCAGGATATAGGTTTCGATTATGAATACATTATTCCGGCTACGGTTGACCGTGTGCCATGCGTGTTTGTAGAAAACGGACGTGTGGACGGACTTGACCCTAATGACCCTATAACTGTCAGCTATGACCATAAGGTAGGAGACTGGCCTACAGGTAAGGAAAATCCTGAACTTGTAAAGCTTAAACCAAGTCAGGGACACAATAATACTATCATAAACGGTATTCCGCGTATCGGATGGATGACAGGCGGTAAGTCTGCACTGTGGGATGATGAAAATATTGCTGATATCATTACACAGAAAGCAAAAGACTTTATCGTAAGCAACAAGGACACTACATTCTTCCTTTATATGGGAACTCAGGATGTTCACGTACCTCGTGTACCGCATCCAAGATTTGCAGGAAAGAGTGGTTTGGGTACTCGCGGAGATGTTATCCTTCAGTTAGACTGGACAGTAGGCGAGATTATGAATACTCTTGATAGTCTGAATATTGCCGATAATACTATCTTTGTATTCTTGAGTGACAATGGTGCTGTAATAGACGACGGTTATCAGGATCAGGCTCGCGAATTGCTGAACGGACATACTCCTATGCTGAATTATCGCGGTGGCAAATACAGTGCATACGAGGCTGGTACACGTACTCCATTGCTTGTAAGATGGCCGGAGAAGATTAAACCAGCCGTACAGGAAGGACTTTATTCTACTGTCGATTTCTTTGCATCATTTGCAGGTTTGTTAGGTTATGAAATTCCTCAAGGACAGGCTCCTGACAGCCGTAACTATCTGAACACTCTTATTGGAACAGATACTAAGGGATGCGATTATGTAATCCAACAGAACCTGAACAACACGCTTTCTATCGTTAAAGACGGTTGGAAGTATATTGAGACTAGCGACAAGCCTGCATTGGAATTCTGGACCAAGACAGAACTTGGCAACAGCAAGGAAGTACAGCTCTATAATGTAGTTGATGATCCTTCTGAAAAGAAAAATGTAGCTAAGGAAAATCCTGAAAAGACACAGGAACTTGAAAAAATCCTGATGGCAGAAAAGAACAAGTTTGAAAAGACTAAGATGTAATTAATCTTTTAATAATCTGAATAAGCAACGCCCGATGAACGTAGTATTGACGTTTGTCGGGCGTTCGCTGTATATGCTACCTGTTGTGTGAAATATTGATAATATTTATTTTTGTACCAGATTTGAATATTGATACAAATAATGAAACGTATAACGTGGAAAAAACATCATAAATGGTTTGGCCTAATATTCGCATTCTTTATGCTTATGTTTTGCCTGAGTGGGATATTGCTAAATCATCGTGAACTGGTGCCGGATATAAATATTGACAGAAGTTTTCTTCCGGCAGATTATAGATATAATAAATGGAATATGGGGCTTCTGCGAGGTTCTATAAAGGATAAAGATAAAGTATTTATCTATGGGAAGAGTGGAATCTGGATGACTGATTCAACGGGACTGTATGTGTCTGATTTCAATGCAGGTTTACCGGAAGGTGCTGATTTCCGTAACATCAAGGCTATGGCTCAGACTCCGGGCGGCTCTCTTTTTGCTGCAGGACAGTTTGGCCTGTACAGGAACGATGGAAAAGGATGGGAGAGTACACCTCTTGTACTTTCGGCTCATGAACGTATCTCCGACCTCGTATTGAAAGGGGATACCATGGTAGTAGTGGGACGTTCGTATCTCTATACTTCCGTCAGTCCTTATAATGAATTCAGCAGATTAGAATTAAAAGCTCCTGAAGGTTATGACGGCAAGGTTTCACTCTTCCGAACCGTATGGCTTATGCATAGCGGAGAAATGTTCGGTACAGTTGGGAAACTGATTATGGATGCTGTTGCAGTTATACTGATAGTGCTGTGTCTTACCGGAATTACATACTGGCTTTTACCCAAATATATAAAGAGAATCCGCATGAGCGGTAAAACAGCCACAGGAAGTATTCAGCTAATGAAGTCGTCACTTAACTGGCACGACAAACTTGGCAGATATAGTTTCATAATACTTATGTTTGTAGCATTCACAGGATGGTGTCTCCGTCCGCCTGTGCTTATAGCACTTGTTTCTTTCCGTACTCCGGCTATCCCATATACCGTTGCAGACAGCGATAATGCCTGGAACGATAGACTGCGTATGCTTCGCTATGATGCCGAATATGGTGATTGGCTACTGTCTTCATCTGAAGGTATTTTCTCTTTGGCTACACTCCGGTCTGTTCCTGTGAAATTGGAGAAGACACCTCCTGTCAGTGTTATGGGGCTTAATGTGTGGCAGAAAGACTCCTGTGGCAACTGGCTTACGGGTTCTTTCAGCGGAATGTATGTGTGGGACAGAAGCAGACAGATTTCTACTGATTATTTCACCGGAGAAAAGGCAGAAGATGTTGCAGGTCCTCCGTTCGGTAAATATGCTGTATCGGGCTATTGCGATAATATTGGAGAGAAACCTTTCGTAGTGGAGTATTATAAGGGAACGACAGCTTTACATATGCCCGAAAATCTTTCTTCTCTGCCTATGTCGCTATGGAACTTTGCGCAGGAGATACATACGGGACGTATATACACCATCCTCGGGAAAGGAACTCTTATCTATATCTTCTTTGCAGGACTGGCAGCACTGTGGTGTATTTATACAGGCTTCGTTATAAGGAGAAAAAAGCATGGATAAATAATGGTTTCTGGAGCATATATAGTGTGTTGTAATGAAAAATTGCAATTTTATTTGTATGTTTGAATATTATTCGTAATTTTGCGAACAATATTCAAACATACTATTAATGGCGAACAAAAACTATACAGAAGAGCAGGAGAGAATGGCACGTTTTGCCAAGGCCATGGGGCATCCTGCACGTATGGCTATACTGGAGTTTCTTTTGCGTCAGGAAACATGTTTCTTTGGCGATATCCACGAAGAACTGCCTATAGCCAAGGCTACAGTGTCACAGCATCTGAAAGAACTTAAGGAGGCTGGTCTGATACAGGGAGAGATAGAAACTCCGAAGGTAAAATATTGCATAAACAGAGAGAACTGGGAACTTGCCGGAAAGATGTTTTCTGCGTTCTTCGGTCAGTCTGTTTGTAAGAAAGAGAGTTGCTGCGGATGAGCAGCATCTTTTTTTGATTTCTATGTTCGTAGTTTGACGAAATACTAATAATATCAATAAACTAAAAGATATATGAAGAAAATTGTATTAATGGCCGTTGCCTGTCTGGCGTTGGTATCGTGCGGAACAGGCACAAAGAATGAGTCGTCTGTACAAGGAGTGGAAATGGGAGTTCCTGTCCGCGATTGTGTAGAAGTGTTGTATTTTCATGGCAAACAGAGATGTGCCACCTGTATGGCAATTGAAAAGAATGCCTCAGAAGCAGTATCAAAAGAGTTTGCCGAAGAGATTAAGAAAGGCGATGTGGTATTCAGAGTGATAGATATCACAAAAGAAGAGAATGAGGCTATAGCCGAGAAGTATGAGGTGACATGGTCATCACTCTTCGTGGTAGGACATAAGAATGGTAATGAAAATGTGGAGAATATGACAGATTTCGCATTCAAGAACGCCAGACAGTCGCCTGAAGAGTTCAAGAGCGGAGTTGTAGCTAAAGTAAGGGAAATGCTTAAATAACCTGTCGTTATGGATTGGCTACAGAATTTGCTTGATAATAGTTCCACTCCCGTTCTAACAGCTTTCCTTCTCGGACTGCTGACTGCCATTTCTCCTTGTCCGCTTGCTACAAATATAGCGGCTGTTGGTTTTATAGGCAGAAATATCGAAAACAGGAGGCGGGTATTCATCAACGGACTGCTATATACCTTAGGGCGAGTACTTTCATATACTCTCCTCGGAGTTGTACTGATAATGATTCTCAAAGAAGGTTCCAGCATGTTCGGCATACAGAAGACTATCGGTACATGGGGTGAGCTACTTATCGGACCGATGCTTCTCATCATAGGAATGTTCATGCTTTTTGGTGATAAACTCAATCTGCCTAAGTTCGGTTTCAACGGTAATGCCGAAGGGCTTGCCAGGAAGGGTGGAGCAGGGGCATTGCTCATTGGAGTGCTGTTTGCACTGGCTTTTTGCCCTACGAGCGGTGTGTTCTATTTCGGGATGCTCATCCCTATGTCTGCCACAGCCACAGCAGGCTATCTGTTACCAGCTGTATTTGCTATAGCAACAGCAATACCTGTACTCATTGTGGCATGGATACTGGCCTTCAGTGTACAGCAGATGAGCAATTTCTACGGCCGTATAAAGACTGTGCAGAAATGGCTGAACTTAATAGTTGGGATACTATTCATCGTAATAGGTATATATTATTGTTTTGTAATGTTTTTTAATCAATAAATTTATAGAATTATGGAAATTAAAGTATTAGGACCGGGTTGCAGCAAGTGTAAGACAACCTATCAGGTAGTAGAGAAAGTAATCAAGGAAAACAATCTCGATGTGAAACTTACCAAGGTGGATGACATCATTGAAATGATGAACTACAACATCATGACCACTCCTGCCATAGTAGTGGATGAAGTTGTAAAGATAAAGGGTAAGGTTCCTACAGAAAGTGAAGTAAAAGAAATTTTAGGCATTTAAATATCAGTATACAAGGTTTCAGTTACAAGTTAACAAGGTTCTCCATTCGGATGGAAGCCTTGTCAACTGATACCTTGTCAACTCGTCAACTTAAAAAATATGATACAGGATTTTGCCGACTGGCTGGTTTACGGCATATTCGGTCTTGATGCCGGAACATCTCTTGGGGTTGCCGTAAACTTCTTCTTTTACGATACGATAAAGATTCTGATACTGCTGTTCTTCATCAGTGTGTTGATGGGGATAATAAACGCTTATTTCCCTATTGAACGTTTGAGAAACTATCTTGTCACACACAAGATGTACGGATTTCAGTATCTGCTAGCCTCAGTATTCGGAGCCATAACCCCTTTCTGTTCCTGCTCGTCGATACCGCTTTTTATCGGTTTCGTCAAAGGAGGAATACCTTTGGGAGTGACATTTGCCTTTCTGATAACATCACCGTTGGTAAATGAGGTGGCAGTTGCCATGTTCTTAGGCTCATTCGGCCTGAAAGTTACTTTGATTTATGTCATCAGCGGTATCTTGCTGGGTGTGATAGGCGGTTTCGCATTGGGAAAGATGAACCTTTCTCCATACCTCAGTGATTGGGTAAGGCAGATACAGGCCAACTCGTCCGCACAGGCTGAGGAGTGGGAGAAAGAACATACTACGTTCCTCAAACGCTTGCCTTCAATCGTACGTGATGCCTGGAAAATAGTTAGCGGTGTACTAATCTATATCATCATAGGTATCGGAATAGGGGCCTTCATGCACGGTTTCGTACCCGAAGGTTTCTTCGAGCAGTACATGTCGAAAGACAACTGGTATGCAGTTCCGCTTTCAGTGATTCTGGCAGTGCCTATGTATGCAAATGCCGCAGGTATAGTTCCGGTGATAGAGGTGTTTGTGGCCAAGGGAGTGCCTATGGGAACAGCCATAGCATTTATGATGGCCGTAGTAGGTCTGTCATTACCTGAAGCTACACTTCTAAAGAAAGTTATGACATGGCGATTGATAGGTATATTTTTCGGAACTGTAGCCTTTTTTATAATTTTGTCAGGCTATCTGTTTAACTATTTACTATAGAATATAATATGAGAATACTTATACTTTGTACAGGAAACAGCTGCCGTAGCCAGATGGCTCACGGTTTCCTCCAGTCGTTCGATGATTCTTTGGAGGTCTATTCAGGAGGAACAGAACCAGCCGCTCAGGTTAATCCGAAGGCGGTAGAGGTGATGAAGGAAGTAGGAATAGACATAAGTAATCATGTTCCTACCCATGTAAATACATATCTTGACAGTGAATGGGACTATGTGATAACCGTATGCGGAGGAGCAAACGAGAGTTGTCCGGCATTTACAGGAAAGGTAGGAAAACGCCTTCATATAGGTTTCGATGATCCGTCGCATGCCACAGGCACTGAGGAGTTCATCAACTCAGAATTCCGCAGAGTACGCGATGAGATAAAGAACGGTTTCGCCCGTTTCTATATTACAGAGATAAAGAAACAGGAACTTCCAAAATGTTCTTGCGGAGGTAAGTGCTGATAAAAGATAAAATGGTGTTACGATGCAGATGTATTACTTTTTGTGTCGTAACACTTTTTCTGTTGTATTATTTCACATAAAATTCAGAACACAGTTCTATCTCCTTATAATTACCGTTACCATAATTATCATAGAAAGTCTTTTTTATTCTATATCTACCTGACGTAATCTCATAAATATGTATTGGAAAGCTGAATACCATATATTCAGGGATATTGATTGGTAGAAACTCATCGTCGAATCTAAATACAGTTTTTTTATTTCTGGCTTTAATCCATACGCTGTCTTTCATATACTCCAGCTTCCAGTCGCGTCCGTAACTTAGTTGCCGCTTTTGAGGGTTAAAGACTATGGCATAGACCTCTTTAGTCGATGAATAATAATTCCCTTGAATTGTTTCCATTCTTACTTCCTGTCCTATGCTGTCGCTTGTCAGGACTGTAGCGTCGCCCGTTGTGCCCTGATATTCAGTTGCTTCCTGGTATTTATTATCTTTACATCCAATGGATAAAAAGGTAATCAAAGTTATTATGAACAGAAAAAATAAATTACAGTTTTTCATATAAAAATATTATTTGATTATTCTAACTTGAATTCTGCCGACATATACCATTCCTTCCTGCTGCCGTCAAAACCTATTCTCTTATAGACCTTATATGTCCCTGGCTTGTTATCGTTAACCAAGTTGTACATATGAGCTTTGAAATTGTATTTACGACCTTTTTCTATAAGGATACCAACGGAATTCCACACGGTGGAAGTATTCAGGACAAGCCATTCGTCCCCTTCCTTTCGGGCAATTCCATAGTCAAGGCCGAAAAACAGCATCCGGTCGTTGTTGTTGGATATTTTTACCGGAATTTCTTCTGTGCCAACAGGGTAAACAGGCTTTTCCGTTCTCATGCTGATGTCCATAGTGTCCGATGTAGTAGTGAAAGGGAGAGGTTCGGTTGGGGTTATCTTTCCGAAATCAAGGGCGGAGTAGTTCAGTATTCTTTTTCTGAACATTTCCTGATACGGCATGGCGTTGTTTACCAGACCAACCGATATCGTATCGCCGTCGTGGAGCTGACATGCGGTTGAGATGTTTTCACGTATGGTATCTGTGCGTGGAAGGCTCGTAACTTTCTTCCACATACTGTCCATCAGCTTGCGGACACCCTTGTTGTCAACCATTTCAAACTCCGCAAATGCGACTTCCGTATCGTCGTTGAACGGCTTGTATATGCGATATTTTCCGGGACGGTTGGGAGTGATGTCGGTATAGATGTGTATGGTCTGCATTCTGACGTTATGGTGCGGCGATATTATCCAGAGCATATCCTCACTTATAGGATTTACAGGTAGTGGCTCCCATGTTTTGTCTTTCTCGTTATAATAGGCTATGCTGTACTCGTCTCCGCAGGTGTACTCCCTGCCTGATTTGTTGGTTATGAACACTGTTATTTCATTTGTCGGGAGAGGGTAGTAGTCGAATTCTGTGCGCAAACTTAAAAGGGCAGGGCTGATTTCCTTTCCTGTGGGTATGCTGTTGCAGTAAGGCACGATGACGGGTATGAAAACTTCCGCACTGTCATGTCTCATGGTATCGGCAAGGACAGTGTCCGCTGCAGTTTCTTTCTGCGGCATAACGGTATCCGCTTGCAGTGTGACGGAATCTGCATGGCAGGATTCTGTTTGTCTTTTCCCTGCATTGTTGCAACCTGTCAGTAGCATTATGAGAGCAAAGAGTAATGTGGTTGTAGTTTTCATCTGGTAACGGATTTTATCTCTTCTAAGATAGATGAAATTTATGATAAAAGCAAGATATATATCAAAATGTTACTATCTTTGTCGTTAGAATGATAAAAAAACAAGTGAAATGATTATTATGGAACATACTTTTAGAAATCTCACGGAGGCTGAGATTGATACACTCATTGCACAAGGGTGTTGTGCTGAGAACTGGTCGGATGTAACTGTAGCCGAAGGCTTTGACGCTTCAAAAGTCTGGCATGTAAGGATGTCCGGCAAGATAAGGATAGGGGAGTTGAACGGCGAGTTTACCCTTGCCGGTGGAGTAAAGAAGTCATCTGGAATAAGAAATGCTACTCTGCATAATGTAACCATAGGCAACGGCTGTTGTATAGAGAATGTAAAGAACTATATCGCGAATTATGTCATTTCGGACAGAGTTTTCATCGAGAATGTTGATTGCATGATTGTGGACAAGCGTTCCACTTTCGGAAACGGTACCGAAGTATCCGTGCTGAGTGAAACCGGTGGTCGTGAGGTTATAATCCATGACAAATTATCAGCTCACGAGGCTTATATAGCGGCCATGTACAGACATCGTCCTGACCTGGCTGCAAAGATGAAGTCACTGGTCATGAAATATGCTGACGAGATAGCTTCGGAATACGGCTATGTGGGCAATGACGCGATGATTGTAGATACCGGATATATCAAGAATGTGCGTATCGGAAGTTTCTGCAAGATAGAGAGTGCGGGAAGATTGAAGAACGGTAGCCTTAACAGTAACGAGAGTGCTCCTATCCATATCGGTTTCGGCGTAATCTGTGATGATTTCATCATTTCCAGCGGTTCGCATATTGAAGACGGTACCATGCTGACAAGATGTTTTGTAGGTCAGTCATGCCATATGGGACATAACTATTCTGCGTCTGATTCTCTGTTCTTCTGCAACTGTCAGGAAGAAAACGGCGAGGCTTGTGCCATCTTTGCTGGTCCTTTTACTGTTACCCATCATAAGTCAACACTTCTTATAGCCGGAATGTTCTCGTTCATGAATGCCGGTTCCGGTTCAAACCAGAGCAACCACATGTATAAGTTGGGACCTATCCACCAGGGCATTATGGAGAGAGGCGCCAAGACTGCTTCCGACTCATATATCCTATGGCCTGCACGTATCGGAGCCTTCTCTCTCGTTATGGGACGTCACGTGGCTCATCCTGACACTACCAACCTGCCTTTCTCATATCTTATAGAAGAGAAGAATACCACGTACCTCATGCCTGGTGTAAACCTCCGCAGTGTGGGTACTATCCGCGATGCCCAGAAATGGCCTAAGCGTGATAATCGAAAAGATCCTTGCCGCATGGATAAGGTGAACTATAACCTTCTTAGTCCATATACCATACAGAAGATGTTCAAGGGACGTGAGATTCTGAAAGACCTTGCAAGGGTATCGGGAGAGACATCAGAGACATATTCATATCAGAGTGCCAAGATCAAAAATTCATCTCTTAATAAAGGTATAAAGTTCTATGAGACAGGTATAACCAAGTTCCTCGGAAACTCAGTGATAAAACGTCTAGAGATAACCGAATTCAAGACCGACGAGGAAATCCGCGAAAGACTCAAGCCGGACACTGCCATAGGTACAGGAGAATGGGTTGACGTTTCCGGACTTATCGCCCCTCGTAGCGAAATAGACCGTCTGATGGCTGATATCGAAAACGGAGTGCTTGATTCTGTAGAAAAGATTGATGCCCGCCTTACAGAGATGCATAATAACTACTATACATACGAGTGGACTTGGGCATATGGCAAGATGCTTGAATTCTTTGGTCTGGATGCCGATAAAATAACAAAAGAAGATATTATAAGCATCGTAGAAAAGTGGAAAGAGGCAGTAATAGGTCTTGACAGAATGGTCTATGAAGATGCCAAGAAGGAGTTCTCTCTTTCAGCCATGACAGGCTTCGGTGCCGACGGAACCAGAGAGGAACAAAGGCTTGATTTCGAACAGGTGAGAGGCGATTTTGAAAGCAATCCTTTCGTAAAAGCTGTATTGGAGCATATAAAGATAAAGAGCGAGCTTGGAGATGAACTGATAGTCAGAATGGATAGGGTGAAATGAAGAGTTGACTGACCTGTTCCTTGTTTTTTTCATAAACAATGTTTATATTTGTGTATAAGCATTTTGGATTATGGAAATGTACACAGAATTTATTATAAGGTTGGTTGTTGCCAGCCTTATGGGAGTTATAATAGGTCTGGAAAGGGAATACCGTTCAAAGGAGGCTGGATATAGAACTCATTTTCTTGTAGCCTTGGGAAGTGCGCTGCTGATGATTGTCTCTCAATATGGTTTTTCTGATGTGCTTGAGGCTAATCTTGTGAGACTCGACCCGAGCCGTCTTGCTGCTCAGGTAGTGAGTGGAATAGGTTTTATAGGTGCAGGTACTATAATACTGCTACAGAAGCAGATTGTACGTGGTCTGACTACTGCCGCAGGAATATGGGCTACATCTGGAATCGGGCTTGCCATCGGTGCCGGTATGTACACTATAGGAATAACCGCCACTGTACTTTTCCTTATTGGTGTGGAAGTTCTGAATTATTTCTTCAAAGGTATAAGCCTGAGGAGCATGATTGTGGAATTCTCTACACACAATCAGGATTCTCTGAAAAAGATTTCCGCATTGTTCAGCTCCCGTAATTTCATTATCAGTTCGTATGAGATGGAAGACCGGACAGACGGTAGTGGTACCCCCATACATTATGTTACTATGGTCGTAAAAGCCAAAAACATGAATGAGGAAGGCGTATTGCTGATGCTGCTCCATGATTTTCCTGAAATTACAGTTCATAGGATTATATAAATGAAAAAGTCCGGTAATTCCGGACTTTTCTTGTTTATTGTTTGTTTGAAATGTAAACCATTCCTTGAGCCCACAAACTCAAGGAATGGTTTTTCTTTTTTCACGTATGTTTCTACACCCAAAATTCATTCATCGCTTTTATTGCAAACATCATCAGAAATCACTATCTTTAAGGTTTTGTTTTTCCTTCTCCGATTTTTATATAATCTGTATTATGTTTAATTAGAAATTCTGAAATTATAAAGGGTATTCCCTTTTCCCTTTATTTTGCAAGCAACGTCTTAATTTATTTGTTTTGACTTCAAATCGCTGAGAATTCGATTTTCTGGAGAAAATGATAACCAATCCGCAAATTTTGAATTTATAGAAAACGAAAAATGCTTTATCGTTCGGTTATGAAGATACGATAAAGCATTTTTCGTTATAACTTAATTTATCTGTTGTTCTAGCATTTCACTTTCAATCCTTCCAGCACCTTACGCATTTCCTCGTAAGTAGTGATTCTTGTAGGAACCAATGGAAGTCTCAGTTTGTTTTCTATCATGCCCATCATGCTGAGCATAGCTTTCACTCCTGCAGGATTTCCGTCCACAAACAGAAGTTTGAAGAGTTCCGTAAACTGATGATGTATTGTCAGTGCGCTGCTGTAGTCACCGGCCAATGCAAGTCTTGTCATGCGGCTGAATTCTCTTGGGAACGCATTACCTATTACAGAGATTACACCTACGGCCCCCAGAGTTATCAGCGGGAATGTTATTCCGTCGTCTCCGGAGATTACATCAAAGTTTTCAGGTTTCTTCTTGATTATTTCATCCATCTGCGAGATATCGCCCGACGCCTCTTTAATGGCTACTATATTGTCGAAATCATGTGCAAGCCTTAATGTTGTGGCTGCTGTCATGTTTACTCCCGTACGTCCAGGAACGTTGTAAAGTACTATAGGAAGCTTAGTTGACTGTGCAATGGCCTTATAGTGCTGGTATATACCTTCCTGCGAAGGTTTGTTGTAATATGGTACAGCTATCAGCAATGCGTCAACACCAGTCATGTCGTCATTCTTGATAGTGTCGATTACAGTCTGGGTACAGTTGCTGCCCACACCGAGAAGTATAGGAACACGTCCGTTAACTCTCTCTATTACAAGTGATTTAATCTTTCTTTTTTCTTCAGCAGTCAATGTAGGAGTCTCTGCTGTTGTACCCAGTACACAGAGAAAATCTATACCGTTCTGTACCTGATATTCCACCAGTCTGAGCAGTGAATTGTAATCAACGCTTCCGTCTTCTTTGAATGGTGTGATTAGTGCCACTCCCATTCCTTTCAATCTTTTTCGTATCATAAATTAATGAATTCCTCGTTTGTGAATTACAAAAGTACTAATATTTTCATTTAAAACTATATTTCTATCACTTTTTTTGGTTAAGTTGATAAAATTTTGAACTAAAACAATTCCAACTGTATGTTCCCTTTTGCTTTTTTCGGCTTTTCTTCCACCGTTTCAGGAACCACAGCTTCTGCAGGCTTGTCTTCCTTCACAGTAGTCTTTTCAGCATTTTCTATCAGCTCCAGGAATTCTTTTTCGTCCATAATCTTTATTCCCAGCTTCTGTGCCTTTTCCAGTTTGCTGGGCCCCATATTCTCACCTGCCAGAATGAAACTTGTCTTCTTTGAGATACTTCCCACATTCTTTCCGCCGTGCTTCTCTATGATGTCCTTGTATTCGTCCCTTGAATGAACGGCAAATACTCCGCTTATCACTATCGACTGCCCCTCAAGGATGTTCGATACAGCTGCTGTTTCTTCGGCTTCCATTTCCATTTTCAGTCCCGCAGCTTTCAGTCTGGCCACCAGTTCACGGTTCTTTTCGCTGCTGAAGAAATGTATTATACTCTCCGCAATTTTCTCTCCTATTTCGTCTATGGCCATAAGTTCTTCCTTGGTAGCCGACATCAGAGTGTCAATATTTTTTATTGAGCGTGCAAGCTTTTTCGCCACTGTCTCACCCACGAATCTTATACCCAGAGCAAACAATACCCTTTCGAAACTTACCTGTCTCGAAGCTTCCAGACCTGCCATGATGTTCTGTGCCGATTTCTCTCCGAATCGCTCCAGGCGTGCAATATCCTGCTCGCGCAGATTATACAGGTCGGCTGCATTGCCTATCATTCCTTCCTGATAGAACAGGTCAACCGTTTCAGGTCCCAGTCCTTCTATGTTCATGGCCTTACGGCTTATGAAATGCTCTATCTTACCCTTGATTTGCGGAGGACATGAATCCTCGTTCGTGCAATAATGTGCCGCTTCGTCATCAAATCTGGTCAGCGGTTCTCCACATTCCGGACAGTGTGTGATGAATTTCACAGGCATGCTGTCAGGAGTTCTCGAAGCAATATCCACGCCAGTTATTTTCGGGATAATTTCGCCTCCCTTTTCCACATAAACCATGTCACCCTCGTGCAGATCCAGACTCTCTATAATGTCCGCATTGTGCAGCGATGCTCTTTTCACTATCGTACCCGACAGCTGTACCGGATCAAGGTTTGCCACCGGTGTTATGGCTCCAGTACGTCCCACCTGGTATGTCACCTTTTGTAGCTTCGTCAGAGCCTTTTCCGCCTGAAACTTATACGCTATTGCCCATCGAGGCGATTTCGCCGTATATCCCAGGTTCTTCTGCTGTCTGATGGAGTTCACTTTCAGTACAATTCCGTCGGTAGCCACAGGCAGGTTCTTTCTTTCCGTATCCCAGTATTTTATGAAGTCGAACACCTCCTGCAGAGTCTTCACCTTGCGTGTAGTGTCCGAAATCTTGAATCCCCATTTGCGTGCTTCCTGCAGATTTTCGTAATGTCCGTCACATGGCAGGTTGTCACCCAGAAGATAATAAAGATATGCGTCAAGCTTTCTCGATGCCACTACAGACGAGTTTTGCAGTTTCAGCGTACCCGAAGCCGCGTTTCTCGGGTTGGCAAACAGAGGCTCCTCGCGTGCCTCACGTTCCTTGTTCAGCTTTTCGAACACCTCCCACGGCATAAGTATCTCACCTCGTATCTCGAATTCCTTCGGATAGTTGTCACCTTTCAGAACCAGAGGAATGGTGCGTATGGTCTTCACGTTGTTTGTCACATCGTCACCTTTCACTCCGTCTCCACGTGTCACTGCACGCACCAGCTTGCCGTTCTCGTAAGTAAGTGATATCGAAGTGCCGTCGAATTTCATTTCGCAGCAAATTTCGAAGTCCTCGTTAAGCGATTTTCTCACCCTCTCATAGAAGTCCGTAACCTCCTCCTCGGAGTATGTGTTACCCAGCGAAAGCATAGGATACCTGTGTTCCACCTGCACAAAATCCTTGTTGATATCGCTTCCCACCCTCATTGTAGGCGAGTTCTCGTCATATGTTTCCGGATATTTGGCTTCCAGATCCTGCAGTTCGCGCATCATATGGTCAAACTCGATGTCGCTTATCACAGGCGAATTCAGTACATAGTAATTATAATTATGTGTGTGAAGCTCTTCACGCAGCTGATATATTCTTTCAATTTCAGGATTTGTCATAATATTTACGATGTTAGCAATGCAAATTTAGCAAAAAAACTCATCCTGCCGCCATAAGTACGGAGGATAATGTGTATTTTTGCAACTACTAACAACTAAAAACAAAAAACTCCCAAACTATATATGAGAATAGACATTATAACAGTATTGCCTGAGATGATTGAGGGCTTTTTCAACTGCTCGATAATGAGCCGTGCGCAGAAAAAAGGTATTGCAGAGATTTACATCCACAATCTTCGCGACTATACTCTCGACAAATACCGTCGTGTTGACGATTATCCTTTCGGCGGTTGTGCCGGTATGGTGATGAAGATAGAGCCTATCGACCGTTGCATCACAGCCCTTAAGGAACAGCGTCATTACGATGAAATAATCTTTACAAGTCCCGACGGCGAGAAGTTCGACCAGCCTATGGCCAACACTCTTTCCCTGAAGGAAAATCTCATGATTCTTTGCGGACATTTCAAGGGAATCGACTACCGTATCCGTGAACATTTCATCACCAAGGAAATAAGCATAGGCGACTATGTCCTCACCGGTGGCGAGCTTGCCGCTGCTGTCATCACCGACGCCATCGTACGTATCATCCCGGGAGTGATTTCTGACGAGCAGTCAGCTTTGTCCGATTCTTTCCAGGACAATCTTCTGGCTCCTCCCGTATATACCCGTCCTGCCGAATACAAAGGTTGGAAAGTACCAGATATCCTTCTTTCAGGTCATGAAGCGAAGATACGCGAATGGGAATTCCAGCAGTCGCTCGAACGTACCAAACGCCTTCGTCCGGACCTGCTTCAGGATTGAGAAAAAGTAATATAGTATTAGAGTGATATAGTAATATTATAAGGTATAAAAAACAGAAATCCCGTGAAACATTCAGTGATTGCTTCACGGGATTTCTCTTTATTTCTTTATATATTATTACACCTCCAGTGCCCCGATAATATCGCGTACCGATGAATATCCGTGGCGTTCCAGATAGTCGTTGATACCTTCAGCCACTTTCACTGTAATGGCAGGATCGATAAAGTTTGCAGTACCAATCTGGATGGCAGTTGCACCTGCAAGCATGAACTCTACAGCGTCTCTCCAGTTCATGATACCGCCCAGTCCGATTACAGGAATCTTCACAGCCTTAGCCACCTGCCAGACCATTCTCAGAGCGATAGGTTTCACTGCAGCACCGCTCATACCTCCGGTGATAGTCGAAAGCACCGGTTTGCGCTTTTCGGCATTGATAGCCATACCCAGCAGAGTATTGATAAGCGACACGCTGTCCGCACCTGCACCTTCAGCCGCACGGGCTATTTCAGTGATGTCAGTCACGTTAGGCGAGAGTTTCACGATAAGAGTTTTCTTGTAAACATCTCTTACTGCTTTTACCACCTCTTCGGCACCCTTTGCAGTCACACCGAAAGCCATACCTCCCTGTTTCACGTTAGGGCAAGAGATGTTCAGTTCGATAGCCGGAATGTTCTCCAGTTCGTTGATGATACGTGCAGTTTCCGCATAGTCTTCAATCTGTGAACCCGACACGTTCACTATCATATTAGTCTTGATATCCTTGATCTTCGGATAGATGTTTTCCACGAAATAATGTACACCCTTGTTCTGTAGTCCCACAGCGTTCAGCATACCCATCGGAGTCTCTGCCATACGCGGATAAGGGTTACCTTCGCGGTGATGCAGTGTAGTACCTTTCACTATGATACCGCCAATTTTTTCCAGGTCCACGAAATCTTCGAATTCCAGACCGTAGCCGAAAGTTCCCGATGCAGTCATCACCGGGTTAGCCATGTTCAGCTTTCCTATGTTTACGCTTAAATCTGCCATAATAATTTCTTATAATTAAATACCGGACCCTCTTTACATACACACACGTGACCTTCCTGAGTGTTCTCCACGCAGCACAGACATGCACCTACGCCGCACGCCATTGTATTCTCCAATGACACCTCACATTCAATGTCGTTCTCCTTCGCATATTTAGCCACAGCCATCATCATAGGTTTCGGACCGCATGTATAAATCATGTCGAACTTCACATTCTTCAATACACTGTGCATAGTCACATAACCCTTTTCGCCGGCCGAACCGTCTTCGGTAGTGGTATAAACCTCACCCAAAGCCTTGAACTCGTCAAGTTGCAGAAGGTCGTTTGCCGAACGTGCTCCCAACAGGAATACAGGCTTGCAACCCATCTTCTTCAGAGCCTCGCCCATGTACAGCATAGGAGCTGTACCAACACCTCCGCCCACAAGCAGAAGCTTCTTTTCTGTACTTTCAGGCATTGTAAATCCGTTGCCCAGCGGAAGAACCACGTTCACCGTATCACCCTTTTCCACAGTGGCAAGTTTTCTAGTTCCGTCGCCTACCAGTTGTACAAGGAACCACACTTCGTTATTCGCGCGGTCAACATAGTTTATTGAAATCGGACGTCGCAGGAAAGTCGTGTTCGAACCGTCGATACGTATTTCCGCAAATTGTCCGGGAAGCATTTCAGGAAGCGGTTTGTCCTGTGTCAGCTTTATGAGAACATAGTTGTTGTGCAGACGTATGTTCTCTGTTACAGTCAAATCTAAAATGTATTTTTTCATAAAAAACCGGATAAAATCATTTTGGATACAAAGATAGTGCAAACCGAGTGAAGTACAAAGTGAAAACTCCGTTTTCAACTTTTAATTCCGAGGTGCCGCCTATCTTATCTAAAGATAGTGCAAACCGAGTGAAGTACAAAGTGAAAACTCCGTTTTCAACTTTTAATTCCGAGGTGCCGCCTGTCTTATTATATATAAGGTGTAACTCCTCTGCAGATCTGTTAAAGTTCAGTCCCGTATTTACTTGTTTTCCGGTTTGAACACCTCAAAAGTGCCGTTATCATAGAAAATTCTTATTTCAGTGATTTTTGGAGCAGGCTTTTCTATATATCTAACCACCTCTTTTTCAGATTCTTTAGGTGCATAAACAGGCGTTTCCGATGGCTTCTCCTTGCGAAAATCGAAATAAAACTGCCCGCTGCCCGTGTTTTCCGGATTCTCGGCGTTTTCAAACAGAGGCATGCCGCCTGTTCTTTCCGGGCTATCGTCTGCCGTTGCATGGTCGTTCCTGTCAGACATGTCTTTTTCCGTGTCCGAAGTGTACATGTTGCCTTCACCGTACAAAATCCAGTTAAGGCTTATCGAAGGGAATGATTTGTGGATTCGCTTCACCACATCCAGACTCGGATTGTTCCTTCCGCTGAATATATGCGATAGCGACGATGTCGAAATTCCTATTTTATCTGCGAAGTCGGCGTTGCTTAAACCTGCCGAACGCATGATTTGGATGATCCTGTCCTTCATTTACAAATGGAATTATAATTTTTTATTTCGTTACAAAGGTAAACATAAGATTTTACAAAACAAAATTTACAACAATAAATGTAAATATTACAAATGTAAATACAAATGTAAATCATATACAAGAGTAAAACTTTACAAGTGTATATTCCTTTAATCTTAACTTTGTATATTATAGCTAATACCTTGATTATATATCAGTTACATATATGTATAAATGTACATTCAGACCGTTTTTGCCCATATATAGCCTTTTTCTGTATATCACTTAAAGCCAATTCTTGCATATTTCGTCTAAATATCTGAAATATAGCGGATTATATCCGTGCATATCCTATGTAAACTTATACATTTACACATGTGAAGTGTTTAGTAGTCAATTAGTTACAGTTGTATTCCCTACCCTATTACAATTGTATATCTGCTTATAATTGTCATGGAATTTACTTTTGTATATACAAATGTTACCTATTTACATATGTAATTTTACAAAAATAAGCGTCTTTACTCATTACAGATGTAAACCTCACTACCGTTTATTTACAAAATCGCTGAGAATTGAAAATTTCCGTACAGATGAATTTGCCCGTAAATTTTAAAATCTCGTGCCATTTGCCATTTGTAAGTGTATAGGCACAAAAAAAGCCCCATCCCTGTAAGGATAGAGCTTCTGTTATGCTGTTTTTGCTATATTCCGTAATATTCTACCGTCTCTTGACCGTAAACATCAGTGTAGAATGAAATAGACGAGTTCTCTGAGCAGTTCTCCCGGCGACAGTGATACATTACCTATTCCTTTCGATCGTGCGTCACAGAGCCTTATTTGCGTTATGATGTTCATCACCTTCACGCCCGTATAAGCTTTCATGCCCGCGATATACTCTTTTGCCAGCCATGGCGACTTCAGTCCCAGGTAAGCCGCCAAACCGTTTTCAGTGCGTTCCGGCGCGTAATACGCCACCATCAGGTTCGAGAAGTAGTTGAACAGCAGCGCCAGTGTAGGCTGCAGCGGATTACTCTTCGGATTATCGCTGAAGTACTTCACAATCTTGTTCGCCTTCAGCGTATCCTTCGTTATAAGCGCGTTTTTCAGCTCGAAGTTGTTATAGTCCTTGCTTATACCGATATTCCTTTCTATCTCCACCGGAGTAATCCTGTTCCTGTCCTTAGGCATCGTGATGATAAGCTTGTCCAGTTCCCCCGCCAGTCTGTTCAGGTCGTTTCCCACGAATTCCGCCATCAGTTGTGCCGCAGTGTCGTCAATCTCCATCTTCCGCCTTTTCATGTACGTCGTGATGAACCCCGGCAGCAGATTTTCCTTCAGCTTCTTCGATTCGAACACCACGCCGTTCTTTTCTATCTCCGCCACAATCTTCTTCCTTCTGTCCAGAGTGCCGTGCTTGTAGCAGAACACGAGGATAGTCGATGTAAGCGGTTTCTGCATGTAGAACGAGAGCTCCTCCCACGATCTCAGGTTCTGCGCTTCCTTCACCACCACCACCTGATGTTCCGACATCATCGGATACCGTTTCGCGTTGTTCACCACGCTCGCCATGTCAGTATCCAGACCATACATAATTGTCAGGTTGAATTCCTTCTCGTTTTCGTCCAGCGCTTTTTCCACTATGTAGTCCGAAATTCTGTCTATGTAGTAGTCCTCTTCACCCATCAGCAGATAGACCGGTGCGAACTTTCCGTTCTTTATGTCCTTGGCTATATCTTCGTAAGTCATGATTTCTTTAAATTATTCCGTGTTGGTTTTAGGGTTTCATCCCGTTTTATTAACTTTGTAGTTGATAAATTTCCGTTACAAAAATTGTATCGGACAAAACAATTAATGCAAATATACGAAATGTTATCATTAAACCTGCCATTCGCGCCTCTTAAAATTGCCGACGTCAGCGGCAAGAAACAAGTGTTTGATATTTTGAGGAAGAAATACGTAGCCCTTACTCCCGAAGAATGGGTACGCCAGCATTTTGTTCACTACCTCATCACTCACCGCGGCTATCCGTCCGGACTCCTTGCCAACGAAGTCAGCATAAAGCTCAACTCCACATCGCGCCGTTGCGACACCGTGCTTTATTCCCCTTCGCTTTCTCCCCGCATGATAGTCGAGTACAAGGCCCCCGATGTAAATATTTCTCAACAAGTTTTCAATCAGATTACCCGCTACAACATAGTTCTCAAGGTCGATTATCTGATTGTCACCAATGGCATCACCCATTACTGCTGCAAGGTCGATTACAACAGCGGCCGCTGCACATTCCTTCCATCCGTTCCCCTTTACACCGATTTGTAAAAAAAACGGACAGGACCGCACATGGAAATTGTTCCTCCACGTTTCCGGTCCTGTCCTTTATTATATTAGAAATTCACCTGTTTTCTTATTCGTCCTGGCTTGCCGAAGTTCTGGTTCTTCTTGTCGGTTTTGTTTCCTTCACTTCAGTTTCCACCGGAGCCACACCTGCAAGTTCCTGGTCAACCATGATTCTACCGCAGTACTCGCATACAATGATTTTCTTTCTCATTCTGATGTCAAGCTGTCTCTGAGCCGGAATCTTGTTGAAGCAACCGCCGCAAGCACCTCTCTGCACGTAAGTGATACCAAGTCCGTTTCTTGAGTTACCTCTGATACGTTTGAAAGCCTGCAGAAGTCTGGGTTCGATACCCGCTTCGATAGCCTTTGCGTTTTCTCTCAGTTTTTCCTCTTCCTGTTTTGTTTCGGCTATGATTTCGTCCAGTTCGTTTTTCTTGTCTTCCAGATCCTTTGTTCTTTCTTCAAGAGTGTTCTGGCTTTTCACAATCTCTTCTTCTTTAGCCTTGATCGAAGCGTTAGCCTCTTTTATTCTCTTTTCGTTCAGTTCCACTTCCAGCGACTGAAATTCAATTTCCTTAGTCAGCACGTCATATTCGCGGTTGTTTCTCACGTTGTCCTGCTGAGTCTTGTATTTTTCAATAGAAGCCTTTGCAGATTCGATGTCAATTTTTCTTGTAGCCACATTCTGCTTCAGTTCCTCTATTTCAGTCTTGATTTTTTCGATACGTGTGTTCAAGCCTGTTATTTCGTCTTCCAGGTCTCTTACCTCAAGTGGTAATTCTCCTCTCAGTGTCTTGATTTTATCCATTTCAGAAAGGATAGTCTGCAGTTTGTACAGAGCTTTAAGTTTCTGTTCCACGCTTACTTCCGAAAGGTCTTTTTTTGCTTCTTTAGCCATAGTCTTATAAATATTTAATTGGGTTCGTATTAATTCTTGTCAGTTCAGTTCTCAGCGACGGGAATTTTCTGTTCAGCAAGTCCTGAATTATTTCCTTCGTATATTGTTCGCTTTCGTAGTGTCCTATTTCCGCTGCCAGAATCTTGTCTTCGTAGTAGAAATAGTCATGATACTTTATTTCTCCAGTCACGAACGCGTCGGCATGCTGTTTCACCGCCTTTTCCATCAGGAACGCACCTGCACCTCCGCAGATTGCCACTTTCGTAATCAGTCGTCCCGTCAGCTTCGTGTGCTTCACGCATCCCGTTTCAAACGTCTTCTTCACGTGTTTCAGGAATTCCGTTTCCGTCATCGGCTCCTCCAGCTCGCCAATGGCACCCGCTCCGGCAGTCAGCCATTCCGGCATCTTCCTGTCGCCCGTATCGTTCTTGCAGCCGTCTTCCTGCTGCATATACTCTTTAGGGTCCAGCACCGTAACGTTCTTCAGTCCTATTTTCTCAGCTATCTTATAGTTCACCCCGTTAGGCGCATTATCCAGGTTTGTGTGCATCGAGTAGATTGCTATCTCGTTTTTTATAGCCGTCATGATGCACCTTTCCGTATAGTCCTTTCCGGTGATCGACTTATATCCTCTGAACATCAGCGGATGATGCGATATAATCAGGTTAAATCCCTGATTTATAGCTTCTTCCACCACCTCTTCAGTAACGTCCAGACACAATAAAGCCCCTGTAGCTTCCACGTCTGTCAATCCCACTTGCAGTCCGGCATTGTCAAATCCGTCTTGCAGGGGCAGAGGCGCGAATATCTCAAGGGCGTCAATAATTTCCTTAATTTTCATATTTGCGAATAAGTTCACTGCAAAAATACAAACAAAGTGCGTTGAATAAATTACGGGACGGGAAAAATTAAGATTTTTTTGCAGAATATTTCTCTTCACAGAAAAATACACTATATTTGCAGTAGCGAAACGGCTGTTTCCGAAACAGCTGTTTCGGAAATCAGAATAAAAAGGAATAAGTCTATGAAATTTTTTGACAGAACAGAAGAAATTGCGTCTCTTCGTGAAATTCGAGAGATGGCAAAAAATAACGCACAGTTTACGGTAGTTACCGGACGGCGACGTATCGGCAAAACATCACTGATATGGAAAGCATATGATGATGCTCCCATTCTATATTTCTTTGTCGCTCGCAAAGCGGAAAGTGATTTGTGCGAAGACTATCGGCTTGAAATTGAAAACAAGTTGGGAATCCCTACTATAGGACGTGCCGAACATTTTGCCGATATGTTCGAGTTTCTGATGAAACTTTCAATAGAACGTCCGGTCACGCTGTTTATTGATGAATTTCAGGATTTTTTTCGTGTGAACAAGTCTGTGTACAGCGACATGCAGCGCATTTGGGACATATACAGTCCGAAAGCTCATATGAACCTGATTGTTTGTGGTTCAATTTATTCCATGATGACGAAGATATTCAAGGACAAAAAAGAACCGTTATATAACAGACAGACACGTTTTATGACTGTACGTCCGTTTACGCCATCTGTTTTAAAGGAAATTCTGTCTGAATATCATCCTGGACACACGTCAGAAGATCTTTTGGCTCTATATTCTTTTACCGGAGGTGTAGCAAAGTATGTACAGTTGCTTGTCGATGCCGGAGCAACGAGCAAGGAAAGAATGTTGGAACAAATCGTAAAGGCCGATTCCATTTTTCTTGGAGAAGGTAAATCCATACTTATTGAGGAGTTTGGCAAAGACTACGGGATTTATTTTTCTATTCTTTCAGCTATAGCAAGAGGTAAAACCTCCCGTTCGGAAATAGAAAGTGTAGTTGGTAGGGAAATAGGTGGCTATCTGACAAAATTGGAAAACGAGTACGAAATTATCGCCAAGAAGCAACCCCTGTTTGAAAAGAGCTCCACGAAGAATGTCCGATATACTATAGAAGACAATTTCTTCACATTCTGGTTCCGTTTTATATATAAATATAGCTATATGTTGGAAATAGAGAACTACGAGAGTTTGAAGACAATTATAAATCGTGACTACGAAACATTCAGCGGTCTGATGCTGGAACGTTATTTCAGGCGCGTGCTTATCAACCGTCAAGCCTATACGCGAATCGGCGGATGGTGGGACCGCAAAGGTGAGAATGAAATAGATATTGTGGCAGAGAACGAGTTGGACAATCAAGCTACCTTCTTCGAAGTAAAACGTAAGGCTGGAAACATTGACATTGAAGTGCTGAAACAGAAGGCATCAGCTTTCTTGCGTGCCACTGGCGAGCTCAAAGGATATGACATATCTTACAAGGGACTGTCAATGGATGATATGTAATACTATAATAACGGCGTGAACACCTTTTTGTGCACACGCCGTTATTTGTAGTATTTTCTCCAATCAATACGCTCTCGCGAACAACACTCTTCTTGCCGAAGGCTTTCCTGTCACCATATCCACACCCGGAGTCAGGCTTTCCTCGTCAGCTTCGAAAGGCAGGCATCTGATAGTAGCCTTAGTCTCTTCCTTGATGCGTTCCTCAGTTTCTGTAGTACCGTCCCAGTGAGCCAGGATGAATCCACCCTTTTCAATCTGTTCCTTGAACTCATCATAAGTATCCACCTTCACGATATGTTCGTTTCTGAATTTCAGAGCCTTCTGGTAGATATTGTTCTGGATGTCCTCAAGCAGGTTCTTTACATATTCCTCTATGCCGTCGCATGAACGGGTTTCTTTCTCCAGAGTATCACGACGCATAACCTCCATAGTATTGTTTTCCAGGTCGCGTCCGCCCATTACCAGTCTCACAGGCACACCCTTCAGCTCGTAGTCAGCGAATTTGAATCCCGGACGCTTGTTGTCGGCGTTGTCATATTTCACAGAGATACCCATGCTTCTCAGCTTGTTCACGATGCCGTCAACTTTCTCGTTTATCTGGTTCAGCTGTTCCTCGTTCTTGTAGATAGGAACGATAACCACCTGTATAGGAGCCAGATGCGGAGGAAGTACCAGACCGTTGTCATCAGAGTGAGTCATGATAAGCGCACCCATCAGACGTGTAGATACACCCCATGAAGTAGCCCAAACATAATCCAGCTTGTTGTTCTTATCCACAAACTGCACGTTGAATGCCTTCGCGAAGTTCTGTCCCAGGAAGTGAGAAGTACCGCACTGCAGTGCCTTACCGTCCTGCATCAGACCTTCAATAGTGTAAGTGTCAAGCGCACCCGCAAAACGTTCGTTGGCCGATTTCACACCCTTGATAACAGGCACAGCCATGAATTTCTCGGCAAAGTCGCCATACACGTGCAGCATCTTCTGAGCTTCAGCTTCAGCCTCTTCTCTAGTAGCGTGAGCAGTGTGACCTTCCTGCCACAGGAATTCCGCAGTACGCAGGAACAGACGTGTACGCATCTCCCATCTCATTACGTTCGCCCACTGGTTACACAGGATAGGCAGGTCTCTGTACGAGTTGATCCAGTTCTTGTAAGTACTCCATATGATAGTTTCCGAAGTCGGTCTGATGATAAGTTCCTCTTCCAGTTTCGCGTTCGGATCAACAATCACTCCCGATCCGTCTTCGGCATTTTTCAGTCTGTAATGTGTCACTACAGCACATTCCTTAGCAAAACCTTCTACGTGTTCAGCCTCCCTGCTCAGGTATGATTTAGGGATGAGCAGCGGGAAATATGCGTTCACATGTCCTGTTGCCTTGAACATGTCATCCAGCTGTCTCTGCATTTTTTCCCAGATGGCATATCCGTAAGGTTTTATCACCATACATCCTCTCACAGGCGACTGTTCAGCCAGGTCCGCCTTGACCACCAGGTCATTATACCATTGTGAATAGTTTTCACTTCTTTTGGTCAGTTCTTTCAGTTCTTTAGCCATAGCTATTTTTATAATTTGTTTTATGAGTGTGCAAAATTAATAAAAAAAGCGTACAGTATCCCACAGTACGCCAAAAAAGTTATTCCTGATAGTCATAATACCATCTGAATGTATTTCCGAATTCCATTCTCATCCTGTTTCTTTCCTCGTCCTTCGATTTGTAGGTATCCATCTGCCTGTACCTGTATCTCTCCATCAGTTTGTGGCAGGTGCTGTCCTTGTCTTCAATCTCGAAGCTCCACTGCGGATTTTTCTCCTTATACATTATGGCAGCCTCCTTGAAATATCTTGTCAGCGAGTCCCCCTTAATCCTGAAGTCCGCCACAGCCTTTGCAAATCCGTCCATATCCTTCTGCAGCATAAGTCCCGCCAGATAATACAGTCTCGCATTGTAGCAGCTGTCCCCCTTGTATGCCATCCTTTTCAGATACTCCATTCTCCTTTCCCCCGGAGCAGGCCTTTCGCCTATCAGAGCATACACCGAGTCGTTCGTATATCTCAGGGTCTTGCTCGAGTCGTTGTCGAAGAACATCCCGTCGGATTTATAGTATTGCGGATATTCGAACAGCAGTTCCCCCGTTTTCCCCTCTTTAGTCATGGCTAGCATCCTCAGAGCCGTGAGCGTCCTTGTGGTTCTCAGCGACTTTGCGGCACATTTCAGCGCCTTTTCGTTCATGTCCTTCGCCATCAGGTTCTCCATTCTCAGTTCGTTGTGCAGAAACCTGTCCGTGTTTCCCAGACACAATGTTCCCACCGACATCAGCAGCATCAGTGCGATGTTCCATATCATCGACTGCTGCAGGTCAGTGCCATGGCTTTTCGGTATTCTCAGCACCTTCCTTATCATCACCACCGCCACCACGAACAGAACCGTGGCCACAGGCATCACCCACCACCAGGCATATGAGAACCCCTCCATATACAGATTTCTTCCGAATCCCGTCATCGTCACCAGTCCCAGAAACGACGGCAGATAAGCCAGTGCGCTCACTCTTCCCCTGAGCCTCATTAGCAGGTTCAGTCCCCACCTCATTATCAGCAGGATGGTAATGATGATTATTGTTGCCGGCACTATATTGAATTCCTTGTAGCCGTGCGACATCGAATAATGTATAGCCTCCAGCAAGTCCTTTTGGAAATACCCCAGATAAACAGTTGCAAATATAATGAACAGCCCGCCGCACACCAGATTAGTCAGGCGTGCGGCAGTTCTGTTATATTTCCTGTAACCGTAATTACTGTTGTATCCCATAATCAATTCTTAACTCTTTTCAGCACCACTGCAGTTCTTGCAGGCAGATAAAGTTTCAGCCATTCCTTCTTTTCCTTTGCATACATCGGATCGGCGCATGTAAAGTGAGTTATGCTGTCATCGTTGAAACCGAATCCACCGAAATCCTTGCTGTCAGTGTTCAGCACCACCTTGTACGAGCCTTTAGGCACCAGGAATCCGTAGTCGGTGAACGATCTTGTCGGGCTGAAGTTGAATACGAAAATCAGATCCTTTCTTCTGTACGCCAGCACCTGATCGCCGTCGTTGTGCCATATTTCCACCACGTCAGTCTTCTGTATGTTCTTCACGCTTCTGATAGTTTCCACCATCTTCTGGTCGAAATCACCCAAATAGTGATAGCACAACTCCTTGTTATCCACCAGGTTCCACTGTCTTCTTGCATATTTGTACGACCATCCGTTACCGTCTCTCGGGAAGTCAATCCATTCCGGATGACCGAATTCATTACCCATGAAGTTCAGGTAACCGCCGTTGATAGTCGAAGCCGTCAGCAGTCTTATCATCTTGTGCAGAGCCATACCCCTCTGTATCACTCCGTTCTCGTCACCCTTCTTGAAGTGCCAGTACATATCCGCGTCACACAGTCTGAAGATGATAGTCTTGTCGCCCACCAGCGCCTGGTCGTGGCTTTCGCAGTAAGAGATAGTCTTCTCGTCCTTTCTTCTGTTTGTCACCTCCCAGAACATGCTCGACGGTTTCCAGTCCTCATCCCTTCTCTCCTTGATAATCTTTATCCAGTAGTCAGGAATGTTCATCGCCATTCTGTAGTCGAATCCGTAACCGCCGTCCTCAAACGGAGCAGCCAGTCCCGGCATACCCGAAACCTCCTCGGCTATAGTGATAGCCCTGGGATTTATGGAATGTATAAGCTTGTTAGCCAAAGTCAGATAGCAGATGGCATTGTCATCCTGATGACCGTTGTAGTAGTCACCATAGTTGCAGAACGCTTCTCCCAGTCCGTGGCTGTAGTACAGCATCGAAGTCACGCCGTCAAATCTGAAGCCGTCGAACTTGAATTCCTCCATCCAGTACTTGCAGTTTGAAAGCAGGAAGTGCATCACCTGGTTCTTTCCGTAGTCGAAGCACAGCGAGTCCCACGCCGGGTGTTCCCTTCTGTCCCCCTGATAGAAATACTGGTTCGGATCACCAGCAAAGTTGCCCAGGCCTTCCACCTCATTCTTCACCGCATGCGAGTGCACAATATCCATAATCACCGCGATGCCCATCTGGTGAGCAGTGTCGATAAGCTGTTTCAGTTCGTCCGGTGTACCGAATCTTGACGACGGAGCGAAGAAGCTCGACACATGATATCCGAAGCTGCCGTAGTACGGATGTTCCTGTATCGCCATAATCTGTATGCAGTTATATCCGTCCTTCGCAATTCTAGGCAATATGTTTTCTCTGAATTCGTTGTACGTACCCACCTTTTCCGCATCCTGAGCCATACCTATATGGCATTCGTAAATCATCAGCGGTCCCACATTAGGGATGAATACTTTCTTTTTGAATTTATATGGTTTAGCCGGATCCCACACCTGAGCGCTGAAAATCTTTGTATTTTCGTCCTGCACCACTCTTGTGGCCCATGCAGGGATACGTTCTCCGCATCCGTTGCTCCAATACACTTTCAGTTTGAACAGGTCGCCATGTTTCATGGCCTTTCCCGGCAGTTCTATTTCCCAGTTTTCGGTTTTCTTGATTTTGTTCAGTTTATATTCCGGTGTCTCCTTCCATCCGTTGAAGTCACCCACCAGATATATGGCAGTGGCATTCGGGGCCCATTCCCTCAGTACCCATTTAGTCTCTTTCCCCTCTTTGATCTTATGTAAGCCGAAATATAAATGTCCTGATGCGAATTCTTCCAGAGAGCATCTTTTAGTCAGTTCCTTTTCTTTTCTTATCACCATTTCGTGTCTTCCGTTAATGGCGTCTGCATATGGTTCCAACCACGGGTCATTTTTAATAATGTTCAAGACTTTGTCCATAATTATTTAAGTTTTTAAGTTCGTGAGTTTTTAGGTCAGTCCGTTGAAATCTGACCTCCCTACCTACAAAAATACATTAATTTTTCAAGGAAAGAAAAAAAACTAAAAAAAAAAGCCCGAAAGCCCTCCTTTTTGTTATGATTTTACATTTTTTTGTCATCCAGTAGCCTTCCATTCTTAAAAGTTCCTTTTCTGATGACTTTTCCTCCGGCATCCTTTTCTATGAATTCCCCGTCTTTTTTGCCGTTCTTGAATTCACCTTCGAACACCGTTCCGTCCTTTTCAGTCAGCACGCCCTTTCCGTGTTCCTTTCCTCTCACGAAGTCACCCGTATATACCGAGCCATCAGTCATTTTCAACTTGCCTTTTCCTTCGGCCATGTTGTTCTTCCAGTTGCCTTCGTATATGTCGCCGTTCGCCCAGACATACTTGCCGTAACCGTTCCTTTCGTTTTCCTTCCATTCCCCGGTATATACGGCACCGTTCGCCCATTTGAACGTACCCTTTCCTTCCTGTTTGCCATTGTTGAACTCACCCTCGTAAGTATCCCCGTTCGGGTACGTATAAACGCCCCTTCCGGTTCTCTCTCCGTTGGCATATTCACCCTCATATCTCTCCCCGTTGTGGAAGTAATACACACCTTTTCCGTCCTGCATGTCATCCTTCCACTCTCCGGTATATTTGTCGCCGTTCGTATAAGTAAACGTACCCTTGCCATGTCTGAATCCGTCTCTCCATTCCCCTTCGTATTTCGACCCGTCTTCCCAGGTCATTTTTCCTTTTCCGTCCTTCAGGTCGTTTCTCCATTCCCCCTCATACACGGCTCCTCCTGTCCAGACATATTTCCCCAGTCCGTTTCTTTTGCTTCTGCTCCACGTTCCCGTATATATGTCTCCGTTGAAGTAGTCCATCACACCTTCACCCTCCTGCATGTCCTCCATCCACGTACCCTTGTACATGTTGTTGTTCGCAAAGTAGTAAGTGCCCTGTCCCTGCTTCATGTCCTCGCTCCATTCTCCTATATACCTTTCGCCTATGTTCAGCATCATCGTGCCCTCACCATTCCTTTTGCCTTTGGTATATTCACCTTCGTACATGTCGCCGTTCGGATACACCGTCCTTCCCATGCCGTTCGGTTTTCTCCTTTTCAGCTGTCCAGAATATTCCGCCCCGTTCTTAAACTTATAGTATCCCACGGCCAGTTGTGCTTCCGCCATTCCGCACGCCATCATCACACACACAGCCAACCCGTATATTCTCAAATTCATAATCCTTCCTTTCTTTTGAAAATTAAACATTGCCCGCCACTATCTCGACCATTCCGTTCCAGTCCAGATACTTTTCCGCCAGCTCCATAATCCTTTTCTCCGTTATATTCTTTATCGACTCCACGGATCTGTCGAAGAAATTCTCGTCCGTACCGGCAGTATGCACATAAATCCACGCCTCCGTTATCGACAGCGCGTTCTCGTAAGCCCTGCAGATGTCCCCCATCATATAGTTCTTCACCATGTTCAGTTCATCCCTGTCGGCAAGCGTACTCTTCAGCCTGTCCGTCTCTGCCTTCACCTCTTTTATAACGCTCTCCACATACTCGTTGCCCGTCTCCGTGCTTATCACCAGCATGCTCAGTCCCGGATACGACACTATTCCCGAACCTATGCCGTAGGTATAACCCTTGTCCTCCCTGATGTTCTTCATCAGCCTGCTTCCGAAGTATCCTCCCATAATAGTGTTCATCACCTTCAGGTCCAGGAAATCCTCATGCTTTCTGTCCGGCAGCAGGCACCCGATCTTCACCGAGCTCTGCATTCCGTCCTTTTTCTCCACAGTCACCCTCTTCTGCACGGCCCCCCTCGGTTCCGGCATCACAGGATTGGTCTTCTTTCTGTTCTCGCCCCATGGAGTATCCCCGAAATGCTCCTCAATGCACTTCAGCACCCTGTCCGTAACCCTTCCGGCCACGAACATCGTACAGTTGTCCGAGTAGTAGTTCTCCCTGTAGAAATCCTTCAGCATCTCCACCGACAGCCTCTCGTAGTCCTCCGTCTCTGCAAATCTGCCCAGCGGATGTTCCGGTCCGAACAGCTCCTTGTTAAGCCTTTTTCTCGCCATCACCTCCACCCTCTGAGCGTTCACCAGATACATCTGCTTGTTGGCTTCCGTCACAATCCTCAGTTCCCTTTCAGGAAACACAGGCTCCTTCACCATCTGCGCCAGCACCCCGATAGTCTTCTCAAAGAATTTTCCCAGCGAATAAAGAGTGATGAATCCGCTGTTCACCGACGACGACAAGTCCAGCCATGCCCCGTAGAAGTCCAGTTTCTCGGCTATTTCAGCCGAAGTCATCTTCCTTGTACCCTCCCTGAGCATCCTGTTTGTCATCATGGCCTGTAGCGGGAAACTCTGGTCCAGCTGTCCGCTGCCAATCACCAGATCCAGTCTTATCACGTCCTCCATTCCGGTATCTATGATGTTGAGAGCCACACCGTTAGGCATGATTTTCTTTACCGGTCTTTTTATATTGAAATCGGCTATACAGTCGATAGCCGGTATAGTTCTTCTGTCCACTTTCGAAATTTATAATTGATTCATTGATATGCAAAATTACGAAGAAATTCATAAATTTGTATGCAAAATAATGCAAAAGAATACAATACCTTTCCAGAACCGCTGTCAAAAATGAAAACTTGTATCATATGTATCGGGTCAAATCACAACCCATCCTTCAATATCACAAAGGCTGTTGAAACCCTCTCAACCCTTTTCCCCGACATTCTCTGGGGCGAAACCGTTGTCACCCCTGCCGAAGGCGTTTCCGTCCCCGTCCCCGACTATCACAACCGCGCCGCCGTCTTCACCACCAGCATGGGCATATCCGAGTTGAAACACCGCTTCAAGGAAATAGAAAAAGCCTGCGGACGCGGATCAGATTCCAAGTCCACAAGCATTGTACCTTTAGATATAGATTTGCTCCAGTACGATGGAGAAATACTCAAGCCCCGTGATATGCAGATGGGGTATGTCAGAAAAGCGCTGGAAGATATAATATTACCGAACCAATGATTTATAAAGTTAAACTGAAATCTATAATTCTTCAATTTCAGTTTCAGTCAGTCCGGTCACCTTTACTATTTGTTCCATAGGAATCCCTATTTCTTTCATAGTGCGGGCATTTCTTATTCTTTCTTCAGTTACACCTCTAGTTATGCCTTCTGTTATGCCTTCCGCTCTACCTTCCGCTCTACCTTCAGCTCTACCTTCAGCTATGCCTTCGGCTCTACCTTCGGCTATGCCTTTCGCTCTACCTTCCTCAATTCCTTTTTTCCATCCGGCTTCCCTTGCATCTTCTTCCACAATCCGGCTCACTCTATATCTGTCCAAAGCTTTGTCATACGCTATACGGTCTTCCAGCGAAAGATTTGCCACTGCCGCAAGTTCATTCAGTCTGTTAAACACCTGTTCTTTCAGCGCGTCAGGCATTCTGTTCCAATGTTGCATATTTTTAAGAGTATAAATAAGTTTGTCATATAAAGTTTCACATTCTCCGAGTTCCTTAGTGAAATACGGGAACTGCAGATAAACATTTCTATTTGATGCTGTACCTGCAAATATAATGTTATTTTGCAATCTAACCAAATTCGTCGCACAATGAAGGAAAATTAGTCAAATTGTAACTGGTCACCCTGTCCAAACAACTAAAAACTGACAACTCTTATTTAACAATCCACCTCTCCACATTCCTCTTCTCATAGCTGAAGTTCACACCCACTTTCACCAGCTTCCTTCCGTCACATTCGAAAGGCAGGGCATAGTCCTTGCTCTCTATCT
>NZ_JACJLE010000005.1 GCF_016901995.1 Bacteroides caecigallinarum | reverse complement strand
ATATTAAACTTTAAAACGTCTTTTCTTTTGGTAATGAACGTTTTGATATAAAAAGATAATCATATTCAAGACTATTCTACTTTTAACTATTTTATATAGTTTAAAATAGAACTTACTCATGATTTTACTTTCCGCCTTATACTTCTCAGCTCTGACTATAATATTTTCAACTACAGAATATTCATCATCAGTAAGCGGTTTATGCCACCTAAGACTATTAATGAACATATTATAAATCTCCGATAGAAAATATCTCTGATTTGATACTGTAATCTCACTATTATTACTATATGACTTATCCATATAGTCAAGCACAAAGCTTATTACCTTAACTACGTGTTGATAGTTTCTTAACAAAGAAACAGCGCTTGTTGACTGATCATCACGTCCAATAAAATAATAGTACAAATACAAATCAAATACAATAAAGTCCTTTATCCTGTCTATAGGAAGAAAACAGTACTGGATATCAGTATAACATATACCTTCTATATGCTTTAATCCAACCTTTCTCAAGATTTCGGTTTTGTATGCCATACTATGCATATTGAATTCTCTACCAACTACATGAGGCTCTATTTCGAATTCCTGCATTTGATAGACTTTATTATATTCAACCGTGTTGAAAGGAAATTTCTTTATATCTACACTACCATTCTTCTTTACTCTGTACTCTGTTCTTAATGTAACAAACAAATCGGTATCACATGTTTCCAATCTTCTTAACAGTTCTACAAGAGCTTTTGTATCGAACCAGTCATCGGCGTCAAGCATTCTGAAATATTTACCTTTAGCTATTGCAAGTGCAGCATTTATGCAAGAGCCATAATGACCATTTGCCTTATCAATTACCGTAATTATATCCGGACGCTTCTTTTCATAACTACGGATGATTTCAAGCGATTTGTCCTTGCTTCCGTCATTGACAACGATTACCTCCAAAGTAGATGGAACTATAGCATCTGTTACTGTATCCAGACATCTTGCTATATATTTCTCCATATTATACGTTGGAACAACTAATGATAATAACTTCATATATTTAAATCATATTAAAATGTTACAAAATATCAATATATAAAATGCAGATAATTTATATTTACTGCTTTACGGGCACAACTAATATTTACCCACCCTTATAATTTTCAAAATATATCCATATTAAGAACTTTTTCTATGATTGGAGCCATATCGTAATATTTATATTCAGCCAATCTTCCGCCAAAAATTACCCTTGTTTCTTTATCTGCCAGCAATTTATACTGCTGATATAATTCGTTATTCTTAGGATTGTTTATAGGATAATATGGTTCAAGATTTTCATTCCATTCAATAGAGTATTCTTTAGAGATAACCGTTTTTTTACACTTATCAACCTCATCTCCAAACATCTCAAAATGTTTATGTTCTATTACTCTTGTATAAGGAACGTCTATATCAGTGTAATTGACAACAGCATTTCCCTGATAATTTGAGCAATCCAACTCTTCCTCTTCAAAATAGACTGTTCTATATTCAAGCTTTCCAAACTTATAATCGTAGAATTCATCTATTTTACCTGTGAATACTATCTTTTCAGCCATTTGTTCCCAGTATTCTCTGTTCTCAAAGAAATCGGTATCAGTTATGACTTCAATATCTTTCAGCAAGCCTTCTATCAGTTTATTATATCCGCCGATTGGAATACCCTGATATTTATCACTAAAATAATTATTGTCATAAACGAATCTAACCGGAAGTCTCTTGATAATAAAAGATGGAAGTTCAGTACATTTTCTTCCCCATTGTTTTTCTGTATAGCCTTTAATAAGTTTCTCGTAAATATCAACACCTATCAGAGATATTGCCTGTTCTTCCAGATTTGCAGGTTCTTTTGTTTCAGATAATGAAATCTTCTCCAACATTTCCTGTCTCTGGCTGTTTATTTTATCAAGAGCTTCGGCTGGCGTAATTACTCCCCACATTTGATAGAAAGTATTCATATTAAAAGGCAAATTGAACAACTTTCCTTTATAATTTGCTACCGGTGAATTAGTATATCTGTTAAATTCAACAATGCTGTTTACAAAATCCCATACTTTTTTATTTGATGTATGAAATATATGTGCACCATATTTATGAACATTTATTCCATGTTTATTCTCACAATATATATTACCACCAATATGATTACGTTTATCTATAACCAAACATTTCTTGTTTGCTTGCTTTGCTCTGTAAGCAAAAGTAGCACCGAACAAGCCACTTCCAACTATCAAATAATCAAATTTATACATATGTGAATGAATTAAATATTTTATATATCAGTTTATAAGTCCAATGTTTAAACTCAAATACAAATTCATGAAAAGCCAAATATTCTTTTAAGTCTGCATTAAAGTAAAAACATATATTAATTTATTGTGATTAACATGGTACACCATTTATGTTACTTTGTAATAGCAACCATCCTTATATTTTATTTTGTTAAATTTAAATGATTAATATAAACCGACATCAAATATAGTTTATTAGTTGCTTATTTCAAAACTTCTTTCGTTTTTTCAATGCATAATACCCAAAATCTATAATAATCCTATAGTAAGGTATATATAAACATACGATAATATAAAAAAACTGTCCCAAAATCATCAACCGGATTTTGAGACAGCTTTAACCATTATTTCATAATCACCATACTGGATATAGGAGTCATTATGAATGTAAATTCATAATCATCATATGGGATTCTATATTCAGGACGCGGAATTGCTCCCCAACTGTCAACACAAGCCAAACCTTGCTGTACTTTATCAATCAACAAGTTTGTGAGCTTCGACGGAACGACCTCATTAGAATGGCGTTGATTCTTTTCACTGCCATCATCAAGAGACTCCATTGTATAATGTAAAGCAGACGCAGAGAATGGTTTCTCGGCAACAAACATTAATCCCTTACCCTCTTCATTAAACAGCTTCCACCAACGTATATCTGTCTTGGTTCCATTTTCCTGAGGACGGATATATGGATAGAACTGCTCAGTGACTGTCTGAGAATAAATACCTATATCTGTACTGTGATTTCTATCTATATAATTCTCAACAGGGCCACGACCATAATATACAATATTCTCAAACGATTCGGGCATTGGCATCTGCATTCCGAAACGGAACATATCAGATACTTTTTCCGATTTGTCAGCAACCATCTTCTGTGTTACTTTCACAGCACCTTGATTGTTTATGGTATAAGTGAGATATAACTTGGCTGAAACACTTGCGATATCATATTCTGCAGATACTACAATCATATCATTCACCGATTCGTGTTTCATGGAAACAAGTTTAATCTCAGGATTTTTCCATACTGCATACTTATTCTGCAAACCTGCACCATAATCATTGTCAGTAGGAGCACGCCAGAAATTCGGAGTCAGCTGAGCATCTTCGTTTATCATTTGTGTACCATTGACACAATAACTGTCCATAAATCCGTTTTGCTTATTGAACTGAATATTGAATGTTTCGCCACTGACTTCAAGACAATTAACATTTTCATCATTAGCTACAGGCGCTATAACAGGAATATTCTTCTCTGCTATATTCTCGAATTTCATATCCGAAGCATCATAACCTTTCAATACTATCTGATTCTTTGCAACTACATGTCCTGCAGGAACAAGATTTTCACTTGTCTTCTGTATATATTTCACGTTCAGAAGCCACTCACCCGATTCATCAAGCTTACCAAAATCTATTTTATATGATACCGTCTGACGTGGTGCTACATCAAGATTTTCAACGATTCCGGTACGAACAGATTTACCATTGTTTATTACCTCCCATTGCATGCGGTAAGCGGAAAGGTCTCTGAAGAAATTCTCATTGTATATCTTTATTTCTCCGTTAGCAATATCACCAGGGGTTGTCCATATGTTCTGATAGAAATATCCTACTTCATACATGTGTGGATTAGGAATACGATCAGGACTAATCAATCCATTATCACAGAAATTATTGTCACTGGCATCAAAACGGTTGAAATCACCACCGTAAGCATATATCATTTCTCCATTCTTACCGGTCCAACGGCATGACTGATCTACAAAATCCCAAATAAAGCCTCCCTGATATTTCGGATATTTACGTATCAGATCCCAATATTCCTTGAAACCTCCTTCTGAATTACCCATAGCATGAGCATACTCACACTGAATAAGAGGTTTGTTTTTGCTGTCATCCTCAGAATATTTCTCGCAAGCGTCGTAACCATAATACATTGGACAGAAGATATCGGTCAATCCGGAATATCCGGCACGTTCATATTGTACCGGACGGCTATTATCTTCATTCTTCACCCAATGATATGCAGTCTCAAAATTAGATCCATATCCGGCTTCGTTTCCTAAAGACCAGAATATGATACTAGGATGATTAAAATTACGTTGTACATTGCGCATGTTTCTCTCTATATGTGCTTTTTTATAGAAATCAACTTTCGCCAACGTAGTTTCTCCATATCCCATTCCATGTGATTCAATATTAGCCTCAGCAACCATATAAATACCATACTTGTCACAAAGCTCATACCAATATGGATCATCCGGATAATGGCATGTTCTAACTGCATTTATATTGAACTTTTTCATTATCTGAATATCCTGCAACATACGTTCGCGTGATACCACGTATCCACCGTCAGGATCCATTTCATGACGGTTGGCGCCTTTGAATAAAACAGGCTGTCCGTTTACAAGAACCTGGGCATTCTTTATCTCGATTCTTCTGAAACCGACTTTCAACGGAACAATTTCTGTAATTTTACCTCCATTAACCAGGCTCGCACGAAGTGTATATAAATATGGAGTTTCTGCTGTCCATTTACTAGGATTTTCAACATTAAACTCTGCTTTAACTGTTCCAGAGCCCTTTACTTCCTTCGCCTGTACAACATTGTTGTCAGCGTCAAGAAGTTCCAGACTAACGTTATTGTTACCTTTAAGGCTTAATTCCACATCAAGAATTCCATTCTTATATTCATCGTCCAATGACGGAGTAACACGAATATCGTCTATACGATTACGATTGCGTGTGTATAAATAGCAATCACGTGACACACCGCTATATCTGAAGAAATCCTGATCCTCCAGGTAAGTACCGTCACACCATCTGAACACTTGGAATGCTATAAGGTTTTTCTTGCCGGGAACAAGGTATTTAGTGATATCGAATTCGGCTTCCAGTTTACTGTCTTCACTATAACCCACAAACTTTCCGTTCACCCATAAATACATATTTGATGTAACAGAACCGAAATGAGCTATTATGTCTTTTCCTTTCCAATTGGCAGGAACAACAATTTCCTTACGGTAGGAACCCACATGATTCTTTTCAACAGGAACGTAAGGAGGATTATTTTTATACTGGTTTCGCCAAGCATAACCTATATTGACATAAATAGGATCACCATATCCGTTAAGCTCCCAGACTGCCGGAATACGGAAATCATCCCATCCGTTATCATCATATCCTACACGGAAAAAGTCATTAGGTCTTTTATCCGCACTTTCAACCCACAGGAATTTCCACTTACCGTTAAGCGTCATGAAATTATCAGATTCTTCTTTTACTCCTTTATTTGCTGTTTCAAGGTTCTCATAAGCAAAAAAACTTGTATGCATAGGAGCACGATTAATGGCATTTACCTCCGGATTCTGCCACTCCTTAAATGACTGGGCAGACACAGATAATGCACATACACACATTGTGCCTAATAATAAAAAGTTTCTCATGGTTATTTTATTTATGATATTATGTTTTCAGATATTAGATAATTACCATACAGCGACTTATTTATCAATCACCCAATTCCTGCTGTATGGCATTGTAAAATCCGGATTATAATTCATATTGTTTTTGTCCGGAAGCTTTATTTCATACTCTTTTCCGTTCTTGCATGGAAGAGATGTACTTCTGAGCCAAGGGTTCAGATTTTTCAAAAGCGCATAAGTCGTTCCCTGACTTTTTGCAAAACGTGCCAAATCTGTTATAGTTTCAGACACTTTTACAGTTCTATAATGAATTTGCGGATATAAATCAGATGATCTCAAGTAAAAACCGAAATCGGTAGGATTTTCAAACAACATTTTAACCGCAAAAATCCTATATATATATCTGGCGGTTTCTTCCACGAGATAAAGATCCAAGGTTTCATCTGTATATTGCTTCTCCTGTTGCTGTGAAATTCTTTCTTGTCCTGCATTATAAGAAGCTGCAACACTTACCCAATCGCCAAATCTATTATAAGCTTCCTTCAGATATTCACATGCGGCATAAGTAGCTTTCTCCACATGGTATCTTTCATCTACATGAGAGTTAACCTCCAGCCCATATTCCTTTCCGGTAGCAGGCATAAACTGCCATAATCCGGCTGCACCTGCACCTGAACGTGCCAGCGGGTTGCAAGCACTTTCTATTGCCATAAGATACTTGAAATCTTCAGGTATTCCCTTTTCCTTAAGGATAGGGACAATCACAGGGAAATATCTGTTCGCTCTTTTAATAGTCTGGATAGATGTGCTGTGCATAAACGAGAATGCCAACAATTCCCTATCCATACGTTCATGCCTGTCATATCTTGTCAAATCTATTGTATCTCCACAAAATACAGTATATCTCGGAACATCAACACATGTATATCTATCATCCTCAGTTTGCCCTTCTCTATTATCAGAGCCAATACAGTATGCACTTACAAGAAAAGGCAATACACATACCAAAATCAATACTTTGTATATTCCTGAAAGCTCTTTCTTCAATTTGTTAATCATAATATATGGATTTTAATTATTAGGTTATTGAAACCAGTTATGCCAAAATCGTCATTCCACCAAAGAATCCAACGGATACTTATTACCTTTTATCTTTGTCAGGAATGCCTTGGCAGATCCGAAGTTCAGATACATATCCAGACGCACAGGCAAATGATTCCGGTCGTCTGTCACATAGAATGTAATAACTTCCTTTTCTTCTCCTTTTACATATTCCACAAGCGAAAATACAAGGCAACGATATTTACATCCGTCTTCTGCCTTATAAACATCCTTTCCTCTGTAGATAAGAGTCTGTTTATCTACATCTTTTCCTGTAGCCATAGAGAACAGGATTTTATCACCGATATTATAATTTGTGGCATCATAAGAACGTGCCTGCAAAAGTATGCTGAGCATATCATAAACGCAAACGGATGATTCCTGATAGTTCTTTCTCAAGTTTCCATTTACTATCCTATACTGATCTACTATACACTTTCCATTCCTATAACTGAACTTTACATCATCCACACTATATCTTTTGCCTTCTGCTGCTCCTTTACGGAAATATAACGGCACAAGTTCATCTGACGTAATACAAGTAAGAGTATCACGCATTCTGAAAAACATATCAATCCTCTTGTTTGTAAACGACTCCAAATCTGTCCTAAGACATTTCATTCCATTATATGTGGTAGTGTCAACTGTCATTTTAGCCCAGCCGGCATTTATCCATATAAACTTCCAGTTGAATTTCAGTTCATATGAGAGTTCTTCACCGGGCTTGATTGCGTCATTTACAGCGCCACATTGTGCATTAGCACATATTCCAGTAAACAGGAACAATAATATGCATATATATATACGTTTTATCATGATGTCAGTCCTAATTTTTTTGCACGTTCCTTATTTCTATCTTTTATTTTCTTGGCTTCCTCAGGCTTCTGCTTCTTTATCTCATCAAGTTTCTGTTTTTCCAAAGGCACAGCCTTAACATCCCAATTTTCTTCAAACTCAAAGTTTGCTTTCATTTCCCATACTTTAGGGAAATAATAAACTTCCTCAGGCTGTATTTTTTTATCATACTCGCCTGTATCCCATTTTCCGTTGCCATTCCTGTCAATATACATTCTTATGTAATATTTCGTATTTGGCTGAAGGAAATAAAAGTCACATGTATTGTTTTTCTTTATTTTCTGTTCTCTTACTACAGCATCACTTGAATTCAACAACTGCACATAAGCATCATTACCTTCTATTCCGCTTATATTCAAATAAAGAGTTCCATACTCCTCAAGAGTTTTCACCTTGACAGTATTTTCCACCTTGTTGGTATGAAGTCCATAAATACTCTTTATTGCAGTAGAGTCTATTCTGAGCCTGTATTCGTTTCCGGGCTTCCAATCGCTCAGTATATAATATTGACGTGGCACTACACTGTCTGCCATCAATATGAAACGTTCATTTTCCCATAAGGTATCAACTTTCACGTCAACATGAATTGCAGAAGTATCAATACTCAATACCGGTTCATCGAATTTCAAGCATAAATTTCTGTTTATATCCATTGAAGAAGGAGCATCAACATTCATGTTGAAGAATTTTGTTTCAACCACATTTATAGTATCTCCTTTCTTCCTTTTTTTCTTCAATTCCTTCTCTTTCTTCTCCATTTCTTCTTTTGCCATAGCCATACGTTTAGCCTTGTTCACCTTGTTCATCATGATCAATGTATCGCATTTCGGCACAAGTTTACCCAAGGTATCAGTATAAAGATAATCTACTTGAAGAGTCAATGTATCTCTTTCACAAAGCACAGTATCTTTTATCCAATATCTTATTGTATCGTTGTTAACAGAAGATTCAATTATAAAGGCATCTTTCGCATCGAAATCAATTCCTGTAATTGTAGGCAGAGTATCTGCCTTGGCGCTGAAATAGAGTGAAAATCTGTTTAGCTGTTCTCTCTCGCTTTTAGCAAGATATTGCATTGTATTTACTTCTTTGAAAGCCCTTAGGACAATATCATCAGGCATAAAATGAGTATAATGCACCGTCAGAACAGTATCAATTTTTAAGGTATCAATAGAGTTCCATACAGTATCATTCTTTACAGCAGCTTCCATAGAAGGAACTATAACAGAATCATTGTATGCAATTATTTCTGTTTTCGAATCGAACAGATAATTCTGGTTTCCATCTTTCAATGCAAATATTCTATACTTTCCAGGAGCTATTCCCTTAATTGAAAATCGTCCTCTACTATCAGTACGCGAAATTCTGTCGAAAGGTATTTTCACGAAAGCCGAGTCGTCCAGATTTTTGTGCAATCCAACCTGGATACCTTTTATAGGCTCCAAATCCTGAGCGTTAAGAACAGTACCCGAGACTTCCATTGTGTCTATTGTCTCTCCTGTTGAAAAAGCATAAGAGAAATTTCCCATAGGATTTCCCTCATTATTATCTACAATAGCATCGCCAAAATCTATTGTATAGGTAGTATTTGCTTTTAAAGAGTCAAAAAACTCTACTAAAACTCTTTTTCCGCTAGCCTTTACTTCCGGCATTTCTGCCTGTGGTGGCGAGATTATTACCTTTTCTGCAGCATTTTCAATTTTGATGAACTCATCAAACTCTAATGATACTTTCTTCCGTTTATTGTTTATAGCATTAGGTTCGGGAGTAGAACGTACAAATTTTGGAGGAGTCTCATCATATGGTCCTCCATCCGGAGTACCCGTACTTGCACATGCATATATCATCAATATTATTACTGCAATTGGCAAAATATGTAGTGTAGATAATTTCATCGTAAAACTTTACTATGGTGTAAATGATATTAATTCAAACAAACATTGCTTACATATTAAGAGTTAACATACTCTCAATATATTCTCGATTATTACTTAAACGTGGAATCTTGTGCTGACCGCCTAATTTCCCTTTCTGTTTGAGCCAATCATGAAACAATCCCGGACGAGCTACAATAATCTCCAATTCCTGCAATGTAATGTCTTTATGCCTTTTGGCTTCATAATCAGAATTTATACTCTGAAGGGCCTTATCAAGCACATGACGGAAATGTTCAACAGAATCAGGCATACAGCTGAATTCAATCAGCCATTGATGACGGCATTTAGCCTCAGCATCCATAAATACCGGTGCTGCCGAATATTCCAAGACCTGTGCACCTGTTTCACGACAAGCTATCTGCAGTCCTTTTTCTGCATTATCAACCATCAATTCCTCTCCAAAAGCATTTATAAAATGTTTGGTACGTCCTGTTATGACAAACTTATATGGATTTTTCTGAGTAAATTTCACAGTATCACCTATGACATATCTCCACAATCCACAAGAAGTACTTATAAGCATTGCATAGTTTTTGCCTACTTCTACTCCCCATAACGGAACTACGGTAGGATTTTCATTCTCAAACTCATCTAAAGGAATAAATTCATAAAAGACGTCATAATCAATCATCAGAAGCATAGAAGGATCCGACAAAGAACTCTGAAGCCCGAAAAAGCCTTCGCTTGCATTATAAGTCTCCATATAATGCATCTTGTCTGATTTTATAAGGCCCTTATACTGTTCCCTATAAGGAGTAAAACATACTCCACCATGGAAGAATACTTCCAATCCTGGCCATACTTCATCCAAAGTTTTTGCTCCTGTCTTTTCCAATATTCTTTTTATGACAGCAAGCATCCACGAAGGAACACCGGAAATATTAGTAATATTCTCATTAACAGTAGAAGAAGCAATTCTTTCAACTTTCTCCTCGAACTCACTCAGCAATGCTATCTCCTTGCTTGGTACACGTATAAGATTTACCAAAGGACTCACATTCTGTATAAGTATAGCAGACAAATCGCCAACCAGACTATCCTTCAGATTATAATTAGGCGCATGACTTCCACCTAGTATCAGTCCCTTACCTTCGAAGAAATGGCTGTCAGGATTCTCACCGAGATATAAGGCAACGGCATCTTTGCCTCCTTTGTAATGAATGTTTTTAAGTCCGTCTTTTGAGACAGGAATAAACTTGCTTTTATCATTAGTTGTACCGGACGATTTCGCATACCATTTAACCTGCCCAGGCCACAATATATCTTTTTCGCCATGGCGCATGCGGTCAATATACTCTTTTACATCCTCATAAGTCTGAATTGGAAGTTTATTAAATCCGGAATAATCTTTTATATTCTTGTAATTATAACGTTTTCCCCACTCTGTACACGAAGCAGAAGTTACTAGTCTGTTCAAGACCTTTTCCTGTATTTCTTCGGCATGTTCCGAATACTTTTCAATCTGCTTTCTACGTGGTTCAAATATTCTGTCAATCAATTTGGTTGGATTCATATTGATTACAATTTTCTGTTTTTGATATTATTGCAAAGGTATGTTTTTTATTATTATATATATGTTTGGCAGGATTATTTTTTATTAAAATCGAGTAAATCTTGTTTTTTTAATAACTTTACATCATAAATTAATTGTTTGCCATATGAAAATAGGAATACTGACATCAGGAGGCGATTGTCCTGGTATAAATGCAACGATACGCGGTGTATGCAAAAGTGCACTAAATCATTATGGAATGGAAGTTTACGGCATTCACAACGGGTTCCGTGGGCTAATGGACGGACATGTAAACCGTCTTACAGAAGATTCAATATCAGGTTTACTCACATTAGGTGGTACCATACTCGGAACATCACGTGAGAAACCATTCAAAAAAGCCTCAGCCTCGATCAACAATGACAAGCCATCAATGATCATAAATACCATCAAGGATTATGGCATAGACTGTCTTGTCTGTATTGGCGGGAACGGAACACAAAAGACTGCTGCCAAATTAATGGAAGTAGGTATAAATGTAGTAAGCATCCCTAAAACCATTGATAATGATGTATGGGGTACAGACATATCATTTGGCTTTGATTCAGCAGTTTCAATTGCCGCCGACGCGATAGACAGGCTACATTCTACGGCCAGTTCACATCAAAGGGTAATGGTTATAGAGGTCATGGGACATAAAGCCGGATGGTTGGCCCTGTATTCAGGTATGGCAGGTGGCGGAGATATTATATTAATGCCTGAAATTCCATTTGATATTCACAGGATAGGTGATACCATAATCAACAGATTAAAAAAAGGCAAACCTTACTCAATAGTAGTAGTAGCAGAAGGAATAAACACCCCTGAAGGTAAAAAAGCCGCGCAATATATAGCCGAGGAAATAGAATACGAAACAGGTTTCGAAACTAGGGAAACTGTTCTTGGATATATCCAACGTGGTGGAAGCCCTACGGCATTCGACAGAAATCTTGCAACACTGATGGGAGGTCATGCTGTAGAATTAATCTCAAATAAGCAATACGGCAGAATGGTGGCATTGCAAGGCAGCAAGATATCATCCATACCTCTTTATGAAACTGCAGGGAAACTACGTTTGGTAACAGAAAATCATGAACTGGTGGAACAAGGCAGAAGAATGGGAATTTGTTTCGGATAAAATATCAGATATAACAAAAAAAGAAGAGCAGTAACTCAATATTATTCAATTAAGTTACTGCTCTCTTTTTATATATTAAGAATAGATTATTCTACGTCATTATAGTCCAATATATTCTTTTTATTAGCAAGGATTCTATCGTATTCGTCTTTAGAACCTACCACAATCTTTTCGAATTCACGCTGTCCGGTACCTGCAGGGATCAAATGACCACAGATCACATTTTCCTTCATACCTTCCAGACGGTCAACCTTACCGTTTATTGCAGCTTCATTAAGCACCTTAGTCGTTTCCTGGAAGGAAGCAGCCGACATGAAGCTTGAAGTCTGAAGAGCTGCTCTAGTGATACCCTGAAGTATCTGAGTTGATGTAGCAGGGATAGCATCACGAACTTCTACCAGTTTGAGGTCACGACGTTTCAACAAGCTGTTTTCATCTCTCAACTTACGTGCTGTTACTATCTGACCTGGTTTAAGGTTCTGAGAATCTCCCGCACTTACTACAACTTTCTTACCCCAGATTCTATCATTTTCTTCATTGAACTCTTGGCGGTCAACAACCTGAAGTTCAAGGAATCTTGTATCACCCGGTTCGTCAATCTGTACCTTACGCATCATCTGACGTACGATAATTTCGAAGTGCTTATCGTTGATCTTCACACCCTGCAGACGGTAAACGTCCTGGATTTCGTTAACGATATATTCCTGTACAGCTGTAGGACCCTTAATAGCAAGGATATCAGCTGGAGTAATAGCACCATCAGACAATGGAGTACCGGCACGTACATAGTCGTTTTCCTGTACAAGAATCTGCTTAGACAATGCTACCAGATACTTACGTACTTCACCTGTCTTGGATGTCACGATGATTTCACGGTTACCACGTTTGATCTTACCCATTGTGATTTCACCGTCAATTTCTGATACCACAGCAGGGTTAGATGGGTTACGAGCCTCAAACAACTCTGTTACACGTGGAAGACCACCGGTGATATCACCAGCCTTACCTACCGCACGTGGAATCTTAACAAGAATGTCACCGGCCTTAACGTTTTCCTTATCCTCTACTACTACGTGACCACCTACAGGCAAGTTGTATGTACGCAGGATACCACCGTTTTCGTCAAGTATATGCAATGATGGGATCTTGTTCTTATCCTTAGACTCAGTAATGATGATTTCACGCAAACCGGTTGCTTCATCAGATTCAACCTTATAAGTTACGTTCTCGATTACTGATTCAAAGTCTATCTTACCACCAACTTCAGTTACGATTACAGCGTTGAATGGGTCCCATTTTGCAATAAGTTTACCCTGTTCAACAATTTCACCGTCTGCTGCATAAAGCTTAGAACCGTAAGGTACGTTGTGAGTTGACAATATGATACCTGTATTGATATCAACGAAACGAACTTCAGCCAGACGACCTACAACAATCTTAACTGGTTCGCCTGTTTCTTCAACAGCATCTACAGTACGCAATTCTTCAAATTCCAGACGAGCAGGGTTCTTGGCAACGATAGATGCATTAGCAGCCATGTTACCGGCGATACCTCCGGCGTGGAATGTACGAAGAGTAAGCTGTGTACCCGGTTCACCGATTGACTGTGCAGCGATGACACCCACAGCCTCACCTTTCTGAACCATCTTACTTGAAGCAAGGTTACGTCCGTAACATTTAGCACAAACGCCCTTCTTAGACTCACAAGTAAGCACAGAACGGATTTCTACGCTTTCGATAGGTGATTTTTCTATTTCTTCGGCTATTGCTTCTGTTATTTCCTCACCGGCAGCAACAATAAGCTCACCAGTTGTAGGATGTATAATGTCGTGTACAGAAACACGTCCCAAAATACGTTCATAAAGTGTAGCAATAACTTCATCGTTATTCTTCAATGCTGTACAAACAAGTCCGCGCAATGTACCACAGTCTTCTTCGTTGATAATCACATCGTGTGATACGTCAACAAGACGACGAGTCAAGTATCCGGCATCGGCAGTCTTCAACGCAGTATCGGCAAGACCCTTACGAGCACCGTGAGTTGAAATAAAGTACTCCAACACGGAAAGACCTTCCTTAAAGTTAGAAAGGATAGGGTTTTCAATGATCTGAGCACCTTCGGCACCTGCTTTCTGAGGTTTAGCCATCAAACCACGCATACCAGACAACTGACGGATCTGTTCCTTAGAACCACGGGCACCTGAATCAAGCATCATAAATACTGAGTTGAATCCCTGGTCGTCGTTCTTGATAGTCTTGTACAGAATATCAGACAAGTCACTGTTAACGTGTGTCCAAGTATCAATTACCTGGTTGTAACGTTCATTGTCAGTGATGAATCCCATATTATAGTTCATCATAATCTGTTCAATTTCTTCGTTACCACGTCTTACCAGTTCTTCTTTTTCCTTCGGTATGATGATATCACCAAGGTTGAATGACAGACCACCTTCGAATGCCATCTTATAACCTAGGTTCTTGATACCGTCAAGGAATTCACAAGCACGTGCAACACCCACAGCCTTGATTACGTCGCTGATGATGTCACGCAATGACTTCTTAGATATGATTGTATTAAGGTAACCACATTCGTCAGGAACGATTTCATTTACGATTACACGTCCTACAGAAGTTTCCTTAATCATCTTCTTGACAATATTTCCATTTTCATCCAAGTCATTAGCTACTACGCTAACTATTGCATGAATATCTACTTTACCTTCATTGTATGCGATAAGAGCTTCTTCAGGTCCGTAGAATATAAGTCCTTCACCTTTAGCTCCCTTACGCAACTTAGTGATATAGTAAAGACCAAGAACCATATCCTGTGCAGGCACAGTGATAGGCGCACCGTTTGCTGGGTTAAGGATGTTGTGTGACTGCAACATCAACATCTGAGCTTCCAGAATAGCTTCATTGCTCAAAGGCAAGTGAACGGCCATCTGGTCACCGTCGAAGTCGGCGTTGAACGCAGTACATGCCAATGGATGCAACTGGATAGCCTTACCTTCAATCATCTTAGGCTGGAATGCCTGGATACCCAAACGGTGAAGTGTCGGCGCACGGTTCAGCAATACCGGATGTCCTTTCATTACATGTTCAAGGATATCCCAAATAACAGCTTCCTTGCGGTCAACTATCTTCTTCGCTGATTTTACAGTCTTGACGATACCTCTTTCAATAAGTTTTCTGATGATAAATGGTTTGTAAAGTTCGGCAGCCATCAACTTAGGAATACCGCACTCACCCATCTTCAATTCAGGACCAACGACAATTACAGAACGTGCAGAGTAGTCAACACGCTTACCCAACAAGTTCTGACGGAAACGTCCCTGCTTACCTTTCAAGCTATCAGAAAGAGATTTCAAAGGACGGTTAGCGTCTGTCTTAACCGCGCTTGCCTTACGAGAGTTATCGAACAATGAGTCAACAGCTTCCTGAAGCATACGCTTTTCATTACGTAAGATTACATCAGGAGCCTTGATTTCAATAAGTCTCTTCAGACGGTTATTACGTATAATAACTCGACGATACAAATCATTCAAGTCAGAAGTTGCGAAACGTCCACCATCCAATGGAACAAGCGGACGCAATTCTGGCGGAATAACAGGTACGTTCTTGATGATCATCCATTCCGGTTTGTTTCTTCCCTTAGAAGCACGGAACGATTCAACAACCTGCAAACGTTTCAAAGCCTCATTTTTACGCTGTTGAGACGAATCATTGTTAGCCTTATGACGAAGCTCGTATGAAAGAGCATCAAGATCCAATCCTGCAAGAAGATCGTAGATAGCTTCAGCACCCATCTTAGCGATGAACTTGTTAGGATCACTATCGTCAAGGAACTGGTTTTCCTTAGGAAGTGATTCCATGATATCAAGATATTCGCCTTCTTCAAGCAAATCATACTTGCTCAATCCGTCTTCAGCCTTAATACCCGGTTGTATAACGACATAGCGTTCATAATAAATGATTGCATCAAGCTTCTTTGTAGGCAAGCCGAGCAGATAACCGATTTTATTAGGCAATGAACGGAAGTACCAGATATGAGCAACCGGTACAACCAACTGTATATGTCCACTACGTTCACGGCGTACTTTCTTTTCTGTTACTTCAACACCACAACGGTCGCAGACAATTCCTTTATATCGAATACGTTTGTATTTACCACAGTGACATTCGTAATCCTTTACCGGACCGAATATACGCTCGCAGAACAAGCCATCACGTTCAGGCTTATAGGTACGGTAGTTAATGGTTTCTGGTTTCAGAACCTCACCGTAAGAGTTTTCAAGAATCTCTTCTGGTGAAGCCAAACCAATAGTAATCTTAGAGAAATTACTTTTTATTTTAGTATCTTTTCTAAAAGCCATACTTAAATTTGTTTTTTTGTTTATTCCATTGTTATGCTCAAGCACAGACCTCTCAATTCATGAAGCAATACGTTCAGTGACTCTGGTATGCCCGGTGTAGGCATTGGTTCACCCTTGACAATAGCTTCATAAGCCTTAGAACGTCCTACAACGTCGTCTGACTTGATTGTCAGAATTTCCTGAAGAATGTGAGCTGCACCGAATGCCTCGATAGCCCAAACCTCCATTTCTCCGAAACGCTGACCACCAAACTGAGCTTTACCACCAAGTGGCTGCTGCGTAATCAACGAATATGGACCGATTGAACGAGCATGCATCTTGTCTTCAACCATGTGACCAAGTTTAAGCATGTAAGTTACACCAACTGTTGCCGGCTGGTCAAACTGTTCACCAGTACCACCATCATACAAATAAGTCTTGCAATAACGTGGCAAACCTGCCTTGTCTGTCCATTTATCAAGATCCTCAAGTGTTGCACCATCGAAGATTGGTGTTGCAAATTTGAGTCCAAGTTCTTTTCCTGCACGTCCCAATACGGCTTCGAATATCTGTCCGATGTTCATACGTGAAGGCACACCCAATGGGTTCAATACTATATCTACCGGAGTACCGTCAGCCAAGAATGGCATATCTTCCTGTCTAACAACTCTTGATACAATACCCTTGTTACCGTGACGACCGGCCATCTTATCACCGACACCGATCTTACGCTTCTTGGCAATGTAAACTTTAGCCATTTGCATAATACCTGATGGCAACTCATCACCAATAGTAAGAGCGAATTTCTTACGCTTTAATTCAGCATCATATTCCTTATACTTCTTGATGAAGTTCATAATCAATGAGCGTATCATGCCATTCTTATGTTCATCAGAAGTCCATGAGCTGAGCTGGATAACAGTATAGTCAAGAATTTCAAGATCACGTTTGTTGAATTTAGCACCCTTAGCAATAACTTCTGTTCCCAGATAATCTTTTACACCCTGAGAAACGAGGTTATTAGTAAGAACCATCAATTTTTCAACAAGTATATCTTTAAGTTTTGCTACTTTTTCTTCAAACTCCTCATTCAGTTTAGGCAAGATAAGTTTATCTGCATTCTTTTCACTGCGAGTCTTGACTACACGTGAATACAGTTTCTTGTCTATTACCACACCTCTCAATGATGGTGAAGCCTTCAGAGAAGCATCCTTAACGTCACCAGCCTTATCACCGAAGATTGCACGCAACAGTTTTTCTTCAGGAGAAGGATCAGATTCACCCTTAGGAGTAATCTTACCGATAAGTATATCTCCCGGTTCGATACGTGCACCTATACGTACGATACCTGTCTCATCAAGGTCTTTAGTTGCTTCTTCGCTTACGTTAGGAATATCTGCAGTAAGCTCTTCCATACCACGTTTTGTTTCACGCACTTCAAGGATGTATTCATCAACGTGTACAGAAGTAAGGATATCTTCTCTTACTACACGTTCGTTCAATACGATAGCATCCTCATAGTTATATCCCTTCCATGGCATGTATGCTACAAGCAGGTTCTTACCCAAAGCCAACTCGCCGTTTGCTGTTGAATAACCTTCAGTCAGGATATCACCCTTCTTCACGCGCTGACCTTTTGAGCAGATAGGACGCAAGTCAATAGTCATGCTCTGGTTAGTTTTGCGGAACTTAGGTATTTTATATTCAACCAAAGCAGAATCGAAGCTTACAAACTCTTCCTCCTCTGTACGGTCGTACAATATACGTATTGTAGTAGCATCAACAAAGTCAATAACACCATCACCTTCAGCAGCAATCTGAGTTCTTGAATCTTCGCAAAGCTGTTTTTCAATACCAGTACCTACAATAGGTGCTTCAGTACGCAACAATGGAACAGCCTGGCGCATCATGTTTGATCCCATCAACGCACGGTTAGCGTCATCATGTTCAAGGAACGGAATCAAAGAAGCTGCTATAGATGCAATCTGCTGAGGAGAAACGTCCATCAACTGTACCTGATCCGGTGTTACTACTGGATAGTCAGCGTCACGACGAGCCTTAACTTTTTCACGGATAAATGTACCATCGTCATTAAGTGGAGCATTACCCTGTGCAATTACTACATCTTCTTCCTCTTCAGCTGAAAGGTATTCGATACCTTCTGGTGACAAGTCAACTACGCCATCCTTAACTTTACGGTAAGGAGTTACGATAAATCCAAGGTCGTTGATCTTTGCATATACACACAAAGAAGAAATCAAACCGATGTTCGGACCTTCAGGAGTTTCAATAGGACACAAACGTCCGTAGTGAGTATAGTGAACGTCACGTACTTCGAATCCGGCACGGTCACGTGAAAGACCACCAGGACCAAGAGCAGAGAGACGACGCTTGTGTGTAATCTCAGCCAATGGGTTTGTCTGGTCCATGAACTGTGACAAAGCATTTGTACCGAAGAATGAATTGATAACAGATGAAATAGTCTTGGCGTTGATCAAGTCTATCGGAGTAAACACTTCATTGTCACGTACATTCATACGTTCACGAATAGTACGGCTCATACGTGCCAAAGCGATAGAGAACTGGTTTGAAAGCTGTTCTCCCACGGTACGTACACGACGGTTACTCAAGTGGTCGATATCATCAACGTCAGCCTTAGAGTTAATAAGCTCAATAAGGTATTTGATGATTTCGATAATATCTTGTTTAGTCAACACTCTAACATCCATTGATGTATCAAGTGACAACTTCTTGTTAATTCTGTAACGACCTACATCACCCAAGTCATAACGTTTTTCAGAGAAGAACAGGTTATTGATAACCTCTCTTGCGCTGGCATCATCAGCAGGGTCAGCATTTCTCAACTGTCTGTAGATGTACAATACAGCTTCCTTCTCAGAGTTTGACGGGTCTTTCTGCAGTGTATTATATATAATTGAGTAGTCAGAAGTGTTAGCGTTATCATTATGTACAAGAATGTTCTGTACTCCGGATTCAAGTATAGTATCAATATGCTCCGGTTCGATAACTGTTTCACGGTCGATAACTACTTCATTACGTTCTATAGATACAACTTCACCAGTATCTTCATCAACGAAATCTTCTGTCCAGGTTTTAAGAACACGTGCAGCAAGCTTTCTGCCTACGATTTTCTTAAGGTTCTGCTTATTAACCTTAATTTCTTCTGCCAGATTGAAGATTTCAAGAATGTCTTTATCGTTTTCAAAACCAACGGCACGTAGCAATGTTGTTACAGGCAACTTTTTCTTACGGTCGATGTAAGCATACATGACATTGTTGATATCAGTAGCGAACTCAATCCATGAGCCCTTGAACGGGATAATACGTGCTGAGTACAGTTTTGTACCATTAGCATGTATGCTCTGTCCGAAGAATACACCAGGAGAACGATGTAACTGAGAAACGACAACTCGTTCTGCACCATTTATAACAAATGTACCCTTTGGTGTCATATATGGGATCGGGCCTAAGAATACATCCTGAATTACTGTATCAAAATCCTCGTGATCGGGGTCTGTACAATAAAGCTTCATTTTAGCTTTCAAAGGGACACTATATGTAAGACCTCTTTCCAGACATTCATCAATAGAATATTGTGGCGGGTCTATATAGTAATCGAGGAACTCGAGCACGAAGTTGTTGCGTGTATCTGCAATAGGGAAATTCTCAGAGAATACCTTGTAGAGTCCATCCTTCTTACGCAATTCAGGCGGTGTGTCCAGTTGCAGGAAGTCATGAAACGACTTCAATTGTACTTCCAGGAAATCCGGATACTGCATCGGATTCTTAATAGAAGCAAAATTAATTCTTTGATTTTGAGTGTTTAAAGACATCTGTAATTCAATTATGAATTAAAAATAATTATATTTTTCTGTTGTTAAGACAACGATACGCTGTGAGACGCAAAAAGGTTAAGAATCCTCAATGACGAGGACTCTTAACCGAACTACCTGATTTACAGGATAATCTTATTTAAGCTCAACTTCAGCTCCAGCTTCTTCCAATACTTTCTTCAAAGATTCAGCTTCGTCTTTAGCCAAACCTTCTTTAACTACGCTAGGAGCACCGTCAACCATGTCTTTTGCTTCTTTCAAGCCAAGACCACAAGCTTCTTTAACGGCCTTAACTACCTGCAACTTAGCAGCACCTGCGCTCTTCAAAACTACATCGAAAGATGTTTTTTCTTCAGCAGCAGCTGCACCAGCAGCAGCAGGACCAGCAGCAACAGCTACAGCTGCAGCAGCAGGTTCAATACCATATTCTTCTTTAAGGATAGTTGCAAGTTCATTAACTTCTTTTACTGTCAAGTTAACTAATTGTTCTGCAAAAGCTTTCAAATCTGCCATTTTTGTATGAATTTAATTGTTTGTTACTAAATTGAATATAAATAATTATTTTTTGTTCTTAATGGTTGAACCGCTGTATTATTCAGCACGTTCGCCCAAAGTCTTAAGAACTCCGTGAATGGTGTTACCACCAGACTGAAGAGCTGAAACAACATTCTTCGCAGGAGATTGCAACAATGCAATGATATCTGCGATAACTTCGTTCTTGCTCTTGATTGTAGCGAGTGCATCGAGTTGATCAGCACCTACATAGAAACCTTCTTCTGCATATGCAGCTTTCAATGCAGGAACTCCCTCTTTGTATTCCTTAAGTAATTTTGCAGGAACGTTTGCAGTTTCTGTAAACATTACTGAAGTTGTACCCTTCAAAGAGTCATACAATGGAGAGAAATCAACATCCAAACTCATCAATGCCTTGTGAAGCAAAGAATTCTTCACAACCATCAGCTTAATACCAGCATTAAAACATTTTCTACGAAGTTCACTTGTAGAAGCTGCATCCATTGCAGTTGTATCAACCAAGTAGAAATGTCCGTATTGCTTAACTGTATCAGCCAACTGACTTATAATTGCGCCTTTATCTTCCTTTCTCATGATTACTCCTTATTTTAAATTTCGTCCACTGATTTAGGGTCAACCTTAATACCCTTACTCATTGTACTTGAAAGATAAATACTCTTTATATAAGTACCTTTAGCTGTAGTAGGTTTCAGTTTTATGATTGTAGCGATAAATTCTTTCGCATTTTCACGGATCTGGTCAGCAGTAAATGATACTTTACCGATTGAAGTATGAACGATACCGCTCTTATCAACCTTGAAATCAATTTTACCTTGCTTAACTTCCTTAACAGCCTTAGCTACATCCATAGTTACAGTACCACTCTTAGGGTTTGGCATCAATCCACGAGGACCGAGCACACGACCCAGAGCACCGATCTTACCCATGATAGACGGCATAGTGATTATCACATCAATATCAGTCCATCCACCTTTGATCTTTTCAATATATTCATCAAGACCAACATAGTCAGCACCAGCTTCTTTTGCAGCAGCTTCAGCATCAGGTGTACACAGAACAAGCACTCTAACCTGCTTACCTGTACCATGAGGAAGAGAAACAACACCTCTTACCATCTGGTTTGCCTTACGAGGGTCAACACCTAAACGTACGTCAATATCTAATGAAGCATCAAATTTTGTAAAAGTAATTTCCTTTACCAACTGAGAAGCTTCCTTTAGTGAGTATGCTTTCCCTGCTTCAATTTTTTCTGCAGCTAACTTTTGATTTTTTGTCAGTTTACCCATTCTCAATTGAAGTTAATTAGTTATTACCCGGGAAGTCACCTTTTACAGCGATACCCATACTTCTAGCTGTTCCAGCTACCATTCTCATAGCAGCTTCAATAGTAAAGCAGTTCAAGTCAACCATCTTGTCCTGAGCGATAGTACGAATCTGATCCCAAGTCAGTTCAGCAACTTTCTTACGGTTAGGTTCAGCAGAACCGCTCTTCAATTTAGTCATTTCCAACAACTGTATTGCTACAGGAGGAGTTTTGATTACGAAATCAAAAGACTTGTCTGTGTAGTAGGTAATGATAACAGGCAATACTTTACCTGCCTTGTCCTGGGTTCTGGCGTTGAATTGCTTGCAAAATTCCATGATATTAATACCCTTAGAACCCAAAGCAGGTCCAACGGGAGGTGATGGATTTGCAGCGCCTCCTTTAATCTGTAATTTGATTAGTCCAGCAACTTCTTTAGCCATTTTTTTTAGATTTAATATAATTGAATAACGAATAGAACAACATCACGTAACAGAATGAGTTATTCCTTTTCCACATCCGTAAAGCCTAATTCCAGCGGAGTTTTACGCCCGAAGATTTTGACCATTACTTTCAACTTACGTTTTTCCGAATTTACTTCTTCAATGAGACCACTGAAACCAGTAAACGGTCCAACACAAACTTTCACTGTTTCGCCTACTGTGTAAGGGATACTCAAATCCTCTTCCACTTCTTGCAATTCATCTACCGTACCTAAAATACGATTCACTTCCGATTGTCTTAGTGGCACCGGATTTTCCTGACCACCAAGGAAGCCAATCACGTTAGGGATGTTTCTCAAATAATGAGTAACCTCACCTACCAGAGCTGCTTCAACCAAAACATATCCAGGAAGATAACTTCTTTCTTTCACAATCTTTTTACCATTGCGAACCTGAACATATTTTTCGGTAGGAATCAATACCTGAGATACGAATTCGCTAAGTTCATTGTGCTTTAAATCGGCATCAAGATATTCCTTTACCTTAGCTTCTTTTCCGCTTACGGCACGAAGTACGTACCATTTTTTTACAATCTCAGACATCTTTTCTTATTTTTAGTGCGGATAGATAATATCTTCCATTAAAAACTGGAAAGCAGAATCCATAAGAAAAACAACCAGTGCAATGAGTAGGGAAGCAGTTAAAACAACCACTGCACTGCTAGAAAGCTCTTTACTCGTAGGCCATGTAACTTTATGGACTAGTTCGTTGTATGATTCCTTAAAATTATTAGCTATCTTTTTAAACATATCCTATCAATTTTAGCACGGGAAGAGAGGCTCGAACTCCCGACACTCGGTTTTGGAGACCGATGCTCTACCAACTGAGCTATTCCCGTAAAAATAGTTCCCGAAAATAAATCTCGGGAACTAAATATTGTTATATTATTGACTTGTATTAGTCAAGAAGTTCAGTAATCTGACCAGCACCTACTGTACGTCCACCTTCACGGATAGCGAAACGAAGACCTACGTTCAATGCTACTGGGTAGATAAGTTCAACGTTGATTGTAACGTTATCACCTGGCATTACCATTTCAACTCCTTCTGGCAATGTGATTTCACCAGTACAGTCCATAGTACGCAAGTAGAACTGAGGACGGTATTTGTTGTGGAATGGAGTGTGACGACCACCTTCTTCTTTCTTCAAGATATAAACCTCAGCTTTGAATTTAGAGTGAGCTTTAACCTGTCCTGGGTGGCAAAGGATCATACCACGTTTGATTTCATTCTTGTCGATACCACGAAGCAACAAACCTACGTTATCACCAGCTTCTCCCTGATCCAACAATTTGCGGAACATTTCAACACCAGTTACAACTGATTTCTTATCTTCACCAAGACCAAGAATTTCAACTTCATCACCAACCTTGATTACACCAGCTTCGATACGACCTGTAGCAACTGTACCACGACCAGTGATTGAGAATACGTCTTCAACAGGCATCAAGAATGGTTTATCAATATCACGTGGAGGAAGTGGAATCCATGTATCTACTGCATCCATAAGTTCCATAATCTTTTCTTCCCACTGTGGAACACCGTTCAATGCACCAAGTGCAGAACCACGGATGATAGGAGTGTTGTCACCATCGAAATCATAGAATGAAAGCAATTCACGCATTTCCATTTCTACAAGTTCCAACATTTCTTCATCATCAACCATATCACACTTGTTCAAGAACACAACAAGACGTGGAACGTTTACCTGACGAGCCAAAAGAATGTGTTCACGAGTCTGAGGCATAGGACCATCAGTAGCAGCAACTACGATGATAGCACCATCCATCTGAGCAGCACCAGTTACCATGTTCTTTACATAGTCGGCGTGTCCCGGACAGTCAACGTGAGCATAGTGACGATTTGCAGTCTGATATTCTACGTGAGAAGTGTTGATAGTGATACCTCTTTCCTTTTCTTCTGGAGCGTTATCGATAGAATCGAATGAACGCATTTCTGAAAGACCTTTCTTTGCCAATACTGTTGTGATAGCAGCAGTCAAAGTAGTTTTACCGTGGTCAACGTGACCAATTGTACCGATGTTTACATGCGGTTTCGAACGTTCAAATTTCTCTTTAGCCATAGCTTTACTTGTTATTTATTTTGATTAATAATCAGCTTTTCTATCTCAATGAGCTGTTACCGGGACTTGAACCCGGGACCTCTTCCTTACCAAGGAAGTGCTCTACCGCTGAGCTATAACAGCGATGGATTTTATCATTAAAGAGAGCGGAAGACGGGGCTCAAACCCGCGACCCTCAGCTTGGAAGGCTAATGCTCTATCAACTGAGCTACTTCCGCATCTTCTTTTGTGGGCAAAGATGGATTCGAACCACCGAAGGCGTAAGCCAGCAGATTTACAGTCTGCCCCATTTGGCCACTCTGGTATTTGCCCTTTGTTTGAGCCTCTTGTCGGATTCGAACCAACGACCCCGAGATTACAAATCACGTGCTCTGGCCAACTGAGCTAAAGAGGCTTATTAAAAGAACTTTGCAACCGCAAAGCGGTAGTTTGCGGCTGCAAAGTTAGATATAATTTTTAAATCACAAAATAAATACTCTTATTTTTTTTATTTAATTTGCTGTTTTTCTTTTGTTTTCTGCAATTGTTTCGACAAAGCATCCATACATGTATCTATAGCTTCTTCGAATGTATCGCATACTTTTTCTGCGTAAAACTCGGAATTTAGAGCCAAGATTCTAACTCCGGCTTCCTTATTCATTGCTGTTTCCGGTTTTACTACTTTAAGAGACACCTCAACTTTCTTTATATCGTCGCAAAACTTCTCGAGCTTTTCAGCTTTTTTCTGAATAAAAGCCTCCAATTTTTCTGATGCATCGAAATGAATTGATTGAATTCTTACTTCCATAAAAACCTCCTTTTCTTTACGCTCTTGGATGAGCTTGTTTATATACTTTTTTTAATTCTTCAAAAGTCGTATGAGTATATATTTCAGTAGTCGTAACACTTTCATGACCCAACAACTCTTTTACTGCTTCCAACTCTGCATCATTATTAAGCATCGCTGTTGCAAATGAATGTCTGAGCACATGCGGACTTCTTTTTTTCAACACAACGACTTTCGACAGGTTTTGCTTCACCAATTTATAGACCAACATCTGATAAAGTCTCTTTCCATTTTTTCTCACGAAAAAAGCTTCACAAGAGCAGCCTACAGCAATATTTCTACATTCCAAATAAGACTGTATTTCACATTTCAGATTCTCTCCAAAAGGTATCAGCCTCTGTTTATTTCGTTTCCCTGTTACTTTGATAACATTGGAAAACAAATCTATGTCAGCATCATCAAGCGAAATCAATTCGGAAAGTCGCATACCAGTTTCATAAAACATGGTCATTATAAGCTTATCACGAACACCTTCAAACGAATCATCAAAAAAATCACCATCCAAAAGTTTATCCATATCTTCCTCCCTTACAAAGGTTGGCAAAGGTTTCTTTCTTTTAGGACCTTTCACTATAGACATCGGATCGACTGTTATCATCTTTTTCTTCAAAAGATACTTATAGAAAGTTCTCAACGCACTAAGCTTACGATTTACCGAAGCCCCGGACATCCCGCTTTCCATGAGTTTCACAACCCATCCTCGTACTATGTCAGAATCAACGTTTTCAAGTTTCAACTCGCTGTCTAATCCATTCAAATACCCTTGAAATTCCTTCAAGTCTATTCCATAAGAAACAATTGTCTTCTCAGAATAGTTGCGTTCATACCTTAGGTAATGAAGAAAAGACTCTACTGTCATAGAAACATTGCATTATTAATTCAGCAACGAATATATGAAAAAGAATTCAATAATTCAAAGAACTTTGCGAAATTATTATTCTTCTACCTGATGTAATTTCTGAACGTAAATAGCACGTTCCATTTTCAATCTTTTCAAAACAGACGGTTTATCAAACTGCTGTCTGCTTCTAAGTTCTTTTACAACACCTGTTTTTTCAAATTTTCTCTTAAATTTTTTCAGCGCTTTTTCAATGTTTTCGCCTTCTTTTACTGGAACTACGATCATGTTTTTAAAAAATTAATTATGTTGTTGTTAAATATTTTTCCGCAGTCAAAATTGCGGTGCAAAATTACACATACTTTCTTAATATACAAAACTTTCCACGCATTTTTTCCACAAAACACATAAATAGCACTATCTTTGTAAATCAAATAATTACTAAAACCAATATACTAATGAAAGATATAATTATAGGAAGGATAGCCTCATTAAGGCAATTCATGAAAAGAAATGACTTATCAGCATATATAACATTCAGCACAGACCCACATTCAGGCGAATACGTGCCTGCACACTGGGAGTCACGAAAATGGATAACAGGATTCACCGGTTCCGCGGGAACAGCAGTTATAACAAAAGACGGCGGAGGCTTATGGACTGATTCAAGATATTTTTTACAGGCTGAAGAACAGCTTGCCGGAAGCGGACTTAAATTGTTCAAGGAACGTATAGCCGGCACTCCGTCAATAAGCGAATGGTTATGCAGTGTTCTGAAAGAGGGAGATAAAGTCGGTTTTGACGGTTATACGACATCAGTAAGTGTTATAAAAGATTTGGAAGAAAATCTAGCAGCCCAAGGGATAAGACTGGTCATGACAGAAGACCCGTATAAACTGATATGGAACGACAGGCCTGAAATACCAACCCACAAGCCGTTCATTCTAGACGAAAAGTTTTCCGGCGAAAACACAGACATCAAACTTTCAAGAATCAGGAGCAAGCTTTCATTAAAAGAAAATGAAGCTGTACTCTTATCTTCGCTTGACGAGATTGCATGGACACTAAATATGCGCGGTAATGACATACATTGCAACCCTCTTTTTGTGTCATATCTGCTCATATTAAAAGATTATGCCGTATTATATATAAATAAGGAGAAACTGTCGGAGGATGTCGAAGCTTACTTAACATCGTACAATATAACCATCAAAGCCTATGAAGAGATAGAAAGCGATATTATGTCATGCCATAACTATAACATATGGATGTCGCCAACAATAAATTTTGCAATATATAATGCAGCAATAAGACAAAACATTGTAAACCTTACCAATTCGCCTGTATGCGAATTCAAATCGATAAAAAACAAGACTGAAATATCCGGCTTCCACAATGCAATGATACGCGATGGTATAGCTATGGTAAGATTCCTAATGTGGCTGGACAAATCCGTAAAAAACGGCGACCAGACAGAAACAAGCATAGACAAGCAGCTATACAAATACCGTTCTGAAATGGAGTACTTCCAGGGAATCAGTTTTGACACAATTGCCGGCTATCAGGAACATGGAGCAATAGTACATTACGAGGCTACTGAAGAATCCGCTTCAACTCTCAAACCGGAAGGCCTTCTACTCCTTGACAGCGGCGCACAATATCTGGACGGTACTACCGACATAACACGTACCATACCGCTAGGAGCTATATCAGACGCCCAGAAGAAAGACTATACTTTAGTCCTAAAAGGATTTATTCAGCTTGCAATGGCAGAATTTCCTGACGGAACATGCGGAACTCAGCTTGACGTACTGGCAAGAATTGCAATGTGGAAAGAAGGAGTTAACTACGGCCATGGAACAGGACACGGAGTGGGACATTTCCTGAACGTCCATGAAGGACCGCATCAGATAAGAATGAACAATGTACCAACCATATTAAAACCGGGAATGACAATTACAAACGAACCGGGAATATACAGAAGCGGACAATATGGAATACGCACAGAAAACACAATGCTTATAGTACCGGGGAAAGAGACAGAATTCGGAACATTCTATAAGTTCGAACAACTTACACTGTGCCCTATATCCAAAGATCCGATAATAAAAGAAATGTTGTCACACGAGGAAATCTTATGGCTGAACAATTACCATGCAACGGTTTACGAAAAACTTTCGCCATACCTCACAAATGAAGAAAATACCTGGCTCAAAACAATGACCTCTCCTATTTAGTAGGTAAGAAAAATTTACAAGAATACAAGTAAAACAAATCGTAAAAAACATGCGCACGTTTTAGGTAAAATGGACGCACATTTAAAGTTGAATGGACGCACGTTTAAAGTTGAATGTGCGCACGCTTTGAAAATTACATTTTAGGACCTAAAAAACGGATAAAAGAAAGGAACTATTAAGACAAAAAAAGAACGTGGAACCTATTGCGACCACGTTCTTTTCCACAATATCACTTACACTATTAGATTCAAAAATAGAACTCAGGATTTTTCCTTTCCCTGAAGTTATCATACAAGAATTTGGTAAACGGTGTATCAAATATTCTTGCTCCTTGAGGACACACTTTAACACACGCACAGCATAATGTACATTTATAAATATCTGTACATACATTTCCCGATGCGTCCAAAGATATAGCATGAGTCGGACAAGAAGAAACACACAATCCACACGAGCAACAATCTTCCGTACTTATTGGAGCGGCAGGCTGTTTAGGTTTTACTTCCTTATATGGATAATTTCCCGGCACAAACAAATCCCCAAAATCAGGAACTGTTGTTATTTTATCCATAACCTCTTTTCCAAAATGCTCGGCCATACCCAAATCATAGAAATCAGGTCTTCCGGCTGCAACAGGCATATTCTCTCTACTGAAACTATGTTCGCCTATGAATGAAGCAGCAGCCGATACACGGAATCCTCTATTGGTCATCTCGTTTTTCAGCTCAAGCAACGCATCATCATAATGTCTGTTTCCATACACCACCACTACTACACACATAGCTCCGTTCCCATTCAATGTACCTAAACGCTCAAAAAATATTGAAGGGATACGACCTCCGTAAACGGGTGACACGAAAACCGTAAGAGAATCATTCGGGAAACTTTTTATATTATTATTATCCAACGTAATATCCGATTCGGTCAGATTGTTCACCTTCAATCCATCACCTACGGCACGAGCTATTTTTCTTGACGTTCCGGTTGGTGAATAATAAATCAGATTTACGGAATTTATTATATTGTTCATAAACTTATGTTTTGTAGATTACTTATTATGTTACAAAAATAAGCAAATAAGTGTAACCAAATAATAATATTATAAGTTTTTTATAAGAATTTCCCAACAAACGAAATATATTACCAATATATAAAAAGATTTTACCTGCCAAAGTATTTCTCAACCCATTACCCATTTACCTATTTTACTGATTTTATTGGGGATATTGGGAATACTTCGTAAAAAGAAAAGAGCTAAATATTTGCAAGTCAAACATTTAGCTCTTTTCCTCGTACCCAGACCCGGGGTCGAACCGGGATGGATGTTACTCCACTGGTGTTTGAGACCAGCGCGTCTACCGATTCCGCCATCTGGGCTTATTTTTATTTTGCGTTGCAAAGGTAAACATAATTTTCATATCTGCAATACTTTTCGCCTAGAAAATGTAATATTTTTTATGTCTAACACTATTTAGAAACTATTAAAGTCCGATTTTCTAAAATAATCAGTATCTTAGCATAGTTAATAACACAAACTATATTACCATGAACAATAACTACTATTGCATAATAATGGCAGGTGGAATGGGGAGAAGATTCTGGCCATACAGCAGGAAACAATTGCCAAAACAGTTTCTTGATTTCTTCGGCACAGGTGAAACCTTGTTACGTATCACATTCGACAGATGCAAAGGATTAATATCACCACAGAATATCTATATTTCCACATTCATTGATTATAAAGATATTGTAAAAAAGATTCTTCCTGAAATAAAAGACGAACAGATTATAATAGAAGAAGAAAGAAGAAACACAGCACCTTCGCTGGCATACGCTTCATATCTAATACAGAAAATAAATCCCGACGCTACCATAGTAGTCATGCCTTCCGACCAACTTATACTGAATATTGACAGTTTCCGGTCATCAATTTTAAAAGGGTTGGATTATGCAGCTACATCAGGCAGACTGATTAATATAGGTATTAAACCGACAAGGCCGGAAACCGGTTATGGCTACATACAGATTGAGGAAGAAGAAAGAGACGGAGATTTCTGTAAGGTAAAGACATTCATTGAGAAACCAGCATTGGAGTTTGCAAAAGTATTTGTGGAAGACAATGAGTTTTATTGGAACTCCGGAATATTTATCTGGCATGTTACAACAATTATGAAGGCTTTCCATGAGAACATGACAGAGGTGTGTCCACGACTAGAATGTGAAACTCCCGATTTCTCTGCATGTCCGAATATTTCTATAGATTACAGTATCATGGAAAAAGCAGATAATGTTTATGTACAAATGTGTGATTTCGGATGGGCTGATATAGGTACATGGCAATCATTATACGACGCATCACCTAAAGACATTAACCACAATGTCATTTTAAACAGCAATTCACTCTTGTACGATTGCAATGAAAACATCATCCTGATGCCAAAAGGTAAACTGGTAGTAGCCGAAGGTCTGGAAGGATATCTGATTGCGGAACATGACAATGTCCTTTTGATATGCAAGAAAGACGACCAGAACTCCATACGCAAATTTGTAAATGATGTGGAAATGAAATTCGGAGATGAATATGTATAACAAAAAAGCATTATAAACAATAAGAGCCGGACAGTAACAATCCGGCTCTTATTGTTTATAATCAGTATCCACCGCCCAAGGCATGATAGAGATTTATTACTCCCTGAATCTCATCAAAACGGTCTGCAACCGTATTCAGTTCAGCCTGCAGAAGTGACTGTCTGGCTGTTATAACTTCCAGATAATTCTGAGAGCTGTATTTCATTAACAGCTCGGAACTCTTTAAAGCAGATTTCAGTGACGCAGCCTGCTGTTCATCCAATATAATCCGTTCTTTTGCTGTCTGCCATTGTACTAAAGCGTCATTGACTTCTGTTCCCGCATCAAGCAAGCTTTGTCTGAACATCAATAATGCCTCTTCCTGCTGTGCCTTTGCTATTTTCAGGTTCGCTATGTTCTTGCCTTTATTGAATATGGGTTGTACCAATGAACCGACGGCTGTCAACAGCCATTGACCCGGATTGGCTACAACCGCACCGGCGGAGTTTGTCCATCCTGCCGAACCTCCCAATGTTATACTCGGATAAAATGCCGAACGCGCAGAATTCGTAGCGTAATATGCCACAGCCAACTGTGCTTCGCTTTGACGCACGTCAGGACGACGGCTTAACAATTGCAAAGGAACACCCGTTGACAGTGAATCAGGAAATATCTGCTCGCTTAATGTTCCACGTACTATAGCCAGTGGAGCTTTTCCCAACAGGGCTGACAGAGAATTTTCCATTTCCGATATCTGACGCTGTATCGACAATACAGAAGCATCTACAGACAGTTTTGCCGCCTCCGTCTGTGCAACAGCCATCTCCGTTGCCTGTCCGGCACGTTTTAATGCCTTCATCGTACGCAAACTCTCAGTCCATGTCTCTGCTGTTTCCTGAGTTATCTTTAATTGTTCGTCAAGAACAAGCAGCGTGTAATAGCTGTTGGCTATGGTAGCCACCAGTTGGGTCTGTACAGCCTGACGATAAGCATCGCTTTGCTCCAAAGCGGCATGTGCACCACGTTTGGCATTGAGCAATTTGCCAAAGAGGTCTATCTCCCAATCTGCAGATGCCGCAATATTATATTTCTTTGAAGCTTCTCCACCGCCAACGCTTGTTATTGTACCCTCAGGCGACAATGTTATTGAAGGCAGATATGACAGCCTTGAAGTCATAAGAAGTGCTTCTGCTTCTTCCACTTTCAGCCTGGCAACACTTAAATCAGTATTATTATCAAGACCGTACCTTATTAACTCTTGCAGATTAGCGTCCGTAAAAAGCTGTTCCCAAGACAAAGAAGCCAACGAAACGGTATCATCGACAGCTACAGGCTGACGGTAAATGCTATCGACTACCGACGTAACATCCGGACGCTCGTATGCACGATATATATGGCATCCGCTCATCACAATGGAAACTACTGAAACTATTATTATATTTCTTATCATACACTTTATTCTTTGATGTTATTTTTCTCAATATTTGGCAACTGGCGTTCAGGCATAAACTTTTCCTGCAGATACTGGAATACCATAAACAACGGAGGTACAATAAACAGCAATGCAATCGTACCTATCAACATACCTCCTACCGTTCCTACACCGATAGATATATTTCCATTGGCACCTACACCAGTAGCAAACATAAGCGGGAGCATACCGAATATCATAGTAAGCGAAGTCATCAGAATAGGACGCAAACGTACCTGTGCCGCAGAAACCGCAGCCTGCATTATAGTCATACCATGACGACGGCGCTCGGAAGCATACTCTGTAAGCAATATCGCTGTTTTTGAAAGAAGACCGATAAGCATAATCAGACCTGTCTGCAAGTATATATTGTTTTCAAGTCCGAACATCTTTGCAAACAGGAAGCTGCCCGCCAGTCCGAACGGCACAGAGAGTATAACTGCAAGAGGTACGAACAGACTTTCATACAATGCACAAAGAATGAGATATATGAAAACCACACAAATGACAAATACCAAAGTAGTGGTGTTTCCTGTATTTGACTCTTCACGCGACATTCCGCCGAACTCAAATCCGTATCCTGTAGGCAATGTCTGTGCGGCAACTTCCTGAACAGCCTTGATAGCCTGACCGGAACTATATCCGGATGCAGCGGCACCATTTACCTGTATGGCAGAGAACAGGTTAAAACGTGTCAGTACTTCAGAACCATATACACGTGTCAGTTTCAGATATTGGCTAATAGGACTCATCTCGCCAGAATCATTACGGACATAGATACTGTTCAGTGATTCGGTGTCAAGTCGGAACTCCGGTGAAGCCTGCACCATTACACGATAAAGTTTTGAGAAACGGTTCATATTGGAAGCATAACTACCTCCGATATATCCGGCAAGAGTACTGAGGACATCCGAAGGAGATATTCCGTTTCGCTTACATCTGGCCGCGTCAACCTCAACTAGATATTGCGGGAACTTGGTATCGAAAGATGTAGTGGCCCTGCCTATTTCCGGACGTTTGTTCAATTCGTCAAGGAACTGTCTGGTATATTTAAGCAAATCTTCTGTTGTACCTCCTTTCTGATCCTGTACATACACCTCAAAACCACTGTTCACACCATATCCCGGAATCATAGGACGAGTAAACGGCATAATGTCAGCACTGAATATAAATGCTGTCTTATGACTAATCTCTTGGATAACGGCGTCGATGGCATCTTCCTTGTCAGGTCTTTCACTCCAGTCCTTCAGACGTATTGTGAACATACCATTACATGCTCCCTGACCGCTCAACATTGAGTTACCGGTAATGTTGGAGTATAACTCCACCTGAGGGATTGTACGCAAACAGCTGTCAACCTGTTCCATCACCTTGCGTGTTTCCTGAACACTGTTTCCAGGAGAAGTACGTACGTCGATAAATACAGTTCCCATATCTTCATTTGGAACAAGTCCCGTCTTTGTAGTCATCATAAGAAATGCGAAACCGCCACAAGCGAATATAAGGAATGCACCGGCCAGCCATTTTCTTTTAAGCATGAATACCACACCTACCTTATATTTTGTCACCAAACGATGGAAAGCCGTATCGAACGCTATGTGGAAACGTGATGAGAAACTTAGCTTCTCTCCGTTCTCACCTGTAGCATGCGGAGTCATAATAAGGGCACACAATGCAGGACTGAGTGTAAGAGCATTGACCAATGATATTGCCACTGCAGCTGCCATAGTCAGACCGAACTGTGTATAGAATGTACCTGTTGTTCCGCCGATAAAACTTACAGGAATGAATACAGCCATAAATACGAATGTAGTTGTAACCAAAGCGGAAGTAATACCGTCCATAGCATCAATCGTGGCCAGATAAGAGGATTTATACCCTTCATCAAACTTTGCCTGAACAGCCTCAACCACCACTATGGCATCGTCCACAACAGTTCCGATAACCAACACCAATGCAAACAACGTCAGCATATTCAGACTGAAACCGGCCGCAGACATAAAGGCAAAAGTACCGACCAACGAAACAATTATGGATAAAGCAGGAATAAACGTGGAACGTAGGCTCTGAAGAAATACATACACCACCAGTACTACCAATATGATAGCCTCAACGAGGGTCTTGATTACGCTTTTTATTGATGCGTCAAGGAAGTCCTTTGTACTCATCAGATCGACAATCTTTATACCTTTCGGCAGTGTCTTTGATATTTCATCCACAGTGCGGTCTATTTCTTCAATAATCTCATTTGCATTCGAACCGGATGTCTGGGCTATCATTATATTGCATCCCGGATGTCCGTTTACCTCTCCGATATAGTCGTATGCACGTGTTCCCAGTTCAATGGTAGCCACATCTTTCAGACGTAGTACCTCACCGTTAGGCAAAGATTTTATAACCATATTCTCATAATCCACCTCATTCTCATATCGTCCCCTATATTTAAGTACGTATTGGAATGTGTTATCCGATTCGGCTCCCAATGTTCCGGTTGCAGCTTCGATGTTCTGTTCGTCCAATACCGTAGATATATCCGACGGGATAAGAGAATATTTCTGCATCTTATTAGGGTCCAGCCATATACGCATGGAATAGTCATAGCCATAAACATTCACCTCACCAACACCGGCGATACGTGACAGTCTTGGTTCTATATTTATCTTCATGTAATTGGTAAGGAATGCCTGGTCGAACGAATCATCAGGACTGTAAACCGCAAGTTGTTTTATATTACTTGTCTGACGTTTTCTTACAGTAATACCACTCTTGGTAACTTCAGCAGGCAGAAGACCTTCAGCCGTTGCTATACGGTTCTGTACATTGACTGTCGCCATATCCGGGTCTGTCCCCTGACGGAAATATACGGTAATTCTGGCAGAACCGTTGTTGGAAGATGTTGAAGTCATATACATCATGTTTTCAACACCATTCAAAGCTTCTTCCAATGGCACTACAACACTTTTCAACACTGTTTCTGCATTCGCTCCGGTATATGTGGCAGATACACTTACCGTTGGAGGCGCTATTTCCGGAAACTGTTCGATAGGCAGCTGTGACAAGCTGATAAATCCAAGAATTAATATAAGCACCGATATTACTCCTGCCAGGATCGGTCGGTCAATAAATGTTCTAATTTTCATACTTCTGCCCGTTATTTTGTGGTTGTTGTAGTATCTGTGTTGACGGCTGTTCCTTCACGCATAAGCCCTGCTCCTTCGGCTATTATTATATCACCGGACGTAAGACCTGATAATACAATATATGTTTTACCGTCATTATATTTATATACATTTATTGGAGTAGATTTTGTCTTTCCGTCAACTACCTTCCATGTGAATACTTTATTCTGCAATTCATAAGTGGCGCTCTGAGGAATTACGATACAATCCTTATATTCAGTTGGAACAGCTATTGTTCCGCTTCCACCGTTACGCAACAAATGTCCTTCGTTAGGGAATACGGCACGCAATGTAACAGCACCAGTTCCCTGATCGACAGTTCCGCTTATAGCATCTATTTGTCCAGCTGTGTCATAATCCTTACCGTTACTCATCACTAGACGTACAGGCGGCATCTTTTTACATGCCTCTTGCAGCGAACCGTATTGCATAATCATATCAAGCATCTGATTTTCCGCCATGGAAAAATATGCAAATATCTCATCATCATCAGATACCATTACAAGCGGTTCTTCTATATTGCTGTTAACCAGTGCCCCTACCCTATATGGTATCATGCTGGCTACACCGTCAACCGGACTTTTGACTTCGGTATATGAAAGATTATTTCGCGCATTGGTCTCTTCGGCTTTTGCCTGAGCCAAAGCAGCTTCGGCTTCAAGTAATTGGTTGCGTGCAGTCTGCCTGTCGAAATCGGATACTACATTTTCCTTGTAAAGTTCTTCTTTGCTGTCAGCCGTAAGCTTTGCAGTCTGAAGTTTAGCCTCAGCGCTTTTCACATTCGCCAGTGCTGTTTCAAGAGCAGCTTTATATGGAACCTGGTCTATAACGAACAATACCTGTCCCTGCTTTACTATATCTCCTTCATTAATACATATTCTTGTAATTGTTCCACTCACCTGAGGACGTATTTCTACAGACTGGCGCCCGCGTAGCGTTGCAGGATATTCAGACAACAATGTCTGATTGGTTTTTGAAACTGTAAATATTCTGTATTTCTCACCGGGCATTTCCTGTTTTTCCCCTTTACAAGAACTTAGCAATGGCAAGATGCATAACATAAGATAGATGTAATTTTTCATATTGTTATTTTTTATATTAATAATAAGCGATAATGTTAAATACAAACTTACACAGAATAGACAATAATATATAAGGTGTGGTGACGAACCATGTATATGTGGTGATGAACACAAATTCAAAAGCTGGAATGCTTTATATAAATATAGTATCTTTGCAATATAAAATATTAAGCAATGAAAAGGAACCGTATCACATTGTATATAGACCTGCTGTTTTGTCTTGTCATTATACCCCTTGCCATAATGTTATTACCAGTTGACCGCTGGATGGCCAATAACACCGCTTTTCTTATAACATTAGTGGCATATGTATATATATTATATTTTGTATATCGTCTGTCGTGTATTCCCAAGCTCTTCATGCAGAAGAAATATATCAGGATATTCGTCCTACTGATTATCCTTACCTCGGTAACTGAACTTCTTACATATTTCCCGATACCTGCAGAACATATAACAGACGACATAAGGCAGATGACGGCGAAAATGAATATAAGGAAACAGACCATATGGTTCTTTTTTCTTATTGTAACCGGATTCTCACTGGCTATAGAACTGACTTTTGAGTTGTTCAGACAAATAATATCCAAGCAGGAAATAGAAGCTGAAAAGAACAAGGCCGAATTATCACTTTACAAGGCACAGATAAATCCGCACTTTCTTTTCAATACTTTAAATACACTTTATGCTCTTGTTTTGTCAGGTTCAGAAAAAACCGAATCTGCTTTTGTTAAATTCTCCGGTATATTAAGATATATGTATTCACAAAACGAATCAGAACTAATTCCTGCAGAAGATGAACTGAACTATATACGTCAATATGTTGACCTGCAGAAATTGCGCCTGAATCACCATACAAATGTTTTTTTATCAATAAATGCTTCATCAGGAAAAATCCTTATTCCACCAATGATACTCATCACATTTGTAGAAAATGCATTCAAATACGGAACTTCATCAGACACAGACTGTAAAATAGATATTAAAATAGACATAAACAAACGGATTGGAAATAGCTGACACTCTACCGGAAAAATGTTGTTTTATATTCACCACCGCATATGCCCAGTATGCATTGGAAGGTTTCAATCTTGATGCAGTAGATTTTCTGCACAAACCTTTTTCTTACGAACGTTTCGAAGTGGCTGTTGAAAAAGCTATTCGACGCATAGAATCAAAACGACATCATAGTCCCGAATATCTGATAGTCAAACAGGAATATAACAACGTAAGCATACCCCTGTCGGACATCCTGTATATTGAGGCGTTAGGAAACTACGTAAAAATATTCCGTAAATCAGGCGGACATGTTCTCACACGTACAAATCTGAAAGCAATAACAGATCTCCTCCCTGTACATGACTTTCTCCGTATTCATCGTTCGTATGTTATTCCAATATAATCTGTAGTCTCCTTTTCACGCTCAAAAGTTGAAATTGAAGGCAATGTTGGGGAATTACCGATTGGAAGCCAATATGTGGCATCTGTTATGGATACATTGGGGAAATAAAATGTAGATTATTTCCACACTATTCCACAATCTTTTTAAAATCTTCACAAAATAAGTTATTGATAACGCTCATATTTACAAGACTTTACATATTTTATCTATAAAATAAATATATATGCACATTATTTGCATGCCAATATCGAAAAAATATTGTTATGCAGATGAAGATCGAATTAAACTTTTACGTTTTTATAGGATGCTTGTTGGTATTGATGATACCAATATGTGCATCGGCTCAAGAGACAAAATCCATTACAGGATACGTACTTGACAATACAGGCGAACCTCTTATAGGAGCCAGTGTGATGGTTAAAGATACAAATTATGGTGTAATAACCGACGTAGATGGCAAATTCACTTTGAATGCTCCATCTGACGCTGTATTATCATTCTCGTACATAGGTTTTACCCCAAAAGAAATTAGTCTTGCCAAAAGAAAAAGAAAAGGTGAGATGAGGGTAAGACTAATGGAAAACACACAGGAACTTAAAGAGGTAGTTGTCACAGCAATGGGTATTCAGAAGGATACCAGAAAGCTGGGATATGCAGTGAGTACCATATCTTCTGAAGACCTGATAAAAGCAGGAGCAACAAATTTTGCCTCAGCAATGTACGGAAAGGCTCCAGGTGTAAGAATAAACCAGACACAGGGAGGTTCTTCCGGAGCAGTATCAATAAACGTCAGAGGACTTACCTCTATAACAGGAAACAACCAACCTATAATTATCATGGACGGTGTTCCTATCAGAAATGGTGGTACTGGTAAAAGTACTGACTTTGCGGAATTTGGGAACGACGGACGTATCCGCTCAAACGGACTTGTAGATATAAACCCGGAAGATATAGAAAGTATCACCATCCTGAAAGGTGCATCGGCTACAGCCTTATACGGTTCGGAAGCGGCCAATGGAGCAGTAGTCATAACCAGCAAGCGAGCAAAAGCCGGAAAAGTAACAGTTGACTTTACAGCCCAAGTCATGGCTAATCTTCCTGCATACCTTCCAAAAGTGCAGACAGAATACGGACCGGGAACATATAACATCAACTATAGTGATTATGAAAAGCAGACAGGAGGGTTCTATCAAAGGACATACAACGGCCAGACTTATAAAAGTTTAAGAAGTACCACCCAGTCATTCGGTCCTAAATACGATGGAAGCGAAGTACTGTATTGGGATGGCAAGGTAAGACCGTATCTTCCACAGACTGATAATCCATGGAACGAATTATTCCGTACAGGCTGGACACAAAACTATTCTGTTGCCATATCGCAAGGTACAGAAAATTCCAGCAACAGATTTTCATATACATTCACTGATGAAATTCCAAATGCTTTGACCGGTTCATACAACAAGCACAACTTCAAGCTCACCGGATCATATAAGATAGGTAAGCCTCTTACTGTGGAATATTCATTGAACTACATTATACAGGATATAGAAAACAGGCCACAAACTTCACTTGGACTATATGGCAGTTTCAGTAATGCATTTTCAACCTTCCTAGATATACCGTATCTAAAAAGTACATACGCTACAAGTCTGGGATATAAAAATACATTCGTTGGCGGTGATGCCACTCTCACACCGGATGAAGCCTGGGCTTATGACCCAAGTTATCTTACAGGAGTAAGAGATATGCTGTGGAATATGTACTATCAGAACAGTAAAGAAACAGAAAACAGAATTTTGGGAATGGTAAGACCGACATTCCAGATTACCAACTGGCTGAACTTGAGAGCACAGATTGCAACAGATATAACCGACGTAAAACAGACATTGGAAAAGAGTACAGAACGTCCTAATTCCCTGTATGATCCTAGCGGAAGTTTCCAGAACATAAACAGAAGATATGACATAGTATATGGTGATGTGATGTTAAACTTCAACTATGATATCAAGCGTTTCAATATTGCAGCAACAGCCGGATGGACAGGTAGATATGAAACAATGAATAACCTGAGTGTTTCCACTAACGGCGGACTTTCTACCGAGAACTGGTTTGACCTTAACGCCAGCCGTTATCAGGCCACTTGCAGCCAGCAACGCATGGAGTTACTGAAAACCGGATATATGGGAACTCTCGGACTGGGATGGGACGATTATCTATATCTGGAACTTACAGCCAGACAGGAACGTTCGTCAACACTTAAGGACCAAAGTTTCTTCTATCCGTCGGCTAATGTCAGCTTCCTTTTCTCAGAAGTATTCAAGATGCCTCACTGGTGGAACTATGGTAAGCTGAGAGCTTCGTATGGTATCGTCGGTAACTCACCGGAAACATACGCGGCAAACATTGTTTATGAACAAGGTTCTGACAACGGATTTACCTGGAATACCATTCCTACATCTATAGGTAATGAGAATATCAGACCAGAGAAAAAATATGAATACGAGATCGGTTTTGAAAGCAAGTTCTTAAACAACCGTCTCGGAATAGACGTATCATACTATAACAACATAGTAAAAGACCAGATTCTCTCTACACCACAACCGTCAAGTTCAGGAGCTAAATATGTACTGATGAATGTAGGTGAAGTGGCAAACAACGGATGGGACATTGCATTGTCTGCCACACCTGTACTTACAAAAGATTTCAGATGGGATCTTACTGCTACATACGGAGTTTATAGAAATAAAGTAATAAAACTTGCAGACGGTGTTCCATATCTGGAAATATCAAACCTGGGTGGAAGCGGTGCAAAAATACAGGCTGTAGCAGGACAACCTATGGGTGATATTTATACTCAGGTGCCACAAGTAAACGAGAACGGCGAGTTCCTGGTATCTGACAACGGATTATATCTGAATCAGACGGAGCTGAAAAAGGTAGGAAACATTAATCCGGACGGAGTTGGAGGATTATACAACTCATTCTCATACAAGAATTTCTCACTTGATTTCAGTATCGATTTCAGAATTGGAGGTGACGTAATAAACGAAATGAACCAGTATGCCACAGGTCTTGGTTTGACACCTGAATCACTAAAATATCGTGACACCGAACATGGAGGACTTTCATACTATTATCCTAACAACAATAATAGTGGTGGAGTACCGGTACAGGTTGACCCTACGACTACAGCCGGACCAAACGGAGAGTACATTTATCACGACGGATTAATTCTTCCTGGCGTAGTGGCTTCAACAGGAGAACCTAATAACAGAATTATCCCAGCCGGATATTATTACAATATGACTTATAACTGGGGTACTAATTCTGAACAATTAACATATGCCAACTCTGTATTTGACAATACGTATGTAAAACTTCGCGAATTGAACCTCAGTTATCGTATTCCTTCAAAAGCTATTCAGAAGATAGGTATGACCAATCTTACAGTTTCAGTATTCGGCAGGAACCTGTTCTACTTCTACAAGGCTTTAAAAAATTACGATGCTGAATCATCAGTAGGTACATCATGGTCAAGTCAGGCTATTGTAGGAACATCTACTGCAGCCACACGCAGTTTCGGTTTTGCAATAAGAGCAAGTTTTTAACATTATAGATTTACACACATGAAAAAAATATTATATATCACATCTCTTACACTGGCTTTAGCTTCAACAGGATGCACTGAGGAAGATTTTGACAGTAAATATCAGGACCCATCGAAAGTTACCACAGTAAGCATAAGTAATCTCATGGTAGGAGTATTCCAGAAATCCAAGGATTACGACACACATACTTACAACAGATATTTCGGCTTCGACTCTCAGTTTGTAGGCAAGTATGCCCAGACATTCGGATACACTTACTCAAGCAGCATGTACACTCCTGGCTATATACCATATATCGACAGCCAGTGGGACAATCTGTATTCGGCACTTACACAATACAGGAAAATGGAAGAACTCTACAATGCCGAGAATGAAACACAGAAGTTACAGGATGAAGCATTCATGCTAGCTGCAAAAGTACAGTTATACGACTATTTTTCCGCTACGGTTGATATTTTCGGAGATATGCCGTTCAGCAAGGCATGTACTCTCCCGCTTACCAATGATGTGGAAAAATCGTATGCACCATACGACAAGGCTGAAGATATATACAAAACGATCTTGGATGAGCTGAAAGAGATAGCACCAAAATTCCGTACTGTCACTATCCCAAGAAATTTCACTACACAGGATTTCATCAACAATGGAGATATTGACAAATGGGAAAGATACGCCAACAGTCTCCGATTGCGTCTGGCAGTGAGAGTATCCTCACAGGGCGAACTGGCAGAAACAGGTAAAGCAGCAGTGAAAGAAATACTGGAAAATCCTGAAACATATCCATTGATAGACGAACAGAGTAATAATATATTCATCGTAAACCAGAAATCCGGCCAGTTGAATTTTACAGCAGGGCAAGGACTGGGCGACTGGGTAACAAACAGACAGGCTTCAGGAGCGGTAATAAACAGAATGCTCAGCAACGGCAACTATAATATGGACAACAAGGAAAATCCTAATACCGGTGTATATGTAAAAGGAACTGACGATCCTAGAATTCTTCTGTATTATAATCCAATCAGCATAACAAATAAATATACGGGAGCCAAAGATGAAGGCAGATACTTAGGTACGGATCTTACTGTAGCAGACGAAGCTACCGAATATTACAACTCGCAGGCCACCGACGCCTATGGCAATACCGGTTTCTCACAAATTACACAGAAAGGATTCTTTTGGGAAAACGATAAATTCGATATGCTCATTATGACATCTCCGGAAATCCATTTCTTGAAAGCAGAAGCTTATCTTATGGGATATGGTGTAACAGCAGACGAAAACAAGGCAAAAGAAGAATTCATCAAAGCCGTCAGCCAGTCAATAAGCCTCTATTATTATTACGACTCAATCAGCACTGGTGAGAATTCCAGACAATATGACGCACCGACAGAAGAAGAAATAAACTCTTTTGCAGAGTCAAGATGGTCATATACAAAATACGAAAACAAGCAGGATGCCATCATCACGCAGAAGTGGTTACATTTCGCAATTACTGCCAGCAGAGAAGCATGGAGCGACCTTAGACGTACAGGATATCCTTCAGGACTTGTATTCCCGGAAGTGGCAGGTACAATACCAAATGTTCCTGACAGATGGAAATATCCTACAACAGAAATGGATTACAACCCTTATTACAAGGATGTGCAAAACGAAGATACATACTACACAAAATTGTTTTGGGCAAAATAGATCCATATAAAAACCAAAAAATATACCTTTTATGATGAAAACTACACATTGATTTATGCAGATGTTCCTACTTTTGCCAATATAAACTTTAAAATTAATTTGTTCCATGAAAAATAAACTAATAAACACATTGGCATTTGTAGGAATTGCATTAATCAGTACAGCTTGTTCACAAAACACACAATCACAAGTACAACAACCAAACGAAACACCGGATAAGCCATGGTCTGTAAGAATGGTAGAATCGGAAATGGCAAGATGGCCGGAATCGTGGCAACTTGACTTCCAGCCCAAACTGAAATGGGACTATTGTCACGGACTTGAATTGCAGGCTATGCTTGATGTTTATGACCGATACGGTGATGACAAAATATATGAGTATGCACTTGCATACGCCGACACGATGGTTAATGCCGACGGTACAATCAAAATGTACAAACGCGAGGAATTCAGCCTTGACCGTGTAAACTCAGGCAAATTCCTTTTCCGCATATACGAACAGACCAAAGACGAGAAATATAAAAAGGCACTAGCCCTTATGAGAAGCCAGTTTGAAGACCATCCGAGAAACGAAGACGGCGGTTTCTGGCACAAAAAGATCTATCCTAATCAAGTATGGTTGGATGGTATTTACATGGGAGCTCCTTTCTATGCCGAATATGCGTTCAGAAACAATGAAGTCGGGGCTTATCAGGATATCATCAACCAGTTCCTGATGGCCGCACGCCACACATACGATCCTAAAACCGATTTATATAAGCATGCTTGCGATGTAAGCAGAAAAGAGAAATGGGCAGACCCTGTGACAGGACAGTCACAACACAGCTGGGGACGAGCACTTGGATGGTATGCTATGGCATTCGTTGATGCACTGGAATTTATTCCTCAGCACGAGGCTGGAAGAGATTCCATGATAATAACTCTTAATAAAGTAGCACAACAGATAAAAAGACTCCAGGACGAAAAAACCGGATTGTGGTATCAGGTTCTTGACAGAAGCGGAGATGAAGGAAACTATCTGGAATCATCATGTTCGGTTATGTTCGTATATACACTGTTCAAAGCTGTACGCAAAGGATATGTTGATCCATCTTATCTTGCTGTAGCGGAAAAAGGATATAAAGGCGTTTTGGAACACTTTATCACTACCGACGATAAAGGAATGATAAGCATTACCAAAGCATGTGCCGTAGCAGGATTGGGAGGTAAAAATTACCGTATGGGGGATTATGACTACTATATAAACGAACAGATCAGAGACAATGACCCTAAGGCTGTAGGTCCGTTCATCATGGCAAGCCTTGAATGGGAACGTTTGCAGGAAGTAAGAAAAATCGTAAAATAATTAATCGGGAAATAATATGAAAAACAAGATTACACTTCTGTTAGGACTTCTGTTTGTCCTAACAGCATTTACACCTGCCAAACGAAACATTACAATATTCACCATAGGTGACTCAACAATGGCTAACAAAAAACTTGAAGGAGAAAATCCGGAAAGAGGTTGGGGACAAATGCTTTCAAGATATTTTACAGATGATATTACCATAGACAATCATGCCGTAAACGGAAGAAGCTCAAAGAGTTTTATCAATGAAGGCAGATGGGATGCTGTTCTCTCAAAAATACAAAAAGGCGATTATGTATTCATTCAGTTCGGTCATAATGATGAAAAAGACGATCCGAACCGTCATACCGATCCGGGAACAACATTTGACGCAAATCTCAAAAAATTTGTAGAAGATACAAGAGCAAAGGGAGGTATTCCTGTTCTTTTCAACTCAATTGTGCGCCGTAACTTCGGTAAAGCTGATGGAAATGCTGTAGCCAATGCTATAAAGCAGGATGATATACGCAACGGAATTGATCCCAAAGCACCCAAAGACAGTATTGAAGAAGGAGCGACACTTATAGATACACACGGAGCTTATCTGATTTCGCCTAAGAATGTCGCAAAAGAACTTAATGTTACTTTCATTGATTTAAACAGCCTTACTCACAAATTGGTAGAAGGTATGGGACCCCAAAAATCAAAGGAACTGTATCTGTGGGTTAAGCCTAAAACAGTGCCTGCCTTACCCAATGGTAGAGAAGACAATACACATTTGAATGTACATGGAGCTTCTGTTATAGCAGAAATGGCTGTAAAAGCTGTAGCCGAAGCAATACCCGAACTACAACAGTACGTACGCCACTATGATTTAGTAGTAGCCAAAGACGGTTCCGGCGACTTTTTCACTGTGCAGGAAGCTATTAATGCTGTACCTGACTACAGAAAGAACGCAAGAACAACAATTCTGATAAAAGAAGGCTCATACAAAGAGAAAGTCATAATACCGGCAAGTAAGAATGCTGTATCTCTTATAGGTCAAGGCGAAGTAAAAATAACTTATGATGACTATGCAAGCAAGCCTAACATATTCGGAGAAAACAAAGGCACTTCAGGATCATCATCCTGCTATATATACGCACCTGACTTTTATGCTGAAAACATTACATTCGAAAACACGTCAGGACCTGTAGGACAGGCTGTAGCATGTTTAGTAAGTGCAGACAGGGCATATTTCAAGAAATGCAGATTTCTAGGTTTTCAAGATACATTATATACCTATGGAAAAGGATGCAGACAGTACTATGACGAATGTTATATCGAAGGAACTGTTGACTTCATATTCGGATGGTCAACTGCTGTATTCAACCGTTGTCATATACACAGCATAGGAAACGGATACATCACTGCTCCGTCAACTGACAAAGGACAGAAATACGGATATGTGTTCTATAATTGTGAGATAACAGCCAACTCTGATGTGGACAAAGTATATTTGTCACGTCCTTGGCGACCATATGCACAAGCAGTATTTATACAATGCAATATGGGCAAGCATATCCTTCCTGAAGGATGGGACAACTGGAGAAACAAGAATAACGAAAAAACTGTTTTTTATGCTGAATACAAGAGCAAAGGAGAAGGAGCCAACCCTGGAAAACGTGTCGCTTATTCAAAACAGTTGAAAAATACTGAGGGCTACAGCATTGTAGAAGTTTTATCCGGAAACGATGGTTGGAATCCTTCAAAGAATGGTAATGCATTATTAAACATCAAGAGATAATTAAATGAGAAACAGAATATTACTTACAATAACAGTTTGTATAATGACCATTCTGTCCATGGCAGAAAATTACCCTTACAGAAGTGATCTGCTATGGGTTACAGAACCTGACCATCCGGACTGGATATACCGTACAGGCGAAAAGGCAAAAATAAAGATCAGCCTTTTCAAATATGGAATACCACAGGATGGAATAACTGTAAGATATGAGACGGGAAGCGAACTTATGCCATCCGACAAAACGGGAAGCATAGTATTGAAGAACGGTAAGGCTGAAATAAATATAGGCACATTGGATAAACCGGGATTCCGCGACTGTATATTCAGTGTAATGATAAACGGAAGAAAATACAGCCATCACGTAAAAGTCGGATTTTCTCCGGATAAAATAAAGCCTTATACTGAAATGCCCGATGGTTTCATGGATTTTTGGAAGAACAACATCAAAGAAGCATCAGAATTTCCACTGAAATACACCAAAGAAAAGGCAGAAGAATATTGTACTGAGAAGATAGACTGCTATCTTATAAAGCTGCAGCTCAACAACAGAGGACAAGCTGTTTACGGCTATCTCTTTTATCCCAAAAATGCAAAACCAGAAAGCTGTCCGGTTGTATTGTCTCCTCCAGGAGCAGGAATCAAAACAATAAAGGAGCCTCTCAGACACAAATATTATGCCGAAGAAGGATTTATCCGTCTGGAATTCGAAATACATGGACTTAATCCTACCATGAGCGAAGAGCAATTTAAGGAGATAAGCAATGCTTTCAACGGTAAAGAAAACGGATACCTAACAAACGGACTGGACAATAAAGACAATTATTACATGAAACGTGTATATCTGTCATGTCTGCGTTGTATCGACCTGCTCACATCACTACCGGAATGGGACGGTAAGAATGTCATAGTACAAGGTGGCAGCCAAGGCGGAGCACTTGCCATGATTACTGCCGGGCTTGACAAAAGAGTGACAGCATGTGTAGTAAATCATCCTGCACTAAGCGATATGGCAGGATATATGGCAGGACGTGCAGGAGGATATCCGCATTTCTTCCGTACAAGAGGAATGGACACTAAAGAAAAGCTGGAAATTATGTCATATTATGATGTGGTAAATTTTGCACGACTGATAAAGGCTGACACTTTCATGACATGGGGATTCAACGACAACACCTGTCCACCGACTACAAGTTATGCAGTTTACAACACCCTTGAATGCAATAAAGAAGCGCTTATAACTCCAATTAATGAACATTGGACATCAGAAGAGACAGAGCGCGGACATCTGGAATGGATAAAAAAACACCTGAAATAAAAGGTATCCCAATAGAGAATACATTAACAGTTAAAGCCCGAAGACGAAAGTCATTAGGGCTTTAACCATTTATTAAAGAAATCCAAGACTTCCTCCTGCATTTTCTTATTAAAGAAATGTTTCTCATCCCACATTTTAGTGACCAACTTATCGGATGCTCCAACACTATCCCAAACCTCTTTCATCTGACGATAAGCATCCGTCACTCCCTCTACAGGGAAAAGTTTGTCTTGACTGCCATTGAAGAAAAGCGAAGGTTTCGGACATGCAATACTTGCAACATGAGGATAATCAAGATACTTCCTTATACGTGGAAGAAGCATTGAATAAGCCGATCCACCTTTATTCTGATTATTATCAACAGTCATAAGACAATCAGTGGTATTCATCCAACATACTGAAGCGGAGACTTTAACCATATCAGTCATTGAACTAAGCATCCAAGAACGGTAGGCTCCCATTGAAAAGCCCAGACATCCTATCCTGTCACTATCAACGAAAGGCAAAGATGCCAGAAATTCAACACTCCTCATATCATCCATATTTATATAAGCTCCCCATGAAGCACCCATCTGCATGAAATTCGAAGCCAATGCCTGCTGACGGTCATAGTCAATACCTTCCTTACAACCTCTATCTCCCCAAAACAAGGCATCCACCGACAATACCACATATCCGTTCATAGCAAAATAGTCACCAACATATCTGCCATCATAACATTTCAATGCCCATAAATCTGCATCAGACACGATTTCACGGTCCACATTAAAAGGTCGTATCATTTTCTCCTTTCCTATAAGGAAATGTGCTCCATGATCATGTAGCATAACCACAGAAGGGAATACACCTTCACCGTCAGGAACAAGCAGATAAGCAGGAACTCTTGACCACTTGGATATATTGAATTCAATCTTCAACGCTCTGTAGCCCTCCCGTTGTTCGCTATCTATAACTTTCATATCATAATCGTCAGGAGCAGGCTGAACAATATCCATACATTCAAAAAGAATCTCACGAGCCTGTTTCTTCCAAACATCAAAATCCTTATTTTTCTGCGATTGCCACGACATGGGATATGTCAACAGACTTTTCATCCGATCATAATAAACCGGCAGATTTTTATTTATCTCAAACCTATCGGAAGTACTTTGAGCTTTAGTATGCCCTAGCACAAATAAAAACACTAAAAATAAAGTAACTATATTCATATTTTATCACCAGTTATCATTGCAAATATACTCCAAAAAATCATTTTTTCATTATATTTGCAATGATATAAAAATATCAATATGTTTATAAAAATAGGCAAAAACATTATCATGAAGAACTTTTCGATTTTTATCCTTTTATTGCTACAGATAGTAAATGTTTATTCACAAACAGACTGCGTAATAACGCATTATTCTTCAGAAGACGGTCTGTCCGAAAACACAGTTATGGATATATTGCAGGACAATAAAGGAAATATGTGGTTCTCAACATGGAATGGCATAAACAAGTTCGACGGATACACATTCCATACTTACAAAGGATTTCTGGACAATGAAATAGCACTGACAAATAATCGTGTTGACTGTATGGAGCTTGACAAATACGGATACATTTGGATGCTTACATACGATGAGCGCGCTTTTCGCTTTGATCCGCGTACTGAAATATTTGAAAGTGTACCAGACTATGACAATACAGAAATACACATACCGATAACAAGAATAAAAACACTTCCAAACGGTAACGTCTGGTTACTATCACAAAATAGAGGAGCAATAAGAATTATAACAGACTCTATAAGCAAAAAGATCACTACAGAATATTATTCTTCCGGTTCCGAAGTTTTTCCTGTATCATCTGTCTTTAACGTCTATCAGATAGGAGACGATGAATGGGTACTGTCGGACAACGGACTCGCATGTTTCAATAAACCGGGTAATAATCCTGAAGTTTTTTTCGAACTTAACAGTTCAGGCAAAGACGGCATAGTAAGAAAACAAAAGTTCTTCACACTTGAAGAGAACAAAGACAAGCTGTTTTTCGGTGCAAACAACGGATACGTTTGGATTCTGAATAAAGGTAATAATATTTTCACTCCACTTAAACTCCCTATACAATCAAATATAACAGGTATAAAATACATAGAGAAAAATGATAAACTTATTATAGCCTCCAAGAAAGACGGCTTTTTCGTATATGACATAAAAAACGATACTTACGAACATTTCAAGCCAAACATGCTTCCCGATGCAAGCATTGACGATATATATAAAGATACTGCTGACGAAGTATGGTTTGAGCAAAATGTGACCGGAGAAGTTGCACACTATAATCCATATACCAATAAAATCAAAATAGAAAAGGTATATGCTGAACCTACAAATACAGACAGATCCAGACCGGCATTCCATATACACGAAGATATATTCGGGTCTCTATGGGTACATCCATACGGTGGAGGATTCTCATATTTTGACAGAGAGAAAAATAGTCTGGTACCATTCTATAACAGCATGAATGGCGGGAAATGGCACTTTTCAAATAAAATACACAGCGCTTTTTCTGATCGGCAGGGTAACTTATGGATGTGTACACACTCTAAGGGACTTGAAAAAGTAACATTCAGAACCGAACATTTCAGAATTAAACGTCCGGTAGAATCCCACTATGAAACATTAAGCAATGAAGTAAGGGCATATCAGGAGTACAACGGTAACCTTTGGGTAGGACTCAAAGATGGAATGCTGAAGGTTTATGACAATAAGTACAGCGAAATAGGATACATGACAGAAACAGGCCGAATATCCCAATCAGGAGCTCCATTATTAGGAAATGTCTATTACATGATGTGCGACAGCAAAGGAATAATGTGGCTGGCTACTAAAGGTGCCGGGTTGATAAAGGCAGAACCGACCGCCGATGCAATGCAGTTCCGTCTTACACGCTACCAATATAATCCTGATGACATTTACAGTCTGTCAGACAATAATGTTTATTGCATATACGAAGATAATTCGGGAAGGATATGGATTGCAACATTCTCAAATGGCATAAACTATATCACTAAGAACGAGAAAGGTGAAACTGTATTTATCAATCATCGAAACATACTTAAAGGATTTCCTATAAAAGAATGCAATAAGGTAAGATACATAACTGCCGATGAAAAAAACAGGCTATGGATAGCCACCACAGGAGGATTGGTTATGACAGAACTCGACTTCGAAAATCCATCAGAAGCCGTGTTCCATCATTATATGCGTTCACCGGACGATCCTACTACATTAAGCAATAATGATGTACACTGGATAACTCCTACACATAACGGAGAATTATATATTGCCACATTCGGAGGAGGCCTTAACAGACTGAACAGTATAAGTCAAGATGGCAAAGTAAGTTTCAAGACATATACGGTTAAAGATGGACTCCCATCAGACATACTACTGTCTATCCAGGAAGACAAGAACGGGCTGTTATGGATAAGTACAGAAAACGGACTTACAAAATTCAATCCGGAGGACGAACGTTTTGAAAATTTCCAGGACAGACATAGGAACTTCAAGATACGTTTCAGTGAAGCATCATCCGAGTACTTGTCAAATGGAGACATGGTATTTGGAACAAATCAAGGTATCTTCTATTTCAATCCTGACTCTATAAAGAAAAGTATATATGAGCCACCGGTTATATTCACACAATTACTGCTTGCCAACAACACAGTAGTTCCGGGAACAGCTCCGTTAAAAGAATGTACAATAGATGATATAGAACGTCTTACACTCTCACACAAAGAAAACATATTCACTATACAATTTGCAGCATTGGACTACACTACCCCTTCGGACATTCAATATGCATACATATTAGACGGATTTGAAAAGAACTGGAACTATGTAGGCAAACAGAGAATGGCCACATACACTAATTTGCCGAAAGGCGATTATGTATTCAAAGTACGCTCAACGAACTCCGATGGCGTATGGATTGACAATACACGAAATCTTAATATAAGGATTCTGCCATCATTTTGGGAGACACCATTGGCATATCTCATATACGTATTTGTACTACTGTTGATAGTGTTCACTGCTGTATATATTCTATCAACCATATACCGACTGAAACATAAAGTAGTGATGGAACACCAGCTTACAGACCTGAAGCTGAGATTCTTTACAGACATATCCCATGAGCTCAGAACTCCGTTGACACTCATCACTGCTCCACTTGAGAATATCCTTGAAGAAAAAGATCTTCCAGGCGGAATTCGTGAACAACTTTCCGTGGTGGAACGTAATGCAAACCGTATGCTCAGACTTGTAAACCAGATTCTTGATTTCAGGAAAATACAAAACAAGAAAATGAAGATGCAGGTACAATTACTTGAAGTAGTCTCTTTCACCCGCAAAGTGATGGAATACTTCGAGGCAGTAGCAAAAGAACGCAACATATCATACGACATTGAAACAAACAAGAGCTCAATCTATTTATGGGTTGATGCCGACAAATATGAGAAGATAATATATAACCTTCTTTCAAACGCATTCAAATATACTCCAGACGGAAAATCTATAAAAATAACTATACACGAAAATGAAGATACTGTAGCTATTTCTGTTATAGACAAAGGAGTTGGAATAACCGAAAATAAGAAAAAGAAACTGTTTGTACGTTTTGAAAACCATGTTGAGACAAAAGGAACATCACAATTGAGTACCGGAATAGGCCTTTCACTGGTTAAAGACTTTGTAGATATGCATAAAGCAGAAATCACAGTAACAAGCAAGCCAAACGAAGGAAGCTGCTTCAAAATCGATTTCAAGAAAGGCAAAGAACATTACGACAACAAAGTAGAATTCTTGCAGAATGACATGGATTATGCATCAGGCACAGAATACACCGTTGCAGAACGTAATAATGAAGTTACAAAAGAAGATGAAGAGATCGATACTAACAAAGACATTATGCTTATCGTAGAAGACAACTCCGAGTTAAGACAATTTCTACATAACATATTTAATGCAGACTACCATGTTATAGAAGCCGCAAATGGTGAAGAAGGAAAGGAAAAAGCATTAAAATATGTACCTGACATCATCATAAGCGATGTAATGATGCCTGTAAAGGACGGATTCCAAATGATGCAGGAACTAAGAGGCGAAATAACGACCAGCCATATACCTCTAATCCTACTGACAGCAAAAACCGCTATTGAAAGCAAGCTTGAAGGGTTGGAATACGGAGCAGACGACTATATAACAAAACCTTTCAGCGCCACTTACCTTAAAGCGAGGGTTAAAAACATCCTGCAAAGGAAACTGAAGATCCAGCAAGCATACAGAGAAAGATTATTGGATCAAAGTCTGAACACGGACAACAAGACAGAAGATAATGAGTCGCAAGTTCCTGACATGTCCCCAAGCGACAGAAAATTCATGGACAAGCTGTTGGAACTGATGGAAAGCAGAATAGACAACAGCGAATTGGTTGTGGACGATCTTGTAAAAGAGATGGCGGTAAGCCGATCCGTTTTCTTCAAGAAGCTGAAGACACTTACCGGCCTTGCTCCTGTAGAATTCATTAAAGAAGTAAGAATAAACAAAGCAATCAAGCTGATAGAGTCTGGAGAATACTCCATCACACAAATAGCATACATGGTTGGAATAAACGATCCAAGATATTTCAGCAAATGCTTCAAACAGAAAATGGGAATGACCCCATCAGAATATAGAGACCAGAAAGGGCAGAACAAATAAAAAGCAGTCCACAGACGGCGAATTACAAAACTGTCTGTGGACTATTCTTTCAGTTTTCAGAAGGATTCCATGAATCTGAAACAGAATACATATATGAAAAATCATCATACAATCCGGCCTCATCCTTTTTCAGCTTACCGGACCATTTTACACGCCCTTCAGTAGAAGAGCCGTCACCGGTATTACCAAATTCGGCATACCTGGCGGTCTTTTCATTATCCGGATTTCTCCAGTTGTCCCATCCTGCCGGACGGATATGTTTCCCCATTTCGCAACCGATAAACACCGTTGCAGCATACGGACGCCATGGACGTCCCAAATATACTTTAGTCACATTAGCGTCAGCTGTCAATCTGCAATTTTTAAAGACATATCCAACCTTTACATCCTTAGGAGTTGAAGCTGCCGTTATATAGGAATTTCTCTTACTATGAATTATACAATCCAAAAACAAGGCTGTTGACGGGCCGAAAATAAAATCAGTTGTACCCTCAATATAACAATCCTTGAAATACAGACGTGAGTTCGCACGACCGGTATAGACCGTATCCTGATTTCCCAGGAACCGGCAATTTAAGAATCTCAATTTATCTCCCTCCGTATGCAAGGCAACAGCTTGGCCCAACTGTGCAGCATTATTCTCTATAGTAAGATTTCTGAAAGTCAACATTGTACCTTCCACTTTAAGTGTATAAGTTCTGAATGTCCCCATTTTATTGATATTAGCATGATCGTCATATGTTATAACAGTATTACAGACATCCTCACCTATAAACTCAACATTCTGTAGCCACGCCGGAACAACAATTTTCTCCTTATATATACCTTTCTTTATAAAGACTTTTACCTTGTAATCCATAAAAGCCCTTATCCCTTCCAGAGCTTCATTAATTGTACGGTAGTCTCCTGTCCCGTCCCTTGCCACAACTATACTGTCTTTATATTGTTGTGCAGCAAGAATTGAAGAAACAGAAAATACAATAAAACAAATTATAGAAACTATTTTTTTCATAAGTACAATATTTTTTTCGGAGTAATTATACTATACAACTAAAGTCAAGACGTTCTCTTTTTACTAAAATATACCCAGGAATACGTAAATAGTAAACCTGGGTACATATATTTCACTTAAATAATTATACAAATCATCTAATTACCATCCCTCATTCTGGTGACCTTTAAGCGCCGGATTCAACTCAATAGCTGAAAGAGGTATAGGACGTAAATAGAATTTTTCTGTTATCTGACCTGTTGATATGTCAGGGTTATATTTTTCTACGTACTCTGCAAGCTTTCCTGTTCTAGCCAAGTCAGCCCATCTGTGATTCTCGCCAGCCAACTCACGCGCACGCTCATTCAATATATAATCAATATTCATTTCGCTTTCTTGAGCCAAAGTTGCATTTGCTCTGCTTCTGACTATATTCACATATTTCAAAGCTCCTGAAAGATTGTCAGACTTGATACATGCTTCTGCTGCTATAAGATTAGTCTCTGCCAGACGTGCAAGATAAATATCTCGCATAGAAGATGTAGTTGAGAAAACATCCTTACCATTCTCTATATCATCAAACTTACGGAAGCAAGGAAGGCCGAAAATATCTTCTTCCATCTTTGATTCATAGGAAGTAACTACCCCATTATAGTTTTTTCCTTCAGGAAGCAGTTCTATCACTACTGCATCTGCACGAATAGGAAGAGCTGCACGCCAAGAATCGACATTATCCAATTCCCATGACGGACAATAATAATACTTTACAGGACTTACATCTTTTTTTGATTCATCATAAAAATCCCAATAACTCTGACGAAGCTCTGTCATGAATGTTGCCTCATAACGTTTATCCTGTGAAGGATTATCGGTATCGGTATTGAACACTTCATGCATCCACAAAGTAGGCGTGAGAGTGGAAGATGTATATTTGTGTCCGTCGCTGGCATTATTCAAATACGAGCCAAAATGAGCCTGCTGCTTATTGCCACTTTCCTTATCTTCAACTGTAGTCAAATCATAAACAACAGAGAAAAGAACTTCGCTATTACCCTCACCTGCATTACTGAATAAAGTGCTATATTCTGTAGTAAGCGGTTGTCCTGCACCGGCAGCTTCGGCAGCAGATATTGCTTTTACAAAATCCTGCTTGTCATTCGAGATATATCCTCTTGAAAGATATGCTTTCGCGAGATAATGATTGGCAGCACGCTTGTTGAATGTACCGTCTGTAGCCTCAGCAACAAGGTCATCACCTCCTGCTATACTTTCCAGTTCAGAGATAATGTAATTATAAGTATCAAGAGTAGAAGCACGTTCCACACTTTCCAAAATACCACTGACTCGTTCTTTAATCAACGGTACTCCTCCAAACTGTTGTACAAGATTTAAATAATACAATGCTCTAAGACCTCTTGCCTGTGCTACGACATTTTTTCTTGTAGCATCATCATTTCCCCAGTAAATCAATTCATTGGCAAGTGAAATAGCTTTATAATGTTCTGTATAGAAAGTAGTTACAGCATCATTGGCACTTGTATATGCGTTACTGTATAAGTTGCAGACATTAACGCTGGTTCTTCCTGTTGCAAAAAGATCTGTACCTCCTTCAAACAGCCAAGGATCGCCACCATATATGCTACGTAAAGAACTGTAAGCGGCGTTTCTGAGACTTTCGTATCCTTGTGCCGTTCCATAAAACTCAGGTCCCGGAACATTCGATTTCAAGTCCTGATCCAGGAAACTAGAACAACCGGTAAGGGCTGCGAATGATAAAACTGCAGCCAAAGTGTATATCTTTTTCATAATCTTACGTTTTTATAATATTAGAATTTAACATTAAGACCAATCTGATAGCTTATTGAACTTGGTCCACCGGTACCATCAGAAATAGCAGCATCTGCCCATTCCGGATCAAATCCTTTATACTTGGTAAATGTGAAAGGATTCAATACATTGGCATATATTCTCAGATTCTGTATTCCAATCTTATTGATGAGATTCTTAGGGAAAGTATAACCAAGAGTTATATTCTTGATTTTCCAATAAGATGCATCTACATAGCAGTTTGATTCAAACTCCTTATTTTTTCCAGTGTACCATCCTGTACCACCACCATGATTATAGTTCACATCATTGAAAGGATATGGATATGAACCAACAATTGTACTCTCTGCAACCTTGGATGCATCTGAAGTCAAAGAAGCATAATCGCTTCCGTCCCAAGTGTAGTTAAATACCGGCGCTCCTTCAGGAATATAGAAGTCCATAGCCAGCTTATTACGTCCACGGTCTGAATAATCTGTAAATTCCTGCATGAACGGACTTAATACTGTATGTCCTTGTTTTGTATTTACTGTCATTGAGAAATCCCAGTTTTTGTATGTCAATGATGTAGAAATAGTACCAGTCCACTTAGGCATACCCTGACCTATTATCTGACGGTCATCATCATTTATCTTACCGTCCATATTCAGATCTTCGTATGTCATACAGCCTTCAAAATAGCCATACCATTCACTCTTTGTTTTTGTTACTCCGTCAATTGTCAGCTTTTCGTTTGCCATAGCCTGAGTACATATACCTGTCTGCTTCAAATCGTAAGCAACATCAATAGGCTGACCGATGAACCATCTTTGAGCACGCATATCTTCTTTCTTACCCTGAAGTTCAAGAATTTCATTATGATTCATTGCAAAAGTAGCTGTAACATCCCAATAGAAATTCTTAGTCTGTAATAGTATTCCCTTGAGCATTGCTTCCACACCGCGATTTCGTACTTTTCCGACATTAGCAGTCATCTGACCACTTGGAGTTCCCTGTTCCAGAAGAAGCTTCATATCCATAAGCAAATCTCTAGAATCCCTATTATACCAGTCAAATGTACCGGAAATCCTTCCATTCAAGAATGCGAAATCAAGACCTATATTGAATTCATTTGTCTTTTCCCAAGAGAGCAACTCATTTACTACAGACGGGCCGAAACCTTTACCAAATCCTGAATAATAGAGTTGGTTGGCAAGGAACATTGTTTCATAATTACCTACAGAAGCATTATTACCGGTAACACCATAGCTGGCACGGAGTTTCAAATTTGTTATCCATGAAGCATTGTCTTTTATAAAATCTTCTTCACTGATTCGCCATGCAAGAGCTGCAGAAGGGAATACTCCCCAACGATGTCCGTCAAGGAATTTTGAAGATCCATCCCAACGGGTTGATACTGTGGCTAGATATTTTCCCTTATATCCATAATTTACACGGAGAGCATATGATAACATAGTAGCCTTTCCATAGTCACTGGAGACATTATTATAGCTGGCTGCCGAACCAAGATTATACCAGAGTGTTTCAGCATTTACATCTTCACCGGTTATAGCATATTTTTCCGATTCAGTTCCATATACACTGAAAAGAGCCATAGCATTCAAATTATGGTCTTCATTGAATGTTTTTACATAGTTTACCTGAGTATCCCATGTATAGCCGAATGACTGGTTGTTTGTAACGGTAGCTTTTGCCTTTCCAAGGCCTGTATTCTTATCGTATGTACTTGACTGTTCAGAAGACAATCCACCATAATATTCACCTCTTCTACGTGTAGAGAATGTAGGAGAGAATGATGTTTTTATTATTACATCATTTATTGGCTGATACTGTGCGTACATTGTTGCAAGCAGTCTGTAGCCTTTAGTCTTGTCACTTGAATTCATGGCATCCATAATTGGAGATACCGAGCCTGAGAATCCTGCCGGGAAAGCATCACTATATGTCTGTCCAGGAACAAGGTCGTTACCAGGCTGATAGTTCAATTCGCCTGTTGCAGAGTTATAAGGAAGCCAATATGGATTGGCACGGAAAGACTCCTGAACTGCACGCTTAGAGCCGTAGTCATAATTATAAACAGCTATATTTGTAGTCATACCCATTGAAACCTTACTGTTTATCTTTCCATCTACAGCCAGTTTAAGATTATAGCGCTGCATCTCATCGCCCATAACACCATCTTCCTGCTGATATCCCAATCCAGCACGATAAGAGACCTTTTTACCTCCACCTGAGACCTGAATGAAGTGATTTTGTTGTGTACCGTCCTGCAACATCAGATCACTCCAGTCGGTATAATCCTCTGTCAGGAATTGTTCACGTCTTTTTACCGAAATTGCATCCCCTTTATCATTCCATATTGACAACATATTACCAGGAGTAATTTCCAAAGGCAATCTACCGTCAATTATAGATATTGAACCGTCTGTCTTTACAGGTGTTGCATACTTCATATAGCGATATGCTGCCCATTCTGTACCGTCCATAAAATCCGGCATACGAGCTACTGTCTTATATCCGGCATAACCATCATAAGTTACTGTAGTACGCATATCATCACCTACCTTAGCTTGTTTAGTAGTTACAATTACAACACCATTTGTTGCTCTTGAACCATAAATTGCTGTAGAAGACGCATCTTTAAGGATATCGATTTTCTCAATATCAGAAGGATTTAAGAAATTAATATCATCACAAATTACTCCATCTACAACAAACAACGGACTGGTACTGCTACCCAAAGTACTCTTACCACGGATTGCAATATTAAAACTTTCACCAACACGGCTTGATGACTGACTGATATCAACACCTGCCACTTGTCCTTGCAATGACTCCATTACTGTGGATGCACCCTTACCAGCAAGTGCTTTATTGTCAACACTACCTATTGAACCTGTCAAATCTGATTTTTTCTGTACACCATAACCCACAACCACGACTTCGTCAAGCGACTGTGAATCTTCATTCAATATTACCTTAATGTCATCCTGTGAATTTACAGTTATTGTCTGTGTAACATAACCGATAAAAGATACCTGAATCTTGGAACCTGACTGCACATTCAAGCTGAAACGTCCTTCCAAGTCTGTAATAACACCGTTAGTGGTTCCTACTTCTACGACGTTCGCACCAATAATAGGAACATCATAACCATCAACCACAATACCCGTAATCTGTCGTTCCTGTGCAAAAACGACCAAACATAGCATATTCATTATAAGAATAGCAAATGTTCTTCTAGTTAGATTTTTAAAGTTCATAAATGTCTTTTTAATAGTTATTAATTTTATAAAGGCTAGCGATTATGTTACAAAGGTAATGGTAAGCATATTTTTTTATGTGGAATAATAGTTTTATGATGTAGAATATCTGTTCTTTTTATATGTAAAAAATAATCAGCCGGCAAGTATGAATAAGTCATAACTTACTGGCTGATTGTTAATTAATGTAATTCTATCTATGATTTTCTATATAGAGATATTATTAAAGATTCAAATATCTCTTTGCATTGTTATAAGAAATATCGTTGACCATCTGACCGAGGAATTCGATTTCCGATGCAGGCAATTCACCCTTTTCTACATCCTCTCCTATCAGGTTACATAGAATACGGCGGAAGTATTCATGACGTGGATAAGAAAGGAAGCTGCGTGAGTCTGTAAGCATACCTACGAAACGGCTAAGCAATCCAAGTACTGAAAGACAGTTCATCTGTTTCTGCATTCCGTCCTTCTGGTCAAGGAACCACCAGCCTGAACCGAACTGGATCTTACCGGCTACAGGACCTTGCTGGAAGTTACCGATCATTGTACCTATAACTTCATTGTCTGCCGGATTGAGGTTGTAAAGGATGGTCTTTGTCAGCTTGTCTGCTGAATTCAGACGGTCAAGGAACTTGGCCATTGCCTTTGAGGTATTGAACACACCGATTGAATCGAAACCTGTATCAGGGCCTAGTTTTTCGAACATACGTGTGTTGTTATTACGGATAGCTCCGTAGTGGAACTGCTGTGTCCAGCCTTTTTCATTGTCCATTTCGGCAAAGACTACGAGCATTGCAGACTTGAACTTGAGGATTTCCTCGTTTGTAAGTTCCTTGCCTGAATATACCTTGTTGAAGATTGCGTTGATTTCGGCATCTGTATAGTCTTCGGCATAGAATTCTTCGATACCGTGGTCAGACAGACGGCAGCCCATGCTTGCAAAGAAGTCGTGACGGTTCTTCAATGCGTCAACAAGGTCATTGAATGTACTGATTGATACTGAAGAGACTGTAGAAAGTTTCTCAACATAGCTGCGGAAGTTTGCCGCATTCTCAACTGCCATAGCCTTATCCGGACGCCATGTAGGAAGAACCTTTACCTTGAAGCCGCTTTCAGTTATTGTCTTGTGATATTCCAATGTATCTACAGGATCGTCTGTAGTACATACTGTCTCTACATTGTAGCGTTCCATGAACTTGCGGGCTGTATAGTCAGGAGTTGCAAGTTTTGCGTTACATTCATCGAATATCTCACGTGCTGTCTTCGGAGAAAGAAGCTTGTCGATACCGAAGGCTGTCTTCAGTTCAAGATGACTCCAGTGGTAAAGAGGGTTTCTCATTGTGTAAGGGATTGTCTCAGCCCATTTTTCGAACTTCTCCCAGTCTGAAGTTGACTTTCCTGTGATATATTCCTCATCCACCCCGTTTGTTCTCATGGCTCTCCACTTATAGTGGTCACCGCCAAGCCAGATTTCCGTGATTGAAGAGAATTTATAGTCATCCGCTATCTTCTTTGGTTCAAGATGGCAGTGATAGTCGATTATCGGATTATGTTTTGCAAAATTGTGATACAGATACTTCGCTGTGTCCGAATACAACAGGAAGTCATCATCCATAAAATTTCTCATAATTAGTATGTTTTTGGTTATTTCTTAACGTCTGATGTCAAACTCTTGACTGCAAACCAGCTTAATATATAAGCTACTGATGCTACAAGGAATACTATCATATAGCCTGCCTGGATTCCTTCGAAACCGAAGAAAGACATATTGCTCTCGCGTGAATATGTGAACAGGATACCTGAACCCTGGTTGAAAAGGAAGCTTCCAAGACCACCGACCATACCGGCAAGGCCTGTAAGTGTGGCAACTACTGATTTTGGGAACAAGTCACTTACAAGAGAATACGCGTTAGCGCTCCAGCTCTGGTGTGCGGCACCGATGATACCGATGATGATTATAGGATACCAGCATGAGTGTACTCCAAGGAATGGTGCTACTATACCCAACAGAGGGAATAGCGAATAAACGAACATTGATGATATACGGCCGCCGAACGGAGTAAGTCCTTTCTTGTTCACAAGGAACGTAGGAAGATATCCTCCGACGATTGAGAGCATGGTGATGAGATAAAGTGTGAATATCAGCAACATACCCATGAAAGAGTCTGAGCTGTAGCCATAGATATCTTTCACATACGCAGGTGCCCAGAACAGGAAGAACCACCATACGCCTTCAGGAAGGAAACGTGAAGCAAATATAGCCCATGTATGACGATAGGTGAAATACTTGAAGATATTTACCTTTTCCTTCGGCTCTTCTGTCGGTTTTGTCTCATTCTCCGCCTTATTCTCATCCTGACGTATATAGTCAAGCTCAAGCTTGTTCATACGCTTATTGTTGTCCGGTGCCTCGTATGTCTTGAGCCATATACCCAGCCATACGAAACCGAGGAGACCGATAATGAGGAATGACATTTCCCATCCCCAGAAACGGGCTATCACAGGAATTGTGAACGGAGCGAGCATAGCTCCAATCTGTGAGCCTGAATTGAAAAGGCTGGTGGCAAAGGCACGGTCTTTCTGAGGGAAATAGGCGGAAATGGTCTTGTTGGCACAAGGGAAGTTTCCTGCCTCACCGGCTGCAAGAATACATCTTGCTATAAGGAAAAGCCACATGCTCACGGTTGATATACCCATCATCGCGGTACCGGCATTGCGGGCTATTTCTATATGTTCACGCGCTCCTGCAAATGTCAGAGTCCAGCTGTCAAGCACTATTCCGGCAGTAGCGATACCGCAAAATGCATGAAGACAGGCACCGAGAGACCAGAGGGCGATGGCCCATGAATAGCCTTTCTTGATTCCAAGATAATCGACTGTCCTTCCTGCAAAGAACATCGCGATGGAATATACAAAGGAGAAGCATCCGGTGATGGTACCGTAATGAACGTCAGTCCAGCCGAATTCAGGAGAGATGAAGTCTTTCCATGTAAGAGAAAGAACCTGACGGTCAAGATAGTTTACCGTGGTTGCAAAGAACAGCATCGCACATACATACCAGCGGTAATTGGTCATTTTATTATTGTTCATTTATGTCAATTAAGAATTAAAAATTAAAAATTAAGAATTGGTTATCAGTTATTAGTTGTTGGTTGTTAGTTATTAGTTGTTAGACTAGCATCCAAATGGCAACCTTGTCAACTCGTCAACTTGTCCACTTGTCAACTAAAAACTGACAACTCAATATTAAAGTATTACACCGGTCTTGAATATGGATATCTCACGGTAATTGTTTATCTCGTTCTTTACATATGAACCGGAGCAGGCCGATATGACAAAGTTGAAGAACTCGTCAAGCACCTCTTCCTTGCTCTTGCCTTCCACCAAAACACCTGCATTGAAGTCCATCCAGCGTGTCTTGCGGTTATAGAGGTTTGAGTTGGTAGAAATCTTTGCCGTTGGCACGAATGTTCCGAATGGCGTTCCGCGGCCTGTAGTGAAAAGTACCATATGGCAGCCGGCGGAAGCAAGTGCCGTACTTGCAACGAGGTCATTGCCCGGAGCGCTCAGAAGGTTCAGTCCGTGAGCCGAGATACGGTCACCGTATTCCAGCACGTCAATCACTGCACTGGAGCCTGATTTCTGTGTACAGCCTAGGGATTTCTCTTCAAGAGTAGAGATACCTCCAGCCTTGTTGCCCGGTGACGGATTTTCATATATCACCTGGTCGTTCTTTATGAAGTAGTTCTTGAAGTTGTTTATCAGACTGACTGTCTTATGGAAAGTTTCCTCGTCCCTGCAGCGATCCATGAGGATTGTCTCTGCACCGAACATCTCAGGCACTTCTGTCAGAACGCATGTACCGCCGTATGAAACAAGACGGTCGGAGAACAGACCTAGCAACGGGTTGGCTGTGATACCTGAGAAGCCGTCTGAGCCACCACATTTAAGTCCTATTCTCAGCTTTGATACTGGCTGTTCTGTTCTTACGTCTTTCTTTACATTCTCATAGAGGCCCATAAGGATTTCCATACCTGCAGTGATCTCATCCTCCACTTTCTGACATTCGAGGAATTTCACACGCTCACTGTCATACTCGCCGAGCATTGTACTGAAAGCAGGAACCTGATTGTTCTCGCATCCAAGTCCCAATACCAACACGCCTCCTGCATTAGGATGAAGAACCATATCGCGCAGTATCTTGCGTGTATTCTCGTGGTCTTCCGACAGCTGCGAGCAGCCCCAGTTGTGTGTATAGGCATGGATACCGTCAAAATTGTCGGCTTTATCACCAGCTGTCCTTTCGTTGAACAGCTTGACAAGTTCGTTTGCCACCCCGTTCACACAGCCTACTGTAGGAACAATCCATATCTCGTTACGGATTCCGACATCGCCGTTCTTCCTTTCATAACCCTTGAAATAGACCATACCTTCCGACTTGCATGAGTGTACCTCTGCGGGATTGTATGTATAGTCCTTGATCTCGCCAAGAAGCGTACGGATATATTTCTCGTTTATAAGGCTTCCTGCAGCTCTGTCTTCCTTGAGCGAACCGATAGGGAAACCGTATTTCACCACCACATCTCCTGTATGAAAATCCTGAAGCGCTATCTTGTGTCCGGCAGGAACATCATCCTTCAGGATAATGCTACGTCCGTCAACAACGATTTCTGTACCGGCAGCAAGATCGGACAACGCCACTACGACGTTGTCCTTACTGTTTATATGAAGTATATTTTCCATCAGGGATTTATTTTACATATTCCTTCACCATTTCATACATGCCTTTCTCTTCAATTCCCTTAAGCATATCTGCTACCATATCTGTCAGGCCAGGGATATTGTTGAGGTTTTCTTCCCATACAAAGTCTGCCGCCAATACCTTTTCTGCTACTGCATGAAGGTCGGACAGAGTCCATGCGTTCTTCACGTATTCCACGATTTCAGGAGCGTCGTTCGGAACGATTTCAGCACCGTCGGCACGTTTTCCGCCCTTGTAATATACGATAAGCGCAGCAAGACCGAGAACGATTCCGTATGGAAGTTCACCCTTGCGGCTTAGATATTCCTTAACCGAAGGAAGATCGCGTGCTGTGAACTTAGGGAATGCGTTAAGCATGATTGATGTAACCTGGTGGTCAACAAAAGGATTCTCGAAGCGTTCGAGTACGCTTGCCGCAAATGCCTTGAGTTCGTCTTCCGGAAGGTTTAGTGTCTGCATGAGCTCTTCATACATAGCTTTGCGGATATACTTGCCGATAACCTCATCCTTGCATGCATCGCGCACAATATCAATACCTGAAAGATATGTGATAGGAGAAAGGATTGTATGTGTTCCGTTAAGTAATGTCACCTTACGTTCGTGGTATGGTTTTTCTGACGGTACGAACAATACGTTCAGACCTGCCTTGTTTGCAGGGAATTCCGCTGCTACGCTTTCAGGTGCTTCGATTACCCAAAGGTGGAATGCCTCGCCCTGAACAACCAGGTTGTCATCATAACCGAGGTGTTCCTTGATTTCGTTGATGGTCTTTCTTGGAAATCCCGGAACGATACGGTCAACAAGTGTAGCGTAAACGCCGCAAGCCTGTTCGAACCATGTCTTGAATTCTTCGCCTAGGTTCCAGAGTTCGATATACTGATAGATTGTTTCCTTCAGCTTGTGACCGTTCAGGAATATAAGCTCGCATGGGAAGATTATCAGACCTTTGTCCATAGCACCGTTGAAGAACTTGTAACGGTGATAGAGGAGCTGTGTAAGTTTTGCAGGATATGAGCTTGGAGGAGTATCCTCAAGACGGCATGCAGGATCGAATGCGATACCGGCTTCTGTTGTATTGGAAATGACAAATCTCATCTCCGGCTGTTCTGCCAGTGAAAGATATGACTGGTATTCTGTATAAGGGTTAAGGCAGCGGCTGATTACATCAATGAGTCTGTATGAATTGATTACCTCGCCTTTTTCAAGTCCCTGGAGGTTTACATGGTAAAGACCATCCTGGGCATTGATCATATCTATCATTCCTTTATCGATAGGCTGTACAACTACTACGCTGCTGTTGAAATCTGTCTTTTCATTCATATTGGAGATTATCCAATCAACAAAACATCTAAGGAAATTTCCTTCACCAAACTGAATGATGCGTTCAGGACGAACAACCTTGACGGCTGTCTCTTTATTTAATGCTTTCATAATGTAAAGATATTAAATTGTATTATTATAGTGTTTATTCATATCCGCAAAATTATCCATATAGCACTAATATCATGTGTAATAATCGTTATTTCTCATGTAATTTTTGTTACTTTCATATTCTTCTGCCACTATATGCCATAATGCTGATATATGTATATAAAAAAACAGAGATGTATCTATAAAAAATACACCTCTGCCATAAAATAAACCAATCTTAATCAGAGTCCCATCTGTAAGACATGGAACTCAACCTTTCTATTTTGTAATTTTGAACCAGTCAACATCAGTCCATCCGCCATCATTTGTGACAATAGCAGGACGTGTACAGAACATACCGACTTTGGCACCTATCCACTTACCTTCCTTTGCCTGGAAACTATTGCCCAGTTTCTTATATTTTTTTCCGTCCAGGCTATAACTGAAATCACACATCACGACAAGATCATGTCCGCCTTCACTCTTGGCAATTTTCTTATCATCGCAACTGAATTTAACACGAAGATATACCGTGCTGTCAGACAGGGCAACTGTAGCGTTTTTAGTTTCAGGTGTACCCTTATCGGCTCTCTTACATTCAACCTGCGAAAGTTCCAGTCCTTTTTCAGTATTTTCAATAATCAAACCTGAATAATCAAATCCCATTACAACCAAACCTGTACGTTCTCCCTTATATTTAGCAGAAGGAGTGAACGTCATTTTCATTGTAGCTGTAAAATTCTTTGCAGGAGTTTTCTGAAGCAACAGATTTGCTACATCCCACAAGTTTTTATAATTATCTACCACAGGATAAGAATACAAACGTACAATACTCTTGTCGCCTGCATAATAAGCCCACTTCTCGTTTATATTAGCATGCCATTGCCATTGTGGCGAAAGGGTAAATCCGTCAAAATCGTCACTTTCCTGTGGAGTACATATCGGATAAGTTTTTCCTACATTCGGCTTCTTATAAGTAGAAACAGGCTCACCACATCCGTCTCCATCCTTATCTGTTCCTATAACAGGCCAACCATCCTTCCATATCATTGGCTGCAAATGAACAAGACGACCGTATGCACCGACATCCTGAAAATGAAGGAACCAGTCTTCACCTGTCTGCGTATCAACCCACGCTCCCTGATGAGGTCCGTTAACTTCTGTATCTCCTTGAGCCAACACTGTTCTCCATTCATATGGTCCATATACATTCTTCGAACGCAGAACTACCTGCCAACCAGTTGGAACTCCTCCTGCCGGATGGAAGATATAATAATATCCGTTTTTCTTATAAAACTTAGGTCCCTCACAAGTTTCATGTGCTTCATGACCATCGAATATGATACGTGACTGAGTAATAGCCTTATCAGCCTCAGCATTGAGTTCGCACACAGCAATCACACTTTTCAGTCCGGCACGACTTCCGGCATAAGCATGCACCATATAGACCTTACCATCTTCATCCCACAACGGACAAGTATCAATTATTCCTTTACCAGCCTTAACCAATACAGGTTCAGACCATGGTCCTTTCGGATCTTTTGCCTTAACCATAAAAGCTCCCTGATCAGGGTCTCCCCAAAAGATATAAAATTCTCCATTATGATGACGTATGCTAGGAGCCCATACACGATTACCATGTTCCGGCCTTTCAGGCATCTGTACAGGAGCCAGTTCGTATGGCACTGCCGCTCCTATTATAGTCCAATTGACCAGGTCCTTGGAATGAAGAATTTGAAGTCCAGGCAAACAATTGAAGCTGGAAGATGTCATATAATAATCATCGCCTACTCTACAAGCGTCAGGATCGGAATAATCGGCATACAAAACCGGATTTTTGTATTTTCCGTTTCCTAAATCAGATACCCACACCTGAGAAACATATTCAGTGTTTTGTGCAATAACAGGCATGACAGACAAAGCAACCATGCCGATAACAGTCTTTAAAATGCTCATGGTATTAAATCTATATATCAAAAAGTTAATAAATTATCTTCACTTCTACAGGATTCTCAAGTTCCTTTTTCCATTCATTCATATATCCGAACCATGAATCTGAATTTTCAAAGCCGAATTTTTCCTTTCTGGAAGTAAACATTGTATAATATCTGAAAGATGTTTCACCTACTGCTGATATAGTATAAAGGAAGTTATCCTTATCGCTCACCTCCTGCTTTACATACTTCCTTGGAATAAAAGTAGCAATACCAACTGTTTCCTTTGCATATTTAACCGTATCAGTCACAGGCCAGTGTCGCCCCCAACTGCCAACAAGTCCTTTATGATCTGAATAAGAGACAGTTTCTGTTCCCATTATATTCTGAACACCTGTACAAAATATTTCTTTCTGCAAAGGACTGTCGAAATACGTATCAACTATCAGATCCCTGTGTCCGGCATACAAAGTATATCTGTTTGTCATATTCAGCAATGAGCCTTGATACTCCCATCCTTCCACTTTTACTTCTGCAATGACACGAACCGGCCCTTTAGCAAGAATTCGTTCAGTCCTAAAAGCAACAGGCTCAATATGAATAGCCTTCTCTCCATTCCATCCTTTCAAAGCTCCTACTCCACAGCTGTTCCCTACCATAAGAACATCATCACCAAACCCCTTTGCCAGCTGTTCATCATTAGGATAGAACTTGCTTTCTTCAAGTTCCAGTCCATTGTCAAACTTTCCATACGGATCGACAGTCTGTTTCGCATTGAAATAAATACGATATCCCACAAGCTCAGACTCGAACATCGGTCCATGACCATGAATCATATTATAGAAATTAACGTCACCCGGAACCGTCACAGAACGTATCTCGGCATGTTTTCCTTTCTTTGTATCACGTGCAAGCATCGTAGCAAATACACGTTGAGGATACTGTCTGACAATCCTTTCGCTATTCAGTTCGATTTCTATACGTTTTGTTCCGTTTGCCGGCATATCTACCACAAACGCCAGTTCATCCGGAACATAATCAGTATCCATATCATCCAATTGCGAAGGAATCTCCTTCATACTATCCATAACCTTAGCTGAACGGACGGTGAACCCTGCACGTAAGTCATCAATCTTCACACATACAGGGACATCCTTCAAATCCTTATCCAATCCGTTTTTCAACTCCAAGGAAACAGTTTTTACAGATTGTCCCATAAGAGAAGCACTACACAACGCCATAAGGAAAAGACATAACTTTGTTTTCATAATAAATACGACATTTAAAAATATTGCTCTTTGCACCCGAATTTAAGCAATAAGAACGCAAAGAGCAAATTATAAAACCACATTATTATAAATATCCCGAAAACACAAACAACAGTTTATTAATTTTCAATTATGGAACTCTTCACCATTAACCTTGACATTCTTGGCAAATCTAACCTTCAACACTTCGCCTTCTGTCTCTACGTTTGCATTATCTATAGTTACATTCTCAGCCTGGCTGATTACAATACCGGCTTTGGCATTAGTAATCTGCACATCCTTTATGTCGATATTTCTAATAGGCATTTCAGGAAGTCCGTTAAAGAACATTGCACGTCCTACTCCATTGGCTGTTATACCTGAAATGTAGATATCGCGGAAAGCAGGAGTCTTTTCTGTCACAGGAGGTATTTCTGTCTTCATGCGGGCTATCAATTCTTCTTCTGTCTCCTCACCAGCACCCTTACCACCGTAGAACAGATCAAACAGCAATGCTTCGTGAGGTATATCTATCATATTGATATTGTGGATATGAATATTCTCCACTACACCGCCACGACCTCTGGTACTCTTGAAGCGTAAACCGACATCTGTACCAAGGAAAGTACAGTCCGAAACATATATATTCTTTACTCCACCAGACATTTCACTTCCCACTACAAAACCACCATGTCCGTGAAGAACAACATTATTCTTAACAATAACATTCTGACATGGTTCGCCACGTTTACGTCCATCCTCGTCTTTTCCTGATTTTATACATATCGCATCATCACCGGCATCAAAAACATTGTTGATGATCAATGCATAATTACATGATTCCAGATCGAGAGCATCACCATTCTGCGAATACCAAGGATTGAATACCTTGACATCCTTTATAGTGATATGTTCGCATGAAAGCGGATGCAGACACCAGCTTGGAGAATTCTTGAAAGTCACACCTTCAAGAAGAACCTTCTTGCTTTTTACTATATTAAGCAATACAGGACGCAGCCAAGGACGAATTTCATTCCATTCTTCATCTGTTTCAATACCTTCAGGATTATTAAATTCCTTGCATGCCTTTGCACCTTTCAAAGAACCTGCAGTGGGATACCAGACATCATTCTCAACCACTCCACCTGATGCAAGCAACGATTTCCATTGTGATGCAGTCATTTTGCCTTTCTTTACAGGACGCCAACTGTCGCCGGAGCCATCGAATACCCCGTATCCTGTTATAGCTATATTCTCAGCATTCCATGCAGATATAGGCGACTGACAACGACGTGTTTCCAATCCTTCGAATGATGTTTCAAGTATAGGATAAGCATTGAAATCATCAGTAAACAATATCAACGAATTCTGTTCTGTATAAAGATTTACATTACTCTTCAGCTCGATAGGCCCTGTCAACCATAAGCCGGCAGGTATAACAACCTTACCACCACCTTTAGAATTAACGTCCTTAATGGCATTGTTTATCGCCTCTGTATTCAGTGTCTTACCATCGGCAACAGCTCCAAAGTCAGTAATATTTACAGAATATTCCGGGAAAACCGGCTGTTCCACCTGTTGCATTTCAAAAGGCAAACCTTCGTAAACGCCTTCGTCAATGACACTCTCCAATTTTTGCATTTCGTTTTTTTGTGCACATGCGACAGGCAATAAAGCCATAGCAAACACGAAAAGGTTTTTAAGCGTTGTTTTCATTCCTGATAATTAGTTTAAGTTTATCGCAAAATTAGGCTATAACCGACATTTTTTTGTGTATTAATTGATAATATATGTGTACTTTTAGTTATAATCCAGGGAATAAATGTTCTACCAGTCCATTAATATATAATTCCAGATTAGTATATGAAGAATCAAGACTGTATATAGCCCCATCTTTCGGATCATTAGGATTCAATCCGTTCTTTTTCTCCCATTCGTCTGGAATACCATCTCCGTCCGAATCAATAGGAGCAGTAGTCTGTCTGTATTCTCCCCAACCTCCGACATCTGACGGTTGGTCAATCATTCCGTTAGTACTGCCATGAGAACCTTCAAACGTATAAGTACCCTCTTTAGCTTCCCTTACTATACGTTCATCATGAGAGTCACGACGTAAAGATGCTCCGGCATATTTTAGGACAGAAACAAAAGCGTCACTGGCTGACTGCAAAGAACTATGTTCTGCAATCATGAAAGGACTCTTGGCCAATACCTCACCTGCTGGAGCAAAATCATTCTTGATTATCAGTCCTAAAGAATTATCCTTATTTACAAGCTTTATATCCTTGCACTGTTTATCAGATAACTTAGGACATGTAGGGTCAATGTAATTACCCTTGAAAAAGAATACACCATGAACACCTTTCACATTATTATTCTTTCCATCATCGGCATACGCCGTAAACAAACGTTTGTATGATGGTTTTGTAGCTGTGAATGGCCCCGGTTTATAATAATTGTTTATAAAATTATACGAACCTCCCTCGCCGGCATACGCTCCGTCACTACCATAATTATAAATCACATTATTAAACAGTTCCACTTTTTCCTCGTCAGGTTTTCCAGTGTAGCGGCTACCGCAAAGTCGAGGAGTACGGTTAGTATGATGGGCTAGAAGATTATGGTGGAAAGAAGCTCCTTGTCCTCCCCAGATTCCACCATAGCCGTGAGCGCCTTTTTCATGAATTGAGTTTGCCAGACTTTCACTTAAGATGCACCACTGCAAAGTGAAATTGCTGTTATTATAGAACGTAGCACACTCATCGGTGCTCCAACTTGCAGAACAATGGTCTATTATTATATTCTTGTGATACTTGAATCCATTCATGGCATCGTCGCCTTTCTGAACGATATCAGCTCCCATACGTGAACGTATAAATCTCACTATCACATTGTCGGCCTGAATTCCGAAAGTATAGTTTTTCAAGCATATACCATCACCTGGGGCAGTCTGGCCTGCTATAGTCACATCACCGTTTGAGATTTTCAGCGGGCTCTTCAACCCAATTATACCGCTCACTGCAAAGACAATAGTACGCGGACCCTTCTTGTTGACCGCCCAGCGCAATGTTCCTTCCGATCCATCGTCATCCAGCGATGTTACAGTATAAACAGTTCCACCTGCACCACCTGTTGTATATTTACCGGCACCATCTGCACCAGGAAAAGCCGGGACCTTTGTTCTGTCAGGAGTCGGATAAGAATTTGCCATAGAAACAGACATTGTCATCACATTAAGACAAAGCAAACCAAACAGACCTCTAAAAATGCCTTTCCAAATCATAACTTTTTATTTTTGTATTAAATATAAATCTTCAACAATACTATTATAATAAACCTCAAGGTTAGTATATTCTTTACTTAAGTTATATTTTGAACTATCGTCCTTATTTTTATCAAGTCCATGTTCATCCTCCCATGAATCAGGCATCCCGTCTTTGTCAGAATCTTCCAAAGCAGTTCCGCCATCATAGACAGGCCATCCGCCAACATCTTCCGCACTATCTATTATACCGTTTGTACTTCCATTGCTGCCATTTGCTGTAAAATTGCCTTTAAGAACATTATCCACAATTCTTTTATCAACAGCATCACGTTTTAAAGAGGCCCCCGACAATGACAACACACTATTATATGCATCATTGGCCAATTGTGTTATTTCACCAACATCCGAAGATATTTCAAACTCTTTATCCGACTGAATCTCAGACTTATCATTATTAGGTAAAGGAACATCATCTGTAACCCTTGGATGCAATCCTTCCCAATTATCAGAGTTTACCTTAACAATCAGCGATTTCATATCATCCGTCATATACGGACATGTATCATCAAATAAATTGCCTTTCAGACAGAACTTACCCCACACTCCTTTCTTGTTTTTCTGTGTGCCGTCATCTCCGTTAGGCTGAAAAATCCGGTTGACAAGTCCTTTCTTTGTTGATGTTGAAGGCCCCGGTTTATAATAGTTATTTATAAAATTATAATAGCCACCTTCGCCTGCATATCCTCCATTAGTAGGGCCCCAGTTATAGAATACATTATTCCTTATATCCACCATTTCATCATCAGGATTTCCAGTAAAACGGCTTCCGCACAATCTAGGAGTACGGCTGCTATGATGAGCAATCAGGTTATGATGGAATGTTGCGTGATTTCCTCCCCATATGCCTCCATATCCATGAGCTCCTTTATCATGCAAGGAACGTGCAAGGCTTTCGCTTATTATACACCACTGCATAGTGAAGTCAGAGTTATCGTAGAATGACGAACATTCATCTGTACTCCAGCTCATAGAGCAATGGTCTATTATTATATTACTATGCCCCTTACCCCACATTGCATCAGCTCCATCTGCCTCATCGGCTGTCAGTTTATCAGACCCCATACGACATCTTATAAATCTTATTATCACATTATCAGTCTTTATAGAAACCGGATGTCCTTTTAAACATATACCGTCACCGGGGGCTGTCTGTCCTGCAATAGTAAGATTTCCATTTCTGATTGCCAGTTCACTTTCCAGTTCGATAATACCACCTACAGCAAATACAATGGTACGGCTACCTGTTTGATTGACAGCCCAGCGCAATGTTCCCTGCGAACCATCATCTTTCAAGGAATTCACTATCAACACTTTTCCACCGGCACCACCAACCGTATAAGCACCGGCTCCGTATGCACCAGGAAATGATTTTATTTTTGTTCTGTCTGGAGCTTGATAATCAGGCAAATCAGAGGTTCCATCATCTGAGTTATTATCATCAGCAGGAATATCTATACCATCATTACCCAATTTAGGATTATTGCTAGAACAAGATAATCCCACAAACATAAAACAAAATATAATAATAGACAACTTTGCCATAACTATAACTATTTATAAGTAAAAAGGGATATGCCAACCGACATATCCCTTGTCGCTAATTATAAAACTAAATTATTTTATATACCAACGTGGGTCACCACAATTATCCTTACCTGCAAAACTGTTATCAATTATTGTGAAATCAAAGTTTGCAGGATCTTTAAACAACTGTGTTTCTGTTCCTTCATAATCAGTCAAACCAGTGAATTTGTTACCTGTAAAGTAAACGTCTTTTGTCTGATATGAATTATCTACCTTCACATCACCTGAAGCACGTACTCCCTTAGTTGATTCAGTAGAAGTACTTCCAAAAATAGTATTATTTATTGTAACACCCTCAGATGGGCCATAAGAGTCACTACCGCAATCAAGTAAATAATCACCGCTTCCCATAACCTTACTCAAAGTACAATCCTCAATCAACAATGAAGTAAAGTTAGTGTTTTTACAGTAAACAAAACTCTTACCTGTATAAACTACTGTTGATTTCTTGAAGCTTATATTTTCTACTTTTCCTTTACCGCTGCCGGCATCTACATGAACCAAACTATATGTTCTGCTTGTGGCACCGTATATTATACAGTTTTCAAATGAAAGGTTTGTAATTGTTTTTGCACTTGAGCCTTGCAGTCTGACAGGAGAGTTCTTTAAATCATGTATAAAGCAGTTATTGAATTTCAATGCTCCAACAGTAGATTCATCACTCTGATTTACCAAATAATCACCATATTCTCCAGTCAATTCAACGTTCTCAAAGTTTACGAATGCATGAGTACCTCCAATTTCGAAGTTCTTAACACCAACTATAGCCTGATTATCTCCCGGCATACCGAAGAATGTTACAGACAAGCCATCAGGAATAGTCAATGTACCTTCATTATAGTATTCTGCTCCTGAAGCCAATGTTACATTTACAGTCTGATAGCCCTGTGCCTGAAGATCAACCAGAAGAGCATTATTCAAAGAGTCTCCGGCAGCCAGATTATAAGTGAAATCTGCATCAGGTACCTTTGCTGTAGTTGTAAATTCAAGTACACCGCGTTTTGTTTCGCCAAGATATAAAGTAGCTACATAAGATGTCAATGGAGTCAAGCCAGATATAGTAGCTGTACCCTCTGCTTTTTCAGTATCTGACAAAGGATATGAAACGACCAAGGTTGCATTATTATCAGTTATATCTATACGTTCCACATCAGCTCCTGCTTCCCAGTGTAGAGTAACACTTTCTGCTTTCAAGTCATTACCTGTAATAGATTCAAAAATCTGCTCAGTTTTAGTGGTAAAACTATAATCTGAAAGATAAGACCATTTAGAATCGTTTTTACTCTCAGCAGCAGCTTTTATTCTAAGGAAATATTTTGTATCAGGAACAAGTCCGTTTACTACATAAGGGCTTTCTGTAATCAGTTCTTCCAATCCAAAAACCATCGCCCCGTTCTGTCCAATTTCTATTTCATCATACAGGCTGTCAGTACTCAACTCTATTATATAATTCTCCGCACCTTTAACCTTAGTCCATGAAACCTCGGCAGAAGTTGCTTCTTCCGACACAGATATTTTATCTTGTTGTACACTAAACACTCTATCATATGAGCTATCTACGTCCCAGTCATTGGCATCTGTACACGAGGTTACTCCCAATGCAAGCATAGACACAAACGATCCGGCTATTGCAAAATATTTTAAGTCTTTCATTTCTATTTAATTATTAGGTTACAAAAAATCAATCTGAGTATCCATAAGAGTTATGCAATGTACCTCCAGCAGCAGATATTGTAGTAGAACCTATAGGAAGGATATATCGATTTATCACTTCTACATTATCACCGACCAATCCGCTTGATATTGACGGAAGATTAATCAACAGATTCTTCTGTGAAGCATCAGTTCTTTCCTTTCCAAAGAAATCTTTGCTATCATCATAATCTTTATCTGTTTTTCCATCAGGAAGTCCATACCATGTAACACTTGACAAATCAATTTTTGTCTTCGACTCATCAGTATAGTTAAAATAAATCTTTTCAGGATAACCGTTTGTTTCGTCCTGCATCTGGCTGACATATTCATCTTTGAATTCATTGATTTTCTCAGCCAATATATTCCAACGGATCAAGTCGAACTTACGAACACCTTCACCCGCAAGTTCCCAGGCATTTTCATCTACAATAGCATCAAACATGGCATCCTGAGTAGCGGCAATATTATTAACATAAGCTTCTGCATCAGCCTTATCCGCATCAGCAAATGCACGACAATGAACCTCCTTTAAAGCCTGACGTGCTGTAAGACCGGCATAACCGGCATAAGTTCCATCAGGACCTGCAAGCTCATTCATTACTTCAGCATACATCAACAACACCTGAGAGTAACGCATACGGACTACATTAATTCCGGTCATCCATTTAGCATTACCGGTTGCTATTGCGGATTGTCTCCACTCTTCGTTCATCTTACGGATATCCCATTTTCCAACATATATTGCGAATGGAGCATTACCTACAAAGCTCTCTTTTAATACGCCATCTTCTTCTTTCAACTGAACCTGTGCACAAGTTATATCACGGCGAAGGTCTTTCTTGTCATACGACCAGAAGAATGGTGCAGTTACTTTCATCTTACCGGAAGAGTTTCCTTTTGCACCATATTGTGCACTGGCACCATTGATACGCACTCCAACTGTATAACCTAATTCACTGCTTACACCCAATCCCATAGGAATCTCAAAGATGTTTTCTCTATAAGTCTGATCAAGAGTACGCTGATTAAGCAAGTACCATTCATTTTCAAAAGACGGATTCAATTTATGAGTACCGTTAGATATCACTGCTGTCAAATGTTCAAGAGCCAACTCATACATTTTTTTACGAGTATCTGCATCACAACGCTGGGTAGGATATGTAGGATCTGTATATGTGGCAGTTTCATATCCGTCTTTAGCCTTTTCACGTATAGCCCATCCTGCTCTTGTCAAAGCAATCTGTGCTAACAATGAGTGGGCATAACCCTTTGTTATACGCTCTGTTGTATAGTTTGACACTTCACCTGCCCATGGCAAATACTCTATAGCCTCTTTCAGGTTAACCATCAAAGTATCCATTATTACATCACGGTCAGTCTTTGCAAGATATGCATTACTCAAGTCAGACTGTGTAGGTTCGAGTTTCATTGGTATATCACCGAAGAAACGAATCATGTCAAAATAAAGCATCGCTCTCAATGTCAACGCCTCACCCTTATATCTTAACATAGTCTTTGCTTCAGAATTATCTGCAGCAATCAACGGACTGCTCTCTACCATTTCTATTGTAAGATTGGCATTTTCAATGGCGCCATACATTTTGCTCCACATATCACTCAGTTTAGACCATGCAGGATTGGCATTGAAATTCATATTACCACGCTCGCTGGTTGGATTGACAGCATCATCTCCCAATCCGTCAACAAGTTCACAGTCAGAATTAAGTCCCCATATTATAGGAATAGCCTGTGAATATGTTATGTCATTTGTAAGGTCACCATATATTTTATTTACAGTCAGACCTGTGTAATAGCTAGACTGGGATATAGTTTCAGAAGTCAAATCCGAAGGAGAGTTCTGCTCCAAAAAATCAGAACAAGCAGAAACAGTCAACGCTCCAGTAGCCAAAACAAATATTTTTACTATATTTTTCATAAGATAATTTCCTGTTTTAAATGGTTTTAGAATGTAACATTAATACCTCCGACAAAAGAACGGCTCTTAGGGTATGCAGCATAATCAACTCCAGGATTCATAGGATTCTTTTTGCTGGTTGTATCCACTTCAGGGTCAGCTCCTGAATAATTTGTCAAACAGTACAGATTGTATCCTGTAGCATAAATTCTTATTCTCTGAGCAAACACTTTCTTAGCCCAAGATTTTGGTAAAGTATAACCTACAGTTATGTTATTTACACGCAAGAACGATGCATCCTCTACTGCATAATCCGTAAGTTGCATTGTAGTTACAGCAGCCGGATTATAGATTGTTGCACCTGCGTTTATCTCATTAAGTCTGGCAACCAGATTTTCTGCTCCTCCATAAGCTTCAACTGTATTTGGAGATGGACGTCCAAGGTTCATACCTGTAGCAGGATCAATCCAAGTATATCTACCGTTTGCCAATGAGAAATCATTATTTATATTATATCCTCTGGCAGAACCCGAATAAAATGAAAGAGCCAATTTTGTACCATTGATAATCTTGTTTCCTACCGAATAGTTAAAGAACAGATTAAAGTCAAAGTTACCGATTGTTCCGTCGAAACCAAAACCACCTGTTACCGGAGCAATTGTATTGCCTAGTCTTTGCTTGAGAGGTTCACCATTTTCATCACACTCCAGCTTCAAGGCTCCAGGATACAATGTACCTCCAGTAATAGACTTGCTGTTATCTGTTATACCTTCTCTCAAAGCCCAGCTAGTACCATTCAACACAAGTTCTCCATTAGGATTTGAAACAGGATCATAAGCTGTAAAGAAACCATTTGTCTTATATCCCCAGATTTCTCCCAATCGTCCACCTTCTTCAACACAGAAGTTTTCATATTTCGCAAGTGTACTACCAGCCCATTTATAAACCTGCTGCCATGGATTATCAGAATTCAGTTCATCAATACGGTTCTTATTATAAGAGATATTGAAGTTGAAGTTCAAGCTTGCTTTCTTTTTATCAAGTATAACTGCATTCATTGACAATTCAACACCCTTATTTGAAGTCTTGCCAAAATTCTGATATTGATATGAATAACCTGTATTTGAAGGTATTTCAGTCTGCATCAACAGGTCTTTTGTAGTATTCCAATATACATCAACAGAACCGGACAAGCGATTATTCCAGAAGCCGAAGTCCACACCAAGATTTCGCGTAATAGTTGTCTCCCATTTCAATCCAGGATTAGACAAGGTAGTTCCGTGTTCCAACATTGACACTCTGTTTTCATCGAAGAAAGGAGCTTTTGATGTATTGTCAGACAAAGAGAAAGTACTATACATCAAACCTGAGCTGATACGGTTATTACCGGCTGTACCAAAACTTAAACGAAGTTTCAGATTAGACAACCAATCAGAGCTTTCTTTCATGAAATCCTCATCAGAAATACGCCAAGCCAATGCAGCAGAAGGGAATACACCCCATTGGTTTCCTTTGGCAAATTTACTTGAACCATCGGCACGGACTGTAACAGTCATCAGATACTTGTCCATTAAAGTATAATTGGCACGTCCGAAGAATGAAACCATATTATCTTTAATACCTATATAAGTCTGATTTGGCAATGCTGTTCCTGAACCCATATTGGCCAATACCTCTTCTATAGTCATTGATGCAGGGAATGCCACTGATGTGTTTTCCAATGTAGTTTCCTGACTGCTGCTTACTTCATGTCCCACAAGAACATTCAAATGGTCACGACCACTGAACAGTTTCTTATTATCGTAAGTGATAGTATTTGCATTACGCCAGTTTCTTGTCACATCGCGGTTAAACACAGTCTGAGGCTGACCGTTATAACCTAATTTTGAATTCTGAACAGCATCAGCAGTCCATACCTGATCTGTATTATCATACTTCCAGCTATATCCGAACTCAGAACGAACTGTAATATTCTTAAATGGTTTCCAGTTCAGACCAACGTTATAGTTCTGATTAAGTGTAGATCTTTTCTTATATGTAGCCAACAAACGTTCCAAAGGATTCTTTTGTGTACTTGTATTATTTTCCTCGTCATCAGTATTTGTTGTCAATGGTTCTACAGGGCGGAAACGAGCCGAATTTGCAACAATTGAATTGGCTGCATTAGATTCATTGGTATCGGCACCACCGCTCAAACCATTAATGATAGTGTAACTCATACGGGCATTGAAATCCAATGAAACCCAATCACTTAACTCAGCGTTAATCTTAGCGTTGATATTATCTTTATTATAACCAGATCCCAACATTATACTCTTTTCGTCATTGTGAGCATAGCTTACATTATATTTTACCTGCTTGCTACCTCCACTGACATTCACATTATACTGAGTCTGATTACCTGTACGTCCAAAAATTTCATCCTGAAAATCATCACCTTCTACAGATCTCCAGATATCCAAATCCGAATAATTTCCATAATCTGTAGAACCAAGTTCATGCTGATAAGCCACATAATCATACGGGCTTAATACTTTTACCAGTTTTGTAACTTTCTTGAAACCGTAAGAAGCATTGAAATCTACCTGTGTTTTTCCTTCTGTTCCACTTTTTGTAGTAACAATTATTACACCATTAGCACCTCTGGCACCATAAATAGCAGTAGATGACGCATCCTTCAATACGTCAATACTCTGAATTTCAGAAGGAGCAATATCACTGATACTTGAAACAGGAAATCCGTCAACGATATACAACGGAGAGTTATCCTGCGACAAAGATCCTCCACCACGAACACGAATCTTCATTTCCGCATCAGGTGAACCTTCTGTAGTCGTAATGTTTACACCGGCCAATTTACCAGTCAAAGCCTCAGCCGCACTTGACACTGGCACTGCTGCTATCTTCTCTGAACTTACAGAAGCTACAGCTCCGGTCAAATCTCTTTTATTAACAGTACCATAACCGATTACCACGACTTCATCCAGAACTTCGGTATCTTCATGCAAAACAACATCAATCAAAGAAGAATTATTTTCTTTAACTTCCACCTCAGTTGTTTTATAACCGACATACGAAAAAATCAAAGTCTGACCTGCTTTTACATTAGGCAAACTAAAATTACCATCAATATCTGTAATTGTACCAAGTCCTGTATTCTTCACTTGTACACTTACACCTATTAATGGTTCACCCGATGCATCCCTGACAGATCCATTAACTGCACTCTCTTGAGCGAAAGAAGGAAAGCTACATGCGCCTGCTATCAACAACAAGCCTGCTTTCTTTTCAAAAAAATTACTACTCATAATTTTAAGATTGTTAGGTATATGTTTTTCTTCAAATAAAATTTCTTCTGTAAAAACATCTTTTGCGTTAATCACCAAATGAAAAAGTTAACATTTCATCCACTTGTTTGAAGCAAAAGTAGCACTAACACTTATATATGATGTGGGAAATATTGATTAAAGAGTTTCAAAAATTGACTTATTATCTGGGTATAAATGATTTTGAGAACATCATGGAACAATTTTTCCACTACTTGAGTAATAAATTGAAATATATACAAAAAAAGAACGTGGAATTTTATTTATTTCCACGTTCTATATAGCTAAGATTTATTTAATTCAACGATTAGGAGTGTCCCATATTTTTGTTTTAGTACAACTGATATCTATACGTTGATCGCCACACCTAATTATAAAGTTTCCTTTCTCAAGACGCCATTTTCCATCATATCCTACAAAAGCAAGATCACTTCCTTTCAACTTTAAAGTAACAGTCTTTGTTTCACCAGGCGCCAATTCAATCTTATCAAAATTACGCAGACGAATATTGTCAGGAGTACTGCTTGCTACCAGGTCTTTTGAGTATAGAAGCACACTTTCCTTACCTGCTACACTTCCAGTATTAGTTACATCAACAGAAAATACCAGTTCATCCGAATCTATAAATTCTGTTTTATTAACCTTTAGATTGCTGTATTGGAAAGTTGTATAACTCAAGCCATATCCAAAAGTCCACTGAACATCCATTACTGCATCATAGTTATAATTACCTCCCATCTGACCCATATTTTCACAAGGTTTGTAATCATATGTAGCCAAAGAATTGATAAAGCGTGGATAAGTAAAAGGCATCTTACCGCTAAAGTTTGCATCACCTGACAATAAATTAGCCAATGCATCCCCGCCATAATTTCCTGGCAACATAACGTTCACTACAGCATCAGCCAAAGGCTCTATATCATTTATAATTCTCGGTCTTCCCTGATTCAATACAAGTATTACCGGTTTACCTGTAGCGGCCAATTCCTTGACCAGATTACGCTGATTAACAGATAATGTCAAATCGCTCATATTTCCAGGAGTCTCGCAATATGAATTTTCACCGATACAAGCAATAATAACATCAACACCTGCCGCAGCTTTTACAGATTTTTCTATCTCAGGAGTATTCTCTTCCCACCAGTTATCATTCTTATATGGAGCATAAGTAACACCAGGCTCATAAACTATATTATCTTTACCGAATTCATTACATAAAGCTTCATATATTGTATTATAAGCACCTGCAAATTCATCCGCACGGTGTCCCTGCCAACTATACGACCATCCGCCATTCAGACAACGCATCGAATTAGCATTAGGACCTGCAAGCAAAATCTTTGTACCCTTCTTCAAAGGTAAAATATTACCTTCATTTTTAAGAAGGACTTCAGATTCTTCAGCGGCACGAAGGGCTTCAGAAGCAAATTCTTCTGATCCAAACTTAACATATTTCTTAATATCCCAATATGGATTATCAAACAATCCTAAACGGTATTTCAGTCTTAACACTCTGGCCACAGCATCATCTATTCTACTCATAGGAACTTCTCCCTCTTCCACCAGTTCCTTGAGATAATCACAGAAACTCACTTCATATGGAACCATTGACATATCAATTCCGGCATTGATAGCTATCTTTACAGCCTCTTTTTTCGTTTCTGCTATGTGATCACGAGTGCAAAGATTATTAATATCAGCCCAGTCTGTAACTATCATACCATCCCAATTCAAGTCTTCTTTCAACCATGCTGTCAATAATTCCTTATTTGCATGAAAAGGCATTCCATTGTCAACACCGGAATTGACCATTACAGACAATGCACCTGCCTTAACAGCCGCGAGGAAAGGGGCAAAATGCTTTTCACGCATATCAGTACGGGATATAGAAGAAGGGGTTCTGTCTTTTCCGGAAACCGGAACACCATAACCCATATAATGTTTCATACATGCTGCTACATTATATTCACCAATATGATTCGGATCTTCTCCCTGAAAACCTTTCACAGCTTCAACACCCATTTCCGCATTCAGATAACAATCCTCACCATAATTTTCCCACATTCGTGGCCAACGAGGATCACGCCCTAAATCCACAACAGGAGCATATGTCCATGGAATACATCCTGCCTTTGTTTCATAAGCAGAGATTTCAGCTCCACGACGTACAAGAGCGCGATTGAATGTAGCTCCCATGTTTACCCCCTGAGGAAACAATGTTCCATCCAAAGTATATGTTGTCCCATGAATCTGATCGACACCATAAATACATGGTATTCCTATTTCTTTCATGGATTTTTCCTGAATCTGTCTTATGGTAGACGCCCATACTTCTTTCTTTTGAGCTACACTGAGAGGGACATTCAATATAGAGCCCACCTTATATTTGCCTATCACGGTATCCAACATAGCTTCACTAAGTTTGAATCCGTTCTTGCTACCGGGGAAATCAGTAACTACATCCACTGTAATTTCACACATCTGACCGATTTTCTCCTCCAAAGTCATTTTCTTCAACCATCTTTGGATATTTGCTTCAATCTCAGGATCAGAAGGTATTGCAGGAGCAACCTGCGCATCTACCGCCAAACTACCTAAACATACCAATGAAGCCATAGCTATATTCTTAATATTATTCATAATTTAATTTATATTTGAATAAGACATTATACAACAATATAATAAAATCAGTTGAAACGTTCCAATATCTCCATACACATACGCCCGTTGTGATATGGACATTTCCAGAAACCAGCCTTGTCATCCTTAATATTCACTTCGTGGTTAGCATATACACTCCAGTGCCATTCACCATTATGTCCGTCAATAATGAATGTCTTTATAAAATTCCAGCATTTAACAGCCTTTTCAAGCGCCTGTCTGTCTCCAAAATACTGGTACAGATTCATATGTCCCACTACATTCTCAGCCTGCACCCACCAATGCAGTTCTCTATCAACTTTTCCTTTATCTATAAAGTTTTCATAAATCATACTTCCGTCAGGATTCAATCCTTCGTCAGCAGCCTCAGCTATCTTAATAATAGCAGGTTCCACCTTTTTCAATATATCCTCATCACCTAACACAAGTGCAGCCTCATGAATAAGCCATGAAGCCTCAATATCATGTCCATAAGAAACAATATGATATTTATTTGTCCAGTCATCTTCAAAGAAAAGGTTCAAGTGATAAGTTTCTTTATCAAGAATCTTCTCCAAGAATATATCAATAAGATTACTTATCTGCTTCTTCAATCTTTCATCCTTCCATACGCGATACAGATTTGTGTATGGTTCAAGAATATGCAAATGAGTGTTCATTGTTTTTCTTTCATTCTCATCCTTATCACTTAGGCGCATATCCTCTATAGGTTGCCATTCACGAGTCAAAGCCTCAACATAGCCATTTCTTTCAGAGTCGAAACTATATTTCTCAATCACATCAAACAAACGCTTTGCATAATCTAAAGCTTCTGCATCTCCTGTTGCACGAGAATACTCGCTAAGACCATATATAGCAAAACCTATTGCATAAATCTGTTTTTTAGTATCTACAGGATTTCCAAGATAATCAAGTTCCCAATAAATACCTCCAAATTCCTTGTCATAAAAATGATTTATGATGTAATCCTTCGCACGGGTCGCTGTATCAAGATATTCTTTTTTAGCCAACAAGCGATAAGCAGCAGAAAAAGTCCACAAGATACGCGCATTCAAGATTGCTCCTTTAGAGGCAGACTTATACAACTCGTTTTCACCTGAAATACGTCCGTAAAATCCGCCATTCTCACAGTCTTCCATTCTTGTCATCCAGAATGGAAGTATATTATTTTCAAGTTCAGCTTTTACCTCAGAACTTAGTTGTTTCACCATTTCGTTAGACATAATTTATTTACGTTTTAAATTCAATTGTTCCATTACATTTTTCATCTTCTGTTCGCCCAAAGGATAAAAACAAACAAATATAACTGAGATGAATGCCGCTGCCGCAGGAAGCAGACTTAAAAACATTTTTATACCGTTAATTGTCTCAGCACTTTGCTCAGCATTAGCCTGAAAGCCGAAGAAAGACAACAACCAGCCTGTTACTGCGGTACCTATAGCCCATCCGAATTTCTGGCTCATAGACGAAGCACTAAAAATCAATCCTGTAGCACGATTTCCAGTCTTCAACTCCGAGAAATCTGCACAATCTGCATACATTGACCACAATAAAGGGAATATACTTCCTGCACAAATACTAATAAGGCATTGGAATATGAATATCAACGACAAATCATCCTTATCGAACCAAAAGAAAATAACACTAAGTACAGATGCCACAAGCATTGACAATGCAAATGTATTCTTTTTACCTATTTTATTACTTAAAGGAGCGGCTAAAACAACACCTATAATATTCGCTATCTGCCCAACAGAAAGATAAAGTCCGCTCAATACAAACGAAACACCCATTAAAGAAATCGTATTGTGTTCTTCTTCCAGTACGAAATATTTAAAATAGTAAACTGCCGCTCCGTCACGTATAGAATTAAATACAAGTGTCGCCACACCTGCTCCGAATAAAATCCACCATGGTTTGTTATGAAACAAATCCCTGATATCATCCTTAAGCGAAGTTTTATTTTCATTAATAGGCTTTACCCGTTCTTTAGTCCATGCAAAACATCCCAAGAACAAAAGTATGCACATCACAGCAATAACTACGACAGCCATAAACCATCCAAACTGCTGATCGGCAGCTTCCTTACTATTACCGCTAAAGACATTAACCATTGGCATAAACAGTAATAATGCTATAAAACTACCTATATAGGCAAACATCATTCTATAGGTGGAAAGAGTATTTCGCTCTTTAGGATCAGGACTCATTACTCCCAACAATGATGCATAAGGGACATTAATACCCGAATAAACCATCATCATCAGCGAGTATGTGATATATGCATATACCAACTTACCTGCGTTACCAAACGGAGGTGTATAAAAAGTAAGTACTCCTATCAACCCAAACGGAACAGCAAGATATAGCAGATATGGTCTGAATTTTCCCCACTTGCTTGAAGTACGATCAGCTACTACACCTACTATAGGATCAAAAACCGAGTCCCATATACGCGTTACCAAAAACATAGTACCGACCATTGCAGCCGGCAATCCGAATATATCAGTGTAGAATATCATCAAATAAGCTCCAAACAGTTTCCAGAACATGGACGATGCCATATCGCCAAAACCATAGCCAATCTTTTCCGTGAGTTTTATCATAGCAGTACTTACTCCTTCTTTTTATTTTATTAATTTCAAATTTTTATCTATAAGTTTTTTCAATGTTTCTACAGAAGCTGTAGTAGTCAGACCATCCTGTGGAGTATTCATACAGTAATCCACAAGTTTGTCAATAGTAGAAACGGCCACATGCATACGTGTATCCGAAGATGCATAATAAATAAATACCTTGCCATCCTCATCAGCTATCCATCCATTAGTGAAAAGCACATTTGATACATCACCGATTCTTTCCTCTCCTTCCGGTGCCATAAAATAACCTCCAGGAGATGCGATCAGTTTACTAGGATCTTCCAATGAAGTCATATACATATAAAGTACATAACGCAATCCCGCAGCACAACCACGAACGCCATGAGCCAAATGCAACCATCCTTTAGGAGTCTTGATAGGATGAGGTCCCTCACCGTTCTTAACTTCCTTAATAGTATGATAATAGCGCTGGTCGATAATTTTCTCCTCCTTAATTTCAGCATTAGTAATATCATCAACCAAAGCCCAACCTATTCCACCACCACTTCCGGCATCAATAAATCCGTCTTGAGGACGAGTATAGAATGCATATTTACCATCCACAAACTCAGGATGAAGGACAACATTTCTCTGCTGGCTCTTTGATTTCAAATCAGGCAGACGTTCCCAATTTTTCAGGTCCTTTGTACGTGCAATAGCCGCTGTAGCTGTAGCAGACGAAAGATCTCCAGCAGGAGCATTGTCATCGTGACGTTCTGCACAGAATATACCATAAATCCATCCGTCTTCATGTGCCGTCAGACGCATATCATATATATTAGTAGCCGGAATTACATCATCAGGCATAGTAATAGGATAATCCCAAAAACGGAAATTATCAACTCCGTTAGGACTTTCGGCAACCGCAAAGAAAGATTTACGGTCAGCTCCTTCAACGCGTACAACCAGAAGATACTTTCCATTCCATTTTATCGCGCCAGAATTCATTGTAGCATTCATTCCAATGCGTTCCATCAGATACGGATTTGTCTTTTCGTCCAAATCATAACGCCAGAACACAGGAGTATGAGCTGCGGTAACTACAGGATATTTATAACGGGTATAAACTCCGTTTGATGTTTCAACAGGTTCATTCTTACGAGTAATCAACTCTTCATGCTGTTCAAACAGTTTTCTTACTTTTTCGTCAAATTGATTCATTTATATATTGATTTAATTTACTTTATTGTTTTCATATCACTTGCAAACAATGTACGAGGATCATTATAGAAATTCACAAAATCCGCTGCGGATTTATGTCCAGGATAAGGAGCATAATAATGATTTTCCCTTTCTCTGGCATTTCGCCATACCAGAACATAGCTAATAGGATATTTCTCTATTGCCGGCATCAAAGTTTGAGTCCACCACAACGAATCAGGAATAGTCTCGTATCCAGTTTCAGTTACAGCCATCAGCTTATTATGCGCCTTGCTTACCTGCGACATTATAGTCAGTGAATTATCCAGACTCTTCAAATAAGCATCACGGTCAAACTGGTAGGCATCAACTCCAATCAAGTCAATGATATCATCACCCGGATAACGTTCAAGATACTCGGTTGAATCTTTAGGTTCTGTACCAGGAGAATAAGCATAAAGGAGTTGTGTCACACCTTTTTCCTGCATTCTGTCGTAAGTCATACGCCAAAGCGCTTTATAATCTTCTGTAGAGCACAAATTTTGTCCCCACCAGAACCAGCTGCCGGTATGTTCATGCCATGGGCGGAACAAGATAGGAACCTTGACACCATCAGATGTTTTTATAGAATTCATATAATCGGCAATCTTGTCCAACCATCCCATAAATTTTTCATGATTAACACCGCCTGGCAATACAGATTTTACAACAGTTGAATCACTTACATCCCAAGAGTCTTTTCCTGTAAGCGGATTATCTACATGCCAACTGAAAGATGACATACCTCCTCTTTCATATTGTGCAATGACCTCTTTTCTTATTCTATCCAAAGGGACATTATCCAAAGTCTTGTCACCAAAAATCTCCATACGTCCCAAATCAAAAGACATTATAGCAGGATAATCACCACACACACTTTTAACATCACTTCTGTTTTCATCACCATCCCATCCAATTCCATATACCGGATCATCATGATGACCGAACATAAATTTCTTCTCTGCAGAAATATCTCTTAACTTGTCAAGCATTTCCTCTGCTTCAGGTGTTTTATTTACTGTTTCTTTTTCTATATCAGAACATGACATTACAGACAACGCCATAAGTATAACCGAAAAAAATTTAGATTTAATCATAAACTTCTTTTTATTACTCTTTCATTGCAAAAATAAAAAAACAACTACACGTTATATGATACTATTTTAACCATATTATATAGTTTCTTGAATTATTGTATCTCCAGCATCTTTAAAAGCCAGTTATTCCATTCATCATACTGTTCCTGATACCAGTAATGACCTGTCTGAAGATAAGTATGGACTTCTTTTGGAGCAGTTATTACGTTATACGCAGAATATACTGATGTAGGAGGACATACCACATCATTATAACCAAAACTAAACCAACCTGGAACTTTAAGCAGAGACGCAAAATTCGCAGTATCATAATATTGAATATTTTTAATCAGTTCATCACTTGGATTATTCTCATAATACAAATAATGAGGCCAGCCTCCCGCACGTTTCTGCAAAAATGCCGAATGATCACAAAGCGCCGGATGAATTGCCGCATAAAACGTTATTCTTGAATCCAATGCAGCTCCAATTATTGACAATGCACCTCCCTGACTGGCACCTGTTATACCTAATTGTTCATGATTAAACTGTGGCAAAGATTCAATAAAGTCAATAGAACGTATTACCCCTGTTATAACACGGTTATAATAGCAATCAAATCTGTCATGAGCATTGAAAGTCCAATAACCATTCAATGGGCCATTTTGTAAATCATCATAAATTTTCTGTTCTTGGGTAACAGACACGCCATGTATTCCTATCTCAAGAACTATCGCTCCCTTTGAAGCTATATACGTATCTCCCTGATATGGACGTACACCAGCTCCAGGAACTCTAAGCAAAGCCGGATATTTGCCTTCCTTTACAGGTATAGTAAGAATACCATAAATACGTGAGCCATAACGATTATTTTGAAAACTTACCTCATATGCGTTTACCGTTTCCGTACATCTGTCGGGTAAAAGTTTCATTTTATAATCCAATGGAACTTCTCTAGCCTTGCTTATACATTCTGTCCAAAATGAAATGAAATCCTTTGGTTTTTCAGTGACAGGCTTTAATTTCAAAGGCTCGTATGCAGCATTTGCCAAGCCTTCATATTTACGTCCGTTTACCGTTGCATTAACCTTACACATAAAGAAGCCTGGAGTATTCATTTTGCCGGTAAGAGTTATTTTTCCATCTTTGAGTTTTACACCGGATTTTTTCTCTACCGGATACATTTCAGGTCCCAATTCATAATCTATTACTACATCCGGCAACAGATTGTTGGCTTTAAGCACCCTAACTGTGAAGATACACTTCTCTCCAAGCTTATAATTCCAATCTGTATGATCCGGTGAAACCACCACTTTTATTTCCTCCCCCCTAATTTGGGAAAAACATGGAATAGAATAAAACAATACTATTAAAAAGTATAATATATTTCTCATAAGAATTTAATTTCAAGATTATAAAAGTTTAGGATTATGCTGTTGAGTAATTTCATTACATTGCAGCAAGGCTATATTTTCATATATCGAAAAATCGACAATAAAACACAACTAACTATATATTTGAAAATCAGCCCAGGAATTTCTCCCTGGGCTATTTTATAATGAAGCTCTATTACTACAAACTACTAAGTTTTCTTTATTTTAGAGTTATCTTAGTCATTGTAAAGTAACATCCAGTCACTATCATACCATTATTACTTAACAAGACATCCAAAACTTCTTGAGATAATGTCGCAGTATAACTTGTAGATCCAGCAGATAAATTCACATCTGGTATTGTAGGTAACGGGCTCCAACTTCCATCACCTAAACGAAGTTGCCAATAAGCCGAAGAAGAATCTAATGTATAATAAATTGTTATCTCTGTACCTGCCTGAACAGTACTCCAGTCAAAATTTCCATAAGCTAAATCTTGATTAGCAGCACTCCAACTACCAGGAGAGAATGATCCTTCCCATATAACTGTTTCAGGTTTTTCAGCTGGTACAAATGTTACTGTATATTCTACTGAGTTACTACCTGAAATCAATTTTAAAGTAGAATTTGAACCAGAATTTTCAGGCACCATTATCATCAACTCATTACCCTTCAGAATATATTGAACAGGATTATCATTAATATTAACAGCAGTCAACAATTCTGATTTAGCTATTTCTACAGTCATTATTTCACCTGCTGTATATTTTTCTTCCAAACTACTTATAATATAACAAGCATCAGGTGAAATTACCGTCACATTAGGGATAGAAACTTGTTCTCCATTGGCCATATTCAACACAATGTCTCCACTTTGGGCCAATGCTGGAACCACTACAACCAATTGATCATTGGACTGTGAAACTATCTCACCTTTTAAATCGCCTGCAAATACGACGTCTGACACCAAACCGAGATTACTACCTACTATAGTAGCATCTTCACATGCTTTCACATCTCCACTGAATGACAAATTAATTGGCTTGAGAGTTTCAATAATTCCTGCATCTACGGACTTGCCGCTTTTAACGTTAAAAATCAAATTACCACTCTGTCCATTGGCTGGCATAACGACCTTCAACTGTGTTGCAGATTGCTCCGTCGGTTGAACAGGCTCCTCAATGCCTGGGAAAGACAAAGTAGAAATAACATTAAGTTTTTTACCTGATATTACAATTTCATCTCCTGCCTTGATTTCTGTAGATGGAGTTATTGCTGTAACTTCAGGAGTTGCCATATTTAAGACCGCAACAGATACATGAATTCCAGATGCCGGGACTACCTCAATTTCTCCGTCTGCGGCATTCTCTGGCAATGAAAATTTCAATTGTCCAGATTCAACTGTAAACTCAACCTCACTATTATCAGGATAGCATGGAACTATAACACTCTTTACCAATTGAAGATTATTACCTGCTATTATAATTTCATCACCCGGAAGTTTTTCTGTTAAATTAAAAATCTGATCAACAGAAGGTAATGCAACAGCTAAATCCTCTTCTGAATATATAAGATTAGGCAACTCTGCACCATCAGACAAAGCGACTTGTCCAGTCTGTGCTTCTTCAGGCACAATAATCTTTATTGTTTTACGGTCATGAGTTATAAAGTCCTCAGCAGAAACAACCACATCCTCTGTAAAAATAACCTGATTAATCAAATTAAGATATTCACCAGAAATTGTCAGTTCATTACCTGGTACTATGTTTAAAGGAGAAATACTTTCAATAGCGATAGGTTCAGTAAAAGTTAGCTCTGTTTTTGTCACAATATCTCCTTTAGGGGTTTTTAATAACACTTGACCAGGCAAAGCTTCTTGAGGAACTGTTACACGAATTTCTGTAGGGCTAATTATATTTATATCTGTAATATCCTCACAACCCGGAATAGAAACAGCAGTAACCTGATCCATTCCACTTCCCAAAAATCTCAATTCGCCACCACGAGCTACAGGTGAAGGACCAAATACATTCAATCGTATTCCTTCCGAGAACTGATTAGTACTAATATCATCCCCCTTTAAACAAGAGGTAAAGGAAAAGCCTGAGAATAAAAGTGCTCCTGACAAACAAAGCACTGTCATTATATTTGTTTTCATAATATATCAAATTAATTAATTGGTACTATTCTGATATTATCAATACAAATAGTCGGTGAGCAAGCCGTACCAGTAACTCCTCCACTCCAAACGAACAAAGTCAATCCTGTAATATCTGTAGCCGACAATGTGGAGATAGACATACCAGAAGATGTATAATGGAAATCAGACAACGGTATTGTTACTGTGGTCCAGCCTTCAGTAGTATAACTACCACTTGTCTGCCAAGGTATCCACAGAGCTCGAGGGAATTCATTATTAGAGAAGAATGCATTATTAGCTGTGCCATAAGTTACCTCATTATCCGTTGTGAGCATAATCTGCAAAGCACATGCACTCCATACATTAGGAACATTTACTTCAAACTTCAACTGAAGATTACTCAAGTCACTAAAGTCAACTAACGTATTCAAATTTGGAGCACTTGCATCACCTTTTGGCCAGTAATTAAAAGAGAAGTTATCTTCGTCCCAAGAATTATTATCCAAATCACCCTGGAAATACAAATAGTTATTATCCAATGCAGATACATTGTTCAAAACTCCAATATTACCAGTGCGCCATCCACTACCTATTGCTAGCGCATTATCTCCATCATCATCAAAATCAAATATCAAACCATCATTTTCCATATAACGGAAATTTGATTTTCCAGTACCATAAATAGACTCAACATTTATATATCCAGTAGTCGCATTTTCTGGAATCATAAAACTAACAGCATATCTGGTCTGGCTAGTAATCTCTGTGACCGGAACTTCCCCAATCGTTATCTTCAAAGGAACATTAGGATCATCAATTAAATAATCACCATATATTGTAGCTACAGTACCTGGCTCTGCATATTCATTTGACATTGATTTTACTTCAGGTGCAGGAACTATGACATTAAAATCATAAAAGACAGTGTCTCTATCCCTATTGATAAGTGCAATCTTATTAGTTACTACACCTGGAATTACAGAAGGTATATCAACTATCAACGTATTGTCTGTAATCAGACTTGTATTTAGAACTGCTTTCTGATCGTTAAAGAACAATTCGTAAACACTTCTCAAATTTTCTCCAACTAAACATACCGTATTAGCCATATAAGCCTCGGTGATTAAAGAATCGGCAACTTCAGGGTCTGTCATACGTACATAATACACAGTTGGAATACCATCTGTTATTACATATCTGTCAGGTTCGTCTTCACATGATGTTACAGCGATACCAAGACAAACAGATGCAAATAAAACTAAACCTTTAATATATCTTATTGTTTTCATTTTCTGCATATTTTTAATAACTAAACTCATTTCTAACATCTACATGAATTGGATCTTCCATCAAATGCGGGTTGAAAACTACATCTTCTGTAGGAAACGGCAATGTAAAGCTTGAAAGTGTAACATTCGGTTTAACAGCATTTGGATTATATCGCTGTTCATCAGGATTTACTGTAAACGTTCCTGTCTGATAATATGATTTATACAAAGCATCCAAGCCATAATATATATCACGACGCTGGTTTGTCAATTCGTTAATAGCTCTTTGTGGATCATAATATGCCAAACGAACAAAATCATACCAACGGTCACCTTCACACGCCAATTCAAGGCGACGCTCTTTCCATACGTCCTCCCATGTTATAGATGAAGGGCGTTCATATGAGCTTACAGACCTGTGTCTCACTTTATAAAATGCATCTATAGCAGAAGCATCGGTAGTAGATCCGTTATTTCCAATCATTGCTTCAGCATATATCAAATATACATCAGCTAATCGCAACAAATGAGTACTTAACTGACTACGTTGTACCGAAGCTGAAACTCCTGTTCCTACCATATGGTCATTAGCATTTCCATATAGATGTTTCACCGCATTGGCCCCTGTTCCACTTTGATAAGAACCCGGTCCGCCAAGATTCTTAGTGTCATAAATAAAATTAATATAATTGAAACCACCTTTATCCTGCCAAAAGTACTCATAAACATCTCCACACATCATCATAGTAGCTTTACGGCGTGCATCACCATAATAACGTGTAGGACTTAAAGCATTCTCTCCGAAAGCATCTTGCAAATCAACAGAAGGACCGTTATATCCCCCCCAACAATCACCAAACTCATCAAATCCAACTATTGCCAATTCTGATTGCATAGCATTTTGACATGTCCACATATCAGCTGATGAAGACCAATGCCATGACAACAAGCTTTCTTCATTAAAGTTATTAGCCAAACGAAATATATCAGAATAGTTTTCCAATAAGTTCCTACCTGAATTATCTATTACATCTTTAGCATAGGCTGCAGCTTTACTCAAATCATCCTCATTTCTTGTTCCACTCATTCCATATCCAGACTTAGTGAGATAAACTTTAGCAAGAAGCCCCTTAGCTGTATATTGGTCAATACGACCTTCGGCATTTGATTTTGGAAGAAGCTGAATAGCCTTTTCCAATGTCATCACAATATATTCATAAACATCAGGTATCTGAACTTTATATTTCTCATTATAGTTACCTGCAGCTATATCGTCAGAGTTACTATGAACAATAGGAACTGCCCCAAACGTACGTACCAGATAAAAATATGCCATAGCTTTCCATACTAAGCACTCACCAATACAAGTATTCTTCACCTCATCTGAAACAGTAGTAGACAATAATCTCTCTCTTATTGTATTGGCATAAGCATTGACTGACCAAAGTGAATATGACATATTTATCAAATCCTCATCAGTTCCATTTACTGTAAAAGTCAAATAAGGGGATGATCCCATGTAATAATTACCAGACAATACCTCACCGACTCTAAAAAAGCCACGCTGAAAATCAAACCAAGGAGAATTATAAAGAGGATTTACACCTTGAAAGCACTGATCTTCATTCTGATAAAAGTTATCAACATTGTACGAATCTTCTGCGGGACGATTCAAAAAATCATCACATGAAGACATATTAAATCCCAATACAGCTGATAAAGCCAAATATTTTATATTATTGAATTTCATAACCATTTTTTTTAGAAGGAAACATTCAATCCAAAAGAATAAACTGTAGGAGAAGGGTAACGTCCATTGTCAAGACCATAGACATTTGCACTTGATGTGCTGGCGCCAATTTCAGGATCATAACCATCATACCCTGTAATAGTCAACAGATTCTGGATATTTGCATACACACGAAGGTTGTCAAGTCCCCATTTCTTAATAATCTTTCCAGGGAATGTATAACCCAAAGTTATATTTTTCAAACGAATGTATGAACCATCTTCGATATATCTATCACTAATACGGTCGTTATCATTAGGATCTTGTACTGAAGCACGAGGAATAGTTGCATCACTATTAGCTACTTTAACATTTGTGATATCATCATACCAGTTATAAACGGTAACACCATTTACCACTACTCCTCCAGTGTAATCTTTATTAGGGTCTATAGGAACTAGCTGTGCACGATCCAAAACTGTAGTGAGCTGATTAGTCCATACAGAATTCATATGTGTAAGTTTCATTCCAAGATAATTAAATACCTTATTTCCATACGAACCGTTTATAAATAATGACAAATCAAAATTTTTATATCTGAATGTATTAGTCCATCCAAATGTGAATTTAGGAAGAGGTGAACCAATATTAGTTCTATCATTCTCGTCAATCACTCCATCATTATTAAGATCTTTATATTTAATATCACCTACCCACACTGTGTTTGTACGGTTAAATACACCATCAGTCGGATATTTAGTTGGTTTGGCAGATGTCTTCAAATCCTCTAGATCTTTATACACTCCGTCACAAACATAGCCATAGAAATTATACAGAGATTCACCGACATTTGTCACACTGACCACATCACTCCATTGACCGTATCCAACAATCTGAGCATTTGCGGTTCCATCAAGAGCTCTCAACTTATTCTTGTTAAATGAAATTTGAAAATCAGAATCCCACTCAAAAGTGCCAACAATAGGATGAGTATTCAAGGAAATCTCCCAACCTTTATTTTCAATATCACCATAGTTACCCATCGGAGCGGCCAAAGCTGATGCAGCATTTCCAGAAGTTCCCATATAAGAAGGCAACTGCAAAGACATCAACATATCCTTAGATACTTTCTTATACCAATCGACAACAACGTTCAATCTATCATTAAAAAAGCCCAAATCAATACCAACATTTACCTGTTCCTGAGTTTCCCATCTAATACCTAAATTAGCTATATTAGACTGACGGTATCCTAATCCTAATCCTGTAGGCATTCTGGACATACTTGCTCCCCATCTATAACCACCTATATTTGAATTACCAGTTTGTCCCCAGCCCAAACGCAACTTACCGTTACTTATTACATTATTCAATGGCTCAAAGAACTTCTCATTTGAAAATCTCCACGAACCAGCAATAGCATGGAATCCTGCCCAACGGTTTTCTGGACCAAAATTTGAAGAACCATCATATCGGTAAGTATAAGTAGCCAGATAACGGTCTGCATAGTTATAGTTCAGACGCGTAAAGAATGATGCCATAGAAGAACTTCCAAAACCTGAATTTATAGAAGGTGTACCTGTTCCTAAGGCAGGATTATGCACAACATCAGATGGCAAGTTTGTATTAGATACAGAAGTATAGTCATAATTTGAAGCCCAACACTCCTGACCTAACATTACAGTAAAACTATGTTTGTCTATGTACCCATTATAAGTAACATAGTTTTTCAACTGCCAGTAAGTACTATTATTCTTTTGGATAGAGCTTAAATTACTATCACGTTTCCAGTTTCCCAAATCTACTTTAGGCTGATAACGCTCACCTTTATTATAACTGATATCATATCCAAGTTCAGTATGCCATGTAAGGTTTTTAACCAAAGTAACATCACCAAATATACTACCTGTAAGTTTCTGACGATCCAAAAGAATCTGATCCATCATAGCCATTGCAATTGGATTAGGACTTGTATATCCCTCACGAACAATAGAAGAATAGTTACCATCTATATCGTAAATAGGAATATCAGGCACAGTCTGCAATGAATAACTGATAATACCCTGATCACTATCAGCCAATTTTAAATCATCTCTGGTAGATGAATAAGTAGCATTCAAACCAATTTTCAACCAAGGTTTCAATTGAGCATCAAGATTTGTACGGAAAGAATATCTGTTAAAACTTGACCCTATCAATGTACCATCCTGATCCATAAAAGAACCAGAAACATAATACTTCACTTTGTCAGTACCTCCCTGTGCAGATATCTGATGCTGATGCTGTAATGCTGTACGGAATACGGCATCCTGCCAGTTAGTACCTACTCCCAACAATGAAGGATCTGCATAAATAGCATTTTCTTCAAATTCTCCTACCTCAACAAAATCATTATAGAAACTAGCAAACTCACGCAAATTCATCATATCCAAACGCTTAGTCTGCCTTTGCACGGCAAGCATTCCATCATATGTAAATTTAGCCTCACCTGCCTTTCCTCGTTTCGTAGTTATTAATACTACACCATTCGCGCCTTGTGCTCCATATATGGCCGTAGCTGATGCATCCTTTAATATTTCCATTGAAACAATATCAGCTGGATTTATGGTTGAAAGAGGAGATATTGTAGAAACAGAACCGTTTCCTAATGCATCTCCAAGTCCGAAATCAGCACCTGAAGATCCACCACCCTGTATAATAACACCATCAATTACATACAAAGGTTCAGCATTAGAATTAATAAGTAGATGTTCATAATTAGTTTATATCATATAGATTTGCTACCTTTGCCTCATAATCCTCAAAGCTACCTCTATGGGCAAAGTCAAATCAATCAGATTAAAGGACTC
>NZ_JACJLE010000040.1 GCF_016901995.1 Bacteroides caecigallinarum | reverse complement strand
CGTCACGCCGATGGTACTGCATATTGTGGGAGAGTAGGTAGTCGCCGTCTTATATGAGAGATCCTCGAGGTAGAGATACTTCGGGGATTTTTTGCGTTTATACAATTTAGACTTTGTTTACCTGTAAAATCATTTTTTGAAAGATGTGAAAGTAAAACGCACATAAATTTTACATTACGATTAATTTATTGTAAATTTACCACATTGACAAAAAAATTATATCTATGATAATAAAATCAATTTTAGATACAGACTTATATAAATTCACTACATCATACGCTTATATAAAGTTGTTTCCTTACGCAATAGGAACATTCAGTTTTAAGGATCGTGACGAAACGGTATATTCGGATGAATTCCTGAATGCACTTAAAGAAGAATTCAACAGATTGAAAGGAGTAGGGCTGACATCTGATGAACTTGAATATATGTCTGTCAATTGCAGATTTATGCCAAGAGTATATTGGGAGTGGTTGTCTTCTTTCCGCTTTAATCCTGAGATAATAGAGGTTTATCTTGATGAGGAACGTCATCTGCATATCGAAGTTACCGACTATTTATATAAGGTTACTCTTTATGAAGTTCCTATTCTTGCAATAGTTTCTGAAATAAAGAATATGTTTTTCAATCAGAAACCTTTGAAAGAAGAGGTTCTTGCAAAATTAGCCACTAAAGTGGAGTTGTCCAACTCGAATTCCATGCCATTTTCTGAATTCGGAACACGAAGAAGGTTTTCTTTCGAAGTACATGATTGGGTGGTAGATTATCTGAAGAAACATTCTAAATACTGTACCGGTACATCAAACTGCTATCTTGCCATGAAATATAATATGCGTCCTATGGGAACGCATCCACATGAATGGTTCATGTTTCACGGAGCCCAGTTTGGGTACAAGCATGCCAATTACATGGCATTGGAGAATTGGGTAAATGTGTATGATGGTGATTTGGGTACGGCATTGTCTGATACATATACTTCCGAATCGTTTCTGACAAACTTCAGTCGTAAGCAGGCAAAACTGTTTGATGGCGTAAGATGTGATTCCGGGGATGAACTTGAGTTTGTAGATAAACTTATTGACAGATATAAGGAATTGGGAATAGATCCTGTTACCAAAACAATAATTTTCAGTAATGCTTTGGATTTTGAGAAAGCTTTGTCATTATATAAGTATTGTCAGGGTAAAATAAGATGTTCGTTCGGAATAGGTACGAACCTTACCAATGACACAGGCTACCAGCCGTCGAATATTGTAATGAAATTGTCAAAATGTAAGATGAATGCCAACCAAGGCTGGCGAGAATGTATAAAATTGTCGGATGACATGGGAAAACACATGGGAAGCATAACAGAAGTTCAGGCATGCATGCATGAACTCAGAATAGAATGACCATTAACAGAATTGATATAATAATAGTAATAATATAGTAGAACTATTAAATTGTTGTTAAATACAGAGAAAAACTTTCATTTTATTTCATTATTCCAAAAATATATATACCTTTGCATCGAACAAAAAAAGAATATTATATGAATACAATGTTTTTACATATTTTGCTATGCGGTATTATTATTCTACTGGGAACACCGGTGGGAAGTGAGTCGCGTGCATACTGATGTAAAAATATTAAGATATATCAAGCCTTTCTCACTTCCCTGTGCGAAAGGCTTTTTTTTGATAACTATATAAAATGCAAAGAATATGAGTGAGAGATTATTTATTTTTGACACAACTCTTCGAGATGGTGAGCAGGTTCCTGGTTGTCAGCTTAATACTGTAGAGAAAATTCAGGTTGCCCGCCAGTTGGAAGCACTTGGAGTGGACATTATTGAAGCAGGTTTTCCGGTATCCAGTCCGGGCGATTTCAATTCTGTCATTGAGATTTCAAAGGCTGTTACATGGCCTACTATCTGTGCCCTTACGCGTGCGGTTCAGAAAGATATTGATGTAGCTGCAGAGGCTTTGAAATATGCAAAGCATAAAAGAATTCATACAGGAATCGGTACATCAGATTCACATATCAAGTATAAGTTCAATTCAACAAGAGAAGAAATTATTGAACGTGCTGTTGCAGCAGTGAAATACGCAAAACGATATGTTGAGGATGTGGAGTTCTATGCCGAAGATGCCGGACGTACTGAAAATGAGTATTTGGCCAGAGTGGTAGAAGCTGTAATCAAAGCCGGAGCTACAGTTGTGAACATTCCTGATACTACCGGATACTGCCTTCCTGAAGAATATGGTGCAAAAATCAAATATTTGATGGAACATGTCAATGGTATAGACAAGGCCATAATTTCAACTCACTGTCATAATGATTTGGGTATGGCTACAGCAAATACCATTTCCGGTGTTTTGAACGGAGCCAGACAAGTTGAAGTGACAATCAATGGTATAGGTGAGAGAGCCGGAAACACATCTCTTGAAGAGGTAGCCATGATTCTTCGTTGCCACAATGACATTGATATTGATACAAATATAAATACACAGAAAATCTATCCTACAAGCCGAATGGTTTCAAGCTTGATGAATATGCCTGTCCAGCCTAATAAGGCCATTGTAGGACGTAATGCCTTTGCACATTCGTCGGGAATACACCAGGATGGAGTATTGAAGAATGTTCAGACTTACGAGATTATCGATCCTAAGGATGTGGGTATTGATGATAATGCTATTGTATTGACAGCCCGCAGCGGACGAGCTGCCTTGAAACACAGACTTCATATTCTTGGATTGGATATGACTCAGGAGAAACTTGACAAGGTTTATGAGGATTTCCTTAAACTTGCCGACAAGAAGAAAGATATTTCTGACGATGATATAATGGTATTGGCCGGTGCCGACAGAAATGTGAATCATCATATCAAATTGGAATATCTGCAAGTTACAAGTGGTGTAGGAGTTCGTTCTGTTGCAAGTCTCGGACTTAACATATCAGGTGAGCATTTCGAGGCAGCTGCTACCGGTAATGGTCCTGTGGATGCTGCTATTAAAGCAGTTAAGCAGATTATCAAGCGCCAGATGACACTGAAAGAATTTACTATTCAGGCTATCAGCAAGGGTAGTGATGATGTTGGTAAAGTACACATGCAGGTGGAATATGACGGTCAGATGTATTATGGCTTCGGAGCCAATACAGACATTATTGCCGCATCTGTGGAAGCTTATATCGACTGTATCAACAAGTTCAGAAAATGAAACTTAATTAATAATTAACAATTAATAGTGATTGGTTTTGTTTATATAAAAAACAATAAACTCACAATTTTAAACTTACATGAATACTTTATTTGACAAAATATGGGATGCACACGTAGTGCAGAAGGTTGAAGAAGGACCTACCCAATTATATATAGACCGTCTTTATTGCCACGAAGTGACAAGTCCGCAGGCTTTCGCTGGTATGCGTGCACGCGGTTTGAAGTGTTTCCGTCCTGAGAAAATCTACTGTATGCCGGATCATAACACACCGACTCACGACCAGGACAAACCGATAGAAGACCCTGTATCAAAAGCACAGGTGGATACCTTGGCACAGAATGCTGCCGATTTCGGTCTGACACATTTCGGAATGATGAACAAGAAGAATGGTATCATTCATGTGGTTGGTCCTGAGAGAGGATTGACACTTCCGGGAATGACTATCGTATGTGGTGACTCGCATACATCTACCCACGGTGCCATGGGAGCCGTAGCTTTCGGTATCGGAACAAGTGAAGTGGAAATGGTTATGGCATCACAGTGTATTCTTCAGGCACGCCCAAAGACAATGCGTATTACTATCGACGGAAAACTTGGTAAAGGAGTGACTGCAAAAGACGTAGCTCTTTATATGATGTCAAAGATGACTACAAGTGGTGCAACAGGATATTTCGTAGAATATGCCGGAGAAGCTATCCGCAGCCTTACTATGGAAGGACGTCTTACGCTGTGTAACCTGTCTATCGAGATGGGAGCACGTGGCGGTATGATAGCTCCGGACGAAGTGACTTTCGAATACATCAAAGGACGCGAATATGCACCTAAGGGAGAAGAGTGGGATAAAGCTCTTGCTTATTGGAAGACCTTGAAAAGCGATGATGACGCTGTATTCGATAAAGAAGTCCGTTATGATGCAGCTGATATTCAGCCGATGATTACATACGGAACTAATCCTGGTATGGGCATGGCAATTACTTCGAATATTCCAACTACAGATGGTATGAGTGAAGTGGAAAAAGGTTCTTTCGAGAAATCTATGCAGTACATGGGATTTACTCCAGGTGAAAGTCTTATAGGAAAGAAAGTGGATTATGTTTTCCTTGGTGCATGTACAAACGGACGTATAGAAGATTTCCGCGCCTTTGCTTCAATCGTTAAAGGACGTAAGAAAGCTGATAATATTACTGCATGGCTCGTTCCGGGCTCATGGATGGTGGACGAACAGATTCGTGAAGAAGGCTTGGACAAAGTTCTTGAAGAAGCCGGATTTGAAATACGTCAGCCGGGATGCTCTGCATGTCTTGCCATGAATGACGACAAAATACCTGCTGGTAAATATTCTGTTTCTACAAGCAACAGAAACTTTGAGGGACGTCAGGGACCTGGCTCAAGAACATTGCTTGCAAGTCCGCTTACAGCCGCAGCTGCAGCAGTAACAGGAGTGATAACAGATCCAAGAACACTTATGTAATCAGTAAAATTGAGTATAACAATGAAACAGAAATTCAATATAATAACAAGCACTTGTATCCCTTTGCCTTTGGAAAATGTGGATACAGACCAGATAATCCCGGCACGTTTCCTCAAAGCCACTACACGTGATGAAAAGTTTTTCGGTGACAATCTTTTCCGCGATTGGAGATATAATCCGGACGGATCGTTGAATAAAGATTTTGTTCTTAATGATTCTAAATACAGCGGACAGGTACTGGTGGCAGGAAAGAACTTCGGAAGCGGTTCAAGCCGTGAGCATGCGGCATGGGCTATAGCCGGATATGGATTCAGAGTGGTAGTGTCAAGTTTCTTTGCCGATATCCACAAGAATAACGAACTGAACAATTTCGTTCTTCCGGTAGTGGTAAGCGAAGAATTCCTGAAGGAACTTTTCGATTCTATATATGCCGACCCTAAAACTGAGGTAGAAGTAAACCTTCCGGAACAGACCATCACCAACAAGGCTACAGGCAAATCTGAGAAATTCGAGATAAATGCTTATAAAAAGCATTGTCTGATGAACGGTCTGGACGATATAGACTTCCTTGTAGAAAACAGGGACAAGATAGCAGCATACGAAGAAGCTGTAAGTAACAGATAATAATTGAACTGATAAATATGGATCATCCTGTAATAGAAATAATGGATACAACACTCCGCGACGGTGAACAGACCAGTGGAGTATCGTTTGTTCCACACGAAAAACTGATGATAGCCCGCATGCTGCTTGAAGACCTGAAGGTTGACAGGATAGAAGTGGCATCGGCACGTGTGTCCGACGGAGAACTGAATGCTGTCAGGATGATATGCGATTGGGCAGCACGCCACAATATGCTATATAAGGTAGAAGTACTTGGTTTTGTGGACGGAACTGTCTCTGTAGATTGGATACATGATGCTGGCGGACGGGTGATAAACCTTCTTTCGAAGGGCTCGGAGAAACACTGCCGCTATCAGCTGAAGAAAACACTGGAAGAACATCTTGAAGATATTCGCCGTACAGTGGCATACGCTTTGGACCGCGATATGGAGGTAAATCTTTATCTGGAAGACTGGAGTAACGGTATGAAAGATTCTCCGGAATATGTTTTCGGACTTGTTGACGGATTGCTTGATGCAGGAATCAAACGTTTTATGTTGCCTGATACACTTGGAATACTCAATCCTCTTCAGGTGATAGAGTATATGCGCAAAATGAAAAAACGTTATCCTGATTTGCATTTCGATTTCCATGCGCATAATGACTATGACCTGGCTGTCAGCAATGTATTGGCTGCAGTTTTGAGCGGTGTGAAAGGTCTTCATACTACAATTAATGGTCTAGGCGAGCGTGCAGGGAACGCTCCTCTTGCCAGTGTGCAGGCGATATTGAAAGATCATTTTCAGGCTATCACACATATTGACGAGAGCCGCTTGAACGAGATAAGCCGTACCGTTGAATCATATTCTGGTATAAGTATCCCAGCCAACAAGCCTATAGTAGGTCAGAATGTGTTTACTCAGGTGGCAGGTGTTCATGCCGACGGTGACAGCAAGAATAATCTTTACTTCAATGACCTTCAGCCTGAGCGTTTCGGTCGTGTGAGGGAATATGCTTTGGGTAAGAACTCAGGTAAGGCAAATATCCGGAAAAATCTTGAAAGTCTGGGACTTGAACTGGATGAAGAATCAATGCGTAAGGTTACAGACCGTATAATTGAACTTGGCGACCGTAAGGAAATCGTTACTCAGGATGATTTGCCATATATCATAAGCGATGTGCTCAAACATGATACGGTGGATAAGAAGGTTAAGCTTTTGAGTTATTTTGTCACTCTTGCCCAGGGATTGAAACCGATGGCTACGTTGAGTATTGAGATAGACGGTAAGGTATATCAGGAAAGCTCAAGCGGTGACGGTCAGTACGATGCCTTTGTGCGTGCATTGCGTAAGATATATAAAGGAACACTGAACCGTAAGTTCCCTATGCTCGTGAATTATGCGGTAACAATTCCGCCTGGCGGACGTACAGATGCGTTTGTACAGACTGTGATAACTTGGAATTACGAAGATAAGGAATTCCGTACTCGCGGTTTGGATGCCGACCAGACGGAAGCTGCAATCAAAGCAACGATTAAGATGCTGAATCTTATAGAACAGTGATTATGAGAAAACATTATTTTATAATCTTTGTATTGATACTGGTTGTAAATGTATTGCTGCGAAGGTTTGCCCTCGGCCCTGAATGTCAGGATAGTAATTTGTTGGTAAATGTATTTATAGCTTTGATATTGACTTCTCTATATATAGTCATTGAAAAGTTTATATTTTTTATAATAAACAAGAATAGAAAAAATAAAAAGTGATATGGATTTTAAAATAGCAGTATTAGCCGGCGACGGAATAGGACCGGAAATCTCCGTACAGGGAGTAGATGTAATGACAGCCGTTTGTGAAAAATTCGGCCATAAAGTTTCATATGAATATGCCATCTGTGGTGCAGATGCAATAGATAAAGTGGGCGATCCGTTTCCGGAAGCAACTTACGAGGTTTGTAAAAATGCCGATGCAGTATTGTTCTCTGCAGTAGGCGATCCTAAATTTGATAATGACCCAACTGCAAAAGTCCGTCCGGAACAGGGACTTCTGGCTATGCGCAAAAAACTCGGATTATTTGCAAACATCCGTCCTGTACAGACTTTCAAATGTCTGGTACACAAGTCACCTCTTAAGGCAGAGCTTGTTGACGGCGCAGACTTCCTTTGCATACGCGAGCTGACAGGTGGTATGTATTTCGGCGAAAAATATCAGGACAACGACAAGGCATACGATACAAATATGTACACACGTCCTGAAATCGAAAGAATCCTGAAAGTAGGTTTCGAATATGCAATGAAGCGCCGCAAACATCTTACTGTTGTTGATAAGGCAAATGTTCTTGCTTCTTCACGTTTGTGGAGACAGATTGCTCAGGAAATGGCTCCGCAGTATCCTGAAGTTACTACAGACTATATGTTTGTTGACAATGCAGCAATGAAGATGATTCAGGAACCTAAGTTCTTCGATGTAATGGTTACAGAAAATACATTCGGCGACATCCTTACAGACGAAGGCTCTGTAATCAGCGGTTCTATGGGACTTCTTCCTTCTGCTTCTACAGGCGAAAGCACACCGGTATTCGAGCCTATTCATGGTTCATGGCCACAGGCTAAGGGGCTGAACATCGCCAATCCGTTGGCACAGATATTGTCCGTAGCAATGCTGTTCGAATATTTCGACTGTAAGGAAGAAGGTGCATTGATCCGTCGTGCTGTTGATGCTTCACTCGATGCAAATGTCCGTACTCCTGAAATTCAGGTAGAAGGTGGTGCCAAGTATGGTACTAAGGAAGTTGGTCAGTGGATTGTAGATTATATCAAGAAAGCATAATCTTTACTCATATACATATAAGAAGTCCGGACAGTTTTTTTTCTTCTGTCCGGATTTTTTTATATTCAGTGGTCGAATGTAATAATCTTACTGTGGTTTTCCTTTAAAGAATTTATGTTCCTTTATATTCTTGATTTTTATTTCTGCGTCTTGATAGTAAGTTCTTCCGTCGTTGTCTATTTCTCCGTTTTCGTCATACTTATAACGCTTGTCTTCAGGAACATTTTCCATATATTTGTTGAAATATTTTAAAGCATTCTCATAGTCATTTCTGTAATAATATCTGCATCTGATGGTATAGAACAACACATTTTCCTTGGAGTATTCGTATTGCTTTAATAAAGCGGCTATTTCACCTTTGGTGTCAAGGTTCAGTTCACAGCATTCTGCCAGACCTTTGTAGAGTCGGATCATAACACTGTCTGTTGGCATGGTCAGCGATATGGCGGTATTCATGGCTTCTACACCTTCTCCTTTCCATGAAGTACGGGCAGCAGATTTGGCGAAATAATATAAGGCACCTGTGTTTGGTCCTGACGGTTGCATTATGCTTATAGCCTTTTTCAGATTGTCGTAAGCGGAATAAAAGTCATAGTTGCCGTAGTACGACATACCGAGATAGAACAGTGTCAGATAAGAATTGTCGCCCATTCTTTTCAAGCTTTCATATCTTTCTATCGCTTTGGGGTACATTTTCATCATGCAGAAAGCTTTTGCATTTTGACGGTTCACGTCTATGTTGAGTGAGTCATGTCGTCGGTATTCCTCTGTAATGAGAATTGCGTATGAATACTGCCCATTGTTGTTTACCATATTGGCTATTCTGGATATAATCTGAGGGTCTAGCGAATCACGGCGAAATGCTGCATTATATCCTGCGAATGCAGATAGAGGATCTTCGTTTTCGTATGTTTCTCCCAGCAGTCGGTATGCCGTAGCCGATGTAGAATCGCGGTCTATCCAGTCATGACACGCTTTCCTTGCATTTTCCAGGTCGTCAAGAGCAATCAGGGCATTGATGTGTTTCTGTCTGAAGAAAGATTTGTCGGGTCTGAGTCTAACGGCATGAGCGTATGCTTCAGAGCTTTTCCTCACATCTCCAATCCTTCTGTAGCACTCCGCTATTTCTGCCCATGATTTTAGTGAAGTACTGTCCTGCTCAAGCCTCTTCTGGAATAGCGGAAGTGCGGTTTGCCATTTGTTGAGTTCCTTACAAGCCTGTAGTCTGAGTTCCGTACATTCCTCGTCAAGCGAGTCGGTACACGAAGTAAGTTCGAGAACCTTTTCGTATTCGTAGTTATCAATGGCAATTCTTATGCTGTCCTTGTTTTGAGCTTTTATATTATTGTTTATACATAATAAAAGGATCAGTATATATTGAAATTTCATATTTTGATACTTATTGAATTTTATGATTATTTTCATGAAAAAAGAATCCACTTTAAAATATATTTTCGTAACTCTATATAGAAGTTTGTTCAGATATATCTTAAAGTGGATTCAGAAAACTGATTTACTGTAGTCTGAATGCTACAGGGACAGTGTATTTCACTCTTACAACCTGACCTTTCTGCATTCCCGGTTTCCATTTTGGCATTCCGCCCAATACTCGCAATGCTTCAGCGTCAAGGTCCGGATCTACAGAACGTACAACATTGAATTCAGTAGGAGTTCCGTCCTTTTCAACTACGAACTGTACAATAACTCTTCCTTGCACTTTTTTGTCCTGAGCTGCCTTAGGATATTTTATATTATCCTTAAGGTATGTCATAAGCTCCTTCATGCCTCCAGGGAATTCAGGCATCTGTTCCACTACGGCAAATGCTTCGTCTTTTGTGACAGGTTTGTCAATAGGGACTTCCTCTACATCAGGTTTTACTGTAACAGCATTTTCTTTTACATCATCAGTCTTTGTTGCTTCCGAAGAGCATGAAATGTTTCCGGCAAGGAGTAGAGCAAAGGCCGGAATGGTGAACAGGGCATATTTGATATGGCCCGCACCGTTTGTCTTTTTCTTGTTCATCATAATGATACGTTGTTTAAGGTGAGAAAAATTAAAATTATTAGATAAACCGTACTTGTGACTGTATGTCAGTCCAAGCAGGTGATATTGATAGCTTTTTGTGGCAAATCCCGCATCCATAACCTTTCTGTCTGCCAGGAATTCAAGATTCAGTCTCACTTCGCGTTTCATAAGCCATGCGAATGGATTTATCCAGCAACATATATTTACCAGTTCGGAGATAATTACATCTATGGAATGTCTCTGGCGTACATGAGCCATTTCGTGAGTGAGAATTTCGCTTATTTCCTCTTCTTTTACATTGTCAGGATTCAGGAAAATCCAATTGAAGAATGAAAATGGTCCTGACTTGTCTTTCATGCATTTTATACGTATTCCGTTCACTGTTTTTTCCGGTGTACGGAGTATAATCATATATAGGCTAATGGCCTGAACAATCAGTCTTACGGATAATGCCAATATACCTGCGATGTATATATTTTTTATCCATTCGGAAATTACGAATACCTGATTTCCCGGTTCCGTTCCAGATGTTCCGACTACAATTTCGGGAATAGTGGTGGAATAATCAAAATTTGTCAGCATTACCAGGCTTTCACGTGTCTCCATCCATTCACGGATATCAATCAGTGGTATGATGAACGGAAGAATAAGTGACAGCAATAGTATCAACCGTCTTGAATTGAAGAGGGTATCGCGTGTGCATATCAGTTTATACAGTGCGTAAAACAGGATTATGCCCAAATTGACTTGAAGTAGGTATATCATAAATAATGTATTTTAAAGTATTGAAGATTTTACAGTTATCTGACAGAGATTTATTTGTCATCTTCTTTTTCTATCAGATTTATGATTTCGTTAAGTTCGTCTTTCGAAATCTTCTGTTCCTTGGCGAAGAAAGAAACCATTTCCTTGTATGAGTTGGCAAAGTAGTTTTTTACCAGACTGCTTACCGAATTTTTGGTATATTCTTCCTGTTTCACCAGTGGGGTATATCTGTAAGTGTTTCCGAACTTTTCGGCTTTCAGGTAACCCTTTCTTTTAAGATTGGTTATTATTGATGCAACCGTGGTATAGGGTGGGAGCGGTTCGTCATAACATCCCACTACATCTTTCACATAGCAAGGTCCCAATTTCCATATAAAGCGCATAGCTTCTTCTTCCTGAAATGTAAGTTTTTCCATATCGTATCAATCTTTTAATTACTAACTTTTCGCAAATCTACGAAATAATCGTAATTATGCAAATATTAGAAGGTTAAACATGGTTAATATCAGAATTAATTATCATTGTCCGTTTGAGGTAGAAGTTAACAATAAAACGACAGTTCATTTTACTTAGAATGAACTGTCGTTTTTGTACGGGTGTTTTGTGGTTGAAATTATGTCAAAATTTTTTCACTCTGATATGGCAATAAGGCTCGCCTCCCGTTTTGTCATAGTAATGTTGGTGGTAGTCCTCTGCTTCCCAAAAATGTGATGCCGGAGTAAGTGCTGTATTGACTTCATATCCTTTGTCGCGTAAGATGGAAATTACATTCTGTGCCTGTTCCAGCTGTGAATTATCAAGATAGAAAATCTCACTTCTGTATTGAGGACCTATGTCAGGACCTTGCCCGTCAGTCTGTGCAGGGTCGTGTATTTCAAAAAACAGTTTACACAGGTCTGTGTATGAAATTTTTTCGGCGTCATACTCTACAAGTACCGCTTCGGCATGTCCTGTAGTGTGAGCCTTTACTTCCTGATATGTAGGGTTTTCCTTGTGGCCACCTATGTATCCCACTGTGGTGTTTATCACACCGTTTGCCCTTTCCATCTGGTGTTGTACTCCCCAGAAACATCCGCAGGCAAAAATAGCTTTTTCTGTTTTCATGATTTCAGTCAGTTTTATAAATGAATGTGCAAACATACAAAAAGATTTTAACTGCTGCACTATATATCTGTTTATCTGTTACCTTTGCGTCATAAACTACTGAATATTCGTGATTATGAAGAAAATATTGATACTCATTTTTATATCGTTTTGTACTTTATTCCAATCTTATTCGCAATCGTACAATGAGATTGTAGATCGTGCGATGAAATATGCCTTGACTGATAGTCTTGTACAGGCAGAACAGCTTTTCCGTGAAGCGTTGAAGATAGATCCTAACAATGCGCGTAATGCCCTTCTTTTTTCCAATCTTGGTACGGTGCTGAAGCGTATGGGGCGTACGGATGAGGCTATAGAAGCATATACCATGGCTCTTAATATCACTCCGTATTCCACAGCCATGCTTCTAAACCGTGGAACTCTGTATCTTGACAAAGGATTGGATTCAAAAGCGTATGTAGATTTCTGTAACGTTATAGACCTTATACCTGAGAATATAGAAGCACGTCTTTATCGTGCATACATTTATATGCAGAGGCGTGAATATAAGGAGGCACGCATAGACTATAATGTAATAGTAGGCAAGGAACCGTCGCACAAGGCTGCCAGAATAGGTCTGGCAATGCTTGATCAACTTGAGGGAAACCTTACTGGGGCACGTGACAAATTGAATCTGCTCATCGGTGAGTTCACTGGTGATGCATCACTCTTGATAATGAGAGCAAATCTTGATTTGGAAAGAGGATATCCCGAGGCTGCTGTTCTTGACCTGGAAGAAGCGTTGCGTCTTAATCCTAATGATGCGGAAACCACAGTGCAGTTGGGTGATGTTTATCTGTCATTGAAAGATAAGGACAAGGCCCTTAAGGCATACGAAAAAGCTATCTCTTTGGGGATACCTCGTTCGGCACTCTTGGAGCAGATTAAGAAATGCAAATAGGTAATACTTGGTGTTTTATCCTATATTTATATCTTTATGAGTTGTAATATTTCTTTATCGCATTTACAAAACCACGTCCGTATTTCTTCTTTTTATATTCGCTGAATCCTGAAATGTCGTCAAGGTCTTCCAGGGTTTTGGGTTTCTTGTCGCAAAGCGATTGCAGCGTACTGTCGGACATTACAATATATGGAGGAATGGCTTCCTGTTCTGCCAGCTTTAGTCTTAACAGACGCAGAGTCTCGAACAGGGAGTCTTCATTTTCCATATTCCCGTAAGCATTTTTCTTAATCTGTACAGGCGATGTAACGATAGTGTTCTTTTTATATTGCTTATTGGAGAATTCATCTTCTTTAATGACAACCAGTTCCGCATTCTGTTTTCCGTACAGAACCTTGGCTCCCAGTTCGGTTATTTTCAGATGGTTGTTTTCGTTGTATGCTATTTCTATGTATCCCATGTTCAGCATTTGTAGCAGATAGTTCTGCCAGTGGCGTGAAGGAATGTCCCTTCCGGCTCCGAAAGTCTTTATTTTGTCGTATCCCTTTTCCGAAATTTCTTGTGTAAAGTTGCCTCGTAGTATTTCTATAAGAGTCCCTGTGGCTATCTGTTGGTTGGTTCTTGCTATTGCGCTCAGAGCTTTCTGTATAATAATAGTTCCATCAAATCTTTCAGGAGGATTACGGCATACGTCGCAATTGCCGCAGTCATGTTCCATTGTCTCTCCGAAGTAACTCAACAGGATTCTTCTTCGGCAGATGTCGGCTTCGGCATATTGCTGCATACGGTTAAGTTTCTCTATGTTTATTTCCTTCTGGTTGCTTTCTTCGGCAAATTTGGTAAGTTGGATCATGTCGCCAAGTGAATAGAACAACATAGTGTCGCTCTTCATGCCATCTCTACCAGCACGTCCTATTTCCTGATAGAAACTTTCTATGCTTTTAGGCAGGTTGTAGTGTATCACCCATCTTACGTTCGACTTGTCTATTCCCATTCCGAAAGCAACGGTGGCGCACACTATCTGTACACGGTCGTTGATGAAATCATCCTGTGTCTGTTCGCGTTCGAAATTCGACAGTCCTGCATGATATACTGCAGTGTCGAAACCTTCGTCGTAAAGAAGTTCGGCAACTTTCTCGGTAGTCTTTCTGCTCATGCAGTATATTATTCCGCTTTCATTGCCATGTTTTTCTATGAATCTTTTTATTATTCTGATTTTTTCTTTCTGCTGATATCCTTTCTTTACGTCAAGACTCAGGTTAGGACGGTCGAACGAGGAAATGAACACTTCCGGTTCATTCATTTTCAGCTGTTTTACTATGTCCTGACGTGTAATTTTGTCTGCTGTGGCAGTAAGTGCCACTATCGGAATCCTGGGGAGCTGTTTTCTAAGTATGTCCAGCTGTGTGTATTCAGGGCGGAAATCATGTCCCCATTGCGAAATGCAGTGAGCTTCGTCTATGGCAAAAAGAGATATCTTAATGTCTCTGAGCAGATAGCTTGTTTCAGATATAAGTCTTTCTGGAGATATATATAGCAGTTTTACTTTTCCCTGCAGGCACTCCATACGTACATTCGTATTGTCAGTATCAGTGTTCATGCTGTTCAGTGCGCGTGCGGCTATGCCGTTGGCCTGTAATGCTTCCACCTGGTCTTTCATCAGCGAAATCAGTGGTGAAACCACTATGGCTGTACCTTCCATCATAAGTGCCGGAATCTGGTAGCATAAGGATTTGCCCCCACCTGTAGGCATAAGAACCAAGGTGTCTTTTTTGTTTAGTATATTTGTGATTATTTCTTTCTGTTGAGGACGGAACTCTGTATATCCGAAATATGTTTTGAGAATATCGAGCATTTGATAAGTCTGTTTTTGTTTGTGCAAAGATAATATTCAGCGTCTATACATACGAAAAAATGTTGACAAATATTTTGTAGTCTGAAAAAAATCTTACAAATTTGTATTGAAAAAATGTGAACTAGGACTAAAATAAATCAGCACAAATGGAAAATAATCATGAAGTAATGAATAATGAAAATGACGTACAGGTGAAGATGCCATATAATCTTAGAGAAAAGAAAATAAAGTCTGCACCTTATAGAGATCTTATAAGGACAGAACTGGCAGACGAACTTTACGACAGGATATATGAGCTGGTAGTAACGCAAAAAAAGTACAAGCAGCCTAACTTCTCAGCCAGCGATCTGGCCAAGATACTGAAGACTAATACCAGATATCTTTCAGCTGTGGTTAATTCCAAGTTCAAAATGAATTTTTCGTGCCTGCTTAATGAATATAGAATTAGGGATGCAAAACGTATGCTTTCAGACAAAAGATATGCCGGAAAGAACATCGAGGAAATAAGTGCGATGTCAGGGTTTGCAAACCGTCAGTCTTTTTATGCAGCTTTCTACAGAATTGTAGGTATTACTCCTAATGAATACAGAAAAAATCATGAAAACGCCTGAAGATAATTTTAATTATTCTGTAGAGCAGTTTGCCGATCTGCAGATTTTACGATATAGAGTACATGGTTTCGAATCTTTGACATTAAATCAGAAGAAACTTATTTATTATCTCTCTGAATCAGCTTTGAACGGGCGTGATATTTTGTTCGACCAGAACGGTAAGTATAACATGAAGATACGCCGTCTTCTTGAAGCTGTGTATTTACATTACGACGGCGACCGTTCGGATTCGGAATTTCTGGCGTTCGAAGTGTATCTGAAGAGAGTTTGGTTCTCAAGCGGAATTCATCATCATTATTCCACAGACAAATTCATTCCGGGATTTTCTGTGGATTTTCTTCGTGATGCTGTTATGTCATTGGATAAATCTCAATTGCCATTGTCCGAAGGAGAGACTGTGGTGGGATTATGTAATAAATTGTTTCCTGTAATTTTCGACCCTGATATAATGCCTAAACGTGTTAATCAGGCAGATGGTGAAGATTTGTTGCTGACATCGGCTTCGAATTATTATGTAGGTGTCACACAGCAGGAGGCAGAGGATTTTTATGCTGCCATGAAATCGCCGGATGACGAGACTCCTGTCATGTACGGAATGAACAGTCGTTTGGAAAAGAAAAACGGAGAGATTACCGAAGTGGTCTGGAAACTTGACGGTGAATATGGTAATGCCATCCGTAAAATTGTTTATTGGCTTGAAAAGGCTATGGATGTGGCAGAAAATGAACATCAGAAAGAGGTGATACGTCTGCTCATAGAATTTTACCGTACAGGAGATTTGAAAATATTTGACGATTATTCCATTTGCTGGCTAAAGGATACAGAATCTCGTATCGATTTTGTAAATGGATTTATAGAAAGCTATGGCGATCCGCTCGGAATGAAAGCCAGCTGGGAGTCAATAGTAAACTTTAAAGATATGGAGGCTACTCACCGCACTGAGGTGTTGAGTAGTAATGCTCAGTGGTTTGAAGACCATTCGCCGGTATCTTCACAATTCAAGAAGTCTGAAGTGAAGGGTGTATCAGCAAAAGTCATTACGGCTGCCATACTTGCGGGCGATCTTTATCCTGCCAGTGCTATAGGTATCAATCTTCCTAATTCAAACTGGATTCGCAGTGTTCACGGTTCCAAGTCAGTGACAATCGGCAATCTTACTGATGCATATAACAAGGCTGCCAGAGGTAACGGTTTCAGAGATGAGTTTGTGTATAGTGAATATGAAAAGCAGCTGCTCGACAAATATGCGGATATAACAGGTGACCTTCATACAGACTTGCATGAATGTCTCGGTCACGGTTCCGGCAAACTCCTTCCTGGCGTTGATCCTGACGCTTTGAAGGCATATGGCGCTACAATAGAAGAGGCACGTGCTGATTTGTTCGGACTTTATTACATACCTGATGCAAAAATGGTCGAGCTCGGCCTTACTCCGGACAGTGAGGCTTACAAGGCTGAATATTATTCGTATATGATGAACGGATTGATGACTCAGCTTGTCAGGATAGAGCCGGGATGCTGTATTGAAGAATCGCACATGCGTAACCGTCAGCTCATTGCTGCATGGGCTTTGGAGCATGGGGCAGGAGATGGTGTTGTGCAGCTGGTTGTAAAAGATGGAAAAACATTTGTTGTCATAAATGACTATGAAAAGTTGCGCTTACTGTTTGGCGAATTGCTTGCCGAAATCCAAAGAATAAAGAGCGAAGGTGATTATGAGGCGGCACGTGAACTGGTAGAGAAATATGCCGTAAAAGTTAATCAGAAATTGCATTCTGAAGTTCTTGAAAGATACAAGTCTCTTAATCTTGCTCCATATAAAGGATTTATAAATCCTGTTTATAGTGTTGTGACAGACGATGACAATAATATAATAGACGTAAAAACAGACTATAGCGAAGGTTATGCCGAACAGATGCTTCGTTATAGCCGAGATTATTCTAATCTTTGAATTTATATCATGAACGACGTACAAGAAATTATAAAAGATATAAAATCGAAGTTCCGTTTGTATATGAATGGCGTAATTTCGCAAAGTATGCGCGAAAAGGGTATGGACTACAAACTGAATTTCGGTATCGAATATTCCCGTATCAAGGAAATTGCTGCAGGATATGAAAAAAATCACGAACTGGCTCAGGCTTTGTGGAAAGAGAATATCCGTGAGTGCAAAATAATGGCTACACTTCTGCAGCCGGTTGATTCTTTCTATAAGGATATAGCCGAAATATGGATTGAGGACATGAAATATCCTGAATTGGCAGAATATACCGTTATGAATATATTGCAACATGTGGATTATGCTTCGGATGTAGTGTTCAAATGGATCGCCGACGAACGTACTTATTTCCAGTTCTGCGGATATATGCTGATGACTCGCCTCCTTATGAAGGGTATGAAGTTGAACGAACGTGCCGAGGCAGAGTTTTTGGATCAGGCATTCACTGAAATCGAAGGTGGAGAACCTATGGTGAAAAAGGCTGCTGCCACAGCGTTGAAAAAGTTTGCCACACAGTCAAAAGAGAATGCCAAAATGGTGGGCAGACAGTTGGGCCTTTTAAGCAAAACAGCCAATCCGGAACTGAAACTTTATATCGATGAAATAAAATATGATATAGAATATTGTCAATAGTTTCTTGGATTGAGTAAATTATATTAACTTTGACGGCTGAAGATATTTTTTAATGGCAGACAAGATAAAAGATACGGTAAAACAGGTACTTACCGAGTACCTACAGAAGAACGGACATCGTAAGACGCCCGAGCGTTATGCTATACTTGATTCCATATATTCCATAAAGGGACATTTCAATATAGAAACCTTGCTTCAGTATATGGAAGAGAAAGAAAAGTTCCGTGTCAGCCGTGCCACTCTTTATAATACTATTATTCTTCTGATAGATGCCGGTCTGGTTATAAAACACCAATTCGGTAATACTTCGCAATATGAACGTTCGTATAATAATGAAACCCATCATCATATGATTTGTACCTCTTGCGGAAAGGTTTCGGAATTTGAAGACGAAAATCTGAAGCAGGCTGTAGTTCAGAGTAAATTGAAAGGTTTCCAACCTACGCATTATTCGTTGTATATATACGGACTGTGCAGTAAATGTGTTTCCAAACGAAAAAAGAATAAATAAAAACTATTTTAATAAATATAACAATCATGAAAGTAGATGTCTTGTTAGGTTTACAGTGGGGCGACGAAGGTAAAGGTAAAGTTGTCGATGTTTTGACTCCACGTTATGATGTAGTTGCGCGTTTTCAGGGTGGTCCTAACGCAGGTCATACTTTGGAATTCGAAGGACAGAAATATGTTCTCCGTTCTATTCCGTCAGGAATTTTCCAGGGTGACAAAGTAAATATTATCGGTAATGGTGTAGTGCTTGACCCGGCATTGTTCAAGGCAGAGGCCGAGGCTCTTGAGGCAAGCGGACATCCTTTGAAGGAACGTTTGCACATTTCTAAGAAAGCACATCTTATATTGCCTACACACCGTATTCTGGATGCAGCATACGAAGCAGCAAAGGGAGCTTCAAAAGTTGGTACTACCGGTAAGGGTATCGGTCCTACATATACAGATAAAGTCAGCCGTAACGGTTTGCGTGTAGGTGACATATTGAATAACTTCGAAGCTAAATACGCCGCTGCAAAAGCTCGTCACGAACAGATCTTGAAAAGTTTGAACTATGAATATGATATCACTGAACTTGAAAAACAGTGGATGGAAGGTATCGAATATCTCCGTCAGTTCAACCTTGTAGATAGCGAACACGAAATAAACAATCTTCTTAAAGAAGGTAAGAGCGTTCTTTGCGAAGGTGCTCAGGGAACAATGCTTGACGTTGACTTCGGTTCTTATCCTTTCGTAACTTCTTCAAACACTATTTGTGCAGGTGCTTGTACAGGTCTTGGTCTTGGCCCTAACAAAATAGGCGAGGTTTACGGTATCATGAAAGCTTACTGTACACGTGTTGGTTCAGGTCCTTTCCCAACTGAGTTGTTCGATGAAACAGGAAAGAAAATCCGTGACCTTGGTCATGAATACGGAGCTGTTACAGGTCGTGAACGCCGTTGCGGATGGGTTGACCTTGTAGCTTTGCGTTACTCTATCATGATTAACGGTGTTACTAAGCTTATTCTTATGAAGAGCGACGTTCTTGACGGTTTCGAAACAATCAAGGCTTGTGTTGCTTATAAGGTAAACGGCGAGGAAATAGATTACTTCCCATTCGATATCAACGAAGGTGTAGAACCTGTTTACGTAGAAATGCCGGGATGGAAGACTGATATGACTAAGATGACTAGCGAAGATGAATTCCCTGAAGAATTCAATGCTTACATCTCATTCCTTGAAGAACAACTTGGTACTCCAATCAAGATTGTTTCTGTAGGTCCTGACCGTGCACAGACAATTGAAAGATATACTGAAGAATAATCTTTCTGGATTATAATATATTGGGCTGCTGGTTTTCATAGTTTGAATGAAAATCAGCAGCTTTTGTTTTTCCGTAAGCAAAAGTGTTTATTTACTGAATAAATATTTGTGAATAATATCTATTTACTTTTATTTTGAAAGAATTAAGCTTTAAATTTTTGCAATTATTTGTTTTGATATATATTTGTGGAAACAAATTATTAATTACTATCTCTCTCTTAAATTTAATCCTTCAGTTGGGAGGCGTTCTCTGTGATTGAGAGCGTCTCTTATTTTTTGTTTTCATTATAAAATCTTGTTAACCGATAATTCCTATTTAATGTAAAAATACTAACTTTGCCGACACTTTGTAAATCAATATGTAGAGAATGATTTCAGTAGAAGGATTAAAAGTTGAGTTTGGAGTTACTCCTCTGTTTGAGGATGTATCATACGTGATAAATAAGAAGGACCGTATAGCACTTGTCGGTAAGAATGGAGCAGGTAAATCTACCATGCTAAAGATTCTTGCAGGCCTGCAATCACCTACTGATGGAGTAGTGGCGGTTCAGCGTGGAGTTACTATAGGGTATCTGCCTCAGGTAATGATACTGAGTGATACCAGAACTGTTATGGCTGAGGCTGAAATGGCCTTCGAGCATATTTTTGAATTGCAGGACAGTATCTCCAGAATGAATCAGGAACTGGCAGACAGAACAGACTACGATTCTGAGAGTTATCACGAACTGATAGACCGTTTCACTCACGAGAACGAGAGGTTCATGATGATGGGCGGAACAAACTATAAGGCGGAGATAGAACGTACGCTTACAGGATTGGGATTTTCAAGGAGTGATTTTGACAGACCTACATCCGAATTCAGCGGTGGCTGGAGAATGCGTATTGAACTTGCAAAACTCTTGTTGCGTCGTCCTGACGTTCTTTTGCTCGACGAGCCTACCAACCATCTTGACATAGAGAGTATCCAGTGGCTTGAAAACTTTCTGAAGATGAGTCCTGGAGCTGTGGTACTTGTCAGCCACGACCGTGCTTTCATCAATAATGTTACGAATAGAACTATAGAAATATCATGCGGACATATATATGATTATAAGGTTCCGTACGACGAGTTTGTGGTGTTGCGTAAGGAACGCCGCGAGCAGCAGCTTCGTGCATACGAAAATCAGCAGAAGGAAATAAAGGATACAGAAGAGTTTATCGAACGTTTCAGATACAAGGCCACAAAGGCTGTTCAGGTGCAGAGCCGTATAAAACAGCTTGAAAAGATTGTTCCTATTGAGATAGACGATGAGGATACCTCTTCTTTGCGACTGAAATTCCCGCCTGCTATCCGTTCGGGAAACTATCCTGTGATATGCGAGAATGTAAAGAAGGCATACGGTGAGCACGTTGTGTTCCATGATGTCACACTTACAATAAACAGAGGTGAGAAGGTTGCTTTCGTAGGAAAGAACGGTGAAGGTAAATCTACACTAGTCAAGTGTATCATGGATCAGATTCCGTACGAGGGAAAACTTGTGATAGGACATAACGTACAGATAGGATATTTCGCACAGAATCAGGCGCAGCTCCTCGATGAGAATGTAACAGTATTCGACACAATAGACCGTGTGGCAAAAGGTGATATCCGTCTGAAGATACGTGATATTCTTGGGGCTTTCATGTTCGGAGGTGAGGCTTCAGAAAAGAAGGTGAAAGTCCTTTCAGGAGGAGAACGCAGCCGTCTGGCAATGATAAAGCTTCTGCTTGAACCTGTGAACTTCCTTATCCTGGACGAGCCTACCAACCATTTGGATATGCGTTCCAAAGATGTCTTGAAAGAGGCTATCAAAGAGTTTGACGGAACGGTGATTGTTGTATCCCACGACCGTGAGTTCCTTGATGGACTTGTAACCAAGGTATATGAGTTTGGTGGTGGAGTAGTGAAAGAGCATATCGGAGGTATATACGATTTCCTTCAGAAAAAGAAAATGGAAAGTCTGAATGAACTTCATCTGTCGCAGTCACCTACAGCTTCTTCGCAGAAAAAAGAAGTGCAACAGCCGGCACAGTCGGAAAGTAAGCTTTCTTACGAAGCCCAAAAGGAACTGAACAAGAAAATCAGAAAACTGGAAAAACAGGCTGCCGACTGTGAAGACAGAATTTCCAAAATAGAAACTCAAATATCGCAGTTGGAAGAAAAGATGGCTACTCCTGAGGGAGCATCCGACATGAAACTCTATGAACAGCATCAGGATTTGAAAAACCAGATTTCCCAGATTGAGGAAGAGTGGGAGACGGCACTGATGGAAATTGATGAACTTAAAACAGAACTATAACTAAATATTAATTTATGAAAACTAAACATTGTATTGCTTTTGCAGCATTGGCTGTAGCCGCACTGTCCGGATGTGCAGGCCAGAAGGAAGCAAAGGTGAGCACAGGAATAAACCTTGCCAACCTTGACACAACAGCAGTTCCGGGAAATGATTTCTTCCGTTTCGCTTGTGGCGGTTTTAATGATTCACATCCGCTTACAGCTGAATACTCACGCTATGGAGCATTCGAAATGCTTATGGAAGACAACCAGAAGCAGTTGAAAGAAATGATCGAAGGATTTGCTTCAAAGGAAAATCAGGCTGGAAGCCAGGGACAGAAAATCGGAGACTTGTATAATCTGGCAATGGACAGCGTAAAGCTTAATGCTGATGGTATAGCTCCAATCAAACCTATGCTTGACAGAATAGCTGCAATATCTGACAAGAACCAGATTATGCAGGTTAAGGCTGAAATGTTCAACAACGGTATTGGTACATATTTCAGCAACTATGTATATGGTGATCCAAAGAACAGTACTTTGAATATCTTCCAGATTGCCCAGGGAGGTATTAACCTTGGAGAAAAGGAATACTATCTTGATACAGACGAAAGTACAACCGCTATCCGTGAACAGTACAAACTGTATATCACTAAGCTTTTCACATTGGCTGGTTTCTCAGAAGATGAGGCTAAACAGAAAATGGCTGATGTGATGGAAGTTGAAACAGCTATTGCAAAGGCTTCTTACAGCGCAGTAGAACGTCGTAATCCTGAAGCCAACTATCATAAAATGTCATACGATGACTTGAAGAAGACTTTCCCTGGAATTGATTGGGATGCTTATCTCAAGGCTTTGGGAGTAGAAGGTGTGACAGAACTCAACGTAGAGCAGATTGAGCCTATTAAGGAAGTGGAAAATCTTATCAATACTTTGCCTCTTTCACGTCATATCTCTTATCTGCAGTACAATCTTCTTGATGCTGCAGCAAATTATCTGAGCGATGATTTCGTAGCTGCAAGATTTGATTTCTACGGTAAGGTATTGTCTGGCCGTCAGGCAAACCAGCCACGTTGGAAACGTGCAGTTAATGCCGTAAACGGAATGTTGGGCGAAATAGTAGGTCAGATGTATGTAGAGAAATATTTCCCGGCAGCTGCCAAAGAACGTATGGTGGCATTGGTTAAGAATCTTCAGTCTGCTCTTGGCGAACGTATCCAGGCACAGGAATGGATGAGCGACAGCACTAAGGTAAGAGCTATGGAGAAACTTTCTACATTCCACGTAAAAGTAGGTTATCCTGACAAATGGAAAGACTATTCAGATCTTAACATCGAGAAAGATTCATACTGGGCAAATGTATGCCGTGCTGCACAGTGGGGCACAAAAGATATGTTCAGCCGTATCGGAAAACCTGTTGACAAGGATGAATGGTTGATGAGTCCTCAGACTGTAAATGCATATTACAATCCTCAGACTAACGAAATCTGTTTCCCTGCCGCAATTCTTCAGTATCCGTTCTTTGACATGAATGCTGACGATGCTTTTAATTATGGTGCTATCGGTGTTGTAATCGGTCATGAAATGACACACGGATTCGATGATCAGGGACGTCAGTATGACAAGGACGGTAACTTGAAAGACTGGTGGGCTGAAGGTGACGGTGACCGTTTCAATGAACGTACAAAAGTAATGGTTGACTTCTTCAACAACATTGAAGTCCTCCCGGGATTGAAAGCTAATGGACAGTTGACTTTGGGTGAAAACATAGCAGACCACGGAGGTTTGAATGTTTCTTATCTTGCTTATAAGAATGCAACAAAGAACAACCCTCTTCCTGAAGAAGACGGATTTACTGCTGACCAGCGTTTCTTCATCGCATACGCTACACTTTGGGCCGGTAATATCCGCGAAGAGGAAATCCGCTCACGTACTAAGTCAGATCCTCACTCACTTGGCGAATGGCGTGTGAACGGTGCTCTTCCACATGTTGATGCATGGTACGAAGCATTCGGTATCACTGAAAAAGATTCAATGTATCTTGCACCTGAAAACCGTTGTAGAGTTTGGTAATTCTTATTGAAGAATTAAGATAAAAAATAAGCCGTTTGTAGTTGGATTTGCATCTACAAACGGCTTTTGTTTTTTAAGTAAAAAGTTATCAGAAATTATAGTTCAAGCTGAGGCCAAACACCTTGTTGGTACGGCTATAGATATTTGTTCCTTTAGTGCCTGTATTGTAATAATTGTCAGACTCTTTTGTATAGTCATTATAGTTTGTCCAGAAGTAGGCGATATCCATATTCAGTGACTTGCTCAGATAGATTCTGGCTCCGAAACCTAATGAATAAGAATCGCAGTAGAAGCTTGTGTCTGTCTGGAAATCATCACTGAGTCCGTAGTTGGTTTTCTGGAAGCCACCGCTGACAGTAATATATTTCATTACATCCCATTCTATACCGGCCAAATATTCGTGTGTACCATGATTAAGTGTTTTCTGTCTGTCCGAAGCCATTCCTGCATGCTTGTCATCAAAGAAATGGTATTCTACCGAAGCACGCAAATTGGGTAAGAACTCATATCCGGCTGCAACTGAAAGCATTGAAGGAATATCGCTTGGAGTATTTACTCCTTCTTTGTAGTCTGCCAGGTATGCTTCATCTACATTAATCAGTTCCATCTTGCTTGAAACATTTTCAATGTTTAGGTTTGCCTTAAATTCATATTTCAAGCCGATGTTAAGTTTGTTGAGCTTGAAGTCAGCACCTAGAATAGGAGTTATTCCCCATCCCTTTTGGTCACATTTCAGATTGATATCCGCTATGGTTGCGTCCTGAAGTCCCAAAGCAGGAGCCATGGCTGCATATTGTTCTGTGAGTGATGCGTTGAGATAACCTTCATATCCTCCGGTCATATAGTTCATTCTGCCACCTGCATATACAGACAGCCAGTCGTTTATCTTATAGCTGAAACCAAGCTGGACGCCATAGATGTATTGTTTTCCGTCCATGGCAGAGTTTATGTCATACATTGAAGGTTTAACCAAGCCCTGAGTCTTTTGCTGTATCAATCCGGTGGCAAGTGCGTTGAACATAGGAAGTCCGTTGCTGAACGATGCTTTACCTCCACCTCCTGTTATTGCAAATGCTGCAGAAACAGTCCAGTCACCTTTTTTGTATAGACCATGAAACGAAGGAATTATAGGTGCCGATGCGGTTCCCTTATAATTTTGTGTTGTACTTTGTCCGTCGAGTGTCCACAATCCTGATGTAGCGCTTATTTCCCTAGTCTGATATGCACTCTGTCCTGTCAGAGAAAGATGGAAGCCATCTTCTTTCAGGAAAGAAAGACCTGCAGGATTACTGTAAACTCCGTCAACATCTATTGACGCTCCACGTGCTGCCATTCTCAAAAATGCCGCATGTTGGTTTGTGTTAGTCAGATAATCTCCTGCGAAAGTTGTGTTTGAAACGATAAGCGCCGTTGCGCCTAATAATAAAAATTTATTCATTTAGCTTTAAAAATTGGTTATGAAGCCGCAAAGGTAGCGCTTTTGTTTGGTATATACAAGTCTTTTTGATTGTAATGCAATAATATTGGTGTGAATGAAATAGTTTTAAGTGAAACAAAATCATCTTTCAGCCATCGGGAATACATATATAATATTATATGAAATTATGTATTGAAGAGTTCTTTTCGTATCTTTGCTGCATATTTATAATATAGAATAAACATCGTGTATGACTATGTATTCCAATAAAGAAATCTGGCGCGTTACTTATCCTATACTTCTCGGGCTGCTTGCCCAAAATATTATCAATGTTACAGATACTGCTTTCCTCGGACATGTAGGTGAAGTGGCTTTGGGAGCTGCCGCAATGGGAGGCCTCCTATATATCTGTGTCTATACAGTGGCATTCGGTTTCAGTATAGGTTCGCAGATATTGATAGCGCGCCGCAACGGTGAAGGAAACTACCGTGATGTCGGTCCCGTCATGATGCAGGGCAGTATGTTCAGCTTCCTTATGGCTGTAGTACTTGCTGTGGTTATGTATATTTTTGCCGGTCCGCTGATACGTATGCTTATAACTTCCGATACTATATACGAGGCTACATATCAGTTTTTTACATGGCGTATCTGGGGATTTCTTTTTGCTTTTCTCAATGTAATGTTCAGGGCTTTTTATATTGGAATCACCAATACGAAAGTCTTGACTCTCAGTTCCGTTGTGATGGCACTCGTCAATGTAGTACTCGACTATGGTCTGGTGTTCGGTGAATTGGGATTGCCTGAGATGGGTGTCAGAGGTGCAGCTTTGGCTTCCGTTATAGCAGAAGCGTCATCACTGGTATTCTTCCTGATATATACATATTGCAGGATTGATCTTAGAAAATACGGTTTCAGACGTTCTTTAGGAATGGATTTCGGTATGGTAGGCAGGATATTGCAAATATCGTCATTCACCATGGTGCAATATTTCCTTGCTATGGCAATATGGTTTGTGTTTTTTATGGCCCTTGAGCGTTTGGGACAAAGAGAACTGGCTATAGCCAATATCGTAAGAAGTGTGTATATAGTGTTGCTCATTCCGGTTCAGGCATTGGCCACTACCGCCAATACGTTGGTTAGTAATCTGATAGGTGCGGGAGGAACTGACAAGGTTATAGCTCTGCTTCACCGCATTGCAGGCATTTCATTTCTCATAATGGTGGTATGTGTTGCGCTTACAGTAATATTCCCTGATCCGATTCTCTCTATCTATACGAGTGATTCCGGTCTTGTAGCCGAGTCTATACCGGCACTTTATGTTGTCTGTGCATCAATGCTTATAGCTGCATTGGCAAATATTTATTTCAACGGAATATCTGGTACGGGCAATACTCAGGCTGCTCTAGGAGTAGAAGTCGGTATCCAAATATTCTATGCTCTTTATGTAGTTGTGGTTGGTATGGTTCTCCGTCAGCCTGTCGAGATATGTTTTACCACAGAGATAATATATTATGTGTTGATGCTGACTTTTAGTCTTATATATTTGAAAAAAGCTAAATGGCAGAATAAAAAGATTTGAGGTTAAAGAGCCTGTTTTAATTTTGCACACTGTTGTTTTGATATTTATTTTTGAGGATATTTTTCGGCTTTAGTGAGAAGCATAGCGGGCTATGCGCCGATTGAAAGCTGGGAAATAGACCAAAAAGAAACTCAAAACAAAGCGAAAAATGGGTTATAAACTCTTTTTTATGGAAAATTAAAACGGGCTCTAAGTTTTTTTATGTATTTTTGCACCCCGTTGAAATAGAAGAAATTAAGAAAAATCAAAATAATATATGTTCGATAATTTAAGTGAAAGACTTGAGAGGTCGTTTAAGATATTGAAAGGTGAAGGTAAAATCACCGAAATCAATGTTGCCGAGACTCTGAAAGATGTACGTCGTGCTTTGCTTGATGCCGACGTGAACTATAAGGTTGCGAAAAACTTTACAGATACAGTAAAGGAGAAAGCCTTGGGACAGAACGTGCTTACTGCAGTTAAGCCAAGTCAGTTGATGGTTAAGATTGTTCATGACGAACTTACCAAACTGATGGGTGGTGAAACAGCTGAGCTTGAACTTAAAGGACGCCCTGCAGTGATACTTATGTCAGGTCTCCAGGGTTCAGGTAAGACTACTTTCTCAGGAAAGTTGGCACGTATGCTGAAAACCAAGAAAAACCGTAAGCCTCTGTTGGTAGCCTGCGACGTTTACCGTCCTGCAGCCATCGAACAGCTGAAGGTGCTTGGACAGCAGATTGAAGTTCCTGTTTATTCTGAACCTGACAGCAAAGATCCTGTACAGATTGCATTGAATGCTATCCATGAAGCAAAAGCTAAAGGTTATGACCTGGTGATTGTCGATACAGCCGGTCGTCTTGCTATCGACGAACAGATGATGAACGAGATTGAGGCTATCAAGAAAGCTATCAATCCTGATGAAACACTGTTTGTCGTTGATTCAATGACAGGTCAGGATGCTGTAAACACAGCACGCGAGTTCAATGAACGCCTTGACTTCAACGGTGTAGTTCTTACTAAGCTGGATGGTGATACCCGTGGTGGTGCCGCACTTTCTATCCGTACTGTAGTTAACAAGCCTATCAAGTTTGTAGGTACAGGCGAAAAGCTTGATGCAATAGATTTGTTCCACCCTGCACGTATGGCAGACCGTATCCTCGGCATGGGTGATATCGTATCACTCGTTGAACGTGCGCAGGAACAGTACGACGAAGAAGAAGCTAAACGTCTTCAGAAGAAAATCCAGAAGAACCAGTTCGACTTCAATGACTTCCTTACACAGATAAACCAGATCAAGAAGATGGGTAACATCAAGGAACTTGCTTCCATGATTCCGGGTGTGGGTAAGGCTATCAAGGATATTGATATTGACGACAATGCCTTCAAGAGCATTGAGGCAATCATCTATTCTATGACACCTGAAGAACGTACTCATCCTGAAATCCTGAACGGTTCGCGCCGTATGCGTATCGCAAAAGGTAGTGGTACAAACATTCAGGAAGTTAACCGCCTTCTCAAGCAGTTCGACCAGACTCGTAAGATGATGAAGATGGTTACTGGCAGCAAGATGGCAGGTATGATGCAGAAGCTGAAGAAGAAATAATACTTCGTTTTAGAATATAAATCGGGCTAAATACCGTTTAAACAGTATTCAAACACTATTTAAATGGTATTTAGTCCGATTTTTTTATGTGTTGTTTTTAATGATTATACGGCATATTTTATACCCGGAAAAAACGTGCGCACGTTTAAGGTAAAAGGGACGCCCGTTTTGATTAAAATGGACGCCCGTTTTAGGTCGAACGTGCGCACGCTTAATATAGCATATATTTTTTACGCATTTCCTTGTACTTGTTCAGGTCTTCAAGCCATGCAGAACGTATCTCTTTTTCCGATTTACCATTTAGCATATCCAGTCTTACCTGATTGGTTCCCATCAGCAGATCGAACCATTTGGGGCGTGTAAGGAATGATTCGGATTTGTTCATTTTCTTGAATTCATTGTACATTTCGATGACATATTTCAATGAAAATCCGTTCAGTTGTTTTGCGTCAGTATTTCTCAGGTCGATGCCATGACATTCAGTGTTCTTGTGCAAAGGATTTTTGTCGAAACCTTCCAAAGCTTTCGGTGTGAATGAAAAGGGATACTTGTCTTTTGGTAATAATGGCGAACCTATCACCTGGAAAGGGAAATACGTTCCGCGTCCTACACTTACTGATGTAGCCTCGAACAGACACAGAGATGCATAAAGGGCAATGGACTGGTCGTTTGGCAGGTTGGGGGAGGGTTTCACCGGAAGTGAATATGGGTCACCATGTTTCCATCCTTTTATCTTTATTACTGAGTAATTACACTTCATATTGTTGCCAAGCCATCCTTCGCCGTTAATCATTCCCGCCAGTTCTCCCATTGTACATCCGTGCAGCACAGGGATAGGTAACATTCCTACAAAACTTTTGTATTCCTTTTTCAGGATAGGTCCGTCAACATAGTCGCAAGGATTAGGGCGGTCGAGCACTATAAGCTCCTTACCGTTTTCGGCACAAGCCTGCATCACATAATATAAAGTACTTATGTATGTGTAGAATCTTGCTCCTACATCCTGAATGTCGAACACTATCATATCAATGTCAGCCAGGGCTGTGGCAGATGGTTTCTTGTTTTTTCCATACAGAGAAATAATGGGAGTTCCGGTTTTTACGTCCTTTCCGTCCTTCACTGTCTCTCCGGCATCGGCCTTACCTCTGAAGCCGTGTTCAGGAGCAAACAGAGCCACAGGTCTTTGACCTAAGGAGCATAATGTGTCAAGCAGGTGAGTACTGCCGACAAGCGAAGTCTGGTTTGCCACAAGGGCAATTCTTTTATTATTGATTAAAGACATCAGTGTCTCTATTTGGTCGGCTCCGTTCTGTATGTTTGCGGCTCCACATATGCCGGAGAAAGAAATTAATAGTAAAATAACGAGATATTTCATGATTGGACGATATTATTTATTAGTTTTGTAAATCGAATTATAATAATGCAAATATAATAAGTTTCCAGTTATGAACCCAATAGCACTGATTGATAAATATTATCCCGAAGATAACGAACTTAAAAAGATTCTTTTGAAACACAGCCGTTCGGTGGCAGACAAGGCTCTGGAGATGGCACGTAAGCATCCGGAGCTGAATCTGGACATGCAGTTTATAGAAGAGGCTGCAATGCTTCATGATATAGGTATATTCCTTACAGATGCCGACAGTATATATTGTTACGGCACTTATCCGTATATATGTCATGGTTATCTGGGTGCCGATCTTGTACGAAAGGAAGGATATCCACGTCATGCATTGGTGTGCGAGCGTCATACCGGTGCCGGTCTGTCGTTGAAAGCTATCGTTGAGCGTGACCTTCCTGTTCCGCATAGGGATATGCTTCCTGTAAGCCTGGAAGAGCAGATTATATGTTTTGCCGACAAGTTTTTCTCAAAGACAAAACTTGATAATGAAAAGTCGTTGGAAAAAGCCCGCAAGAGTATAGAAAAGCATGGTGAAGAAGGACTTGTAAGGTTTGACAAGTGGTGCGAGATGTTCTTGTAATATTTATTTTGTCGTAAAAATACTTTAAAAACCAATTGCTTATAGTGTTATTTAAGTGATAATGCTTACTTTTGTATCGCTTATCGCGAAAAAGATATATAATGACATCGTTTAAAAGAACTACATACATATTTATAATATTGTTTCTGCTCGGTCTTGTTTCCACTTTCTACGCTGAGGCGCAGAGGGTTAGGGGAAGGCGTTCGGGTAGGAATGTATCGTCCGAAATAAAAACCGATTCGTTAAATATTGATTCCCTTTCTGTTGATTCTCTATCATCGGACTCTTTGGCTTCTGATACGGCAAAAAATAAGGATGCCCTGGACGCTCCTGTGGTATATGAAGCAAGCGATTCTATTGTATTTACAAAGGGAGGTTTTGCTCATCTTTACGGTTCAGGAAAGGTTAATTATCAGAAGATAGAACTTACTTCCGCTGTTATCACAATGAACATGGACAGTAATACTGTATATGCCAGAGGTGTGAAGGATACGGCTGGGGTTGAGTCCGGTCTGCCAGTATTCAAGGATGGTGAGACTCCATACGAATCAAAGATAATGCGATATAACTTCAAGACCAAGAAAGGTTTTATAAACAGTATCGTGACACAGCAGGGAGAGGGATACGTGACAAGCCGTGACGCAAAGAAAGGTGCTGAAGACGAAATCTATATGCAGCATGGCCGATATACTACCTGTGACAATCACGAACATCCTCACTTCTATCTGCAATTGTCTATGGCAAAAGTACGCCCGAAGAAGAATGTGGTTTTCGGACCTGCCCATCTTGTGGTGGAAGATGTTCCTTTGCCTATAGCTGTTCCTTTTGGTTTTTTCCCGTTTAACAGCAGTTATTCATCAGGTTTCATCATGCCTAGCTATGGTGATGAGCTTAACCGTGGATTCTATCTTCGTGATGGCGGTTACTACTTTGCCATAAGTGACAAGATGGACTTGAAGGTTCTGGGTGAAATCTTTACAAAAGGTTCGTGGGGACTTTCTGCAGCATCCAACTATAACAAGAGATATAAGTTCAGCGGTTCGTTCAATGCAAGCTATATTGTTACCAAGACAGGTGACAAGGGAATGCCGGACTATTCCGTATCGAAAGACTTCCGTATCCAGTGGAGCCATCGTCAGGATGCCAAGGCAAGCCCTAACAGCTCGTTCTCGGCAAGTGTGAACTTTGCTACAAGTAGTTACGACCGTTCCAGCTTGAACAGTTTGTATAATCCGCAGCAGTATGCCCAGAATACCAAGGCTTCAAGTATCAGTTACTCACGCAGTTTCCCGGAAATAGGTCTTAATATCTCCGGATCGTTCAATATCACTCAGAATACACGAGATTCGTCTATTAACATGACGTTGCCTGACGTGAACATCTCATTGAACCGTATCTATCCGTTCAAGCGCAAGAAATCTGCAGGTGACGAGCGTTGGTATGAAAAGATTTCATTCCAATATACAGGAGCCATGACAAACAGTGTAAACACAAAGGACAACCTTCTGTTCAAGACTCCTCTTACACAATGGAAAAACGGATTTCAGCACAAGATACCGGTATCGGCTACCTTCAACCTGTTTAAGTACATAAACATTGTTCCGTCGTTCAACTATACTGAAAGATGGTATCTTAACAAGATAAAGAGGAGTTATGACCCGACTCTGAATACTTCGGATCATATACGTAAGGATACAATAAACGGATTTAACCGTGTGTATGACTATAACATGTCCGTACAGATGAATACCAAACTTTACGGTATGTACAAGCCTCTTTTCATGAAGAGCAAGGAAATACAGGTACGTCATGTGTTTACTCCTACGGTAAGCTATACTTATACGCCGAATTTCGGAACGAAGAGATTCGGGTATTATGACACATATACCTATACCGACGAAAACGGAGAGGTACGTACAGTGGAATATTCACTCTATGACGGTATGACATACGGTACTCCGGGAAAGACTATGTCGCAGAACATCTCATTCTCTGTTGACAATAACATCGAAATGAAGATGAAATCGGATCGTGATACTACCGGATACAGGAAGATAAGTCTTGTTGACCAGTTGGGAGCGTCAATGTCTTACGATGTAGCAAACAAGAGATGGAGTGATTTGAGCATGAACGTACGTTTGAAACTTACCAAGAACTATACTTTCAATATGAATGCTTCGTTCGCTACATATGCTTATGAGTTCGATAAGAATGGTAATGTCGTTGTGGGTGACCGCACAGAATGGTCGTACGGACGTTTCGGACGATTCCAGGGATATAGCGGTTCGTTCTCTTATACTCTGAATAATGACACATTCAAGAAGCTGTTCGGAAAGAAAGATGAAAAAGACGGAAAGAAGGATGGCGAGAATGACAGTGAAGATGAGAATGACGAAGAAAAGACGGAAGAACAGGAACAGAATAATTCGAATATGAGAAAGACTGAGGCTGCTTCTATCAGTCCTGACGGATATATGGCATTTAAGCTTCCTTGGAGTGTAAGTTTAAGCTATAGCTATAGCATACGTGAAGATAATTCGGACAAAAAGAAGATAAATATCAAAACCATGAGATATCCGTATAAACTGACACATTCGCTGAATATCTCAGGTAACTTTAAGATTGGTAGCCGCTGGAATATGAATTATTCTACCGGATATGACTTTACTACAAAAGAATTGTCAATGACTACGCTTAATATAACCCGCGACCTTCACTGTTTCAATATGAGTTGCGGATTGGTGTTCGGACCTTATACTTCGTATAACTTTACTATCCGCGCCAACTCCAGCATGCTTACTGATGCCCTTAAATGGGATCAGCGAAGCAATACCGGTAGTGCGGTTACTTGGTATTAATACATTATCACCAGTCGATGGCTGTCTTGCCGTTTTTTATAAGATAGTCATTGGCAAGGCTGAAATGGTGGTTTCCGAAGAAACCGCTGTGTGCCGACAATGGCGAAGGGTGAACGGATGTCAGGACAAGATGTTTGCTTCTGTCAATGAATGCTCCTTTCTTCTGAGCATAAGCACCCCACAGGATGAACACAAGATTGCTTTTTTCTTCTGCCAGTTTTCTGATGACTGCGTCTGTAAATTCTTCCCATCCTCTTCTCTGGTGTGAGCCGGCCTGATGCGCACGTACTGTCAGTGTAGCATTGAGCAATAGTACGCCCTGTTCTGCCCATCTGGTAAGATTGCCACTTTGTGGGATTGGTTTGCCAAGGTCATTGTTTATTTCCTTGAATATATTCACTAGTGAAGGCGGAGGTTGAATTCCGTCATTTACCGAGAAACATAATCCATGTGCCTGACCGGGACCATGATAAGGATCCTGTCCGATAATTACTACCTTTACCTTGTCAAAAGGACACAAGTTGAAAGCATTGAATATGAGTTTTCCCGGCGGATAGACGGTAGTTTCGTGATATTCTTTTCTCACGAAATCTGTCAGCCGTATAAAATAGTCTTTCGAGAATTCCGGCATTAATGCTTCCTTCCATGATTCTTCTATCTGTACGTTCATTGTTGTTTTTTATATTCAGTTGTTTTATTGTATTCGCAAAGGTAATATTTTATAAATAAAAAAACAACGGAGTTCTGTTTGCCACTTAACGTGGTCACTGAACTCCGTTGGATAAATATATTTATTTTTACCTGTTTGCCTAAATAAGTGTCATGCCGTGTTCTTCACATTCTTTTCTCATGCTTTCAGGCCATATGCTGGCTTGTATTTCGCCTATATGTGCCTTTTTCAGATATAGCATACACAGACGTGACTGTCCTATACCACCGCCGATGCTCAGTGGCAGTGAGCCGTTCAGAAGTCTTTTGTGGAAATATAATTCCTTTCGGTCCTCTTTTCCTGAAAGTTCCAATTGGCGTAACAGTGCTTCCTTGTCAACGCGGATACCCATTGACGAAAGCTCTATGGCACGTCCCAGCACTTCGTTCCATACCAGAAGGTCACCGTTGAGTCCAGGCAGTCCGGTTGCCGGATCTATAGTGGAATAATCGTCATAGTCAGGGGCACGAAGGTCATGAGGCTCGCCATTGCTAAGCTTGCATCCTATACCTATAATGAATACGGCACCATATTTTTTCGTAATCAGATTTTCCCTTTCTTTAGGAGTCTTGTCTGGATACATTTGTAAAAGTTCTTCTGAATGTATGAACTGTATGTCGTGTGCAAGGAAAGATTTTATCTGCGGATACATTTCGCATATCATATATTCAGTGCGTCGCATGGCAGAGTATATTCTGGTTACTATGCTTTTCAGGAAATCTATATTCCTTTGTTCCGGTGTGATAGTCCTTTCCCAGTCCCACTGATCGACATATAATGAATGGAGGTTGCCCAATTCTTCATCTGCACGTATTGCATTCATGTCGGTATAGATACCATATCCGGGACCGATGTTATAATCGGCCAGTGTCATTCTTTTCCATTTTGCAAGTGAATGTACAACTTCTGCCTGTTGGTCGCCCAAGTCCTTGATAGGGAAAGAAACAGCGCGTTCCACTCCGTTAAGGTCATCGTTTATACCCATTCCTTTCAGTACGAATAATGGTGCGGTGACACGGCGTAGTCTGAGTTCAGACGAAAGGTTCTGTTGGAAAAATTCTTTTATTTGTTTGATGCCAAGCTCTGTCTGTTTCATGTCAAGCAGAGCCTTATAGTTGGCAGGTTTTATTAAGTAACTCATGATTTAGTGTTATTAGTTTTGTTGGCAAAGATAGGTATATTTTGTAAATATGCAATTATTATAACGAAAAAGTTATCAAAAAGTTTATATATTGAGTAAGATTATTGAATAATTGTCATTCGTAAGCGTAGGTTTTACTTCTTATTGATAGTATTTTACATGGAACTTTGTTTCCTAATTCCGATAAACTTATTATTTTTGTACCCGATTTCATAATATTAAAATAGAATGCGCCCATAGTTCAATGGATAGAATAATGGATTCCGGTTCCATCGATTGGGGTTCGACTCCCCATGGGCGTACAAACTTTTCGAGTGCGTATTACGTTGATTATACTGGATGTTTGTCAAGTATGATGAGTGTAATCCGCACTTTTTTTATAAATGTAGCTATGGAATATACTTTTGAAATTTGTGCCAATTCGGTGGAAAGTTGTCTTGCGGCCCAGGAAGGTGGAGCGCATCGTGTTGAACTCTGTGCCTCAATGCCTGAAGGAGGAACAACTCCTTCAATAGGGGAGGTCAGACTTGCCAGACGGTTACTGGATATAAAACTGCACGTCATAATACGTCCGCGCGGGGGAGACTTTGTCTATTCCCCATTGGATCTGGATATAATGGAAGAGGATATACGTGCTGTGAAAGCGGCGGGTGCTGATGGAGTGGTGTTCGGCTGTCTGACTCCTGAAGCTGAACTTGACATGCCTGCAATGACACGTTTGGTTAAGGCGTCTGAAGGAATGAATATTACATTCCATCGGGCATTCGATTATGTGCGCCATCCGGCTGAAGTTATGGAAAGCCTTATCGGGATGGGAGTGTCAAGAATACTTACTTCCGGTCAGCAACCTACAGCCGCCGAGGGAGCAGAGTTGCTTGCATCACTTGTGAAACAGTCTGCCGGCAGGATTATTATAATGCCTGGCTGCGGAGTTAATGAAGGAAATATTCGCGAACTGGCAGCTAAAACTGGGGCTTCGGAATTCCATTTCTCCGCACGTGAGAATAAGGAAAGCCGGATGCTGTATCGCAATCCGGCTCTGTCTATGGGTGGAACGGTGACGGTAGATGAGTATCTCACTCCGGTGACTACCGCTGCCCGTGTACGAAACACAATTGGTGCGCTTATAGACCGTTGATTGTTCTGATAAGCTGTTCGCCTGTTCCTATGGTGTAACCGTCAATCTGGAAGACAACACGGTTGAATGTATCGCCTATAATGAATATTGGCAGATTGCCTCCGTTTGAGAGTTTCATGTTCTGTGAAATCTCGTTTCTTATAGCATTGTTGGTGTCTATACCGTAAACAATATTTGAAGGAAGATTTGGAAAATCGGTTGGAGAGAATTTCCTGTAAGACTTTTCGTCAGGGAATAACAGTATAATTTTGCGTCCCCATTTTTCAAATTCTTCCTTTTTGATTTCTATATCTTTCAGCGCGTGATTTGTAGGTTCCTGACCGGTACCCAATATGCCGACAACGAAATATCCTCTTCCTGTGGTAGAGAGTATGGATGTTTCTGTTTTTGTGGTGATATCGGTGTATTTCAGTTCGGAGTTGAAATTGCCGATAACTCTTATTTCTTCAGCATTGTCGCGCATGGTCAGTTCTATTTTTGTTTCTTTATCTTTTTCTACAGTGAAGAATGAAACATTACTCATGACACTTCCGTTTGCCAGACGGCTGCCGGTAGTGAGCATGTAGTATCCTTCTTCAATTTTAAGACCGTTTTTCAGCAATGAACTCCATGTGGCATTTTCAGGATAGTTCAGCAGTTTGAAACTGCCTTCCTCATATTTTGATATTGTGAAGTGGGTATAATATTTTGGATCGTTCAGTCTCGGGATAGGCTTATATGTAGCTATCAGTGTTCCTTCAGGAGTTTTTGAAGTTTCTGATATCTCGAAGTCAACCTGATGAGTTTTGCCATTGTCGGTATAATAGATATTTCCTGTTACGACGTCTTTCCATGCCGGTATGCTGAGGCTTCTGGCAGCTGCCACAAAGAATATTTCGCGTGATTGGGAATCTACAACCCTGCATCTCCATGTTCCTATAGGTGATGTAGGAGCACCGCCTTTGTTCAGGTCATTTCTTACGGTAATGCTGTCCGAGCACCATTTTACAAGAGTTTGAGGATTTGATGTGAATTCAGATTTCAGACTTTCTGGAATTTCTTTCTGCAGGAATGAACGGTAGGGGGTGAGAAGTTCATTATCTACACGCGGACAAAGCACATATTCCGCACTGGCGTTGTTCGGAGTATTGTAGAGGTGGTCTTCAAGAACGCTGCATGGTGTATCTCTCAAGTCTTTGTCGGTGATGTTCTTTAATAACTCTATCGCTTTTTTGTACATTTCGTTTTTTGAGGAATTACTCAGGAATTTCATGATTTCAGCATAATTACCTCTTGACTTGATGATGAATCCTTCTATATCTTCGTATTTCAGATTGTTTTCTTTGGCGAACTTATCAATGCTCTCCCTATTTGGGAATGTAGCTATATAGGCATTTCTGATGGAATCTTCATGATGTAGTCTTATATCATTCTCGTTGCGTTGTTCTTCTGTTACGGACGGTAGTTTGGTATTCTCTGCAGGAGGCACTATATCCATATTTTCACAATAGGCATCATTTACATTGTGTCCCAGAATGATTTCTACTGTCTTTTCTTTTCCGAATGATACTTTTCTAAAACCGAACTTATCATCATTAGAAACATATACCATCATGTCTCCAAGACCGGCTGATAGTGAAACCTGTCCCTGTGCATTGCTTTTCTGCTTATATACAGTGAAGAATTCTGCATAGTTGTATAGTTTGAACTCTACGTTCGCTCCTTCTACAGCATTTCCTTTGTCGTCTTTTACTGTAACGGTGACAGACGATTTGTCTGCATAATTTTCTATGATGTTTATTTCTGTATAGTTGGCAGTCTGAATCATCTTTTCTTCTTTTCCGCTGTACGATCCGAATACTTTTGTGTGCATAAGCATTCCTCTGCTTGCGGGCGAGTTGAACCATCCCAGGTTAAGTACGGGTTCCGGTTCGCATGCTCCGAGAAAACACCATTTGCCGTCCACCCATGCTTCTACCCATGCATGGTTGTCGTCTGTGTGTGCCCAACGGGGTGTATATACCTGGCGTGCCGGGATGCCTATGGCACGGAGTGCTGCGACAAGTAGTGTAGATTCTTCACCGCATCTTCCGTAGGCTGTTTTTATTGTAGCCAGTGGAGAACTTGTACGGCTGTCGGATGGGGTATAAGTGGCTTTCTCATGACACCAGTGGTTGGTTTCGAGTACGGCATCATGCATTGACAGATTTTTTACTCTTGGCCATAATTCGTTCTGAAAATATGCTCTCGAATTGTCAAGATTTTCGTTGTTGACTCTTATGGGGAGTACAAAGTGTCTGAAGATATCTTCGGGAATACTCTTTCCCCATGATGAGGCTTCTCTTATCTTGAATGAAAGACGGATATTTTCAAGGAAGAAATCACCGGAATTGTCTGCTATGTCGCTTAGTGGCATATAGGCATAAAGAAACTGTAATGCTTCTTTTTCTTGGGCAGTCATTTCTGTATTGAATATTTCGAACAGATTTCCGTTTTTCAGTATTGTCTTTTTTTCTGCAAAGTCGTTTTCTACCTTTAATCTGTAGTCCGAATCGTTTATGAAATGTTTCTCATTGTGGCAACCTGTCAGCAGACATGCTGAAGCAAGGCTTAGCGAAAAGAATAGATGTCTTAACATAATTGTGTTTTTGTTAGTTGATTTCTTGGTAAAGATATAACATTTACAGTAATTTATTTCATAAAAACAAAAAATCCTGCAAAGAGAAAGCTTTGCAGGATTTTATATGTACGCTCAGCATGAGTATTAGCTAACGGGTGCAAGTCCCCAATGAGCCCTAATAGCGGGAATCATACAGCCAAAAGCAAGGGTGTCCATCGCGAGGTGGAATCTA
>NZ_JACJLE010000039.1 GCF_016901995.1 Bacteroides caecigallinarum | reverse complement strand
AGAAGCTACAAAAACATATCTCTGCATAAATCATATTTTTCCGATAGTAAACGTATAAATATGCTAAATATCTTTAACCATATTCAGTTTTCTTATTATAGCTCATGATAATTACTGTTTTAAAGTTATTAGTTTACGGTTAATTTATAAGGGCGTGTAAATTCGATAGTTTCTACATTTCCTGTCTTGTTGTTTTTTAATTTAATATATCCTTTTGCCAAATTTCCTTTCTTATCTGTCAATTGATTTTCAGATATTGCTGAGAACTTAAAATGTCCTTTCCCTTGTTTCACGGTGTCACGATTAGAAACTATAGTTATAGGATTATTAAACTCATTAAGTTGAAGTGACATTTCATTAATAGAGAAATCACTTCCGCCACCAGCCAGCAAATTCATTTCTACTTCATATCCCCAAATTCCTTCATCTTTCTGTTTTACAAAAACATTTACAAATCCCGTAACCTTTATATCGGCCGTATATCCTGAAATATCGAAACGGAATTCATGTTTCATCTTTTTATTGCCTAAATGAAAGACCATTTCAACAGTGTTGGGATCATCAGATTCGCATCCTTTATAATCATACTTTACGGTAAACGATTTGTCAGAGACGTTACGCGATACAGTAAGATTAGTGACATAATCGCTCTTCAACAATGGAAGTTTGGAACATGATATAACCTTGTCCTGAAGAATCAATACACAACTATATTCTCCTGGTGTGTTGTTCAAGGTCTGCACAGTAATCTGACTGTAAAGTTCATTATACTGTTTTATTAGCAGTGCAGTCTCATTTTTTCTTACATCATCAAAGAAATATTCTGCAAGAGCTCTTAATTCAACAATACGACTACCTATTTCTTCTACCGAATTTACATTATTGTATTCAGATTTCAATTTTTCGAGCTGCAGACTCTTTTCTTCATCATTCTTCTCGAATTCGAATATCAGCTTTTTCTTTGTTATTTCCGGATAAGGATATTTCAGATGGAACCTATAGAAATACCTTTTTTCTTTTTTCACGTATATCCTTTCCCAATATGTCTCGGCATCGGACACACTTATACCGGAAATAAACGGAAGACGAGCAGCAATAGTCTTTATTTCAGAAGAATATTCAGTCTTTAGAGCATGATGTTCATTGAATGAAGTCTGCGTTTTAGAACTGAATGACGACGAATTAATATTAACTGCTACACTGTTTACAATTTCCTGTTTGACCAACTCCATACATTTGTTCCTGGCCTCCATCATATCAGGCGCATCTGCTGTTACAATGATTGTTTCAGACATTGTAGTACCAATCCATTTGGGTTTCTTGCCACTGTTTTCTACAACTTTTTCTTGAGCATTTACCGCTATTGATGTAATGTATAATAACATCAATACAATTCTAAAAAGAGAAACCTTCATACTTATACTCCTTTCTTAATCTACATTTTTGCTTTTGCCAGACCATACATTAAAAGTAAAGTCAGGACTACAAAAAGCAGATTGGTTATATAAAACCCTTGATTACCAATATCTGTGATATTAAAGATTACATTCATTATAATAAATATAAAGAATGACAATGAACCTACTACCCTTATAAGAGCTGTAGGACGTGGTTTATCAATAATACTCACTGACATAAAAGAACTGAGATATAACGCAAGAACTATTCCTACCATTACACTCCTTGACACTTCCAAGCCGGAAACACTGAAAGCATATGCTATAATAACCGAAATTATTATAGCAAAGCCCAGTAAAACATAATTTATTCTCATGACCTCTCGATATTAAAATTGTGGCAATGGAGGCGGAAGTTGTTCCAGAGTAGGACGGATATCCTCTACATCCTTTGCTTTCTTCCATTCTTGCAGTCCCGCTTTCCAGATATAAGTTTCCGGTGTTATTTCTCCCGCATTTATACGTTCAAGAATTTCACCCATAGAGAATGGTCCCTGCTGCTTTCCATTAATCATGGCATAAATGTAACGTGGAGGTCCCTGATTATAAGCTGTCTCTATAGCATTAATATTAGCTTTACATGCACTAGCCATAGACTGTGTAAACATTGGCGCCATAGAAAATGCCATTGCTGTTTCAAGCATATTATTTATTGACAAATCATCATTATCCATATCTGTAAGGATTTTTAATGTTTATAATATTTTTCTTTAAAGAGCAGGAGGTACCGGTGGTATTGGTGGCGGAACAGCTCCAAATAGCGACATTAATTCAGGTATCCGTGCTGCCAACTCCCATCCTGGCATTCCTTGTTTCCAAGCATAAGTATTAGGTGTGAGTTGTCCTGTTTGAACAAGCTGCTGAAGCTGTGCCATATTATATGGTCCACTCTGCTGACCATTTATAGCTATGAAATACTGCACAATTGCACCTGTTGGAGGAGGTGGTGGAGTCTGCTGGTTCATTCCATTCATCATATTACCCATCATATTAGCCATATTTCCTCCTATGGCGCCCCCCATCATCATACCTGTCATCATACCCGCCGGGTTCATACCTCCGCCTTCGCCGAATCCCATATTGGCATTCATCATACCTAAACTTTCAGCTGCTGTACGTGCTACATCACCCTGAATATTAAGCTGATGTGCTCCTAGATAAGCTGTTTCTGTTGCCAGTTTCTGGCGTCTCTGTGCTTCTTCACGCTGTATGCGTAGCGCTTCTTCCATATTTTCAGCACCTATTGCCTGCATATCCTCCATATTCTGCATATTGACCTCATATTGTTTCTGTATTGTGGCAGCTTGACTTGCTCCAATAGCCATCAATTCTTGGTAACTATCAGAGTTTTCATCTAACTTAATTTCAGAAAGGTCGAAACGCTTCATGGATACAGAAAAATCATTTTCCAAAGCAGGCTTGACTCTTGATTCGATAAATGTACTTATTAAATCTATACCTCTTTCTATCTGATTAACGGGTATCTTAAGATCATGAGGAGCACCTGTAACCGCCGTCTTAACATATCTGATAGCCATATCACGAATCTGAAGTGCAAGATCTTCAATATCAAAAGAACGCATTCTATAATGATTTACAAAACGCTTATAATCGGAGATGCAGAATGTGATAGAACCCTTTACCTGCACAGGTATAGACAAGTGTGGAAGATTGGGATCAGCAATTTTAAACCAATCAAGGAAGAACTGCGAACGTATACTACCTGCCAGATTAATAAAATAGATCTCAGCTTGAAAAGGTGAATCACCTCCATACGCCATACCAACTATACTTGTCAGTATAGGCAGGTTTGCTGTCTTTATTGTCTGATCAAAAGGACCTTCAATAAAGTCCATCATTTTATCTTCCTGTTTGTATACCAACACTGCTACTTCACCAGCCTTTACCCGCAGACTGCTACCATATCTAATCGCATTTTCCTTACGACTTTTTTCCCCTGTCGGCGACCATTTCCAAACCAAATAATCAGACTCATCACATCTGATTACATCCATCAATCCGCCTTCTTTTTTATTTCCAAATCCAAATAGTCCCATAGCCATTTATTTTAATAGGTTTTCCAACTTTTGTATATCGGACTTATATCTCATTGCTGTACATTTTTTCACAAACGTTTTAGCATTATCCATATCACCATTATTGATATAAGCCATTGCAATAGCTTTAGCACATTCCATATCTCCCATCTTTCCCATAAGATTGTCCAAGAAAAACTTTTCAGCTTCAGACATCTGTCCTGCAGTAATAATTTCATTAACTATAGTAAGACGGTATTCAGGATTGTCCTGCTCCTGTTCTGAGGCAGACAAATAAGCTTTTACATTCTCTTTCCAATCACTATTATCAACGACTTCGGATACTGTATTTTCTTCAACTATTGAAGAAACAGAACAAGTTCCAGTGGTAGATAGAATTATTATAACAGCCAGTATTGCAATCCATATAAAAACATTTTTGCGTATTTCTCTATTCCAGCTTTCTTCAACTTCCGATATCTGAGTAGAAATATCTGCAAGAAGTTTCTTTACTTCTTTATTTTCTCCAAAATCTCTTCTTGCAATTCGTGACATCATTTCATAATTGTTTTTCAACTTCCTAAAGTCACTTTCCGCTATATCTGCTTTAAATGTTCCTTTAAATTTCTTGACTATAACCCATACAGACCATATAAGAGAGAGGAAAAACAATATCCAAAAAAGTCCAGCGCTACTTATCCATGCTATAATAAGCAAGAATATTGATATTATTGGAACTATAAAAACTGAAAGCTTTGACATTCCAGCCCAAAAACCAGGAACCGGAATATCCTTTATGTCATGCAATATTAATTCAAGTGAGTTCGCCATTTCTTCTGCACTCGGTGAATCCTCATTCTCCACTACTGCTCCACATACAGGACATACTTTTGAAAGTAACGGTAGCATCTCGTTACAACGCGGACATCTCTTCATATCAGATTAATTAATTTTATACTTATATTTATTTCAATTTACCAAAAAGCCATGATGAAACTTTATCACTCAAAGACTCTGAACTTTCTTTATTAAGCTTTTCCGCTGCAGTATATGAAGCTTCAAGCTGCATTTTTTTCAACATCACTTCATTGTCTTGGGCTCGTTGTGCCATTTCCATCTTTTGCTCCTGAGCTTTTATACGTGCTTCATATGCAGCCCTATCGTTTGCTTCAACTGTCTGTTGAATCTGGTTTATCATAGATTGAGCATCTTTAGCATGATTACTCATTGGGTCAACATAAAGCAAGCACTCTAAAGCTTCGGGATATTTCTTCAATATCATATTATTTTTTGCCTCCTGAATCGACATAAGAGCATACTTATCAATCATCTGTTGATGGACTGTACGCATCATTTCTGAAACTGTCATATATTCACTGACAGATTCAGGAATTGTAGAAAGAACAGCCAAAGCCTCATCAAACTCACCTTTGTCAGCAAGTTGTTGAGCTTTAGCTATAAGAACAGGAGTTCTGTCAATATAATACTTCTCTATTTTTTCTCGAACAGAAGCCATAAAAGCCTTAACTTCTGGCTTACGTGGATTTATCTGACGAAAAGCTTTTCCCATTGCCATCGGTTCATTCTTAGCCATTGCACTTACTTCTAAAGAGAATTCATCAATTATAATCTGTTCTGCTACCCCAACAGCATATACCGAAACTTCAAGCTTTACCTTTACAGTAGTTGGAACTGTAGGTAAAACTTCTTTTTCCAAAGGAATAATATTGGCAGTAAGTATAAAGTCTCCTGACGATGAGCCAAACCCATTTACAGTAGCCATTTGCAATAGTCTTTGTTTAAGAGTATTAGAAAGACTACTGTTCAAATTCAATTCATCAGGAACAATAGGTGTTATCGAAATTTGACTTTGAGCCCAAACACTCTCTGAAAACAAAAGAATTAATAAAACTATATACGAAAAATATTTCATACAAATTATTTTTATTATCATTTTTCTCCTAAAACCAATATTACTTGACCTTGTCCCCTTATGATTTTCTTAGCAGGGATGTCATATTGTTTCAGGAAATTTACTAGTCCGTTCATATAATTGCTTGTACTCATAGCTCTTTCCTTTCCAGAAAGACTCTTTCCCATCAAAGGCATACGTACATCATTATAAATAATGGATGTTGCACTACGGCTTCTTTCATCGAAACGTCCTTGTACTGTATTGTCCTCAAACCATACATATATAATATCTGCAAGCTCGGCAATCTGACCATTATATTCATATTCTGTTTCTAAATCAAATGCTGCAGACTCGAACAGTTTAAGTTCAACCGTGATATTTCGCCCATTTTCAAACATATCGTCAAAAAAGTTCTGAAGTCCGGTAGTAAAATTATCCATGTAACTCAATACTGCTTCCTCCAGCAATGTAGTTACAGGAGCTGTAGATTCACTACCTACTCCTGTATTTCCAGATATAATATTCTTGGAATACGCATCAATAGCAGTCAGGTTAAACGATATTTGTTTCTTAGGTCCTATACGATTTATCTTATAATCCAAATCAAGAATTATATCTGGTTTTGCTTTTCTATTCAATATGTCAATTTCTGTTTCCTGAACAGGACTTCCACTTTCTTTACTCTGAATCAGAGATATATACGCTTCATCAGTCACCATATCTTTCAATGTTTGTTCAGTTGACTTTATCGGAAATCCCCTTGCAGCCATAATATCTCCCATCTTGGATATTATAACTCTGATTTCACTATTTTCCTGAAAAGCCTTCTGATAATCCATGGCTTTCATACTTACTCCATCCATGTTTACTTCAGAATAGAAACCATTTGCTATACACCAATTATCACTGGGAATAACCATTATTGTAGGCTTTTTGGCCTGACTAAATGCTACTGCTGGCACAAGTAACAATAAAAAGTTTATTATCAATGAATTAAACTTCATAACCATACTATATTTATTAAAAACCACTTGATAAACTCTTAACGATGCCATCTGCTTCTAATTTCTTGCGCAGATTATCGAACATTACCTGTACATAAATAGCTACTTTATAACCTTTTTTCACCTTCAAACGATCCTGTCCAGAAGGAACACCATCAGTTGTCATATTTACAAAACCAATATATGGTCCAGCTGTCTGGAAAAAATTATCAAAATAATCCTGATTGGCACTATATGCATTTACATCCTTACATATAGCAGGTGTTGCATTTGCCGTACTTGATGCAGGCAGTCCACGAAAAATACAAGCATAAACGGCATTCTTCTTTGCCTGAACAATAGCATCATCTACTTTCTTGCCGTACCCCCAGACTTTAACAAATTTTGTTCCCTCTGTTCCGACTTTTACTGTTCTAATCTCGAAATTCTGCATACTTTCAAACAAAGCCTTACGTTCTTTTCTATTTTGAGAAAAGACTAATGGTACTGACAGCATCAACACCAATAAAAATGATAAAAACCTATTCATAATACTGTATATTTTACTATTCCAACATTTTAGAAAATATATTTTAAACCGATATTAAAACCTATACCGCTTTTTCTGCCTAAATCATCAAGTGTCTCATTACGTTGTTCATATACTTCTCCTTGATATAGAAGAGCAGAATAATCCAATGATCCGAACAGCTGGAGTGGATAAGCAATATTCATATTGAATTTCAATCCCAAAGAGCCTGTATAAGCCGACTTTTCACTAAATGAAGAATCATCAGAATCATTATCTTCTTCACCGTTTACATTTATGCCATCAATACCAACCAAAACATAAGGCATAAGTTCAAAATATCTTATAAATGGACGAATACCAACACCATAACCTAACGAAGCATTTACAAAACTTACTCCAGATGAAGTAGAAGTATATAAACCATTATCCTCAAGTTTATTTTCAGAAAGTATGTTAAAACCGATATTAACAAGAGCATACTGAGATATACCTTTGGTATTAATGCTTATAAGTTTGTCAAGATTAAGATAATAACCATTGAAAGAGCCTACTCTATAGCTCAATCCACCACCCAATCCCCAGTCATTCTTTTGTTTCAGGATTGCACCTTCGCTAAGTCTAAAACCAGAAATCTGATAAAATTCACTTTCAGGGGTTTCACCTGATGCATTGATTCTATTATCTGCAACCTTAGTAGCACGAACATATCCTTTAGAAACAGACTTCAAGTTACCATTTTCATCTTCAGTATAAATATATGCTCGATATCTTGCTGCGTTCTTCACTCCTTCTTTCTTACCTATTTTCGCTCTAAGAGGTTTCACATGAGTTATCGCAGAAGCCACACTCCATTTATCTATTTTATTTTCCAACACATGAATAGCAGACTGATAACTTTCTATAGCAGATGTTTCCAATCCTCCATCAGATTCACTTTTAGACACAGAATAATCTCCAGATGCAACAAAATTAAGGCCTACATTCATATTATTCCAAATTTCATTCTTTTGTTGCTTTACAGTTTCATCATCATCATCATAAATCCAAGAATTCATAACTGTATTGTAAACCTCATCTGTATAATTCAATTTATAAACATAGACATTTGCCTGTGACGTCCAACTAACATTGCCTTTATCATCGACATTTTTAGCAACATTTGAATAATCCAAAAAAAGTACATAACTATTTTTAACCAGTTCATATCCTCCATCCTTTAATGCAGAAAGACCAACTTTTGCAACTTGAGCATTGAAATAGTCCTGATCTGTAACATTGTAACGTCCTCTCTGTTCAACAATTTTTGCATCCATCTCCCCATTATCTTTTCTGTTAAACCAATATGAAAGGATCTCTTTACCTATTAATTGAAATTCAGGATTAGAATTTATTTTATCTACAGTAATCTGAGTGTTTCTTGGAACGCTAATATTAAGTTCTTTTGTCTTAATAAAATTAATATCAAATTTACTAACCTTTTCAGAATTCATAAAATTAGTCTTTATGTAATTCTTTAATTGAGAATCATATGCATCCCCCCTTGACAAATAAACAACAGATATGCTACTTCTATTGTATTCATCAGATACAACATCATTGACTTTTTCCTGGCCAACTACATTATAAAAACAGAATAAACTCAGAATTACAAATAAAAAATAATGTTTTTTCATAATTAATATATTTTAAAGTTTTGAATGCAAAGTTAGAAGTTTATATAAAACGGACAAGTAAAATATAATAAAAATAGATACACAAAGTAGCATTTTTTACATTTAAACAAAAAGTACACATTCACATAGATAAAAAAAAGACTTATCTATAAAAGTAAAAAACACGTTTATGTATTTAATCATATTTTTTTCGTATCTTTATACCACAACAAACGTTTTAAAGCCTTAAATTATGAACAACATTTCCGATATTACAATCCTTGTGGCAGTCCTTGCATTAGCATTATGGCCGGCAATAATAGTTTACCTTTCATGGCGAAGGGAAAAGAAGATAATAAGCAGTTTTAAAGAAGGATTTCCCGCTGCCGATACACCTAAAATATCTACAGAGGAACTTATTGTCTCCACACTGAAAAAAATGGGATGTAACCCCGAGAAGAATGAAGACGGCAATATAGGCTTCATGTATCAGGGTGACGATTTCTACCTGTCATTCCAGGATGAAGTACCCTTTGTCATGATATGGTATCCGTGGTGGGGAACAATTAATGCCGACAATCCTGTTCTGCCGTATCTGAAAGAAGTCATCAATGCAGTGAACATAAGCTCGTTCATCACTACGGTTTTCATGGCCGAGAATGAAGGTGACAAAGAAATCGGTATCCACTCGCACTGCCATACATTCTTTACAGAAAGTGTTCTGGAGCCCGAAGAACATCTGAAACTGATACTCGACAGTTTCTTTGACACGAGAAATGCGATAAAAGAGAACATAGACAAACTAGGCTCTGCCATTTCCGAAGAAGACGAAGGAACGAAGAAGGAAAGGGTAATAGTGAAAGGATTCTCAGCTTACAAGGAAAATTCCAAACCGATTGAGAAAAAGGAAATAAAAGAAGAGGAAAAACAGCAATAAAGAACATGTCTTGATTTAGATACAAAATGTCCTTTTTATCCGGTTTTATGTCTCAAAAAAAACGTGCGCACATTTAAGGTAAAACGTGCGCACGCTTTGATTCGAATGGACGCACGCTTTAAGTGAAACGTGCGCACGCCCGAAAGACAGTCATAAAACCTTATTATCCGAAGGCTTACGCATGCTGAATTCACATCCGCAATACTGCTGATTATAAAAATTATATTCCTTTATTATGGCAATACGGCGCTCGCTCAAACCACCCTTACGCCAGTTCTGTTCCCACCAAATGACATCCTGATATGGCTCAACGGCATAGTGTCCGGCCTCGTTTATCTGTTCTAGGCTTTTCCATCGTGATGAAGCCAAAGTTGTGGTTATAACGGTAAACCCGTGTTCGTGTGCATAACGTGCCGTATCACGCAGGCGCATTTTGAAACAGCGAAGGCAGCGTCCTCCCCTCTCAGGCTCATTCTCCATACCTTTTATACATTCCAGCCACTGCGGATGATCATAATCTGCATCTATGATATCGAGCCCTAACGACTTGGCATATCTTGTACATTCATCCTTGCGGATATTATACTCCTCAAGAGGATAAATGTTGGGATTGCAATAATATATGGTAGGACGCACTCCGTGCTGCATCAGACATTCTATTATTGCTGAAGAACATGGAGCACAACAGGTGTGAAGCAGAACCTTGTCCGCTCCTCCCGGCACCTCTATCTGAAACTTGTTTTTCTTCATAACCCGTTATTTATTATTGGTGTTCCTCTGATATGCTATCCGCGGTGTTCCGTTTGCAACATAAATTATTCCGCACCTCACAAAACCATTCTTCTCAAGAAGATGCTGCATTACCTTGTTGTCATGATGAGTATCAACACGCAGACATGGGGAGATTAAAGAACTCCACTCTATACACATTGACGCTATACCCTTGACACTACCGTCCGATGCCAGACGATGTATGACATAATACGGTTCATTGTCAGGCCACTCACCATCTTCTATGTAGGAATATGTAGGATCGGGACCCTTGATAAGACAGAACGTGGCAACTATATTTCCGTTTTCCTTATTTATACAGACGAAACAATGTCCGTCTGCTATTTCCTTAGAGATAAATTCCTCTTGCGGATAACCGTTTATCCACTGATTAGGATTTCCGGAAGATTTCATAAACTCTCTGGCTATGGAAAATATCTGCATCAGTCTGTCAATATCTGCAGTAACGGCTTTTCTTATTTCTATGTTCATTATATCAGGATAAATTACGGATGCAAAATTAGCACTTTAATCTGTTAACCATAAATAATACACACAAAAAATAAACAGTCCCAACCATTAGCAATATGGTCGGGACTGTTCATTATAGAAATATTTTAAACGTTATTCAAGTATCGTTTAAAACTGTATTCAAATCTATTTTTTATTTTCCGCTCAACTGTTTGTCCATTGCAGCAGCAGCACGACGACCGTCGCCCATGGCAAGGATAACTGTAGCACCACCGCGAACGATGTCACCACCTGCGTAAATTGTAGGAATTGAAGACTGCATATCTTCATTTACTGCAATTGTACCTTTACGTCCGAGTTCCAGGCCAGGAATAGAGTTTGGAACAATAGGATTAGGAGATACACCTACGCTGACGATAGCCATATCGATATCTATTGTTTCGATAGCTCCAGGTATGGCAACAGGACTGCGACGACCTGAAGCGTCAGGTTCGCCTAGTTCCATCTTCTGAAGAACAACCTGTTTCACACGACCTTTTTCGTCAGCAATATATTCAATAGGGTTATGCAGTGTAAGGAACTCTACTCCTTCTTCCTTGGCGTGCTTAACCTCTTCAAGACGTGCAGGCATTTCCGCTTCCGAACGGCGATAGATAATCATTGCCTTTTCTGCACCAAGACGGCGTGCTGTACGGACAGAGTCCATAGCAGTGTTACCACCACCGATTACAGCAACTCGCTTACCGAATGTGACAGGAGTATCAGAATCTTCGCTTGCAGCATCCATCAGGTTGACACGTGTCAGGTACTCATTAGATGACATAATATTGATAGAGTTCTCACCCGGAATATTCATAAAGTTAGGCAGACCGGCACCAGATGCAACAAAGACACCTTTGAATCCTTCTTTCTCGAGGTCTTCCACGCTTACAGTCTTACCGATGATACAGTCCTTAACGAATTCCACACCCATCTTAGACAGGTTGTCTATTTCCACGTCAACAATCTTGTTAGGGAGACGGAATTCAGGAATACCGTATTTCAACACACCGCCAATTTCGTGCAAAGCCTCGAACACAGTTACATCGTAACCCATCTTTGCCATATCGCCGGCAAATGAAAGACCTGCAGGACCTGAACCAACAACCGCTACTTTGATTCCTTTCTTTTCAGCTATTTCAGGTACAGAAATCTGTCCGCTTTCGCGTTCATAATCGGCAGCGAAACGTTCAAGATAGCCGATAGCTACAGCTTCGTGTCCCATCTTCAGGTGGATACATTTAGACTCGCACTGTTTTTCCTGTGGACATACACGACCGCAAACAGCCGGAAGTGCGCTAGTCTGTTTCAACACACGTGCAGCTTCAAGGAACTCACCACGTTCTATATTCTTTATAAATGTCGGTATATTGATTCCTACAGGACAGCCTTCCATACATGAAGGATTGGCACAGTCAAGACAACGCTTAGCTTCTGTCAGAGCCTGTTCTTCATTCAAGCCAAGGTTAACTTCTTCCTTACGGCTGTGTGAACGGTATTCAGGATCAAGCTCGTTCATATGTACACGTGGGATAAGAGTACGTTCTTTAGGTTTCATACTCTTACGCAATTCTTCACGCCACTGTGCAGAACGGTCATCAGCCGGTTTTACAGCTTCGCATGTATCCGGTTTAGGATCAAGCTTGTGGATTTCCTCCACTTCAATATCCTTGAATGCCCCCATACGTTTCAACATCTCATCGAAGTCAACCTGATGTCCGTCGAACTCAGGACCATCCACACAAACAAACTTAGTCTTACCCCCTACAGTGATACGGCATGCACCACACATACCTGTACCGTCAACCATGATAGTATTCAAAGATACATCTGTAGGAATTTCGTATTTCTTTGTGAGCAGACAAACGAACTTCATCATGATGGCAGGACCGATGGCAAAACACTTATCTACCTTTTCGCGCTTGATCACTTCTTCGATACCTTCTGTCACCAGACCTTTCTTTCCGTATGAGCCGTCGTCAGTCATTATAATTACTTCGTCAGAACTTGCACGCATCTCGTTTTCCAGAATGATAAGTTCTTTTGAACGTCCGGCCAGTACTGTAATAACCTTGTTTCCGGCAGCCTTCAGAGCCTGAACGATAGGAAGCATAGGAGCAACCCCTACTCCACCTCCGGCACAAACCACAGTACCAAAGTTTTCAATATGTGTAGCTTTACCCAGAGGTCCTACTACGTCTGTGATATAATCTCCTTCGTTCAACTCACAAAGACGAGTTGAAGACAATCCCACTTTCTGAACCACTAATGTAATGGTACCTTTCACAGGATCTGCTTCGGCTATGGTAAGAGGCATACGTTCACCCTTATCGCCAACACGTACGATAACAAAATGACCTGCTTTACGAGATTTTGCAATCAGAGGAGCTTCAATAACAAGCTTAAAAACTTTCTCTGAAAAATGTTCTTTTGAAATAATTTTGTTCATTTTAAACTCTTAAAGTTAGTTATATTTCCGTTTTTCATTCTTTTTGTTTCAACCTCGCAAAGGTATAATAAATAAAAATACTTACAAAAGAAATACATAAAATAACAACAAGACACACTAAAAAAGGATATTTGATGACTATTTATTCTTAAAAAATAGACTTTGATATTAAATAAAATGTATCTTTGCATACGTCTTAACATTTTGTATCTTGATGAATTATATACTGGAGAACATAAAAATAATGATTAATGACGGCCATATAGCCGAAGCCAAGGAAGCCCTGGACAGGATTATAGAACAGAATAATGAGTATGCCGACAGAGCTTATTATCTGAAAGGAAATGCATGCAGAAAACTTGGTGACTGGCAAGGCGCGCTCAACAATTATCAGGAAGCCATAAACATCAATCCGGAAAGTCCGGCAAAAGACGCCAGAGCCATGATGATGGATATCCTGAATTTCTATAATAAAGATATGTTTAATCAATAAAAACTAAATACGTATATTTATGGCTAAAATGAAAGGAGTGGTGGTAGTAAACACCGAGCGATGCAAGGGATGCAACCTTTGTGTGGTAGCCTGCCCGCTTAAAGTATTGGCTCTTACTCCAAAAGTAAATCAAAAAGGATATAATTATGTACAGCAGGTGGTAGAAGACACTTGCAACGGTTGTTCATCATGCGCTATCGTATGCCCTGACGGTTGCCTGACTGTTTACAGGGCTAAATGTGAATAACCATACTATTAAGAATAAACGATAAATAAAGAAAAAATATGGCAGAAGAAGTAGTTCTAATGAAAGGTAACGAAGCCATAGCACACGCCGCAATACGCATCGGCGTGGACGGATACTTCGGTTACCCTATCACTCCGCAATCAGAAGTGCTTGAAACACTGGCTGAACAGAAGCCATGGGAAACAACCGGAATGGTGGTTCTGCAGGCAGAGAGTGAAGTTGCCGCAATAAACATGGTATATGGTGGTGCGGGAACAGGAAAAATGGTAATGACATCATCATCAAGTCCCGGCGTCAGCCTTAAACAGGAAGGTATATCTTATATAGCAGGAGCAGAATTGCCTTGTCTTATCGTGAACGTAATGCGTGGAGGTCCGGGACTGGGAACAATACAGCCAAGTCAGGCGGACTATTTCCAGACTACAAAAGGAGGAGGACACGGAGACTATCGCCTGATAGCACTTGCACCGGCATCAGTTCAGGAAATGGCAGATTTCGTAAAACTAGGTTTTGACCTGGCTTTCAAATACCGCAATCCTGCAATGATACTTGCTGACGGCGTAATAGGTCAGATGATGGAAAAGGTGGTATTGCCTGAGCCACGTCCAAGACGTACAGACGAAGAAATAATCGAACAGTGTCCATGGGCTTCTACAGGCTGCAAAGGACGCAAACCTATCGTAATCACTTCTCTGGAACTTGATCCTGCCGTAATGGAACAGAGAAACTTACATCTGCAGAACAAATATGCTGAAATAGAAGCCAACGAAAGACGTTATGAGGAAATAGAATGCGAAGATGCGGAATACCTGATAGTAGCATTCGGTTCATGCGCACGTATAGCACAAAAGGCAATGGAGCATGCACGCGAGGAAGGTATAAAGGTAGGTCTGTTCCGTCCTATAACATTATGGCCGTTCCCATCTCCGGAAATTGCAGAAAGAGCAAAACAAGTCAAAGGTATATTGGTGGTAGAACTCAACAGCGGACAAATGATTGAAGATGTAAAACTGGCTGTAGAGTGCAACGTACCTGTACACCATTTCGGCCGTTTGGGAGGTATCGTACCTGACCCGGACGAAGTGGTAGATGCTTTGAAAGAAAAACTCATTAAATAACCCCAGTAAGAATAAATAATGGACAACGACAAGATAAGAAACATATTGAACATTCTGTTCATGATTGGAGCACTGGCATCTATTATCCTATATTTCACTTTAGGCGATGACAAAACCGTATTCTTTTATGTATGCGGCGCTTCACTGTTCCTGAAGATGATAGAATTCGTGTTCCGCTTCTTACTATGACAATGACGGAGGAAAATAATATGACAAAAGAAGAAATAATGAAGCCGGAAAATCTGGTTTACCAGAAGCCGAAACTGCTTAATGATAACCCAATGCACTACTGCCCGGGATGTAGCCACGGTGTGGTACACAAGCTTATTGCCGAAGTAATAGAAGAAATGGGAATGAGCGAAAAGGCTATAGGTGTCAGCCCTGTGGGATGTGCTGTATTCATGTATAACTATCTTGACATTGACTGTCAGGAAGCCGCTCACGGACGTGCGCCAGCACTTGCCACTGCAATAAAGAGACTGTGGCCGGACAGACTGGTGTTCACATATCAGGGAGATGGCGACTTGGCATGTATTGGTACAGCAGAAACTATACATGCACTCAACAGAGGTGAAAATATTACCATCATCTTCATTAATAACGCTATATACGGTATGACAGGCGGACAGATGGCTCCTACTACACTGGTGGGAATGAAAACAGCTACTTGTCCTTACGGACGTGACCCTGAAATACACGGTTATCCGCTTAAAATGACTGAAATTGCAGCTACACTGCAAGGCACATGCTACGTTACAAGACAGTCTGTTCAAACTGTTGCAGCCATCCGCAAGGCAAAGAAAGCCATAAGAAAAGCATTCGAAAATTCTATGCAAGGTAAAGGCTCTAACCTGGTGGAAATAGTATCTACATGTAACTCTGGATGGAAAATGTCACCTGAAAAAGCCAACAAATGGATGGAAGAGAACATGTTCCCGTTCTACCCTCTAGGCGACCTGAAGGACACTACTTTATAATATTCAATCACTCTATTATTCAAAAAGAAAATGAAGCATGAAATAATTATAGCCGGATTTGGAGGACAGGGAGTTTTGTCCATGGGTAAAATTCTTGCTTACTCCGGATTGATGGAAAACAAGGAAGTGACCTGGATGCCGGCATACGGACCTGAACAGAGAGGTGGTACAGCAAACGTAACGGTTATTGTGAGCGATGAAAGAATTTCATCACCAATATTGAGCAAATATGACTGCGCCATAATATTGAACCAGCCATCACTGGCAAAATTCGAAAGTAAGGTAAAACCTGGCGGAATACTTATCTACGACGGATATGGAATTATCAATCCTCCTACCAGAAAAGATATAAAAGTTTATCGCATTGATGCTATGGACGAAGCTAATGAACGCAACATGGCAAAGACTTTCAACATGATAGTACTTGGCGGATTGCTGAAACTGATGCCGGTAGTATCAACAGAAAGTGTAGTAAAAGCTTTGCGCAAGACTCTGCCGGAACGTCACCATCATCTTATACCGATGAACGAAGAAGCTATCCGCATCGGTATGGAAATAATAAAAGAAGCATAATAACTCAATAATATACCAAAAAGGAGGAGTAATCTATAATGATTATCCTCCTTTTTTCGTTTTTATATCGTATCTTTGGACAAGATAGGACTCACCCCTGAATTAAAAGCCGAAAACTATGTTTTCGCTTTGTACTTCTATCGTTTTGCACTATCTTTGCCACGATATGAGAAAGATACTTATTACAGCTATATTAATATTAGTGTGCGTCAATACATTCGCACAAAATATGATGCAAAGCCAATACGGCTCATCTGCTTCAGGACTCAGCAGCGACCGTTATGACAGAAACGGAAATCCTATAGACACAACTGCCGTGGTTGATGCAAGTACCGTGCCCATAGGTTTGAGTTCATGGACCATAGACGAACGTTTCGGGACAAAAACTGCAATACCGGTTGACACTCTCCAATTCGGATTTCAAAACACAAACGACAATGGCGGACCGACAGGACATTATACTTATCTTGGTAATCTTGGCTCGCCACGCATATCACATGTTTTCTTCGAAAGGGCAGAAACCACACAGGAGTTTTTCACTGACCCTTATGATTTTGCTCTTGTAACACCGGGAAAAGTCAAATATACAAACACAAAATCTCCGTTCACTAATCTTACTTATTACAAACACGGAGCAGGAAGACGTGCCGAAGAAAGATTTAAAGCCTACTTTGCCGTTAATGCCAACAAAAGGCTTGGTTTCGGTTTCGACATAGACTACATATATGGCAGAGGTAAATATATGAACCAGTCAACAGCACAGTTCAACGGTAACCTGTTTGCATATTATCATGGCGATAAATACGAAATGCACTTCAATTTTATAAACGACAACATAAGAGTTACCGAAAACGGAGGTATAGCAGACGACCGATACGTGACAGCACCTATAGAAATGGCAGACGGTGGAAGAGTGTATAAATCGTATGAAATACAGACTAACCTCGAAGATATCTGGAACAAGAATACAGGATACCACGCGTTCCTGACACACAGATATAATCTGGGATTTTATAAAGATGAAAGTACCGAGAACGATACCATAGCAAAAGAAGTATTTGTTCCGGTAACAAGCTTCATACACACCGTAAAGGTGGATATGAACACACGACAGTATATCTCATACAACGATGAGCAAAACAGGAAATATTTCGAAAACCACTATCTTGGAACCGACTCCACTGACGTGACAAAATACATGTCTGTCAAGAATACGGTTGGAATATCACTTAGAGAAGGGTTCAACAAATGGGCAAAAGCCGGACTGACAGCCTTTTTGAGTTTCGAACACAGAAGATTCTCAATGACAGACAGTATAGAAGGTACTCCTGGACAATATATGAGAGACTACAAGGAGAATGTATTGTCAGTGGGCGGACAATTGACAAAGGCACAAGGAAAAACTTTACACTATGATGTATTGGGTGAAGTTGCGATATTGGGTGAAGATATAGGACAATTCAATATAGAAGGAAGAGGAGACTTGAACTTCCGTCTGTTCAACGACACTGTAAGGCTGGATGTAAACGCATATATAAAGAACCTGAATCCGGCATTCTATTACAGACATTTCCATTCGAAACACTACTGGTGGGACAATGACCTGTCAATGATAACACGCACAAAGATAGAGGGAAGACTAAGTATAGACCGCTGGCGTACGCAACTGCAGGCAGGCGTGGAAAACATCACTAACTATACGTATCTGGACAATGTCTCAGTAGGATACACAGATGCCAACGATGCCAATATAAAGACGTATAAGAACAATGTTACTGTAAGGCAGAACCCAGGAAGCATACAGGTGTTCAGCGCCAAACTAAGGCAAGATTTCAAATTTGGCATCTTACATCTTGACAATGAGATTGTGTATCAGAAAAGCAGTAACAACAGTGTTCTTCCACTGCCGGATCTTGTGCTTTATCACAATCTCTACATCAGAGCAGGACTGGCCAAAAAAGTTCTTACAGTGGAATTGGGAGCAGACGTAAGATATTTTACACAATACTATGCACCTGACTATGCACCGGCAATAGGACAGTTCTATCTGCAGAATCCGGAAACAAAATATAAGCTTGGAGGTTATCCACTGGTAAACGGATACATAAATTTACATCTGAAACGTACTCGCTTTTTCCTGATGATGTATAACCTGGTGCAAGGAACAGGCGAAAGAAGTTATTTCTTTGCTCCACATTATCCGTTAAACCCAAGAGGACTAAAGATAGGCATCTCATGGAACTTCTTTGATTAACTATATAAAATCGGCTGAGTGTATGGCAAAAAAGATTCTGAAATATATAATATCCATAATAGTCGTATCGACTGTTATAATACTATTGTTCTCCAGAAAGAATCCTGAGGAAAAGTTCTATCCCAGAGATTATCAGGGGATTATAGAGTCGGGAGTCATAAAAGCTGTAACAGAATACAATGCCCTAAGTTATTATATATTCAAGGGAGAGACCTACGGGTTTGATTATGAAGTATTAAGTGCTTTTGCAAAAGAAAAAGGTATAAAACTTGAAATAACACCCGAAATGAGTTTTGAGAAAAGAATCAAAGGTGTCATAGAAGGAAGATACGATATGATTGCACTGGGAACTGCAACTACCTCACAACTGAAAGACAGTATCTTATTTACAAATCCATTCGCCATCGGGAAACAGATACTTATTCAAAGAAACGACGAAGACAATCGCATTGACAGCCCTCTAGGACTTGCCGGCAAGACCATACATATAATAAAGGACTCGCCTGCACTGATGAGAATCAATAATCTGATGGACGAGATAGGCGATTCGATATACATAGAAGAAATAACCGACTATGGGCCAGAACAACTATTAGCAATGGTATCGGCAGGAGATATTGATTATGCCGTATGCGATGAAAGAACCGCAAAAATGTATATGAGAAGATTCAAAAATCTTGATCTGAATACAAACATAAGTTTTAATCAGTTCTACTCATGGGGAGTTAACAGAAATGCTCCAATACTGCTTGACAGTATAAACAGCTGGCTGGAGAGATATATCAAGACCAAGGAATACAAAGATTTATATAACGAATACTTTAAGCGAAATTATTAGTCTGTTATGATGAATTTTGATAAGGTAAATTGGGGTTTCATAGGATGCGGAGAAGTGACAGAAAAGAAAAGCGGTCCCGCATTCAATATGGTGGAAGGATCCAGAGTAGTTGCCGTAATGAGCCGCGATGAAGAAAAAGTAAAATCATACGCTCAAAGACACAACATACCTAAATGGTACACTGATGCGCAGGAGCTGATAGGTGATGAAGAAGTAAATGCCATATATATAGCAACACCTCCATCCTCGCATGCCACATTTGCCATCATGGCAATGAAAGCAGGAAAGCCTGTGTATATAGAAAAACCTATGGCGGCATCATACGAAGATTGTGCCAGAATAAACAGAATATCAAAAGAGACAGGAATTCCTTGTTTTGTGGCTTACTACAGGCGGTATCTGCCGTATTTCCAAAAAGTGAAGGAACTTGTAACGTCCGGAGAAATAGGAAACGTAATAAATGTTCAAATAAGGTTTGCACAACCTCCAAGAGCCCTGGACTATAACAGCAAGAACCTTCCGTGGCGCGTGCAGCCAGTTATTGCAGGAGGAGGATATTTCTACGATCTGGCGCCTCATCAGCTGGACTTGCTGCAAGATATGTTCGGATGCATACTCGAAGCTGAAGGATACAAGAACAATCGTGGCGGTTTATACGAAGCTGAAGACACCATAAGCGCATGCTTTAAATTCGATTCGGGTCTCCCCGGTTCCGGCTCATGGTGTTTTGTTGCTCATGAATCTGCAAAAGAAGACAGAATTGAAATAATAGGAGACAAAGGCATGATATGTTTTTCAGTGTTCACTTACGACCCTATAGCTTTACATACGGAAAGAGGACGCGAAGAAATACTTCCACCCAATCCTCCGCATGTGCAGCTACCACTGATAAAGGCCGTAGTGGAACATCTGCAAGGAAAAGCAATCTGTACCTGCGATGGCATCAGCGCCACTCCTACCAACTGGGCTATGGACCGCATACTGAATAAACTTTAATAAAATGTCGGCACGCATTCTTTTAGTTTCAGCAACAATACTGTTCCTCCTCATTCCACGTTTACTGAAAGCACAGAATGAGGAAAAAGAATGTGTGCAGACTGCTATAAGCGATTCGCTGAATTGTTTGTCTGATTTAAAATACGACAATCAAACAAGTCCGTTCAAAAAGTTTTTCAATAGAAGCGTTGAATGGTTTAACGCAACGGACACGAATTATATACAGCCCAATAAATACAACCTGACCATGATGCTTGAACAAAGTACATGGTTTGAACATTATCGCTTGAGCGGAACAGGCGAAAACGGTAATCAATTACTGGGTTTCGCACCAAAAGTAAACACAAAGCTTGGAGTCTATTTCGGATGGAGATGGATTTTCCTGGGCTACTCGTTCGATCTGGCCAGCTTATTCAAGAAAGAGAGGGAAAAGCCAAGAACAGAAATGGTTTTCAACCTTTACAGTGCTAAATTCGGTGTGGATCTGTATTACCGAAAAACAGGAAGCAATTTCAGAATAACCACCTGCAAAAACTTTGATAATGCCGAAAAATATATAGGCACAAATTTCAACGGCTTCAACAGCAAGATTAAAGGACTTAATGCCTACTATATATTCAATAGCGAAAAATATTCATATCCGGCAGCATACAGCCAGTCAACAAACCAAAAGAAAAGCTGCGGATCGCTAATGGCAGGCTTTGCCTTCTCGCAGCATGACATTACTTTCGACCAAAGCAAACTACCACAGGAAATCAAGGATCAGATACGTCCTTCATTAAACTTCAACAAGCTTGCATATACAGACTTTAATTTAAGCCTCGGATACGGCTACAACTGGGTCTTTGCCAAAAACTGTCTTCTTAATATTTCATTACTTCCTGCCATCGGATATAAAAAAGCGAGAATAAACGACACACTTACTACTCCTAATTCTGACTGGACACAGTGGGTGAAGGATATAAACTTCGACCTCATAACCAGAGCCGGAATAACCTGGAACAACAGCAAATACTATGTAGGAGCCACACTAATACTACACACCTACGACTATAGAAAAGATAACTTCTCGATGACAAATTCCTTTGGAAGCCTGAAGATTTATGCCGGATTCAATTTCTGGAAAAGAAAACAATATCGTCGTCCGGAATAAGTCATAAAGACTATAGGTCATTATATTGAATTTTCGAACAACTTTTATTAATTTTGCAACCGATTATACATTTCGTAAAAACAAATAATAATTAGATATAAATCATGGAATTAGCAAGTAAGTACAATCCCGCAGATGTGGAAGGGAAATGGTACCAGTATTGGCTGGACAACAAACTTTTCAGTTCTAAACCGGACGGACGCGAACCATATACCGTCGTAATCCCGCCACCAAACGTGACCGGAGTGCTCCACATGGGACACATGCTTAACAATACTATACAGGACATCCTGGTACGTCGTGCCCGTATGATGGGCAAGAACGCATGCTGGGTTCCGGGTACAGACCACGCATCTATCGCTACAGAAGCCAAGGTGGTAAACAAACTGGCTCAACAGGGAATAAAGAAAACCGACCTCACCAGAGAGGAATTCCTGAAACATGCTTGGGAATGGACTCACGAACACGGAGGCATAATCCTGAAACAGTTGCGCAAACTTGGCGCTTCATGCGACTGGGACCGCACGGCTTTCACTATGGACGAAGAAAGAAGCAAGAGTGTGATAAAGGTATTTGTTGATCTTTACAACAAAGGACTGATCTACCGCGGTGTACGTATGGTGAACTGGGACCCTAAAGCCCTGACAGCACTTTCTGACGAAGAAGTAATCTACAAGGAAGAACACAGCAAACTCTACTACCTGAGATATAAGGTTGAAGGCGATGCTGAAGGACGCTACGCCGTAGTTGCCACTACACGTCCGGAAACTATCATGGGTGATACTGCAATGTGTATAAATCCTAACGACCCTAAAAACGAATGGCTTAAGGGCAAGAAAGTGATTGTTCCATTGGTGAACAGAGTAATCCCTGTTATCGAAGATGACTACGTTGATATCGAATTCGGTACAGGATGCTTGAAAGTTACTCCTGCACACGACGTAAACGACTACATGCTGGGTGAAAAATATAACCTCCAGTCAATAGATATTTTCAATGACAACGGTACTATCAGCGAAGCTGCCGGAATGTATGTAGGCATGGACCGTTTCGACGTTCGCGAACAGATAGAAAAAGATCTTGCAGCAGCAGGCCTTCTTGAAAAAGTTGAAGCTTACAACAACAAGGTCGGTTTCTCTGAACGTACAAACGTTGCCATCGAACCTAAGCTGTCAATGCAGTGGTTCCTCAAGATGAAACACTTTGCAGACATGGCGTTGCCACCTGTAATGAACGATGAACTGAAATTCTATCCTGCAAAATACAAGAACACATACAAGTACTGGATGGAGAACATCAAGGACTGGTGTATCAGCCGTCAGTTATGGTGGGGACACAGAATTCCTGCTTACTTCTTGCCTCAGGGCGGATTCGTAGTGGCAGAAACAGCTGAAGAAGCTTTGAAACTTGCAATCGAGAAAACAGGCAACAAGGACATGAAGATTGAAGACCTCCGTCAGGATGAAGACTGTCTGGACACATGGTTCTCTTCATGGTTGTGGCCTATCTCTCTGTTCGACGGAATCAACAATCCGGGCAACGAGGAAATAAAATACTACTACCCTACTGCCGACCTTGTAACAGGACCGGATATCATCTTCTTCTGGGTAGCACGTATGATTATGGCAGGATATGAATATATGGGCGACATGCCTTTCAAGAATGTATATTTCACAGGTATCGTGCGCGATAAAATCGGTCGTAAGATGTCCAAGTCACTTGGTAACTCGCCTGACCCGCTTGAACTGATTGATAAATATGGTGCCGACGGTGTACGTATGGGTATGATGCTTGCTGCTCCTGCAGGAAACGATATCCTGTTTGATGATGCTCTCTGCGAACAGGGACGTAACTTCAACAACAAGATATGGAACGCATTCCGCCTGGTTAAGGGATGGAACGTAGAAGGAAACGAACAGCCTGAATACGCACGCCTGGCAACTGAATGGTTCGAAGCTATGCTTGCAAAGACTACAGCTGAAGTAAACGACCTGTTCGGCAAATACCGTCTGAGCGAGGCTCTTATGGTAGTTTACAAACTGTTCTGGGACGAATTCTCAAGCTGGTATCTTGAAATGGTGAAACCTGCATACGGACAGCCTATCGACAGCGTGACTTACGAAAAGACTTTAAGTTTCTTCGACACACTGCTCAAGCTTCTGCATCCGTTCATGCCATTCATCACTGAAGAGTTGTGGCAGCACATCTATGACCGCAAGGATGGTGAAAGCATCATGACTCAGACTCTTAATATGACAGAGACTTACGATGAAACTATCATAAACAAATTTGAAGCTGTAAAAGAAGTTATCGGTGGCATCCGTACTATCAGACTTCAGAAGAACATTGCTCAGAAAGAGGCTTTGAATCTTGAAGTGGTTGGAGAAAGCCCTGTAGCAGACTTCAATGCTGTGATAGAGAAGTTATGTAACCTTTCTGAAATAGCACAGGTAGATGCCAAGGCAGAAGGTGCAGCCTCGTTCATGGTTGGTACAACTGAATATGCAGTTCCTCTGGGCAACCTTATCAATGTGGAAGAAGAGCTGAAGAAACTTGAAGCAGACCTGAAATATCAGGAAGGATTCCTCATGAGTGTAATGAAGAAGCTAAGCAACGAGAAGTTTGTAAGCAAGGCTCCGGCTAACGTTATTGAAATGGAACGCAAGAAACAGGCTGACGCAGAAACCAAGATTGCAGCACTGAAAGAAAGTATCGCTGCCTTGAAAAAATAATCAACCGAATATATTTCTATAAACAAAAAATGAACAGTCCGAAAGGCTGTTCATTTTTTGTTTATAGAGGTGTATCCCGTTTTTCCAAGAAAACAGATTCTATCTGATATGATGTAATTTAACCACTTCACCCAATTCAGGAATCATGACATCCATATTCCTTTTTCTGGCCTCAGCAGCAAATACATGAGGCGGATCAAATAAAGGCTCATCTGAAAGGTCGAAAGTGCCGTAATGCATCGGTATAGTCATTCGTGCACCCATCTCGGCAGAAGCCGTAAGAGCATCGTATGGAGATATGTGGTTGGGTTTCATAAACCATCGTGGCTTATATGCACCTATTCCAATCATACAATAGTCAATGTGTGGGAAAATATCAGACAACTCCTTAAAATGGTGAGCGTATCCCGTATCACCGCTATTATAAATAGTTATTCCGTCTGCCTGTATCATAAAAGCTCCCCAAAGGCGTTCACCGCCATCGCTCACTCCTCTTTTGCTCCAGTGCTGTGCCGGAAGGAAGGTCAGACAAAGTCCGTCATCCTTATGCTGCTGATACCATCCGGCTTCGATTACCTCCATTTCAGGAAACCATCCTTTTATCAGTTGTCCGGTACCGATACCACAAAATAACTTCATTCCGGGATTTTCGGAAACCAGACGAGCCACACTCGGTTTGTCAAGATGATCGAAATGGTCATGACTGATAAGCAAATAGTCTATATTCCTGAATATTGAAGGATCGGCAGGAAAAGTACTCCTTCTCTTCACAAAAGGTATGCTTCCGAAAACAGGATCAATCATGAAACGTTTTCCGCCTAACTGAAGAAAAAAAGAATTATGCCCAAGCCATATCAGCGAATTGCCTGTTACCGCATCAAGACTATGGAGATATCTCACATTGGGATTCCACTTTATCCTACGTTTTTCTTTCCTTTGCGGATTAGGCGAGAACCTCCATTTCAAAATACTTCCCATTCCAGGACGCCATCTGTGCTGACGGTTAAAGAATTTACCTTTAACGGAAGGATTACCGCGCCATCTGGGATTCACGGTATGCAACTGTTCGTTTCTTCTAAACAAAATCCTTTCTCCCATAAATCATCATTAAATATAAAACAAAAAACGGGGAAAGGCTATTTATGTAACCTTACCCCGAATTATAACAAAATACTAATTATTTTTCCAAAAGATCCTTCAGAAAGGCATCAAGCTCTTCGTCAAGCCCTTTCAAAAGTTCATCGTTAAGCAATAGGGTGTCGTCGTCATCAATCAACATCAACTCTGCGACAGTCTCCTTATCTTCATCTACCAATACAAATGAGTATGGCTTCAGTAAAGACAACTTTTCAAAATATCCCTGGTCGTTCAATGCTACAATTTCCGAACGTAAGACAGATTCGACTTCAGTCATAAAATCTTCCGAATCGCATTCTATCCATTCATCTATAATAGTACGGGCCAATTCTTCATCATCGTCATTGAATATCAATAGTTCTCCACTATCCTGCTTCGGTTGCAAATGTATATCTGTAACAACAGTATTCTCATCGCCCGAAACATATCTGCATAATGCTTCTCTAATAGATGACGATATAGCTGCACGTGTTTTTTCACTAACATTCATAGGCATAAAATATTTATTACCTCAAAATTACTAAAAATTATAAAGTTTCAAAACAAACGGCTCAGAAATTGTTATTAAAACGTCCCATTTGAATATTCAATTTTCCAAACTCGTCTTTCCTCTTTATAAACTGGGTAATATAATACTTTAAAACCATTTCATCGTCCGAACCTGATTTGACGTAATCGGACGCTTTGTTCAACCATTCTTCAGCCTTATTCATATCGCCTGTCATCTCATACGAAAGCGCTATATTGTATGCAGCCTTGAATTTTGTATCTCCCTTTTTCTGACGATTATAAACTTGAGTCCACAATTCTCGTGCTGCCTCCCAATTTCCTTCATTTACATAAACACCGGCATCACGCATTTCTACTCCTCCACCATTAAAATATAACCTGTTTACCGTCTGCCAGTAAGGAACTATTTTATTGCATATAACTGATGCGGCGTGAGATGTAGCTTCTTGAATAAGCTCTTTTTCAGAAATTCTATATCCCAAATCGAAATACAATGAATCCGTTGCACTAAGTTCGACCAAAGGATTCTGCCTTCCCGGCAAATACAATCTCACCATAGGAGTGACTTGAGCCTGAAGAACAGGTATCGATGCATCCCAGCCCGGATTAATAAATTCCTTTTTCTCGACATTTAGCAATAGTCTCTCGAATGAAATAATCATATCTACTCCAAGCATTGAAGAAAGATTGCTAACTTCATCAACAGAAAGGTTTGTTGAATAATTATCAGAGCGTAGAGCAGAATCGCATATTATAACCTGATTAAAATATTTACTGTCTGCCAAAAGACCAGCCAATGCCTCGGTAGCTTTCTTCCCTTCACCTTCAATTTGACCTAAAGTCAGAATATTCTTTTTAGGTTCAGGACGAGACGGCATGTTATTGACGACGCCAACTACAGATATCTGATACGGGAAATTAACTTCGGCCGGAGACAGCTGATCATAAGTAAGTGTCTGGATAGAACTGCATGATGAAATGACGACACTCACCAGCAAAAAAATATATAAAGCATATTTTCTCATAATATCTTCATTTTTTTATTTGTACAAAAATAATATATTTCTGAATATTATGAAGTTAAAAGGTAATAAAGGTATAATAATAAAGGCCGTCCCTTTGTTAAGAGACGACCTTTTAAACGTGTATTTTATTAAAATTCTTATACTTTTCCGTGACAGTTCTTATATTTCAATCCACTTCCGCATGGACATGGATCGTTTCTGCCAACTGTTTTTTCTGCTTTATAAGGCTCATTTTTAACCTCTCTGGTATCTTTACCGGCAGCACTCTGCTGAGAAGCATCATTGAGGTCAACCTTTTCTTCCTTATACTGCTGTTTTCTTGGAGCTGGTTCCGGAGCTGCCTCACGAACCTGTTCTGGTTCCTGAACCGGTATCTGAGCACGCATCAATACAGAAATTGTATTATTATTGATCTTCGAAACCATATTGTCAAACAGTTTCACAGACTCAAGCTTGAAAATCAACAATGGGTCTTTCTGTTCGTAGCTTGCGTTCTGTACAGAATGTTTGAGTTCATCGAGTTCACGAAGATTTTCTTTCCAAGCCTCATCAATAGTATGAAGAAGTATAGCCTTTTCGAAAGCCTTCACAATCTCTTTTGACTCTGATTCGTATGCAGCCTTCAGGTTTACAGGAATATTATACATACGTTTTCCATCCGTAATAGGAATCATGATGTTTTCATACATCTGTCCCTGGTTCTCATAAACCTGTTTGATTACCGGATTAGCAATCATTGCCATGCGGTCTGTCTTGCGCTTGAAGATTTCCATAGCAGCATCGAATGTCTTTTCAGTAAGTACGTTCTTATCCTTAGATGTGAAATCTTCTTCTGTAAATGGAGTTTCCATTGCAAGTGTCTGAAGAATTTCCATTTTTGCCTCATGATATGTTGCCATATCCAAAGCATTTGCGCAACGTTCCCAAATCATGTTCACGATATCCATACCGATACGTTCGCCCATCAATGCATGGCGACGCTTAGTATAAACTACATTACGCTGCTTGTTCATCACGTCATCATATTCAAGCAGACGCTTACGGATACCAAAGTTGTTTTCCTCAACTTTCTTCTGAGCACGTTCGATAGAATTAGAAATCATCTTGTGTTCTATCATCTCGCCTTCCTTGAATCCCAACTTATCCATTACAGATGCTATACGGTCAGAAGAGAACAGACGCATCAAATCGTCTTCAAGTGAAACGAAGAATACAGAAGAACCCGGGTCTCCCTGACGTCCGGCACGACCACGCAACTGACGGTCAACACGACGAGATTCATGACGTTCAGTACCAATAATAGCCAAACCTCCGGCTGCTTTTACTTCATCGCTTAACTTGATATCGGTACCACGACCGGCCATGTTTGTGGCAATTGTAACGGTACGTCCCAAACCGGCTTTAGCAACGATATCAGCTTCTTTCTGGTGTAATTTGGCATTAAGTACGTTATGTTCAATCTTACGGAGAGTAAGCATCTTGCTCAACATTTCAGAGATTTCTACTGATGTAGTACCGACCAATACAGGACGTCCCATTTCAACCATCTTTTCAATCTCTTCGATTACAGCCTTATATTTTTCACGCTTAGTCTTATAAACACGGTCGTTCATATCCTTACGTGCTATAGGACGGTTAGTAGGAATAGTCACAACATCAAGTTTATAGATATCCCAGAATTCACCTGCTTCTGTTTCTGCTGTACCTGTCATACCAGACAGTTTGTGATACATACGGAAATAGTTCTGAAGAGTGATTGTAGCGAATGTCTGTGTAGCAGCTTCTACCTTTACGCCTTCCTTGGCTTCGACAGCCTGATGCAAACCGTCGCTCCAACGACGACCGTCCATTATACGTCCAGTCTGTTCGTCAACGATTTTAACCTGACCATCCATTACCACATAGTCAGTATCTTTTTCGAACATTGTATATGCCTTAAGCAACTGGTTGATAGTATGAACTCGTTCAGACTTGATAGCGTAGTTAGTCATAAGCTCATCTTTCTTAGCCAGTTTTTCCTCATCAGTCAAAGATGTTTCGTTTTCGAGTTCTGACAGCTGTGCGGCTATATCAGGAAGAACAAACAATGTAGGATCCTGAGATGAACCTGTTATCAGTTCGATACCTTTATCTGTAAGGTCGGCGCTCTTCATTTTTTCATCTATTACGAAATAAAGAGGTTCTACAGCCTCAGGCATACGCTTGTTGTTTGCTTCCATATAGATGGCCTCTGTCTTCAACATACCAGCCTTGATACCCGGTTCGCTGAGGAACTTGATAAGAGGTTTGTTCTTTGGAAGAGCCTTATGGCTACGGAACAAAGAAAGGAATCCTTCTTCCACCTCTTCCTTCTTGTCTGAAGCGATAAGGCGTTTTGCGTCTGCCAGATATTGTGTAGCAAGTTTACGCTGAGCCTCTACCAGACGTTCTACCAACGGACGAAGAACTTCGAACAACTGCTGGTCGCCTTTAGGAACAGGACCTGATATAATAAGAGGTGTACGTGCATCGTCAATCAAAACCGAGTCAACCTCATCGACAATAGCATAGTTATGTTTGCGCTGTACAAGATCCTTAGGGCTGTTTGCCATATTGTCACGCAGATAGTCGAAACCGAATTCGTTGTTTGTACCGAATGTGATATCTGCCATATATGCACGACGACGTGCAGCAGAGTTCGGCTGATGCTTGTCAATACAGTCAACGCTCAATCCATGGAACATATAGAGAGGGCCCATCCATTCAGAGTCACGTTTTGCAAGGTAGTCATTGACTGTAACCACATGCACACCGTTACCCGTCAACGCATTAAGGAATACAGGCAATGTAGCCACAAGAGTCTTACCTTCACCTGTTGCCATTTCCGCAATCTTACCCTGATGAAGAACTACACCACCAAATAGCTGTACATCGTAGTGTATCATGCTCCATTTCATATCGTTACCGCCTGCAACCCAATGGTTTTTCCATATAGCCTTGTCACCTTCAATGCGAACAAAGTCTTTTCCCATTGCTGCCAGTTCGCGGTCGAAATCAGTAGCAGTAACTTCTATCTCTTCGTTCTGAGTGAAACGTCTTGCTGTATCTTTTACTATAGCGAAAGCTACAGGAAGTACATCATTAAGTGCTTTTTCGTATTTGTCAAGAACTTCTTTCTCCAGTTTATCTATCTGTGCGAATATAGGTTCACGCTTTTCGATATCTGTAGTTTCGATTGTAGCTTTAAGCTCTTCAATTTTCTTGTTTTCCTCTACGGCAGAATCCTTGATATATTTTTTCAATTCTTCCGTTTTGGCACGCAACTCATCATTACTCAGCTTCTCTATTTCAGGGTATGCAGCTTTAATCTTTTCTACCCATGGCTGAATTTCCTTCATGTCACGAGAAGCCTTGTTCCCGAACAACTTGCTTATAAATTCATTAAATCCCATTATATATTTTATTTTTTATTTACTGATTAATGCCGTTAAATAAATTCAACGGCGTACAAAGATAATTAAAAACCGTCAAAATGCGGTAATTGCAAAGATTTATTTACGTATTCCTGTCAAAGGAGCTACTACACTGGCGTTAGGAGCCCTTATACGCATGAAATGTGCCAAAGTAGGTGCAACGGCAGACACTTTGACCGGTGAATATAAAATTTCAGGTTTTATGTTATATCCAAAGAAAAATACCGGAACTGAAGAATATGCCTCACGTTCTACCCTTACACTATTAGAGTATTCATCTACCACTTTCCATCCCGGCAATATTTCTATATATAAATCTCCGGAACATTCTCTGGTAAATGAATTTCTGATTTTTTCAATTTTCGGATCCCAAGCACCGAGCAAAAGGCGCTGAGAAGAATAAGCAGAACGTATTCCACTCATCTGAACTATAAATTCAGATGAACGTGTCATTACTTCAGTAATATTTAAGTTCTTATCTTCTATAAGTTTATGATTGAGATAAATCTGATTTCCATAATATGTTTCTACGTACTGGCCTTGACCATATATAGCCATCAGATACATATTAAGCAAAGCAGAGCAACGTTTAAGATGGAATTCGCCCGTAGGAATTCTGTATTCAGGCAAGTCCTCCGACTCCGGCGAGCGATATCCGGTTGAAGTTATAAATATCAAAGTGTTTTTCAATCCCACTTTGCGGTCAAGCATATCAAGCAAATCGCCTATAGTATTATCAAGACGGACATACATATCCTGAATCTGCATAGCATATTCATTGTCCGGTTTTCCGTCATAATTTCCTGCATAATAACCCAACGTCAACAAATCCGGCGTGTCATCCAATCCTGCATTCGTATTATTGAGAAAAACATCTACCAGTTTATTAACCTCATCGTTTACGTATGGACTTGTCTTGAATTTTTTATACTTATACAGACGCTCATCTGTAAAATTATGTTTGAATGTAAGCTGCTTTGTTTCTGTTGTGATATATTTATATGCAGTAACTGGCAGATATGGTCCCCAGGTTATCTGGTCAATTCTGAAATCCAGACCATTACGGTCATTAAAGTTTGTTACCCATTCAGGGAAAGTTCCATAGTATGTAGTTCCGCTCCACTTACCGGTTTCATCATTAATCCAGAACGCTCCTTTAGCCGCATGTCCAGCCCCCATAATAGCCATTTCTTTTGTAGGAGCTATAGAATAGACATGAGCCTGACCGTGAGTGGAAACCATCAGTTCATCAGCCAGATTGGATACCGTAAGATACTTGGGAGAGACATTCTCGGAGGTATAAACCCCCATATATGATTTATCATCAACACTCTTTACTACGCATAAAGAATTTCTGTCCATCCAATTATTGCCGACTACTCCGTTATAATAAGGTGTAGTTCCAGTATATATAGAAGCTACGGAAGACGACTGGTCAGGTTTGATAAAATCATACTCACCATTCATATATACACGTCCTTCCCTGAAAAGACGCTTAAATCCCCTTTCACCATACATGGCAGAAAAGGCTTCTATATAATCTGTACGCAACTGATCTATAGTCAGACCTATAACCAATTTAGGAACAGCCGGAACATTCTGTGCATTGATTCCGGAAATAACTATAGCAGTAATTAAAGATGTTATAAATCGCTCTCTCATTTTTATTTTCTATAAACAATCTGATGGCTCACTGCATTAAACAACAAACCGAGTGCCAAAAGTAATACTGATAAATTAATTTCTTGTGGTATTAACGGCAATATCAATATAAATAATGTTAAATACACAGAATTTATTACATGCCACTTGTCTTTTTTACGTTTTATATCGTTGTAAACCATAAATGGCAAATAAAATAACGGTATCGGGTTGAATAATAAAATCAGCCAATTGGAATCCACAGTAGGATGTGTTGAGAAGAAAAACAGAAAGGCTATTATACATCCCGCCAATCCCTGAGACAAATAAAGAATTAAATCCCAAAACCAGTATATTTTTTTCCTTACTATCTGAACAAATGCAATTACCACATTCAGAAAAAGGAAAAAAGTGGCACAAGCTATAGGGCTAAACGAGAAAGAACTCTCAGCGGCATCTACAGTATCGGCATCCACAATCACTTCTTCTTTTAACACCAAAGGTCTGGTGTTCCCATTTTCGTCTTTAATAAAAGCACCTTCGGCAAAAGAACGCATATAAAAAGGAGAAAACATCTGTTGGCGAATACCTATCGGCTTGTCAGCACCGGCTCCCAGACAAAGGTCTATACCGAATTCCTCCCAATCGAATCCCTTTGTAAACTCATGTATAATGCCTCGAAATGTTTTGTCGGGAACTGAATTTGGATATTCAACATCTCCATCAATGCACTTTTCTATCTGATCACGCGCTCTTGTGGTGCAATTGTCATAGAAATAATTATACCGATATACCCTATTTTGTGGAAGATAGTTTGTAAAAAGCAGATTTTGCAGCTTGAGCTTCTCTTCATAAGTTAAATTCAATATCTGCTGATAAACAGAAGATCCCCTGAACATATATTCAGCTTCGAACGATCTAAAATCGTTCACCCCCAACTGATAGTCAGTCTCACCCTTCACAAAACGATAAATAAAATTAGGAGATGAAAAACTGAACATCCCATAATTAAATACAATATCCTTATTTTGAGTATAATTCTGGTATCTTATTGCAGTGTGACCAAATAAAGAATATATTTCAGTTCCGGGAGAACAGGTGAGCAAACTAAACTGAATGCTGTCACGTTTTTGAGCATAAGATAACATGCTCCCCCATATAATTAACAGCGATAGAAATATTCTTATTTTATTGACAAACATAATTTATTTAAAGTGCACTTTTGTAAATTTGGACACAAAAATAAGACTAATTATCTATAAATATGAAACAAAACATCTATTTTATTGCAATTCTTATCCTTTTTTTCTTTTACTTTGCATGCAATACAAAAATATAGATTGTGAATTTAATAATAGACATAGGAAATACAGTCGCCAAATTGGCAGTTTTCGATGGTGACGAACAGGTAGAAATACTTAGAGGTTCAAACCATTCACTGGACTGTATTAAAATACTTTGTCATAAATACAAAATAGACAAATGTATTATTGCTTCTGTGATAACATTAAGCAATACAATAAAAAGACAATTATCAAACGTAGATTTTCCGATACTGGAGCTAACTCATAAAACGCCTGTACCTATAATAAACAATTACAAAACTCCGGAAACTTTAGGTATGGACCGTCTGGCGGCTGTAGTAGGCGCTAATTATTTGATGCCAAACAGAAACATTCTTGTAATAGATGCCGGAACAGCACTGACATACGAATTTATTGATGCCAATGCCACATATTGGGGAGGCAACATCTCACCCGGAATATACACAAGATTCAAATCGTTAAGCGCCTGCTGTGACAAGCTTCCTTTAATAGAAAAAGGAGGAGACATGCCGGAACTGGGATATAGTACAGAAACAGCTATCAGGGCAGGAGTCATAAAAGGAATTGAATTTGAAATAAAGGGCTATATAGCTCAATTCCAAAAAAAATGCCCCGACCTTTTAGTTTTTTTAACTGGCGGAGACAAATTTTCTTTTGATACAAAATTAAAAAGTATCATCTTTGCAGATAGATTTTTAGTTTTAAAAGGTTTAAACAGAATATTGAATTATAATGTCGAATAAAAAGGTACTTATTAGCGCTATTTTTGCAACAGCATCGGTATTTGCTTTTGCCCAATCCAGCACTAACTCTCCATATACAAGATTCGGGTTAGGAGACTTGTCTGACCAAGTCTTTACCAGTAATGCAGCCATGGGTGGCGTAGGAAATGCACTCAGGTCAAACCGTCATATCAATCCTATAAATCCCGCATCATATACTTCAGTAGATTCTTTGTCGTTTATGTTTGATGTAGGTTTCAGCATGAAAAGCTGCAATTACGAGGAAAACAACATCAGATCGAATGCAAGAAACTCCAGCTTCGACTATCTGGCAATACAGTTCCGTCTTCATCCAAGAGTAGGAATGGCAATTGGATTTACTCCTTTTTCGACAGTAGGTTATAATTTCAATTCCACAAGCTACGCTTCGAACAGCAACACCGTATCAGTAACAAACACATATACAGGTGACGGTGGTACAAATGTTATTTTCGGAGGATTAGGTTTCAAAATTATCGATAACTTGTCAATCGGAGCAAATATAGGTTATCTTTATGGAAAACAAGAATATAGCACCACAGCAACATTAAGCAATGGAGGTGACTATACAATAACATACAGAAACCTGAAAGTCAAGAGCTATAAACTTGATTTAGGATTGCAATACACACAACCTTTTAACAAGAATAACAGTCTCACACTAGGACTTACATACAGCCTGGGACATAATTTAAATTCTACAGAGGTTACAGGAACACAAGTTACAGACGGAAGCAGCTATTCATCGACAACAGAAAATACTGCATATGACGGATATAGCATTCCATCCTCATATGGAATCGGTTTGGCATATCAGTACAAGAATAAATTGACAGTAACGGCTGATTACACTCTTCAAGAATGGTCAAAAGCCAAATTGTCAAGTGCTGCCGGCATGTACTGCAATAGAAACAAGATAGCAGTAGGAGCTGAATACACACCTAATAATATAAGCAAAAACTTCTTTAAAAGAATATCATATAGAGCAGGAGCATTTTATAATTCACCGTATGTGAAAATACCAACAAATACGAATGGTACTTCTTATGCAGACGGGGCAAAAGAAATCGGTGCATCTGCCGGTTTTGGTTTTCCATTATCACTTTTCCAACGCAAGACAGTCCTAAGCATCACCGGACAATATATAAAACTTTCTCCTAGCGTAAGCAATTTGATGTCGGAAGACAGATTTGTCTTGAAAATAGGATTGACACTTAATGAACCTTGGTTTATGAAATGGAGAGTCAATTAATTGAAACCATAGATAGAATATTATAAAGACACAATAAACAATTAAATTAATAATACGATGAGAATGAAGATGTTTACAATGCTGTGTGCCTTAACATTGGGTTCTGCAGCGACTTTTGCTCAAAAAGGAGTAGAAGACGGTTCTAGATTTGGACACGGAGAAGATAGTATCCGCTGCCTTCAGAACATCAGTATTTATACTGAATATGTAAAAACAGACAATTTCAAGGATGCATACAAACCTTGGAAAGCAGTATTCACTGAAGCTCCTCTTGCACAGGTAGGTACATACACCAATGGTGCTAAAATCCTTCGTGGATTGATACAAAGTACAAAGGATGCAGCTCAACAGAAAGCTTACCTTGATGAATTGATGGCAGTACATGACCAGCGTATCAAATATCTTGATAAACTTAATAAGTTGGTTAGAAGCAAATCAACAGAAGGTTCTATCATTGGTATGAAAGTTCATGACTACATTGTTTTCTCTGGAAAGAATCTTGATCTGAACAAAGCATACGACTGGGCAAAACAGGCAATCAACATGGAAAAAGAGAAATCTGATTATTTCATGTTCCTTGACATGATGGATATGTCTTCACGTAAACTCAAAACAGACGAAAACCACAAAGAACAGTTCATACAGGATTATCTGACTGTATCAGGTTATGCTGACGCTGCATACAAAGCAGAAAAGAAAGAAAAGATGAAAGAGTTGCTCAAGACAACTAAAGATAATGTTGATGCATATTTCATAAACAGTGGTGCTGCTTCTTGCGAAAACCTTCACGCTATCTATGGTCCTAAAGTTGCACAGAACAAAACTAACCTTGACTATTTGAAGCAGGTTATTACAGTTATGCAATTATTGAAATGTACAGAAGAAGAAGCTTATTTCGAAGCATCTGAAGCTGCACACGCAATTGAACCGACTGCAGCTACAGCAGCAGGTTGCGGATATATGTATTACAAAAAAGGTGACCTTGGCAAGAGTATCGGTTACTTCGACCAGGCTATCGAACTTGAACAGGATCCTATGAAGAAAGCTGAATACTGCTACAATGCAGCTGTAATACTGTTCAGCAAAAAGCAGTTGAGCCGTGCAAAACAATATTGTAACAAGGCAATCTCTTTCAACAACAATTATGGCGATGCATATATCCTTATCGCACAGATGTATGCTTCAAGCCCTAACTGGAGTGACGAGTCTGCATTGAACAAATGTACATTCTTTGCTGTTATAGACAAACTGCAGCGTGCAAAGAGTGTTGATCCAAGCGTTACAGATAAAGCCAACGAACTTATCAGAACATATTCTGCTTATACTCCGAAAGATGAAGACTTGTTCTTCCTTGGTTTAAGCAAGGGACATACAGTTACAATCGGAGGATGGATTGGCGAAACAACAACTATCAGATAATAAAGTATGTCATATAGACACAAGATTTTTAATACAAGATTTTTCATAAGCATAACAGTTGCCGTTTGGGCAACTGTTATGTTTCTTTTTTTCCCGTCATGTAGCGGAAAGGGTAAAAAATTAGCATCAGCTATCGATGAAAAAGATTCCCTACCCGACATGCAAAGTACCGGTGTAGTATCGTATGTATCAGATTCCGGTATGATAAGATATAAAATCATAACAGATGAATGGTTGGTATTCAGTAAGAAAAACCCACCATATTGGGCTTTTGAAAAAGGCTTGTACCTTGAAAAGTTTGATACACTTTTCCGAGTTGATGCAAGTATAAAAGCCGACACAGCCTATTATCACGAAAAAAAAGAAATCTGGGAACTAAGAGGTAACGTACACATACAAAATCAGCTCGGCGATAAATTTGACACAGAACTGCTATTTTGGGACCAATCGAAAAAACGTATATACTCTGACAGATTTATCAAGATAGAACAGTCAGACAAAATTCTGACCGGTTATGGTTTCGATTCAAACCAGGAGATGACCGAATATGAGATATTCACTCCTACAGGTATTTTTACAGTAGAAGACACAGCTCCATCAGACACAGTAAGTACAAAACAAAATACCAATAACCGATAAAAGCAAAAACACATAAGCCTAAAAATAACACAAATGGGTATTATCATCGAATTACTAATCACAATGGCATTTTCTGCATTCTTTTCCGGAATGGAGATAGCTTTCGTGTCCTCAAATAAGTTAAGGTTTGAGATGGAAAAATCCAATAATTTCTCCACAAAGATACTTACCGTCTTCTATAATAACCCTAACAATTTTATCTCTACTATGTTGGTTGGCAACAACATAGCCTTAGTCATATATGGTATCCTCATGGCAGAGATAATAGAAAACAAACTGTTATCAGGACTAATAACCAACGAGGCACTGCTAGTTGTCATTCAAACAATCATTTCAACATTAATAATACTTATAACAGGGGAATTCCTTCCAAAAACAATATTCAAGATAAACCCTAACCTCACATTGAAATATCTCTGTATTCCAACATATATATGTTATCTGGTACTATACCCTATCAGTAAATTCTCTGCCATGCTGTCAACTTCCATACTGACAATTACAGGTAAAAAAATAAAGAAAGAAGATAGAGAAAAAGCATTCTCAAAGGTTGATTTGGATTATCTTATAGAAAGTAGCTACGACGATACCAGCAACGAAAAGGAAATAGATACTGAAATACAGATCTTCCGCAATGCTTTGGACTTTTCAAGCATTAAGGTAAAGGATTGTATGATTCCAAGAACAGAAATAGTAGCTGTCGAGACCGGTACTCCTAAAAAAGAAATCATGAGAGTATTTGTTGACAGTGGATTAAGTAAGATAATAGTATATCGTGACAATATAGACAATATAATAGGCTATATCCATTCTTCCGAAATGTTCAATACACAGGATGACTGGGAACAAAACATCAAATCTATCCCGGTAATACCGGAAAGCATGGGAGCCAACAAGCTTATGCAACTGCTCATGCAACAGAAAAAGTCCCTAGCCGTTGTTGTAGATGAATTCGGTGGAACATCGGGCGTTATCGCACTTGAAGACTTGGTAGAGGAACTTCTTGGCGATATAGAAGATGAGCATGACAATAAAAACACAATAGCCAAAACTATAAGTGAAAACGAATACATTTTATCAGGCCGACTTGAAATAGAAGATATTAACGAAAAATTTGGTATAGGTCTTCCGGAAAGCGATGAATATCAGACATTAGGCGGACTAATAATAAATGAATACCAAAGAATTCCAAAGCCTCATGAAAATATAGTGATAGACAAATTCCAGTTCAATATTATCAAGGCCACCAATACAAAAATAGAGCTGGTTAAACTGAAAATACAGAAATAAGCATTTTTTTGTATAGAAAATAGCAACTCATAAACATTTTTCGTATCTTCGTGCGCTAATTACAGAAAAACAATAAACAAAAAATAATAAATTTAAATGGCAACTTTACAAACTATTAGAAGCAAAGGACCATTATTGGTCATTGTTATCGGTATTGCCCTCTTCGCTTTCATAGCAGGCGACGCTTGGAAAATATTCCAGCCACATCAGGGAAGGCAAGACATCGGAGAAATTAATGGAGAAAAAATCTCCGCTCAGGATTATCAAAAGCTAGTTGACGAATACACTGAAGTGATCAAACTGACAAATGGTTTGGCATCACTTAACGAGACTCAATTGGCAAGTGTAAAAGACCAGGTATGGCAATCATACGTAAACAACAAACTTATTGCTGAACAGGCTGAAAAGTTGGGACTTACAGTAACTGATGCTGAAATCCAGGCTATCATTGACGAAGGTACACACCCTCTGTTGATGAACACTCCGTTCCGTAACCCACAGACAGGTGCTTTCGATAAGGATATGTTGAAGAAGTTCCTCGTTGACTATTCAAACTTGAGCACAAGCCAGATGCCTTCACAGTATGTTGAATACTATCAGACTATGGGTAATTTCTGGAACTTTGTTGAAAAGACACTCAGACAGTCTGCTTTAGCTGAAAAATACCAGAATCTGATTTCTAAATCACTTATCGCTAACCCTACTTCTGCAGAAGATGCTTTCAAAGCACGTACTGAACAGAGTGACCTGCTTATGGCTGCTGTTCCATATTCAGCTATAAACGACTCTTTGGTTAAAATTTCTGACGATGAAATCAGAAGCTTGTACAATGAAAGAAAGGAACAGTTCAAACAGCTGGCTGAAACTCGCGACATCCGCTTTGTAGATATCCAGGTATTACCTTCGGATGCTGACAGAAAAGCAGTTTTGGACGAAGTGACTGAATATAGCGAACAGCTTAACAATACAACAGCTGATTACGCTGCATTTATCCGTTCAACAGGATCAAGCGTATCATACTCTGATATTCCTGTCAACAAGTCAGTACTTCCATCGGATGTTGTTGCACGCCTTGACTCAATTGGTATGAACGAAGTTTTCGGCCCATACTACAGTCAGGCTGACGATTCATACAATGCATTCAAGATCATAGCTAAAGTTAATGCTCCTGACTCTATACAGTTCCGCCAGATTCAGGTTTATGCCGATACTGAAGAAAAGACAAAGACTCTTACAGACAGTATATATGACGCTTTGAAAGGTGGAGCAAACTTCGAAGAAATTGCGAAAGTTTATGGTCAGACAGGCGAATCTACATGGGTTAGAGCCAATACTTGGGAAGGTTCTCAGCTTAACTCTGAAAATGAAGAATTCATTAAGACACTTTTAAGCCAGCCTGTTAAAGAAATTGCAAAACTAAACATCGGTCAGGCAAACATCATCCTACAGGTAATGAACAAGAAAAGCATGCAGGATAAATACAAAGTGGCTGTGATCAAACGTAATGTAGAATTCAGCAATGATACATATAATGAAGCATACAACAAGTTCAGCCAGTTCGTTGCACAGAGCAACAGCATAGAAGAACTTGAAAAGAATGCAGAAGAATACGGTTACACAGTTATTCCACGTTCTGATTTTTCATCTGCAGAACACTATGTAGGTGGTGTACCATCAACAAAAGAAGTTATACGTTGGATATTCGGTGCTAAAGAAGGCGCTGTATCTCCTCTTTTCGAATGTGGAAACAACGACCACATCATGGTAGCAGCACTTGACAGAATTAACCCAGTAGGTTACCGTAATATCAACTCTGTAGCAGACATGTTGCGTGCTGAAATCCGTCGCGACAAAAAGGCAGAAATGATTATGGCAGACATGAAGTCATGCACTTCAATAGATCAGGCAAAAGCCGTAAAGAACGCTGTCAGCGATACAGTAAAACATGTAACATTCTCTGCACCTGCTTATATATCATTGACTAGAGGAAGCGAACCTGTTATAGGTGCCGTAGCTTCTAAAACAGCCGTTAACGCAACAAGTGCTCCTGTAAAAGGTAATGCCGGTGTTTATATGGTACAAGTATTAAGCAAAGAAAACGGAAAAGAAACTTTTGATGTAAAATCTGAAGAATCTACATTATCAAACATGTATTACAGATTCGCAACTCAGTTCATCAATGATCTTTACCAGAAATCAAAAGTTGTTGACAACAGATACTTGTATTTCTAATATCTAAACGGAATACATAAAAATATACGAAGATATGCCTATTTCGATAATAGGCATATCTTTTTTTATACCCCTGCACCTGAATTAAAAGCCCAAAGCCGATTACTAATAAAACAGAAATCACTTACAAACAATAAATTATCTTCAAAAACTGGACAAAAATAACCAAGAAAAAAATTGTTTATATAAAGTATTTAGAGTATCTTTGCAGCCGATTTTAGTCCGACAAGGTAAAAAAGTGACTGCAAGAACCGGTCCACCTTACGGAAGAAACCCGTTTAATATTTATTTAAAATGTACGTAATTGTAGAAATTAACGGTCAGCAGTTCAAAGCTGAAGAAGGCAAAAAACTGTTTGTACACCACATTCAGAACGCTGAAAACGGCGCAACTGTTGAATTTGACAAAGTTTTGTTGGTTGACAACAATGGTAACGTAACTGTAGGTGCTCCTACTGTAGAAGGTGCTAAAGTGGTATGTGAAGTAAAATCTAGCCTTGTTAAAGGTGACAAAGTACTTGTATTCCACAAGAAGAGAAGAAAAGGTTACAGAAAACTGAACGGTCACCGTCAGCAGTTTACTGAATTGACAATCAAACAAGTTATTGCTTAATCATTAAAAACGTAGAAGAAAATGGCACATAAAAAAGGTGTAGGTAGTTCTAAGAACGGTCGTGAATCAGAAAGCAAGAGATTAGGCGTAAAGATATTCGGTGGTTCAGCTTGTAAGGCTGGTAACATCATTGTTCGTCAAAGAGGAACAGTTCACAATCCAGGTAAAAACGTAGGTATGGGAAGTGATCACACTCTTTACGCATTGGTAGATGGTACTGTATGTTTCAAGAAAGGACGTGAAAACAAGAGCTTTGTTTCTGTAGTTCCTTGCGCTGAAGCATAATTACTTTATTAAAAGCATACAGAGGGTGTGTCAAAATGCATGCCCTCTTTTTTTTATGACAAAGCCTCGACTTTCCCAAGCCGAGGCTTTGTTATGTCCTAAAGATTTTGTATCTTTAAGCATAATCAA
>NZ_JACJLE010000038.1 GCF_016901995.1 Bacteroides caecigallinarum | reverse complement strand
GAAGAGGACAAATATTCCTCCAAATAAGACAAACATTCTTCTTTTGAATACTTTCTATATTCACGCATGTTACTAAATAATTTGTGTCAACTTATTTAGTACACTACAAGCTCTCATTGCAGTGTCGGATTTTATAGCTAACTTTGTATGATAACTTATTTCGAATAAAAAAACATGTCCGAAACCCAGCTATTGTCCGATATATTGAACGATTCCCCATACGCGGAACTTTTGCGTTTGCGAAACAGGGAGATTATTGTATTGTTTCTGTATGAAACATTTTATAAGCACAGAGAGCCAGTGGCATATGATTCACTGAAAATGCGACTTTCAGATTATCTTTCTTCCATTAATCTGGAGAAGGATGAGGAGAACGATATAAATGTGTTCGATTCATACGACGAAAAGGCATACAAGTATATTCAGAAATGGACGGACAAAGGTTTTCTCCGCAATTATCAGGAAGAAAGCGGCGAGGTGTTCTACGAACTTTCGTCATATTCCAGCAAGGTGATAGACTGGCTTCTCAGTCTGAAGAAGGATGAGTTCGTGGGAACAGAGTCGAAGTTTATGAACCTTTACGGACAGATAAAGGAACTTGTTGAGTTTACCAACGAGGATCCTGAAGAACGTATCCGAATGCTTGAGCAGAAAAAGATGGAGATAGAGCATCAGATTCAGAGCCTTAGAGCAGGCGAGTCGGCAATGGTCTATGAAGATTATCAGGTGCTCCCACGTTTCCGAGACATTACCCGTACGGCAAAGGAGCTTCTTTCCGATTTCAAGGAAGTGGAAGACAATTTTAAGTCCATTACAAAATCCATATATCAGAAACATGCCGAGGGAGACGTTTCGAAAGGTGATATTCTTGGATATACGTTCGATGCACTTGACAAACTTCAGCAGAGTTCGCAGGGAAAAAGTTTCTATGCTTTTTGGGATTTCCTTATGACACCATCCATGCAGGACGCATGGGATAATATGGTTGACGATTTGTATCATTCCATCGATCCGTCGCAGATCCGTCAGGAAGATATGTTCCTGAAAAATATGAAGCAGTATCTTTATAACAGCGGAAAGAAAGTATATCAGGCAAACGACAAGATGGCTGAAAAGTTGAGCCGTATCATCTGCGAAAACAATAATTCTCAGTCGGCTGCATCGAAACGTGTTATTCAGGACATACAGTCGGTACTACTTCAGTTGGCAAGTCAGAACATCAAACCGGATGTTTCGCTCGAACTGGAGACTATACCGGAAATATCCATGCCGATAGAGAGAAAACTTACTCTTGAAAAGACTGACGATGTGAACTATAACAATGTGATAGAAATAGCAAGTGCGGACATTGCCGAGGCAGAACATGCCGACAAGCTTTTTGTAAGTCATGGAGTGGATCGTTCGATACTCAAACAGAGAATTCATGATTCATTGAAGCGTCGTAAGCAGGTTTCTCTGTCCGACGTGGTAGAGGAGAGTGGAGGACTGGAAAAAGGACTGGCAGAGCTGTTCGGATATATCAGTGTGATACGCGGATTCAGGCATACCATTAATGCCGACCGTACACAAACAATACCGTTTAACAGCGAGTTGAAGAAATCAATAGTAATACCGGAAATTATTATCTTAAAATGAATATAGATTCTATAATAGCACCTTACGGACGTACCGTAGTACGCCTTCTTAAAGGTCCCGTAGAGGTAACAGACACGAACGCATGGGAGGACATCCTTAACTATCAGTCGGAGATAAACAAGTATCTCGCAAATATTGGTATAGAGCTGATAGTGAAACGCGATGAAGGTTTTGCATATATCAAGCAGATAGTGGATGATGAGGACAGGACCACAGGACTTATTCCTCGCCAGCAGCTTGGTTTCGAAATATCGGTGATTCTGATAATCTTAAGACAGATGCTTGAAGAGTTCGATAGCAATATGGACGAGCTGTATGCTACAGAGCGTTTTGTCAGTGCCGACGAGTTGAAGGAGCGAATAGAGATATTCCTTCCTGAACGTTTCAACAGAGTGAAGTTACTCAGCGAGATAGACACATATATCAACCGTATAGTGTCGCTGGGATATCTGAAACTGATAAAGCGAGACAATGTGAATACATACCAGATTCACAGAATAATTAAAGAGAAAGTAACATTGGACAAACTACAAGAATTTAAGGATAAACTGCAAGAATATGTTGAGTCTGTTTAGTACCGGTTCCGATACGTCGGGATTTCGTTTGAAATACATGGAGATATACAACTGGGGAACATTTCACGAAAGGATTTTCCGCATGGAGCCCCAGGGAAACAATGCCCTGCTTACGGGAGCAAACGCTTCGGGAAAGAGTACCATAATAGATGCTCTACTCACTCTGATGGTACCTGCCAAGAAGGATAGGTTCTATAACCAGTCGTCGGGAGTGGAGAAGAAAGGTAACCGAACAGAGGAGACATACGTTCTTGGTAATTATGGAAATATTCAGCGCGACGGCGAAAGCGGTGCAAGCACACAGTCATTGCGCGATCATTCGGCATACTCTGTGCTTCTTGCCACTTTTACCAATACCGATACCCGTGTGGTTACAGTGTTTCAAGTACGCTGGTTCTCAGGTGGTGAGTTGAGGCGTACCTTCGGTTTGGCTCATTGCGAACTGGATATTAAGACCGACTTCCAGCCATTCGATGGCAAGGGTATGTGGCGTCGCCGTCTGGAAAGCTCGCATAAGGGGAACCGTACGATGGTGGAATTCTTTGAAGGACCTGTAGGCTATGCCGACCGTATCACACAGCTTTTCGGTATGCGTTCCGTAAAGGCTCTTTCACTGTTCAATCAGATAGTGGGTGTGAAGGTACTAGACGACCTTGATGATTTTATCCGTACCAATATGCTTGAAGAGCAGCATGCAGAGTCGCAGTATATAATGCTTAAAGACAGTTTCAAGACTCTGATGGAGGCAAAGACCAATATCGAAAAAGCAGGAAAACAGATTGAATTGCTTACACCTATATCAGAATATGCAGACGAGATAAAAGAATATGCCCAGAAAATAAAGCAACTTTCCATGGACAGGGAAAGCATTGATTACTGGTTTGCCCGTAAGACTATAGAACTGGGTAAGGAACGTGTGGATTCTTTGGAACAGGAGCAGGAACGTCTTGAAAAAGAGGAAAAGAAACTTCGTGACGACGAGGACAGAATGCGTCAGGACGAACGTTCCATAGCCCTTGCCATAGAGAATGATGAGGTTGGCAGGAAGATAAAGGAAATGGAGCAGGAGATTAAGCGTCTGGAAGAACTTCGTGACGAACGTGTATCGCGTATGGATGAATATAACTCGGTGGCATCTGTGTTGTCGCTCACTACTGACCCAGACAAGGATACTTTCATAAGTCAGCGTGACTCTGTATCCGGACGTCTGGAAAGCATGAATGCCGGTATAGAGCAGAAAATCAGAGAGACAATATCCTTTGAAAACGAAAGGAAAGATATTACTATGAAGATTGATGAGTATATCAAGACCATCGAATCTCTTAAGAAGAACAAGAACAATATTTCAGGACGTGAGTCGGAGATACGCGAAATGATTCTTGAACATACCGGAGCCACAAAGGATGAGATACCTTTCATCGGTGAGCTGATAAGGGTAAATCCTGCCGAAATGGAGTGGGAGGGTGCCATTGAGAAAATCCTTCACAACTTTGCCCTGCATCTGCTTGTGCCTGACCAGTATTATCATGAGGTAAATAAGTTTCTTAACTCTAACGACTTGAAGGGTAGGATTACTTATTACCGCTATCGTACTTACAACTCGCTTGCAGGAATGGATACATTCACATCCGATGATGCCAGACTGCTAGACAAGATTGAAATACGTCCCGACTCTGAATATGAGGAGTGGATACGCGATACCATATTCCAGAAATACAATTATGCGTGCGTAGAAAATCTTGAAGAGTTCGAACGCTATCAGGAAAAGGCTGTTACGCGTGAGGGACTTATTAAGTTCTCGCACGACAGGCATGAGAAGGACGACCGTCCTCAGGTAGTGAGCAAGGCAAATTATATCCTCGGATGGGATAATCAGGACAAGATATCCCTGCTTCAACATGAGATAAAGGAACTTCAGGAGAAAGACATAGAGCTGATGGCCAAGCTGAATGATATAAATTCCGAGAAACAGAAACTCCAGTATGACTACGACATGAGCAAGAAACTGGTGGATATGTTTAAGGACTTCGATGCCGTAAACTGGAAAGAATACGCCACACGTCTGCAGGAGAAACTTTCCGACAAGGCTGAATTGGAAAAGAACAATAATACCATACAGGCTCTTCAGAAACAGTTGGAGCAGGTACGTCAGGCCATACGTAATATTTCGCTGGAAGAGATACGCGACAAGGTGAGCCAGATTTCGGATATAAAATCCAATATAAAGGAAACGAAAAATGAGATGGAAGAATGTCAGAAGGCTATTTCATCAATGCGTTCTATTCTTCTTTCCGACTTTGAGCAGGCTTACGAAGAACTGAAGAACTGTACATTCGAAGATCTTGATAAGGAATACAAGTCATTCATCAGCCGTAATGACCGCGAACGTAATAAACTGTTTAATAAGAAGCGTGAGGCGGAAGACAAGGCGAAGAACCATATCCGTGATTTCAAATATCCTTCGGAATATATCACCGAGAAGTTCAAGGACTGGCGTTCGGACGTTAATGCTTTGCCTGATGCTGACAATATCGACCTTATAGACGAATATCAGGAAATGTTGCACCGTTTGCAGAAAGAAAACCTGCCGAAATACGAAAAGCAGTTTGACAACTATCTGCAGAAAACGCTTACAGACAAGGTGGGTGACTTCCGTATGTTCTTCATAAACTGGAAGAGTGCGATAGACGACAATATACGCATGCTGAATGAATCACTTCATGGTATTGATTACCGCAAGCAGCCGGCTACTTACATTCAGCTGGTTATGCAGACAAGAATAAATGAAGAGGTCAGAGAGTTCCGCCGTCTGATGGATGAGGCTATGCCTAATGTGCAGAAAATCAATTCTACGATAGACGGGCGTAAGATACATTTTCGCGACCATATCCAGCCGTTTATGGAACGTCTGGAAAATGAGGATTGGAGAAACAGGGTGATGGATGTGCGTTCATGGTTCACCTATAAGGCAGAGGAATTCAACCGTAATACAGGAAATAAGGAAACAACATACGAAAACATGGGACACTTGTCTGGAGGAGAGAAAGCGCAGCTCACTTATACCATCCTCGGTTCTGCCATTGCATACCAGTTCGGTTTGACAAAGAGCGGAATGCAGGACAATTCATTCCGTTTCATTGCCATCGACGAAGCCTTCAAGGCGCAGGACGAGGATAAGGCACGCTATCTGATAGACTTGTGCAAGCAGCTTCATCTGCAGCTCCTTGTGGTTACTCCGAATGACAATATACATATCGTAGAGAATGACATCTCGTATGTGTATTTCGTAGAACGTAAGGAAGAAAAGACCTCATGGCTTTACAGCATGCCTATAGAGCAGTGGAGGGCAGAGAAGAATCCGGGAACATTGTTCTGATGATTCATTTTTTATAAAACTAAAAAACTGTGTTCGCAAGCAAAATCTGACTTGCTTGCGGACACAGTTTTATATTGTATATTCTTTACTGAAAATTTATTGTGGCTGTGCAGGTATTTCCTTTAACATAGCTTTCAATAATGAATATTCATGGCTGAGTGTGACATCTGTTGCAAGGTCCCAGCTCATCATACCTGCCATGCCTTGCTCCATTGTGTATCTTGTCTTCTCACGTATGGCATCTGCTCCATCATATATAAATACTTTACCTTTGTAAGTTACTTCTTTTTGTGAGGTTGAGGTTACAAGATTGTTTTGCACAAAGTTCCAATAAGCTTCAGTACTTTTTGAGCCATCTTTAGTAACTCCATAGAAAGGTACTCCCATTACGATTTTATCTTTAGGGAATCCCCATGCTAGTACAGCCTGTGCATCATTTTTGAACTGTGACATTGGAAAACGCTCTGGTGATGGACCGTATGCCTGTATTGAAATGAAATCGACATACTTTGCAGCTTCTAGTGACATCTTATATGAAACCGGATGTAATGAAACACTAAATGTATAATCGTAGCCGATAATGCTTCTTACAGCTATAACTGTCTGATTGTATGTGTTGAAAGCACCTTCGTTGTTTGCAGGCCATTCAAAATCCAGATCTACACCATCAAGATTATATGTTTCTAATAGATTTTTAACGTTATTGGCAAACTTTTGTCTGGCGGCTGGAGAATCACACATGGCTTGCCATCCACCAGATGCTATACCGATACGTAATTTTATTCCAGGATTAAGTTTGGTACGTAAATCATTCAGAATAGTGACCCATGTATGATTATCCTTTCCAGGATTTTCTTTGTCGAATGTCCAATAGGCCTGAGTCTTGCAAATATTCCAGCTTTTATATGATAGTTTTCCTTCGGCATTCATTACAGTTCTGATGTCTCCGCCTCCAAGAGGTAGGAAATTGAAATAAGCTTCGTCGATATATCCCTTCAGACCTTTACCTAATTTAGTTTCTGTCTGCATGAAAGGAAGTTCGTTTACGCTAATAGTACCACTTGTTGCAGATGCGTCATCACCGTTTACGTATAGGCGCAAAGTACCTTTATTGCCATATGTCATAGCTATGTGTATCCATTTCCCTGATACTATATTACTGTTGCTGAGTGTTGCTGTCTGGTCGTTTATTCTGAAAATTAAATTACCTTCTGTCTCGCCAAGTGTAAGTGAAGTCCTGTTGTTTCCGCTGCTTGCTGCCTTGGAAAAGAGAGTTGCACCGGAAGTCCATTCGTCTATATATATCCATGTAGCAAATGTAAACTGGTTGACACCTTTTGTCGCAGAGTTCAGAAGACCGTGTCCTGCGTTCATTTCTCCTGTTCCGTCAAAATGCATAACCCCTTTCTTTCCGTTGAATTCATCAGTTGCTGTAACACCACTTTCTGTGAATGTAGCTGTGTTATCAGGAGTTTCAAAATAAATGTCACCGTTTGCGTATGGGCTTGCTGTCATGAATATTAGGTCATTACATGCATTCATACTTTCGGTATAAACGCGATCGGTTTCATAGAAGTTTGGTCTGATGTATGAACTGATAATCTTTTGAGGAGCAATTTCAGTAGTGTTGCCGTCTTTCCAGTTATCTATTTCAGGTTTGAATTCAATAACTTCCATGTTGGTTATATTGTCACCGTTGATTGTCGCAGTGTAGTTGTAACGGAATCCAGGTTTCCATCCTCCTTCACCTGGTGATGCCAGTTCTAATTCAAATGATTTTGTAGCTTCTTGTGACATGCCGCCTCCAGATATGCTGGCTGTAAATGAAACTGTTACTTTAGATGTTTCGTCAGTAGGAAGTTGCTGTGGAATTACAAGTTTGAATTGCGAAGCCTTGTTTGATGTTTCGCCTGCCAGATTTGCAATGTCATCATAAGTATAGGCTACATCTGCTTCTGCATTGCCATCCCATTTGATGTTACCATCCTCGTAGATACCAGTTGCAGTTTTTATAGCTTTCTTGATTTTTATATCTCGTATAGCCAGTGTATAATTTTTAAGTTCTGTATTAAAAGTGAAGCCTACCTGGCTCAGCATGTGGCTGAATGATAATGAAACTGGGGTAGAAGGTATGCCGGATACTGCATCTGCTGAACTTACTGCAGCAACCAGATCCTTGTCGTCACTAGGTGTATAATTAGGAAAAGTCAGTTTTTGTGATGTGGCGTCATAGCTGGCATCTATGATTTGTCCAGCTTCGCCGTCTGCATAAGCACCGAAGCGGTAGTAATTTCCCGTATGCCAGTAATAGGTGCTGGTATTAAGTTCATTGTTGAAAATTTGACCGTCAAAAGACGTATTGTCTGTACAGTATTTCCCGAAAACATAGAAATTATTCAATGTTTTCACTTCTGTTACAGCTCTTGTCGTGTTGCCTACAAATGCATCGAAACCAATTGTGTGCATGTTTGCCACTTTCAGCACTTCGTTGGTACAACTTGCCAAAGTCATTGCAGCCATACCCATCAAAAATAAATTCTTTTTCACGATAAAAATAGTTAAAAGGTAAAACTTAAAGTTATTATTTGGTATTATAAAAATATATGTTCATTATATTGGTAATGGTATGTCTATTGTGTCTTCCCAGTCTCCTATATCTGTATCAAAATTACCTGAACTTTCACTGCCGTCCTCATCGCTAACTTCTATGTCCGGAAAAAGCAGTATGCCGCCACGTGGTTGTACACGCATGTATTTACTGACGTCAAGATAGTAATTAAGGTGTTTACCGTTTTTCAGTATAACTTCAAGATTTAGCACGAAATGCAGTTTCTCGGCATCATCTGTGTATTCATTTGATTTGTAAGCAAAATTTGGTACACCAAACGACATAACTTTTGCATTACAGCCTAGTTCGTCTATTTTGCAGTCAAAAAGTAGTGTAGCGGTTGTGTTGTCTGTATGCCCGTCGTGTAAATAAGTCTTGTTTGCCATGCCTGTAAGTGCCCCTTTTGCACGGGACACATATTCCAGACCTGACTTGAACTTGTAGCGTATCAGGTAGGTATATGTACGTGGAAACATCGTTACAGGCAGATGTTCTGTCTCGATAGACAAATCAGCTTTGTATTTAGGTATATATGAGGCATAAAGCATATCCGGTGGATTGACGGTCTGCTCATGTTCATATCCTTCAGGAGCCTTGTAGCCGGATCTTGTGCGAATACGCGTACCGGCTGTAGCTGTTACCGGGTTATCGGTATTGCTGAATACAATATATTCTGTGTCGTTACTGTAGAATAACAGTTCATGTTCTCCCTGAGGTATAGGTAGTATCCCTCCTGAATTTTTCAGATTGTTTGTTATCGGTCGGGAACCTCCTGTATGTATTTGCGTACGGATACCTTTTGGTACATTTGGCTTATAGTCTTCGTAACTACCTGGCCAGTTTTCTTTTCTCCATATTCGTTTCCAGTCAAATCCATCTGTTCCTGCCTTATACGGATTTTCCCATTCCTGCATCCATTGTAGTTGAACATAGGCATTTGCAGACAAAGCATGTTCCTCATGGTTGAAACACAACTCTTTCCGGCATGAACTCAGCATCATATTAATGAAAAGAATGAGGAAAATACAATACAGTATATCCGGATAGTTTTTTATAGTTTTATGGTATAGTGTCATGATTTACCTCCTTTCTTGACAGTGCCCCAGCCTATGTTCCACACCAAAGCAAATTTTATTTTTAACGGACCAAAATAATTGAAGCGGTTGGTCTGTTCATAAACGTAGTGTTTGTCAATAGGAATATATTGATCGTATTTTGTAGTCATAAAACCGGCACCTATACCTGCTTCGAATGCAAGGTTTTTACCTATAGGAAACATATATCCGTAGCTTATACCTATCATTCCTCCTTCGCCTCTATATCCTGTATTGCCATTTTCCAGGTCGTACCAACCTCCTCCTCCAAACAGACCTGCATAATGTCCGTGAAGATTGTTTTTTCTGTGTATCCAGTAACGTATTTCCGGCAGTATGGTGGCTAGTTGATAGTATTTGTGTTTGTTGTCATTGTGCCACCAAGCCATATTGCCTTCAACTCCTACCGACCATTTTCTGTCGATACGGTATTCTATCTCTAATGATGGCATAATTGCACAATCATATATAATGTTTGTTTTCAGATACCATCGTTTGTCCTTATATTTTTTTTGAGGAATTTCTGTTAGAATAATTTCAGGCTGATTTTCATATAGTTTTCTGAATGGCTGTAATCTCTGAAAACTGTCATTTATTTTGTTTGTATCTGCTATATATGATTTGTTGTCATACTGTGTCTTTTCAGGAGTGTACCCTTCAACAAAGTTTATTCCTATCAAGGCCACAACATCTTTCATGTTCTTATAACTGCTGGTGCTGTTTTTTGTAAGATAATACTCTTCTTTCATGCCGTGATGTGTTATAAACCAGGACTTTACATGATTACTACGCTCTTTTGCTGCTGCCAGGTTTTCTCTAAATGTAGGAAATGAACCACAAAAGCCACGTATCAATAAATGAGCTCGTCCTGCTTCAATATCTTTACGGTGCTGGTTTATAAGCTGTACGGTGTATGTTATGGCTTCTTCATTACCTTTGAATGGAGAGTAGAAAATCTTGTTTCCAGGTATGAATCTGAATAGAATGACTGAATCTTTTTCTGATATAGTGTTTTCGTCTGTTGTGATGGAATGTGCGTTGCAGACTAGTATTGATATTCTTACTAGTGCAATTATAAAAATCATTATTTTTAGACGGTGTATTATCATATCACAGTATTGATTGTTGTTCCGATGTTTTTACATATAAAATGTGGACATCTTGAACAAGATGGTTACAAAGTTTTAGTTAGCCCGTTTTTGTGTAATTGTAAAAGATACTATAAATGTGATTTAAGTATTCTGTTTATAATTAATTGATTTCTTTTGCGCAAAAGTAGTAGTAGAAAGGTGTGTATAGTGTTTAAAAATAGCTATTTTGTTTCCAATATTTGCTATTATGGCTTATTTATCGTTTGTTTTTCGATAAAAAGCGTCTAATTACAGTATAATAGCGATGAATTTTATAACTTTGTATTTCTCGAAATTTAAAGTTAATCTGACTAAAATTTATAGCTTATGGAAATTGTACACGACGAAGCAAAGAAACAGTTCAAGGTGGAGGTGGACGGTTATACCGCTCATGTAGCTTATCTGCTGACAGAAGACGGCGGTCTTGATATCCGCCACACCATAGTGCCCGAAGAAATAGGCGGACGCGGAATAGCATCAGCCCTTGTAAAGGCTGCATACGATTATGCACGCTGTAAATGTCTGAAACCGGTCGCTACATGTGCTTATGCCGTAGTGTGGTTGCAGCGTCATCCGGAATATCAGGGCGATGTTAGTTGTGATTATGGTGGTAAGGGTACTTGCGCAATCTGAACGATTGCGCAATACATTATTTAAATCATATGGTTTGATTTTAACCATTTCTTTCCCGGAGGTGTAAGACACCATATCAGGAATATTACGCATGGTAGTCCTATTGCTGATAAAACAAATACTGCTTCCATTATTTTTCCTCCTTCTTATTACTTAATACTAAACCCGCTAAGAGTATTGAGCAAGCTACTAATAAACCTAAGACATATATTAATAGTTTGCTTTCGCCCAAATCTTTAAATAAAGATGCTATTACTATACCTGTCAACACATATTTTGAGACATCTATAAGATAGGCTCCTAACTTCTCTTTCCACATAATGTATTTATATATAAAGACAAAAATAAAAAACATCTGTCAACTTTGCAAATTCTTTGTGTAATAGTTAATTATCTTCTATCACAATCCCCATCTTCTTCATAAGGAAGCATGCATTCATATTTTGGGCTATACCTTCACGTATCTTGTAACTGAAGTATAGCTCATTGTTTTTTATGTCCGCTTCGAAACAGTAGTTCCTTATCTGGTCAGGGAAATATTTTACCAGTTCACCGAGCAGCAAATCGTGAGTGGCAATAATACCGTTTGCCTTTAGAGTCATAAACTGGCGTATAAGGCTGAACGAACCTTTTTGCTTGTCCGTAGAATTTGTTCCTTTAAGAATCTCATCGAGGATGATGAACAGCTCGTCGCCCCTGTTGAGCATGTCAATGATTCTTTTCAGACGTTTGAGTTCTGCAAAGAAATAAGATTCGTTATCGCTCAGCGAGTCTGATGTACGCAGACTTGTTATCAGCTGTGCCGGATAGATTTTCATTTTTTTACAGCACGACGGTGCACCGATACATGCCAGCAGATAGTTCACGCCTATTGTTCTCAGGTATGTACTTTTTCCCGCCATGTTGGCACCTGTGATAATGAGGAAATAAGGGCTTGAAGGAATCAGTGCATCATTTTTTACGCATTGCTCCTTAGGCATCAGCGGATGTCCCAGCTCTTCAGCCTCATAACAGAATGGAGTATCTGTGATTTCGGCATACTGATATCCGGGATGATTGTAGGCAAATGTTCCGAGCGAACAGAGTGCGTCCAGTTCTCCTACTGCCTCCAGCCATCCTGAGAGGTATTTTCCGTACCGGTCTTTCCATGCCTCGATACGTATCATCTGGCGCAACTGGAAGAACATGCTTCCTTCGAGTATTACATACATAATCTGATTATTACGCAAGTCTAGTCTGTCCAGTTCTTTAGTCAGTGCCTTTAGGGCTTCGGCAGGAGATTTTCCGTCTATCTCAAGTCTTTTTATTATATCCTTTATTCCTCTGGCATTCCATTCCTCGTTTTGTGCCAATGTTATCAGGCGGGCATATGTGCTTAGTGTTTTAAGTTTTTTGCCATACTCTTCCTGAAGTTCAGTGGCACGCTTAATAACACTGAAACTAAGTATTACGAAAAATGAAAAAGCAAGTCCGAACCATGACATGGAGATTATGTCCGCCAGTCCGCATACCAACAGTATTATATTTATGGATGGAACCAGCCATATCAATGCTTTCGCCCAAGTAGATTTTGTGAGAGTACTTTCCGTTTCTGCCCATTTGCGGATGTCGCTGTCATCGTTGTTTTCACTTCTGTTTATAAGACCTGTGATAGCGAAATTCAGTCTGAAGTCATTCCTTTCTGCCAAATCTTTTACGCAATCCTGTCTTTCCTCTATATCTTCTTTTTTACGTAAATGTTTTTTCATCCATTCCGCCAAAGTAGTTTTTCCTATGTGAGTACATGTACGGTTTATTGCCTGGAATAGTGATTTGCGGCCGAAGATATCAAGGTCGAATGAATAAAGATGTTCTGTATCGGCAAACTCCTTGCCCTCATCAAATTCCGAATAATCATTGTTAAGTCCTTTTAATTCTTTGTTTAGGATGTCAGCCTTTACTTCCAGCCATTGTCTGCGAATGAAGAAACGGCTGTGTACCTTTATCATTATAAGGAAAGGGACAAGTGTACAACAGGCTCCTGTTATGATAGTCTGTATGCTGTGGCTCCATAATGCGATGACAGTCGATATACAGCCTACGAAGAGCAGTATCCTTATAATACTTATATATAATATGGTTTTGTTTACCTTGTTCAGACTCTGTTTAGTGTCCGATAGATTGTTGTTATACCATTCCTGCGGTTTCATGATTCTTGTTTTTGTTTTGCCTGCGAAGATAATAAAGTTTTGAAAGTCTGTTTGTTTTATGCGGCGGATTTCATTTATTTTGTGATGTAATATAAATCTAGGTTAATAAATGAGGTTTAGAATAGAAAGAATGACAGACTGCGAGTTCCGTAATCTGAATATTGATTATGGATTTTACAATACTCCGGTAGGAGAAATACTGATTGCGTCAACAGTTCGCGGAATATGTTGTATTGAATTAGCCGACAACCGTGATGAGGCTTTGCAATTACTTTGCAAAAGGTTTGCAAAATCTTCTCAACAGATACATTCTACGGAGTTTCACAACCAGGCTTTGCGCTTTTTTGATAAAGATGAAAGGATGTCTTCAAATGAAATTGCTTTACATCTTTACGGTACGGATTTTCAGATAGAGGTATGGAAAGCCTTGCTTGAGATTCCTTTTGGGAAAACTTCCACTTATAGTGATATTGCAAAAGCTATAAATAATCCACGCGCTTTGCGTGCTGTAGGAACAGCCATAGGACGAAATCCGGTGGCTATACTAGTTCCTTGTCATAGGGTATTGCGTTCTGATGGAGGAATTGGCGGTTATTATTGGGGAATAGAAAAGAAAAAGATACTTTTGGAATGGGAGGGTGATATGCCTTGAATTAAATTTTCATTCATGTTATAAAGTAAAGAAAAAGCATAAATTATAAATGTCTTATTGTATTTTGTGGTTTTATTTGTTTACTTTGCACATTGGATAAATATTAGCTCTTAAATCTAGTAATAATGAAATTTTTGTGTGTATTATTATGCCTTTTATGTACTACTTTTTGTATAAAGGCTCAAAATGTTTTAAAGTTCAATCAGGAAGGAAAATTCAAGATTGTACAGCTCACCGATGTACATAATGTTTATCAGGATGCCCGTTCGCAAGTAGCTTTACAAAGAATAAGGGAAGTCTTAACATCAGAAAAACCGGATCTGGTTATAATAACCGGAGATGTTATTTACGGTAAACCTGCAGAGGAAGGTTTTCGTGAGGTACTTTCCCTGATTTCAGATTTTAAAATCCCTTTTGGAATTACTTTTGGTAATCATGATGATGAGCAGGGAATGACACGTAAACAGTTGCTTGACATTGCATCTTCGTATGAATATAATCTTACATCTACAGCAGAAGGTATTTCCGGTTTTTCTAATTATATATTGACCGTAAAGTCTAACGACTCTGCCAGAGATGCAGCTATTCTTTATTGTATGGATTCTAATTCATATTCCACAATTGAGGGTGTCAAGGGATATGGGTTTATAAAATTCGACCAGATTTCGTGGTACCGTGAAAATAGCAATAAGTTTACAGCAGCCAATGGAGGCAAACCAGTGCAGTCGTTCGCTTTCTTCCATATACCTCTTCCTGAATATTCTTATGCCGTTGAAGATCAGAATGCTGTTATGGTCGGTACACGAATGGAACAGGCGTGTTCACCGAAACTGAATTCCGGAATGTTTGCTGCCATGAAGGAAAATGGGGATGTAAAAGGAATATTTGTAGGACATGACCATGACAATGATTATGCCGTATATTGGAACAATATATTATTGGCATACGGAAGATACAGTGGAGGAAACACGGTTTATAATCATTTGTCAAATGGTGCCAGAGTTATAGAATTGACAGAAAACAGCGGGTATTTTACTACATGGATAACTTTGGAAAAAGGTGAAAGAATTAACAAAGTCGTTTGCCCGGACGATTTTATCAAAGATAAAAACAAAAATATGTAATTACCAATATCGTTAATTTAAATTTAATTTTTTATGAAAAAAAGCTGTCTAAAAGCTATCTGTACAGTGTTTACAGCTGGTATTATGATTTCGTGTGGTAATTCGGCCACAGAAATCAAGTCCTATAACGAAGGTATAAATATTATACCAAAGCCTCTTTCCCTGGAAGTAGGTAATGGAAGTTTCAAACTGAAGGACGGTATGTCTGTTCATGCCGCAGGTCAGGACGAAAAGACTGTTGCCGAATATTTCATCTCAAAAATCAACCGTGCAACAGGTTTTGACATTCAGGTTAAGGAAAACGGATGTATCCGTCTGGAACTTGACCCTTCTGCCTCTATGGATGACGAGGGATATACATTGAATGTTACTCCGGAATCAGTACTTGTAAAGGCAAAAACAGCTCAGGGACTTTTCTACGGAATGCAGTCGTTCATGCAACTTCTTCCGGCAGAGATTGAAAGTCCTGCTGTAGTAAAGAACGTTCCTTGGGTGGCACAGGCTGTAAACATTACAGACGAACCTAAGTTCGAATACAGAGGTCTGATGATTGATCCTTGCCGTCATTTCATGACTGTAGATGAGATTAAGAAACAGTTGGACGTAATGGCTCTCTTCAAAATGAACCGTATGCACTGGCATCTGACTGAAGACCAGGGATGGAGAATCGAGATTAAGAAGTATCCTAAACTGGCCGAAGTGGCTTCAAAACGAATTGAAGCAGACGGAACAGAATATGGAGGCTATTATACCCAGGAAGAAGTAAAGGAAATAGTGAAATATGCTTCGGACAGATTTATCACAGTAGTTCCTGAAATAGAATTGCCAGGACATGAACTCGCAGCCATTTCCGCATATCCTGAACTTTCTTGCAAAGGACAGTCTATCACTCCACGTACAGTATGGGGAGTGGAACACGTGGTGATGTGTGCCGGTAAGGAGCTTCCTTTCCAGTTCCTTGAAGATGTTATCGCTGAGGTTGCCGCCTTGTTCCCTGGAGAATATCTTCATATAGGTGGTGATGAATGTCCTAAGACTAGTTGGAAAACATGTCCGTTGTGTCAGAAGAGAATACGTGAAGAAAAACTGTTTGCCGACAAGAACCATACAGCTGAAGAACGTCTGCAAAGCTATTTCGTACAGCGCATGGAAAAAGTCGCGGCCAAATATGGAAAGAAGATTATCGGATGGGACGAAATTCTTGAAGGAGGTCTGTCACCAACTGCAACTGTTATGTCATGGCGTGGCGAAGAAGGTGGTATTGCTGCAGCTTTGACAAATCATGATGTAATTATGACTCCTGGTTCAAATGGCCTGTATCTTGACCATTATCAGGGAGACTGTAAAATAGGCCCTGTTGCAATCGGCGGTTTCTCTCCACTGGAAAAGACATATAGCTATAATCCTGTGCCTGATACACTTGTTGCCATGGATAAGGAAAACTTTATCAAAGGTCTTCAGGGCAATGTATGGAGTGAATATCTTTATACAAATGATATAAGGGAATACCGTACCTTCCCGCGTGCTTTAGCCATAGCAGAAACTGGATGGACAGCTACAGAACTGAAAGATTATAATGATTTTATCAGACGTATAGACAATGCTTGCGTGCGTCTTGACGGACATGGAATAAACTATTATATTCCTATGCCGGAACAACCGAACGGATCTTGTGATTTTGTTGCTTTTACAGACAATGTATCGTTGACATTTACAACCAACAGACCTGTAAAAATGGTTTATACACTAGACGGCACTGAACCTACAATCAACTCTGCAGTTTATAATGCACCGCTTGATTTCACTGAAAATGCTACAGTGAAGATTGCTTCTGTTCTTCCTTCTCACAAGATGAGCAGGGTTCGCACTGTGACAGTAGAAAAACAGACTCTTTCTCCTGCTGCAACTGTAGAAAAGAAAACTTCGGGACTTAATATGGAAGTTATTGACGGAACATATCTGAATATGGCGGAATTAGAAAAATCTGGTATGAAAGTAGCGGATAAGAAAGTCATTAAGGATACACGCGAACTTATTACCTACAGAAAGTTCTCTGAAGAAACCATGAGAGGCTTCAAGCAGTATTCCGCTATTGCTACAGGATATGTTGATATTCCGGCCGATGGTGTTTATTTCTTCTCTTCTGATCTTGAAGAAGTATGGATTGACGGTAAGAAACTTATCGATAATGGAGGACTTGTCAAACATTTCTGTCCTACAAACAAGTCTGTAGCTCTTTCTGCCGGACTTCACGAATTCAAGGTAGTGTTCCTCGGTAACTCTTACGGAGGTTATCCTACACACTGGAATGACGGAAGCATCAATATCAGAAAGTCTGATGAGGAATCATTCAAAAAGATTACGTCTGATAGACTGTTTCATTGATATTAATGAAATGATATAAAATAATAAAGGCTGTTTCTTGTGTAATATACCATCACAAAAGAAACAGCCTTTATTTTATTTCTATGTCTTATCTATTATTTCCATTCTTTCTTTTTTCTAACGAAGAACATCCAGCGAAGTATCGATGCCGGAATGGTATGGCTGAATGAGTTTACCTCGTCCGCACGTTCCTCTATGTTTTCAATCAGAGGTTCAGCGTCCTTCTCGCTTATGATACCGTTGTTTATCATCTGCTTGACAGTACGTTTCTCGTTGCTTAGCAACATACGTATGGACTTCAGCGTAAGGGCATGTCCGTAAGCTTTAGGAAACTCTTCAGCCAGAGTGCTTATAACTACATCCATACGTGAGATATTATTCTCTATTTCCGATTTCAGTGTTGGCAATACGGCTTTCTGCTCATCATCGAGAAGGTTGGAAGTTTTCAGTTCGTCTATCAACTTCAAATTCTCTTTCTGAAGAATGATGAAACCACGTCCCAAATCATAAACTACAGTAATGCGCTCGCGGAAATAGAAACTTATCCAGTCGTGTATTACTGGAGTTTTTCTCAGAGCATTGATCGTACTGCTGCGGTCGCAGAATTTGAAGATGGAGTTTCTGTAGTCCAGAGTGTATTTTCCATCGTGGTCGTACAGTTCGTCCAGTGAGTTCATCAATCTGCGGAAAGCGGTTTCGGATATGATACCTTCTTCGTAGATGGCTTTACATGTGGCTTTCTCTCTGTCAAGGACTTTCAGACGTATTTCTGATATTACATCTTTGTCTTTTGCTTCCACTATTGGGGCTACCGGAGCTGACGCCATATAGTGTTCAACTTTTATCCAGTTTGCTCCAGTCAGATGGTCTCTTGCTTTCAGCCTTTCCAAATATTTCTCAGAGTTTTCTCTGATATGTTTGTGGATATTGTAATCCAGTTTTACTCTTGCCGAAGGAACACTGATCAGTCCAAGCCTGTTGAGCAGCCAGCGCATTGTTGTGGCGTTTATACAAAGAGTCAGTGTAACTATACCGGCAGTGAAAAACAAAATCTGGTTTCTGATATCTTCCGGTATCGCTTCGGTATATGATACCATCAACGCTAAAGTCATGGCAAGCGCGCCACGTAATCCTCCCCATGTAAGTATTACCGATTCGCGTTTTGTCAGTCCGTAGCCCATTCTTTTCATTACAGGATATAGCATAGAAATCATGGCGTAGCGGAACAGGTTGAGGAAAATATATATCAGTATGAGTACTCCGAATGCACTCCATGAGAAGGTTACTTTTTCTGATATTACAATACCCACTATGATGAAAATAAGTGTGTTTGCTATATATGTTGCAAGTTCCCAGAAATGTTCCATGAAATTGTTTACTTGCGGTTTCAATCTTGGTTTACCTGTGTATGTAACGGTAAGACCGAATGCGACGAGTGCTATGACTCCGGAAACACCAAGATAGAATTGTGAAATGATGAAAGTGACGTATGCCGAAAGGATGATCACACTGTTCTGTATCATCTCTTCGGAGTTTATTCTAGTAATGAACCATATCACTACACGTGCAAGGAAATATCCCAGGATGGTACTTATGCTTATCACCTTTATGAATTCCATAACCGGTGAACTGTCCGAACCGCCTGTTGCGGCATATACTCCGAAGAACAGCATGAAGCATACGATACCGGTACCATCATTGAGCAATGATTCGGCATCTACAAGTGTAGAAAAGCGTTTGCTGGTTTTCAGTTCGTGAAGCAGAGCAACTACAGCAACAGGGTCGGTAGCACTGATCAATGCTCCGAACATCAGGGCAAATGCCCATGTCCAGTTTTCGTATCCAGGTATAACCAGACCTATTCCAACCATCAGCACTCCGGTGAGAATCATGCAGATAACAAGTCCCGGTGCAGCAAGCAGGGTAGCGTTCGCCAGTGTTTTTTTGAAGATATGCATATTCAGCTCGTATGCTGCATCGAATATAAGTATAGGAAGGAAAAGATACAGTATAAGGTCGGGATTTATATCCGCCACACTATCTACAGCTTCCGTTATTTGAGGCAATGAATTGAATATTCCCGTACGGTTCAGTATTCCTACCAGAAGTCCGATGGCGAACAATCCTACTGTGTAGGGAAAACGACTGTGTTTTAGTAATGATTTAAGTAGTGCCCCTATAATCAATCCTGTTATAGTGAGCAGCAAAGGTTGCAGAAATGCAAATTCTTCCATGGTAAAGTTTATTAATTATTACAATAATTACGAGGTCATAAAACAAAGATAGTAAATTAAGGCTACATATATATAATGTTGACATGAAAAAAAGTAATAAAATATATGTAAAATAAAGACTTGATGTTAGAGTAATGTAAAACCTTGTATTAAAAATAGTTTCTAAGGTTATTTGTATTTGTCCGAGAATGCTGTTTTTATGAAAAAATCATCCGATAGCTGTTCTTTAATTTTAATAATTGTATATTTGTTCCGCAAAAAGAACTGTTCATTATGAAAGTGTCCAAGTATTTTAGTTTTTCAGACGAGCAATTATTCAATCTTATAGAAAACGGAGATAAGATGGCTTTCACAGAAGCTTACAACAAATATCACCGTTTGCTGTATTCTGTATCTTACCGTTATCTTATGGATAAGGAAAAGGCAGAAGAAGCCGTGCAATATGTTTTTGTACGTCTTTGGGAATATCGTTCGGATTTGAATATCGGTATAAGTCTGAAGAACTATCTGTTTACGATGACAAAGAATTACGTATTGAATGTAATCCGTAATGAAAATTCAGCGATAGAGAAACAATATGAACTGGCACAAAGGGCATCCGAGTTTGCAGACGATTTTGTAGAAAAATTTGAAAACAGGGAAAGGATGGACATCTTTTACAAGGCATTGGACAAACTGCCTGAACAGAAACGCGAGATTTGTCTGCTGAAAGTGCGCGAAGAATTGTCGAACAAGGAAATTGCCGAACGTATGAACCTGTCAGTCAATACTATAAAGACACATTATTCGGAAGCGTTGAAACTATTGCGGATACATCTCAAAAAAATGTTAATGATAATACTTTTCCTTATACTTTTAGGCGTGATGGGTGTCTAATAAGATAATAGACTAATATAGAATATGAACAGACCAGATGACAAACAAATAGAAAAAGTGCTGGCCGGATTAGCTACTCCGGAGGAAGCAAGAAAGGTGGCAAAGTGGTTTGCGACGGATGAAGGTTCGGAGTATCTGTCAAAGAACTTCGATGAAGACATCAATTCATTGCCGCTTGATAATGCCGATTTGCTGATAGACCACAGTGTTCCGTCGGATAAGATGTTTCAGACAATAAATATACGCATACGAAACAAGAATATCAGACGGTGGACATTGCGTGCTGCCGCAGTGCTTCTGCCATTGGTGCTTATATTGGGATTATATCTTCATCTTAACACCAGAGTGGATATATTTGGCGGAGGCGAGTATGCCGAAATATACGTACCTAAAGGGGAACGTATGCAAATGATGTTTCAGGATGGTACTAAGGTTTATATAAACTCCGACTCGTACATGCGTTATCCTCGCAAGTTCGGTATTTCCGAACGTACGGTAGAATTGAAGGGAGAGGCATACTTTGTAGTGGCGAAAAACAAGAACCGTCCGTTTGTGGTAAACCTTAACGGTCCGTCCATACGTGTACTCGGTACTTCTTTCAATGTAGAGGCATATCCGGAAAATGACGATATAAAGGTTAATCTTGATGAAGGAAGGATAAATCTTAAATTGCTTTCTGATGAGGAAGTACCGGTATCTCCAGGTGAGTGCGTAATATATAACAAGGCAACACGTTCATATCGTGTGAACCGAAATACAGATACAGGCGCATCATCAGTATGGAAAAGCAATGTCATATCATTCAATGACGCTCCTTTCAATGAAGTGCTTATCCGTCTTGGTCGCTGGTATAATGTAGATTTTGTTGTGGAAAATGATATTCCGTCGGATTTGCATATAACACTCGTTTCCAGACATACACTGATTGAGAAGGTGCTTGAGGATCTGGAAAAAATATCTCCTCTGTCTTTCAGATATGACGAACTGTCGGCAAAGGTGTATGTATCTTTGAAGAAATGAATTATTTAAAAATTAAAAGTTGCCTTGACATCAGAAATCAGTCTATTTGTCAAGGCAACTTTTATTTTTTTCATATCATTAATATTACGGTAGGAATGGAAATACAACCAGTTCCTTTCTCATTTGGCTTTTTGAGCCTTTTTCTTGTCTTGGTGGTTGAAGTAAATTACACCTACGATTGCTACAATTGTAACAAAAGCTGAAACTACGATTGCTCCCATAATTAACTTTCTTTTTTTTCTGTATTACTAATTAACCAAAGTCCGGCTCCCAATGTCGATGCTGAAGCAACAACAACACATGCCACAATCAGCGGATTATTCATATTTCCAAAGGTTGAAGACAGTAAAAGTGCTGTAACCATATATTTGGCTATATCCATTAGCCATTTGCCAAATTCTTTTTTCATAAGCCAATAAAAATCAAATGAAAACCGTCTGTGATTTCGAACAGTACAAATATAGCGTTTTTGGTTGTATTATGCATGTAAACAGCGAAAAAATGGTGTTTTATTAAGTCGTTTCTTATATTAACAGATTTTTTTGTATATGTAATTGCTTGATTTTTAGACTTGTCATATTTTTAAAAGTACTTAGATGAAAAAAACTTCATATTTCTCTCACCCATTTTCTGTTTTCGTGTGTCAACTGATAAAACAAATTACTATTTTTATTAATTAAATTCTAATGTATGAGAATCAGATTTCTATTAGCATTATTATGCTTTAGTCTGGCATCAGGCTATTCGGCCTATGCCCAGAAGGTGACAATCAATCTACAGAATGTCAAGTTAGAGAAAGTGTTCGATGCCATCACTAAGCAGACAGGCTTAAGTGTGGCTTACAGTCGCCCTACGGTTAATCCGGACCAAAATGTCAGTATCAGTGCTACCAACGAGGAATTGGGTGATGTCTTGAAACGTCTGTTTGCAGGCACAAACGTCGCTTTCGAAATCGGTGAAGAAAAGATTTATCTTAAAGACGGCAAGACATCGTCAAATGGTAGTCAGCAAGTGAAGAAAAAAAACGTATCAGGTGTAATAGTAGATACTAACGGTGAGCCTGTAATTGGAGCCAGCGTATTGGTGAAAGGAACGACAAACGGAACTATAACAGATATGGACGGTAAGTTCACAATAAACGATGTTCCGGAGAATTCTACCCTTGATATTTCTTATATAGGTTATAAGACAATGACCTTGAAAGCCACAGACAAGAATCTGTCAAGACTTGTTCTGCATGAAGATACTGAAGTATTGGATGAGGTGGTTGTAGTAGGATATGGTGTTCAGAGGAAGCGTGATGTGTCAACGGCAGTTTCTTCCGTAAAAGCAGAAGCATTGGCAAATAATCCGGCTTCAGATTTTCGTCAGGCCCTTGTTGGTAAGATGCCTGGTGTACAGGTGACTACACCGAGTGGTGATCCGGAAGGTAGTGTCAGTATTAGGGTTCGAGGTATCAGTACTGTTAATGCAGGTAGTGACCCATTATATATAGTAGATGGTGTTCCTATGGAAAGAGGATTTGCCAATATGAATACTAATGATATTGAGTCAATAGAAGTATTGAAAGATGCTTCGGCAGCTGCAATATATGGTAGCCGTGGCTCAAATGGTGTTGTTTTGATTACAACCAAAAAAGGAACATCAGAGAAATTGACAGTACAGTATGATGGATATTATGGTATTCAGAATGTTTCAAAGAAACTCCCAATGATGAATGCTTACCAATTTGCTGAATTTGCAAGGGACGGACATAATAATGCATATTTGGCTGAAGTACCGGGTGCTTCTCCTGACGACCCTAATAGTGTGAGACCACAATCATATCATCAAATCCCGGCTGAACTCTTCCCTTATCTTGAAGGACAACCTGGGCTTACAGATACTGATTGGCAGGATGCTATTTTCCGTACTGCAAATACAACAGGGCATAATATCTCATTGTCCGGTAAAGCAAATAGTGTGAACTATTTTGTTTCCGGTAATTATATGAATAAAGAGGGTATCATTATTAATTCGGACTTCAAAAAGTATAGTATGCGTATGAATATAGATGGCAAATACAAACGATTGAAGTTTGGGGTAAATTTTGCTCCTTCTTATTCTACATCTAATAGTGTTGATGCTTCTGGAGCAGGAGGTATAGTGCAATCTGCGTTAATGATGCCACCTGTTTGGCCTGTATATAATGAAGATGGTTCTTACAATTATCAAGGAAATGGCTATTGGCGTATAGGAACAGATTATCAGCATAATGAAGTATTGAATCCGGTAGCAATGGCAAATTTACAATCTAACGTAACTGATAGAATGTCTATTATAGGAAAAGTTTATGCAGAATTGGAACTTTATAAAGGTTTGACGTATAAAATTTCATTTGGTGGAGACTATTATGGTGCTCATAATGATAAGTATCGTCAATCTGCATTGCCTCTTAAAGGTAAGAATTATTATGATATGCCTTCAAATCCGGAAGGATATAGTTCCTCAAGTTTCTATTTTAACTGGCTTATTGAAAATCAGTTGACATATAATACAACTATTAATGAAAAACATAATTTGACTGCTATTTTGGTTCAGTCTGCTCAAAAGGAAACATTTAAAAGCAATAATGTTACAGCAACAGATTATCCTAATGATTATATTCAGACAATATCAGGAGGTACTGTAACAAAAGGATATTCTGAAAAATCACAATGGTCTATTGCTTCTTATCTTGCACGTGTACAGTATAGTTTTTCTGGAAAATACATGTTGTCTGGTGCTATTCGTACAGATGGATCATCTCGTTTTGGTAAAAATAATAGATGGGGATATTTCCCTTCCGCATCTGCTGCTTGGCGTATAACAGAAGAAAACTTCTTTAAAGAACAGACTGCATTGTCTTTTATTAATGATTTGAAACTGCGTTTAAGTTATGGAGTAACAGGTAATTTCCAAATAGGCAATTATGAACATTTGGCTACAATGTCTTTGGATAATTATATATTAGGAACAGGGCAAGGATTGTTGTCTTATGGATATAAACCGGATAATATAGAACGTGAAGATTTAAGTTGGGAGAAAAATAAAATGGTTAATGCTGGTGTTGACGTACAGATGTTTAATGGATTATTGGGATTTACTGTTGATTATTATAATACGAATACATCTGATATGTTGCTGAGTGTTCCTGTTCCATTAATAACAGGTTATAGTACATCATTGATGAATATAGGAAAAGTTAATAATCGCGGATGGGAAATTGGATTGAGTTCACAAAAACATATTTCTGATGATTTTGGCTATTCTTTTAATGCAAATTGGTCAAAAAATATTAATGAAGTAAAGGCATTGGGACCAAGTAATGCTCCTATTATTTCTTCTGGAAGTGTTGAACATGCTTATTACATTACTGAAGTAGGAAAACCTATTGGCAATTATTATTTGTTGGTTCAGGATGGTATTTTTGAGACAGAAGAAGATTTGAAGAAATATCCTCATTTTGAGAATACAAAAGTAGGTGATTTTCGTTTCGTGGATGTTGATGGCGATGGTGTTTTGGATTTGGATAAGGATCGTACCGTTTGTGGTAACTATATGCCGAAATTTACATATGGGTTTGGTGGTAAGTTGTGGTATAAAGGATTTGATTTGGATATTAATTTCCAGGGTGTATTTGGTAACAAGATACTTAATCTTAATCGCAGATATATAGATAATATGGAAGGGAATGTCAATGGTACAACTATAGCATTGGACCGTTGGCAGAGTGAAGACCAACCTGGAAATGGACAGGTGAATAAAGCTAATAGAAAACAGACTGGCTATAACGGAAGAACTTCTACTTGGCATTTGGAAGATGGCTCATATTTGCGCTTACAGAATGTGTCATTGGGATATACATTGCCTAAAAAATGGACTAATCGTTTTTATGTAGAGAAACTGAGACTATATGTATCTGGACAGAATTTAGCTACATTTACAAAATATAGTGGATATAATCCGGAAGTTAATGCCCGCCCTGACAATGCATTAACACCTGGTGAGGATTATGGAACTTATCCTCTTGCAAGGACATTCATGTTTGGTATCAATGTAACATTATAAAATGATTTATTATGAAAAGATATAATTACATATTAATATTGGCAGCTTCGCTTTCATTGATTTCATGCTCTGACAGTTTCTTTGACTTGGAGCCTTCAACCAGTGTTGTAACAGATAAAGTTTATCAAACGGCAAGTGATTTTAATGTTGCTGTTATAGGATGTTATTCAAAGTTACAGACTCAAGTTAATTTTTATATGGAATGCTGCGAGTACAGGAGTGATAACTTGAACCTTAGTGCTCCTACATCAGGTACGCAGGACAGATATGATATAGATCATTTTACTGAGAAGCCTTCAAATGGTATATTGAATGATTATTGGGCTAATTTCAATAACAATGTTTATCGTTGTAATATGATATTGGATCGTATTGATGCTGCTGATTTTGATGAAAACCAGAAAAAGCAATATAAAGGCGAAGCGATGTTTATACGTGCGTTGAATTATTTCAATATGTATCGTATTTGGGGTGGAGTACCTGTGACTAAGAAAGTTGTGACAGTGGATGAAGCCATGAAAATATCACGTGCCACTGATGAACAGATGTTAGAATTTATTGGAGGTGATTTGAAAACTATCGTTGAAGAAAACATGTTGCCGGAATCTTATTCAGGTGAAGATTTGGGACGTGCAACTTCAGGGGCAGCTATGGCTCTACTTGGTAAAGTATATCTGACTTTCCATAAATGGGATTTGGCAAGAGATGTGTTGTCACAGTTGATAGGCAAGTATGAACTTTTAAAGCCTGTTTCAAAAGTTTTTGATGTTGAAAACAAGATGAATAAGGAAATTATATTTGCAGTACGTTTTAATAAGAATGTTGAAAATGAAGGACACGGTTATTGGTATAGTATAACAAACCTTACGGATGATTCAAATCAGTCTGCATCTTTGGTAAATTCTTATGAAGCAAATGATGATAGAAAAGATTTGATTACATATGTCAATGCTGCAGCAAATGTTTGCCTGATGAATAAGTTTTTTGATGTAAAAAGTGATACTTACAATGTGGTAGGTAATGACCAGATATTGTTGAGATATGCCGATGTATTATTGATGTATGCTGAGGCGTTGAATGAAATTGGTTATGATGCTTCCGAAGGTTCTGTAGCATTGAAACAATTAAATGATGTAAGAGAACGTGCAGGTTTGGGAAAACTTTCCAATGTTGATCTTCCTGATCAGTCTTCATTTAGAAGGGCTATACTTGATGAACGTCAGCGCGAGTTTCCTTACGAAGGACATAGGTGGTATGATTTGGTTCGTATGGGATTGGCTAAGGAAGTAATGAGAAATGAGGGCTTTGATATTCAGGATTATCAGCTTTTGTTCCCTATCCCACAGAATGAGATAGAGAAAATAGGAAATACTGAAATCTTATGGCAAAACCCAGGTTATGGTAATAATTAATTTATAGGAGACAGATTATTATGAAAAAGATATTATATGGCATTTGCATGATGGTTACATTATTGACATTGTCATGCAAAGATGAATTACCACAAGCAAGCTGGAATTTATGTGAAATCACAAATTTGTCTGTGACACCGATGGATGAAGCGGTGGCATTGAGCTGGGATGTTCCGTCGGATGTAGTTTCTGATGGGTACTATATATCATGGACTCCTTCTGTAAATGGAGTGTCAGGAGGAAATGTCATTACTGAAAATAATACAGTCACAGTAGAGAATTTGACTAATAAAGTTTCTTATACATTTGCCGTACAAGCAATTTACGGTGATAAACGTTCTGGAAGAGTGTCAATTAAGGCTACTCCTGTTACTTCAAGAGTCGAACCGGCTAATTATCAGGTTATAGGAGGTGACCAAAAGGTTAAATTGGTATGGAATAAACCTTCAGAAGATGTAAAAGGATATAAGATAACAGTTGAACCAGAAAATAAAGTTATTGAAATAGACGATGCAAATATAGAATCTTATATTGTTTCTGAACTAAATAATGGAACAGAATATACCATCTCTTTACAAGCAGTGTATGATAAGGGAGATTCTGAGGCTGTTGTTGCAAAAGTAACACCGGGATATATTGAACCTATAAACGGATTTAAAGCATATCTTCTTGCAGGAGAATCAATATCATTATCGTATAATGATATGTATTTCATGGGCGAAATCAGGTTTGTGAATTGGACATTTGGAGATAACACGCAGGGACAGGGAAATTCTGTTGAAAAATCTTATACTAATGGTGGTGAATATACTATTAAAATCCAGGTTGTTTACTCTGATGATCAAGTAGAAGAGGCTGAAAAGACAATTTATGTAATATCAAAGAGTTGGGAACAAAATACTGGTTGTTATATAAAGACTTCCAATCCTGTATTCTCTATGGATGGAAATACATTCTATTTGCCTACTTCTAATCAGAAAGGAAATCTTAATGCATATAATAAGATTGATGGTTCTAAAAAATGGGATTTTGACATTACAAGCATCACTTATGGAGGTGGTTCAGCTGTAGGACCTGATGATGTTATATATCAAGGTGCACGTGACGGAAAACTTTATGCAGTAAAAGCTGATGGCAGTCAGAAATGGTTGTATGACACAGGTGCTACAAATAAGAATCTGGATTGTTTCCCGGCAGTGAAAGGTGATGGAAACATTGTTTATATTCTTGATGGTGACAATGTATTTCATGCCATTAATACATCAGACGGAAGTAAAATTTGGAGTCAGAATTTGGAAGGAACAGCTAATAAAGCTGGTGCTGTAGCAATAGACAAAGATGGCAGGATTTATGTAGGAACAAGAAGCTATATATATGCGTTTAACCACGAAGGAGAACAATTATGGAGGGCTTCTGCTGCAGTAACGGAGATTGGTTCATTTGCTATTGATGGCTCTACATTATATGCTGCTCAAATATCTGGAGCAGGACTTGTTGCTATAAATACAGCGGACGGAAGTATTAAATGGACTGTTCCTGCTAATGGTGATGCATATGCTCCGGTCGTAGATAAAAACGGTAATGTATATTTTGTTGATAAAGGTGGTAAATCTCTTTATGCAGTTAATTCTTTGGGCGAACTTGAATGGGAATTTAATGCTGGGGCGGCTTTGACGTACTGTTTTCCGGTATTGGATGAAAAAGGTATCATATATTTCGGTGCATCTAATGGTATTATACATGCCGTTGATACATCTACTGGTGAAGAGGTTTGGAATATGACAACAGACGCTTCAGGTGACAACAAGAAAGTAATGGCAGGTATGACAGTCGGTCCAGATAAGAATTTGTATGTTGGTTATATTGGAGGTAATGTAGTTGCTATACCGGTATTTGCAGGTCCTGAAACATCAACATGGAGCTGTAGAGGTGGTAATATTCACGGAACTAACCAATATTAGTAAAATTATGCTGTTTAAACGGTGTTTAAATGGTTTTTAAATACTGTTTAAACAGCATTAAAAAATTGTGTAAAATGAAAGTGCACTTAATTTTAATATCTTTTTTTGTTCTATCTTCTAATCTTTTTTCGCAAGATTTTGAGTACAAGGTTGGAACGACATCTGCATTGTGGAAGAACCCAAAAGTTGAAGATTTTAAGAATGCGAAAATTCATGGAATAGATTTTATAGAAGTAGCGTTTAATCAATTTTACAGAGGAGTTCCTGCTGATGAAGTAATTCAACGTATTCAGAATATGAAATTGAAAGTTGATAGTGCTGGTATAAATGTCTGGTCAATACATCTTCCTTTTTCAAGGACACTTGATATTTCCGTATTAAACGATTCTTTGCGTAAGGAAAATGTTAAGTTTATGGCAAAAATGATAAAGCAGGCTGCTGTTTTCAATCCGCAAAGATTAGTCCTTCATCCAAGTTCAGAGCCTATATCAGATGAAGAAAGAGGTGAACGATTGAAGAATACCAAGGAATCTATTAAACAGCTTAAAGAATGTGCGGATAGCCTTAAACTTCAGCTTTGTATAGAGAATTTACCTCGTACTTGTCTTGGAAATACACCTGAGGAGTTATTGTTTATAATTAAAGATATACCGGGTTTGAAAGTTTGTTTTGATACAAATCATTACTTTGGTGGAACGACACAACATTTTATAGATGTGTTAGGTGATTATATAGGTACAATTCACGCTTCTGATTTTGATTTTAATAATGAATGTCATTGGTTGCCGACACAAGGGGATATTGATTGGAAAGAATTGGTATTGTCATTGCAAAAAGTCGGTTATAACGGTGTGTTCATGTATGAGGCGACAAAAGATAGATTAGCAAATAATAAACGTTTGACTCCGGAACAGATAAAAACTAGTTTTCATAATATTCGTAGTCAGGTTTTAAAATGAAATAGGAAAATGAGAAGATTATCGTTTTGTTATTCTTTACTATTCGTAGTGTTACTTCTTTCTTCTTGTAGTAAAGAAACAAAAGAGGAAATTGAAAAACCTTCAGAAGAATTGACTGTTCAACAAAAAGAAGGAAAGGAGTTGGCAGAATCATTGTGGGCTACTTCGCCTTTACAAGAACAGCCTCTTGACGAAAATAGAATATTGGCTTTTGAAAGAATACAGGAATATGCCGATAAGTGTACGTCAGATTATTTTGAGAGTTATCTTAAAAGTATCAATCTTACTTCTGAAAATAAGGAGAAATATGATGTATTGCTTTATTATTACAGGTATGCATTTGACAGGATTCTAAATGATATTAAGGAAGAACAAGTAGAGGATGGAACAGCGCATATATGGATGTTGTATAATATGGGATATGTGGTAAAAACGCCTTCATGTTGTTTTGCAATTGATATTATGCACAGATGGGCAGAGAAGTTGGCCCCTTATTTGGATTTTCTTTGTCTTACGCATAATCACCAGGACCATTATGATACTAAGCTGATAGAAGCTATGTTGGCAGAAGGGAAACCTGTGATATCTAACTTTATAGAAGAAAGTAAAGAATATTATTCAAAGAAATCTTCTAACTATACCATAGGTAAAGTTTCTATACGTACTTCTATAACTGATCATAATAATTCCGGATTATCGAATTTCGTAACAGTATTTTCAATTGATTGTGGAAATGACAGTGGTAACCTTACTATTATGCATACAGGGGATTCAAACTATAAACCTTCACAATTTACTAATATTCTCAATAGGGTTAATATATTGATTCCAAGATACGCACCAGACGCATTGACTGAAAATCGTATAATTGGTGATGGAAGTGGACAAGTTGTTCCTGATTATGTTTTGTTGTCTCATATTCTGGAACTAACACATGCAGATGTGGAAAACTCAAGATGGAGTCTGCCGATGGCGTTGGAAAGGGCATCACAAATTAATTGTGAGCAGACATACGTCCCAATGTGGGGAGAGAAATTAATATGGAAGAATAATAAATTAAATTCGGCAATATGAAAAGAATTGTATATTTCATACTCTTATTTATGGCATCTGTAGGATGCTATGCACAACAAACTGTAAATAATATTTTACAGGATTTCGAAAAACCGGCATCTGAGTCTGTTTTGGTGGTTTCTCATCGTGCCGACTGGCGTAATGCGCCCGAAAACTCGTTGCAAGCAATTCAGAATTGCATAGACATGGGTGTGGATATGGTGGAAATTGATTTGAATAAGACTAAAGATGGTCAATTGATAGTTATGCATGACAGAACTTTAAATAGGACAACTAATGGTAAAGGGATGGCAAGTGATTATACTTTAGATCAAATTAAGAAACTTGTTTTGAAAAACGGAGCAGGATGTAAGACCCGCCACAAAGTCCCAACCTTCGAAGAAGTAATGCTATTATGTAAAGGTAAAGTAATGGTAAATGTTGACAAAGGATATGATTACTTTAAGGAAGCATACGCCATACTCGAAAAGACCGGTACTGTGAACCAGTGTGTGATGAAATCAGACCATCCTTATGAAAAGGTTGTGGAGGAAAATGGTGAGGTATTGGAGAAAATGGTATTTATGCCTGTCGTTAATCTGAACAAGAAAGGTGCGGAAAAGATTATTGACGACTATCTCAAAAACCTTAAACCAGTGGCGTTCGAACTGGTATTCAAGGATGATTCGCCTGAAGTCCTTAGATTGATAAAGAAGGTAAAAGATAGCGGAGCTAAAATCTTTATCAATACCCTTTGGCCCGAACTGTGCGGAGGACATGATGACGACAGGGCTGTGGAACTTAAAGAACCGGAAGAAAGCTGGGGATGGGTTATAAATCAGGGAGCAAAGTTGATTCAGACTGACAGACCTGCGTTATTGCTGGATTATCTTAGGGTCAATAGGTTACATAAATAGATTTAGTTATGTTTAGGTCTATACTGAATTTTTACAGGGTCTCGAAAGCGAGACCTTGTAGCTTTGCTTCGCCCGATGAACAAAGAAGGAAGATGACTTATTACAAATGGTCAACGTTTCTCTCTGCCACTTTGGGATATGGGATGTACTATGTTTGCAGGCTGAGTCTTAATGTAGTTAAGAAACCTATTGTGGAAGAAGGTGTATTCTCCGAAACGGAACTTGGAATAATTGGGTCTGTGCTTTTCTTTACGTATGCTATTGGTAAATTCACAAATGGTTTCCTGGCTGACAGAAGTAATATAAACAGATTTATGTCAACGGGACTTCTTGTTACAGCATTAGTCAATCTTTGCCTGGGATTTGTTAATTCGTTTATATTGTTTGCCGTATTATGGGGTATAAGCGGATGGTTCCAGTCTATGGGGGCAGCTTCATGTGTAGTGGGATTGTCGCGTTGGTTTGACGATAAGGAACGAGGCTCGTTTTACGGTTTCTGGTCTGCCAGTCATAACATCGGTGAGGCCCTTACATTCATAATCGTAGCTTCTGTAGTCTCTGCATGGGGATGGAGATATGGTTTCTGGGGTGCCGGTATGGTAGGTATAGTTGGGGCATTGGTAATCTGGCAATTCTTCCATGATAATCCGCAAAGTAAGGGACTGCCGCCTGTGAACCAGCTTAAAGAGAAGAAGGTGATGACTGAAACGGAGACTGCCGATTATAACAAGGCACAGAAACAGGTTTTGCTCATGCCTGCAATATGGATTCTAGCATTGTCAAGTGCCTTTATGTATATCAGCCGTTATGCGGTAAACAGTTGGGGAGTGTTCTATCTGGAAGCGCAGAAAGGGTATAGCACATTGGATGCCAGTTTTATTATTTCCATAAATTCTGTATGTGGAATAGTTGGTACGGTGTTGTCGGGATTTGTTTCAGACAAGTTGTTTGGCGGCAAGAGAAATGCTCCTGCACTGATATTTGGTTTGCTTAATGTGTTGGCCTTGTGTTTGTTTTTGCTAGTCCCAGGTACGCATCTATGGATTGATGCCTTGGCTATGGTTTTGTTTGGGCTTAGTATTGGTGTCCTGCTTTGTTTCCTAGGTGGATTGATGGCTGTTGATATTGCGCCGAGAAATGCTTCTGGCGCAGCTTTGGGTGTTGTAGGCATTGCTAGCTATGTAGGTGCCGGTGTGCAGGACGTGATGAGTGGTGTGTTGATAGAAGGTCATAAGTCGATGGTTAATGGTGTTGAGGTTTATGACTTTACTGCAATCAACTGGTTCTGGATAGGTGCGGCTCTACTGTCTGTACTTTGTGCCTTAATGGTTTGGAATGCAAAGGCACCAAAGGAATAATTTATTTGAAGAAGTTAGAGAAGTTATAGTTTGAAGTTAAAGTATAATCCTTCTCTAACTTTTTCAACTTTATTACCTTCTCAACTTCTTTAACTTCATATAAATGAAAAACATATATTTGATTATAATTCTTGTCGTTTCGTCTATAGGTTATATATATGCCAATGATGGTAAAGGTGAAGCGGTTATTACGATATTTTCAGATTTTCATTCCGGATTTGGCTCTTCAAATAAAGACAGAGGTTTCGGGCTGGAAAGGGCATATATAGGATACGGATATAAACTGCCGCAAGATCTGGAGATAAAGGCTGTGATGGATTTCGGAATATCGGACGATGTAAACGATAGTCATAGGATAGGTTTCATTAAGAATGCTTTCCTAAGATGGAAGAGTGGAGAGCTTACTCTCAGCGGTGGAATGATATCTACTACACAGTTCAAATTTCAGGAATCGTTTTGGGAAAAGAGGTATGTGATGAAATCTTTTCAGGATGAATATGGATTTGGTAGCAGTGCTGATCTAGCCGTTTCGGCGGAATATAAGGTTAATGATTTTCTTGCGTTTGACGGAATAGTAGCGAACGGTGAAGGGTATAAGCAAGTGCAGGTGAATGACGGATTGCTTTATGGCGTAGGTTTTACAGTAGGGTATTTAAATGGATTTGTATTTAGGGCGTATGCTTCGTATAATGAAGCTGCCGATGGGGTTAAGACCGATGATGGAATATTGTATAGGGGAGAGACGAACCTGGCATGTTTTGCAGGTTTCAGGAATAGAATTATTTCTTTAGGTGCTGAATATAATATGATGATGAATTCAGGCTTTGTTAATGATGCAGACAGATGTGGAAGTTCTGTTTATGCGACTGTAAATATTAATAATAACTTAGGTTTGTATGGCAGATGGGATTATCTTTCATCAAAAGAGTCGTGGGATAAAATATCGGATGGAATGGCTGGTATTGTCGGTCTGGAAATAAAATTTGGAAAGTATGTCAGACTCTCTCCTAATTTCAGAATATGGAAACCTTCTGATAATTCGATTAAAAATCAGACATACTTTTATCTGAATGCTTCATTTGCATTGTAGTGTTTGGTGGTATAAAATTGTTTTTGTCTTATGGGTAAGACAAAAAATGCCCATTATTGTCTTGTCTATAAGACAAAATTTATTAATGTTCCCGCCGCAATAGCCTTCGCCTTAGCCCTGTCAGGCTTTCCTGTTCCTGTAAGCGGAAGTTCCGGGATAAGGATGATATGTTTCGGACGCCAGTAATGCGGGAGGTTGTTTATCGCATCGTCAGTATTCATTTCGCGTGATACTAACATTACTATTTTCTCGCCGAACTTGGCATCCGGTACGGAGGTTATCATATATGAACCTTCCGGCAGGTAGTGACTAAGTTTTTCTTCCACTTGTTCTATCTGTACTTTCACTCCTCCGGTGTTGATAGTATTATCCTTGCGTCCGAGTATTCGGAACTGACCTTTGTCGTTGAATTCTACTATATCGTTTGTGATTAAAGTTTCAGGGTTTACTGATGGAGCAGAGATGATAAGTGTTCCTTCATCTGAAAGATTAAGTGATACATTGTCGAAAGGTGTGTACCATTCCGACGCATCACTGCCATTAAGGCGTCGCAGTGCGATATGCGAGAGTGTTTCAGTCATTCCGTATGTGCTCCATACTGCGTTGGGGAAAGACTTCAGTTCTTCAGCCATGTTCTTGTCTATTGCTCCTCCTCCGATTATGAGGTGACGGATTTGCATCAGTTTTTCTCTATCTTCCGGATGCTGCAATGAATTGAATACCTGCATCGGTATCATAGCTGCAAAGTCCGGTATTTCTGTTATGTACTGTAGCGGTCGTCCGCATGGGGCAACTACCATAAGGTTAAGGCCTGCTATTATGCTGCGTACTACTACCATTTTCCCCGCTATGTAGGGCAGGGGCATACACAATAATGCGCTGTCGCCGGTCTTTAGTCTCAAGAATGATACTGTAAGGTGTGCACTGTTCATCATCCTTTCCTTCTCTACCCATAGTTCTTTAGGAGTACCTGTAGAGCCGGATGTGTGGACTTTCAATAACGGACTCTCGTTGTACCATTCGGCAAGGAATCCACTAAGTGAAGCCATGAAACTATCTTCACCGTATTTTGATGCGAACCGCTCTTTAAGTAATGATGCTTCTTCAGCTGTATAAGTCTTTCCGTTTATGGTGATGTTCTGATGCATTATTGAGTAAATTTTCTGGAACAAATATCGTATGCATAATTATATGCAATATTCGCAAAAATTTAGAATATATGCAAGTTAGTATGATAATACAATTATTCAAATTACTTAGAAGGAATATGGGTAATGAAAAATCTGCTGTCAAAAGCCACGTGGGTATGAGAATTCTTTATGTGACATTCAACAGCAGAAAAATACAATAGGTTCATCTAATATTAAAAAACCATAATTCGTTAAAATCCTTGCATCCAGAAGGAGTATTTTTTTCAATAACAGTGTTATTGGGTTTTTCAGGGGATGTTATGCCAAAGTCATCATCATTTGCTATGCATAAAATGGAATCACCAATCATTGCAAGACCTTCTATTTTGTCATGAACATATTCCGGTGCAGCTTTTACAATATCCAATATAAGAGTTTTCTCAAGTATCTGAAAAGATTGTGTTAGGCAGACCTTATAAACCTTTTTGTTCGCATGAAAGTTTTTATCCGGAAATTTCCCATCTCTTTCCAGAACAAGCAAGACGCTATCGCTGATCCAGCATAAAGCATTTGCACCATCACTCTCCGAGTCAAGAGGATATGTATATTCGGACCATATCTTGTTAGATGTATCATATTTAAACAATGGTACAGTATGTTCTTTCGAGTCGGTAAGAGGTGACTGCATAATGCCATACAGGAATGTACCATCAGGATTTGAACATAAACCTTCAAGTCCCCTATTAGGCCTTCTTTTCTGATAATGTATAGGCATTGTACCATCAAAAGGAGATAATGATTCTATGCACCTGCCAGTTTTGTCAAAATGCATCAGAAAAGGGCCATATTCTTCACTCACCCAAAATGAGCTGTCTGGCAAAACAGCCAAACCTTCAGGGTCTATGCCATGTTTGGTATATGAGTGGATTTTTTTTCCTTCAATATCATAGGCTATCTCACCCGTAGAGCCAGGATTGTTCTTTATAGGTAAGCCGGTGAATGGAATATTATTGGTATCTTTTAAAAGAATTTCGCGTTTTAATACAAACTGTTCTTTTTCTTTTGCAAAAATGCCGATACGAGGGCAAAACTCAGGTTGCGGGAATATTTTTCCGTCACCGGATTGATTATCTACATTGGGACCTCTGTCTGTCAATAGCCAGAATGTACTATCTTTCTTCAAATACACCAGATCAGAACCGTAGCCACCAATCTGAAATGAAATCTTTGAGTCACTGAAACTGACTGTCTTTGAAGGAATTGGATAATGATAAGTTGTTGAAACTGTAGAGTCTGAATTTTTATCTGAAGAACAGGATGCATGTAACAGAATTAATGCGGTTCCATACAGAACCGCATTAATATTTATTTTTTTACATCTATACATTATTGCTTGATACTTTTGCCATTATTACTGGCGTTTTTAGAAACTTCTGTAAATACAACAATTTCGGAGCTACCGTCAGTTTTTCTTCCAGTACTGTATATTTCATTATCTTCAAAATCCCCTGTTACCATTTCATCAATCAATTTCTTGTCTTTATTGTAGAATAGAACTTTGTCTCCACCTTTTCCCAGGCCGAAGGTAGGACCATCAGTTGCATTCTTGTCAACATTTAGAGTCAGAAATGATTTTGCTTTGATTATAGTTCCATTAGGAAATGTATAACGGTCTTCTTCATCCATCTTATCATCAAGAATACTGTATCCACCCAAATCTACGTCTTTATCTGTAGAATTAAAGAATTCAATGAAGTCTTTAGTGTCATCCCAAGAAGAAATTTGTGTATCCTGATTGTTTGTGAAAACCTCATTGATGAAAACCCCTGTAGTATTGATTACTTCCTGTTTCTCCTGCGCACCGTTGTTGGATGTTCCTTTGGTAAGTTCAGCAAAAATCACCCATTCTGTACTACCGTCAGTTTTTCTTCCATAGGTCTCATTTTCAGACATATTTGGAGTAGAAATTTGGTCAATTATATTCATGTTGGCATCAGCAAGGACTATAATTTCGTCATTCTTGCTTAACCCCCATGATGGATAGTTTACTGCATCTCCGTGAAGTCCTTCCTTATCGCATTCAATAACTATAAAACCTTTAGCAGGAATAATTTTTCCGGAGGGGACGGTCCACGCCTCTTCTTGTCCGCCACCTTCCCATAGTTTCAAACCTGACATATCTATATCTTCTGATGAATTGTTATATATTTCAATATAGTCCAAATCATTGATATCTGACTGATCACTGAAAGTATATACCTCATTAATCATTAGAACACCTTTTAAATCTGAATTTGACTCTCCGTTATTGTCTTCACCTTTCGTTGGAGTATCACAGATATGCCATGATGCGGCACCATTGGATACTCTTGCATAAGATGTTCCTTTTTCCATAGCAGGTGTCTCAACTTCGTCAATTTTTTTACCTTCGCTATCCAGGAAAGTGACCTTGTCACCTTTAGAACTCAAACCGAAACCAAAACTACCGTTAGGGTTACCTTCCTGGGCCTGACTGAAGCAGATTAAACTGTTTGCTGCTATAACAGTTCCTTCAGGAATAATATACTGTTCTGTTGCTCCTTTATCATCCTGTAAAATAAAGCCACTGATATCAACATCCTCCGTACCCGGATTGAATATTTCGATAAAGTCAAATTCTCCATCCAATGGTGCGCTCATGACTTCATTAATAAGAAGGTTTACATCACTTTCATCTGTAGAATTGTCTGTATTATCGTCTGGCTCTGATGTGTTGGATTTTCCTTTTGTTCCTGCTTCGGCAACAGCCCAATCTTTTCCACCATCAGCGGTGCGGGCAAAAGTCTGTCCGTCTTCAAGGACTGGAATAACAATCTGATCAATTGTTTTATACGTACTATCCAAGAGTTTTATTTCATCCCCGTCACCTGAAATACCAAAAGCAAAATCTGTTTCTTTTTCTAATACAAGGAAAGATTTAGATGCTATGACTGCATTTTCAGGAAATGTATATTCTTCATCTGCCCCTTTGTTATCCTGGAGTTTATATCCATCTAATTTAATGTCTTTGTCAGATGAATTGTATAATTCTACCCAGTCTGTTCCGCTAGAACATACTTCATTAATAAATAATCCTGTAATGTCAGAATTTCCTAAATTCAGATCTTCTTCTGAATCGTCTTTACAGCTTGTTACAATCAATGCAGTACCGAAAAGTACGACTGCACATTTGAATAAGTTTTTTTTCATAAAATATTTTTTTAGAATGATAGCATTAATCTCATTTGTAGAATATTGAAATCTAATCCGTTTGGCATAGCTTTGCTTAATGGCTGATTATCTTTTGTTATATGACCTTTATCATCGGCATACTTGTCGTTATCCATAAATGTATAGTTCAACCCCAGCAATATATTCGGAACAGGATACCAGTTCAGGTTCAGAGCATAGGCATAAGCTGCTCCACCTGTTATTGGATTGGATATTTCATGGAAATCATTTAGGTTTACATGGCTTACTCGTCCTGCAATTTCCAGACATCCACCCTTACGTTTCTGGTACATAGGTGCAAATTCGGCATCTTCAGGAACATATCGTTTCTGTTCGCCAAGAATCATGTAAGATGCAGCTGCATACCAGCCAATAAACTCTGCGTTTTTAAGCTGCAATTTGTTATTGTTCTCTTCTTTGAATCTTGACAGTGAGGTAAACATATATTCACCATAAGCCAGAAGTTTTTTATATTTAACGGCAGCTTCAATGCCATAAGTAGTATAGTGATTAACATTTGCTATTTCCGCACGAACAAATCTGCGACGATCTGTGCGACTCTCCGGGAAGGTCCTGAACTCTACTATACGGTTTTCAGTTCCGTTAGCATCAGGAGTTCTGTATGATGCATATCCGCCGAAATGCAAAGTAAAATCGTCATTGTTAATTGGGGCGGAAGCTACACGGCCTGTAAAGCCATAACCGTCGCTGCCTCTATTCTTTTCTTTTTGTAGAATGTCAATTTGCTGACCGAAAACGCCTCCGGACAGCCACCAATGATTTCCCCATGCTGTTAAAGCTGTACCCATGCGTCTACCACCTGCAAACATTTCTACTGGCATTGGGCGTTCATTAAAAGTCAGATATCTGGAACTTGTTAATCGTTCCATACTCATAGGTTCCTTAAAATGACCCGCCTTGATTGAAATATGATCATTGAACTTATATCCAAGATACATGTCTTTAAGTTCAACTTCATTATAGGCGAAGTCAACATCCAGTTCTGCAAACCATTTTTCGTATAAAGTGGCTTTAATTGCAAATCGGGCCCTTCTTATACTTACACCATTGTTGAATCTGAAAACACCGTCATCTTCTTCAATATCTTTATTGGGTTTGGAAGATAAACCATCTACAGATTCTGTTGGCAGATAAAAGGATAAATCGGTATAGATTCTGTTATCTAGTTTTAATTTGAAGGCTTTGTCTTTGGATTGGAAAGTTAGTTTTCCTTCATCGAAAAAGATGTTACTCTTATCATTTAAGTCTTGTGCCAATATATTTCCACACAGGATGGAAAATATTCCACATGTTGTAAGTGTCTTGGTAAATAGTTTCTGTATCATTTATAATTGCATTTAATTTTTGCGTAAAAGTATTGGCCTGTTATTACAATAATATTTCACAAAAATTAAATCAATATTTCATTTTTTTATTTCCCTATTCTCTCAGAAAATAAGACTTACCAAAACTATATGAGGTATTTTGAAAAGTAGTAAATAACTAATATTTACAAAATAAATTTTGCATTGTTGTTGGTTTTTGTTTCTCCGCATCAAACCACAACCTCTCTCCCTTAATACACAGCGGAGACTCAATATTATCAGTAAACAGCTGTCCTGTGCCGAGTCCCTGTTGTAAGATATGTTCCTGGGTAGCAGTCCATTGTGCTATGGCGTTCAATCCGATATTTGATTCCAGTGCCGATGTTATCCAATAGCCGATATTTCTTTCCTTTGCCAGTCGTATCCATTCTTCAGAACCGGCAATTCCGCCATGCAGTGACGGTTTAAGAATAATGTATTGTGGACGGATAGTTTCCAGAAGGCGAATCTTTTCGCTTTCAGTATTTACTCCTATCAGTTCTTCGTCGAGAGCAATAGGTAGTGGGGTAGTGGCACATAGTTTTGCCATTTCTTCCCATTGTCCCTGACGTATTGGCTGTTCTATGGAATGAAGGTCGAACTTGCTCAGTGCTTCAAGTCTGGACATTGCGTCGGACGGTTTGAATGCTCCGTTGGCATCCACGCGGAGTTCTATTTCATCCTTGTCGAAATGGCTTCGGATAAATTCTATCAACTGCAATTCCTTGTCGAAATCTATGGCGCCGATTTTCAGTTTTATGCAGCGGAATCCGGCACTCATCTTTTCTCGGATACGGGCATACATCTCATCGAAACTGCCCATCCATATAAGGCCGTTTATGGTAATTCCCTCTTCTCCACGCGAGAATGGTGTGTCCCAGAAAGCAAGGCTACCGGCATGTAGATGATAAAAGGCTGTTTCCAGACCGAACAGCATCGAAGGGTATGGACGCAGGCTCTTATAATCAATGGAACCGGTTTTCTCTACTTGCAGGCAATGGCAATGCAGCACATCTTCGTATTCAGGAATATCGTCACAACTCAGGTTGGGAAGTGGGGCGCACTCGCCTAATCCCGATTTACCGGTTTCTGTATCCGTGAGTCGGACATACCATACTTTGCGGGTGGTATACACACCACGTGATGTACCTGCAGGTTGTTTGAAATGGAGTTCGTAAGGGATGATTTCTGATTTAATCATAAAGTATATTTTTAGATGGGCTGTATAAATAGGCGTAACACGTAAGTGTTACGCTCGTTACACGAACGTGTCACACTCGTCACACGTAGGTGTCACATGCGTCACACGAACGTGTAACGATAAAAACGTATGTTGTTTTACGGCATTTTCGGGAATTTGCTCCAGTCCGGTTTACGCTTTTCTAGGAATGCCTTTCCGCCTTCCTGTGCTTCTTCGGTCATGTAATACAGCATTGTGGCATCTCCAGCCAGTTCCTGTATTCCTGCCTGACCGTCGAGTTCGGCATTCAGACCAGCCTTAATCATACGAAGTGCAAGCGGGCTGTGTTGCATCATTGTTTCTGCCCATTCCACAACCTCGTCTTCCAGACGGTCGAAAGGAACAACCTTATTTACAAGTCCCATTTCAAGGGCTTCCTGTGCAGAATACTGACGGCAGAGGAACCATATTTCGCGAGCCTTTTTCTGACCTACCACGCGGGCAAGGTATGAAGAACCGAAACCGGCATCGAAGCTACCTACACGAGGGCCTGTCTGTCCGAATATGGCATTCTCAGATGCTATTGACAAGTCGCAAACTACGTGAAGAACGTGTCCGCCGCCGATAGCATAACCGTTTACCATCGCTATCACAGGTTTAGGAATGGAACGTATCTGCTTCTGTACGTCAAGCACGTTGAGGCGTGGCACACCGTCTGTTCCGATATATCCTCCGTGGCCTTTCACATGCATGTCGCCGCCTGAACAGAATGCTTTGTCGCCGGCACCGGTCAGTACTACTACATTGATGTCCTGACATTCGCGGCAGATAAGCAGTGCATCGCTTATCTCGGATGTAGTGGTAGGAGTGAATGCATTTCTGTATCGCGGACGGTTGATAGTGATTTTTGCTATTCCGTTATAGAAGTCGAAAAGAATATCCTGATATTCCTTTATGGTTTTCCATTCTCTTTTTTCCATTGTATATCAATTTATAATTATAATTTTGTATAAACTTACAACATCAGGAAGTGGAATAAGGCCGATTTTTCATTAATCCTTAAGATTGTATATCATGTTCAGTCCC
>NZ_JACJLE010000037.1 GCF_016901995.1 Bacteroides caecigallinarum | reverse complement strand
TATCAAACTCTGTATTGAGTAATGATGCGGCCCTTTTTTACTCTTTTAGGGTGCTCAAATTTCAAATTATAAGTTCATTTTTTCAAAAAATGAATTTTGACACACCCTCATTTATTTACATACTGTTATTCAAAGTCAATTATTTGACGGATAATTTACCTTACTTGAAATACTTAACTACAATTATTCTACATACAGTACCAGTCCCTTGAGGTATTCGCCTTCAGGATGGTATATATTGACCGGATGATCGGCCGGCTGTGTGAGCTGGTGCATGATGCGTACGCTTCTGCCACTCTGGGCTGCAGCAGTGAAGACTGCATTGCGGAAATCCTGCTTGCTTACTACCTGAGAGCAGGAGAAAGTGAAGAGGATGCCTCCCGGACGGATTTTCTCGAATGCCTTGGCATTGAGCTTGGTGTAGCCGCGAAGGGCATTGCGAAGGGCTCCGCGATGTTTGGCGAATGCCGGCGGGTCGAGGATTATAAGGTCGTACTCCCCTCCCATCCTGTCGAGATACTTGAAGGCATCTTCGGCAAAGGCTTCATGACGCTTGTCGCCAGGGAAGTTAAGCTCTACGTTGGCACGTGTGAGGTCGATGGCCTTGGATGAGCTGTCAACGGAATGGACAAGACGGGCTCCGCCTCGCATGGCGTAGAATGAAAATCCTCCGGTGTAGCAGAACATATTGAGGACGTTGCGGCCGAGCGAATAGTGCTCGAGAAGGGCACGGTTGTCACGCTGATCGACAAAGAAGCCTGTTTTCTGACCTTTGAGCCAATCGACGTGGAAGAGAAGGCCGTTCTCCATTGCCACATTCTCTGTGCTGCCTCCGAGGAGGAATCCGTTCTCTGTAGATTCAAGATCGGCCTTGAAAGGGAGCGTGGTCTCACTCTTATAATATATGTTGCTGACGGTGTCGCCCATCACTTCCTTGAGTGCCTTGGCTATCTCGTGACGATAGACGTGCATTCCGGCAGAGTGTGCCTGCATGACGGCTGTATGGTCGTAGAGGTCGATGATAAGGCCTGGAAGATTGTCGCCTTCGCCGTGTACAAGGCGGCAGGCATTGTTGGTCTCTGTTCCGATAAGACGGAGGGCCTGACGGAGGTTACGCGCAACGGTAAGACGGCGTACCCAGAAATCGTGATTGATCTCTTCTTTCCTGAATGTGAGCACACGTACGGCGATGCTGCCTATCTGATAGTGTCCGGAAGCTATGTACTGCTTGTCGGATGTATATACTTCAACTACCTCTCCTTCTTCCGGATTGCCCTCTACACGGGCTATGGCGCCGGAAAACACCCACGGGTGAAAGCGGAGAAGCGATTCTTCCTTCTTGGGTTTTAAATATACTTTGTTCATGTTATTCAATTAAAAATTAAGAATTAAGAATTAAGAATTAAAAATCAGCGATGCTAACCAATGGTCAACGAAGTTAATTAAGAATTAAAAATTAAAAATTAAGAACTAAAACTGATGACATCCGCCAATTATTAATTATTAATTTTTCATTATTCATTATTCAGCCTCTGATAAATCCTCAGCGTAGCCCATGCATCCGTAGCGGCATACTGTTGCTGTGCTTCGGTCAGGACGTCGGCTTCCCAGTTGGAAAGGCGCTGGCTCTTGGATATTTTCTCGCCGAAGAGTATGGCATATATCTTCTGGAGACTTTTTTCCTGAATGCCGAAACGGGATACATAGTCCTGGAGTTCAATCCAGTTGCCTACCCTCGGGTCCTTGTTGTTCGCACGGCGCAGCATGTTGAAATCGTCGCGGAGAGAGAGTCCTATCTTCAGGACATCGTTCTGCAGAAACTCTTCAAGGAAGTCCGGTATGCCGATACGGTTCAGCCTGAAAAGGAAACATGTGTCGGATGTGGCAACCTGCAGAAGGGCTACACTGTTCACCTTTCCTTTCTTGAACGAGGGACGGGTTTCGGTGTCAACTCCCACTACGCTGCAACGGTTGAGATAGGCTACAGCCTTGCGGGCATCGTCCTCGGTGTAGATGATAATGATACGGCCGGGGAAAACCACTTTAGGCATTTCGGATATGAGTTTCTTGTCTATTGTGGGTTGGTAGTCTGTCATGTCTGTCCGTGTTTAGCATTCTGATTCTTCACCGTGATACTTTACATTGTGAAGGGCACGCATGACATTGACCAATGTACGTCCCCAGTAGGATGCGAACTGCTCGCGGCAACGCCAGAGGGCATCGTTCATAGTTCTGTCGAGACCCAGGCTATATACGCATACGAAATCTTTCAGCGGCTGGTAGATGTCTGCCAGGCCTTCTGAGATGTTCTGCTTGATAGGTGTGTCGCTGAATGCCATGTCATCAAGGAAAACCTCAAGATAGTCATCGTCAGGACCCAACTGTTCCGCTATCAGGCTGCGCAGATGTTCATAGTCGGTTTCTGTAACGAATGTCTCAGGCTCGATGTCGTCGAGAGGTTCGCAATCGGGAAGCAAGGATGCTTTCAGATAAAGCAGCGGAAGGAGCTTGAGACTGCGATCGACAAACTCGGAGGGCTGCATTTCGGGAGTACGTTCCAGAAAACCGCAAAACTCGGCGGCTACGGTAACGAACTCGACTGTGTTTGCATCGAAAATAGGTTGATTTGATGATTTCATTTGATTTAATTTGTCTGCTATTCTTTAAAATATATGTGCAAAGGTAGGAATTTTTTCTGTTTTTATTGTTTTTTGTTTACTGTTTTCATATCGTTTGTATTATCTTTGCATGAGTATTTTGTAAAACGGTAATTAACTGATATATGTTATGAGTACAAAAAAAGACAATAAAAAATCGAATATAAACTCTAAGGACAATAGTAAAAAGAAGATAAAATCGGCACTGAACGGAGAGACAGGACACTTTATAGGAGGACTGATATGTCTGATGTTCGGAGTGTATATGTTCCTGGCATTTACTTCGTTCCTGTCGGCAGGAGGAGCGGATCAGAGTGTGACTGCAGTGAACTCCGTAGGCGAAACGGAGGTGGTGCAGAACCATACGGGACCGGCGGGTGCCAGACTGGCGGAATTTCTGATAAACGACTGTTTCGGTATTCCGGCGTATCTGATAGTGGTGGTGCTGCTTATTGCGGGTACGAAACTTATGAGGGCGTATAACTTTACGGTATGGAAATGGTTCCTGGCGTGTATGAGCATCATGTACTGGCTGTCGGTTACACTGGGATTTGCTTTCGGAAACGTATTCGAGAATTCGTTCATCTATCCGGGAGGTATGCACGGGTATAATGTGTCGCTATGGATAGAATCGTATATCGGAGTGCCGGGACTGATATTGCTGCTGCTGTTCTGCGGTATCATAATAGGTATTGCCATCAGAAGACAGACAATGGAGGTGGTGAGAAAGGTTATACATCCGGATTTCAAGAAGAAAAATGACGACGCAACAGACGGCAACAGCGAGCCTAAGGCTGACGAGGAGACAAGGAATGAGGCGGTAGCAGTGGAAGAGGTGAAGGCTCCTGCCGAGGAAGAGAATGCGGCTGAAGACGAGAACGCTGAGGAAGCCGAAGAAAAAACGGCGGAAGAAAAGCCGAAATGGAGTGCAAGACTGATGCCGGGTGGAATATTGGGAAAACTGTTCGGAAAGAAGCATAAGGCGGATGAAGAAGACGAAAGTGAGGATGATGCTGAAGAAGAGACTGCGGCTGAAGAGGAAAAGGCAGTGGAAGAGGATATCATAAATGTGGACTACGAGAAGAAGTATGCCGAATTCAAGCATGAGAATGAGCCTGAACCTTATGCCGAGGAGGTTTACAGCGACGACGTAAACTATACGGACAACAGCATAGAGCTTCCGCTGGACGATGTTCCGGTGAATGCGAAAAAGATTATTGAGGCAGAGAACATGTCGAAACCGGCAAATGCTGATGACGGGGGACCTGCTTTTGAGATAGAAGAGACTAAGGAAGAGGAAAAGGTAAGAGGCGACCTGAATGTTCCGTATAACCCGAGACTGGATCTGGAGCTGTATAAGTTCCCTACCCTGGATCTGCTGAAGACTTATCCTGACGACGGTCCGAGCATCGACATGGAGGAACAGAATGCCAACAAGAACAGGATTATCCAGGTGTTGAGAAGTTTCGGAATAGAGATTTCGTCGATAAAGGCTAATGTGGGGCCTACGGTGACGCTGTATGAGATTACTCCGGCTGAGGGCGTGAGAATATCGAAAATCAGAAATCTGGAGGATGATATAGCGCTGAGCCTTTCGGCACTGGGAATACGTATAATTGCCCCTATACCGGGAAAAGGTACGATAGGTATAGAAGTGCCTAACGCGAGTCCGAAAATCGTTCCTATGAGCTCTGTGCTGGCAAGCAAGAAGTTTCAGGAGAGTACTTACGAGCTGCCTATAGCGCTGGGTAAGACTATCACCAACGAGGTGTTCATGGTGGATCTGGCAAAGGCTCCGCATATGCTGGTGGCAGGTGCTACAGGACAGGGTAAGTCTGTGGGACTGAACGCCATCGTGACATCACTGCTGTATAAGAAGCATCCGAGCGAACTGAAATTCGTGATTATCGACCCTAAGAAGGTGGAATTCGCCATCTATGCACCGATAGAGAAGCATTTCCTTGCAAAGCTGCCTGATGCGGAGGACGCAATCATCACTGACGTGACAAAGGTGGTGCAGACACTGAACTCGCTGTGTGTGGAGATGGATACGAGATATGACCTGCTGAAGAAGGCGGGATGCAGAAACATAAAGGAATATAACGCGAAATTCATCAACCGACAGCTTAATCCGGCAAACGGACACAAGTTCATGCCTTACATAGTGATAATTATAGATGAGTTCGGCGACCTGATAATGACTGCGGGAAAAGAAGTGGAACTTCCTATATGCCGTATAGCTCAGCTGGCACGTGCGGTGGGAATACATGCGATAATCGCGACTCAGAGACCGACAACGAACATTATCACAGGTACCATCAAGGCAAACTTCCCTGCACGTGTGGCTTTCAGAGTGGCATCTATGATGGACTCAAGAACTATTCTGGACAGACCGGGGGCACAGCAGCTTATCGGTAAGGGTGATATGCTTTATCTGCAGGGAAATGATCCGGTGCGTGTGCAGTGTGCATTTGTGGATACTCCGGAGGTGGAGAAGATTTCGGAATACATAAGCAAACAGCAGGGCTACCCTACCGCTTTCGAGCTGCCTGAATATGTGGATGAGAATGCGGAACCAGGCGGAGCTGCGGATGTGGATATGAACAGACTGGACCCTATGTTTGAGGAAGCTGCAAGACTGATTATTTATCATCAGCAGGGTTCTACTTCGCTTATACAGAGAAAACTGTCGCTGGGATATAACAGGGCGGGACGTATCATGGACCAGCTGGAGAGAGCGGGTATCGTGGGTCCGGCAAACGGCAGCAAGGCGAGAGATGTGCTGTGTATTGACGAGAATGACTTGCAGATGAGACTTAGTCAATTAAGAACTAACAATTAAAAATTAATAATTAAGAGCTGATAATCAAAAATTAGGAGCTGATAATGAATATAAGATATTTAACTGTAATATCATTATTGCTGGCAACGCTGCAATGCTTCGGACAGAAGGATGCGAAGGCAAGGCAGATACTTGACGCAGTGGCGGCAGAATATGACAAGGCGGCGGGTACGGAAATTGTGTTTGACGGCAGCGTGAAGGGGACAATAGCACTGAAAGGTAACAAATTCGTTCTGGACTGCGGAGGCATAAAAAGCTGGTTCGACGGAGAAACTCTATGGAGCTATGTGGAGGATAACGAAGAGGTGAACGTGTCGTCGCCTACGGCAGAGGAGATACAGTCGATTAATCCGTATGCCATGATAGGGATGTACAGGAACGGCTTCAACTACTCGTATGCAGGCACGAAGAGCAGAAGCGGAATGATGTGTAAGGATATAGTGCTGAGACCTGAAAAGAAGCAGGATATAAAGGAGATAACTATATCGGTGAACAACAGGATGCAGCCTGTGTATGTGAAACTGGAAAGCAATTCGGGAGATGTACAGGAATTCACCGTGAAGGAATACAGGACATTGAACCTGGCGGACTCTTTCTTCAAGTTCGACAGGAAGAAATATCCGAATGCAGAGATTATAGATTTGAGATAGTAATATAAACATTAGTAACCAATAATAATTTTCAGTATGGCTACAGAACACGTGAAATGCCTGATCATAGGATCAGGACCGGCAGGATATACTGCCGCAATATATACAGGAAGAGCAAACCTCAATCCTGTACTTTATGAAGGACTCCAGCCTGGAGGACAATTGACAACTACAACTGAAGTGGAAAACTTCCCCGGTTATCCTGAAGGGGTGACAGGTCCGGTGCTTATGGACGACCTGAGAAAGCAGGCTGAGAAATTCGGCGCTGAGATAAGAAACGGTATCGTGACAAAGGCTGACCTGAGCAAGTCTCCATATACTTTCGAGGTAGATGGAGAAAAGGAAATTACAGCCGATGCGGTAATCATCTCGACTGGTGCTACTGCAAAGTATCTGGGACTGGAAGATGAAAAGAAATATGCAGGTATGGGCGTGAGCGCATGTGCCACTTGCGACGGTTTCTTCTACAGAAAGAAGAAAGTGGCTGTAGTGGGCGGCGGTGATACAGCCTGCGAGGAAGCCCTCTATCTGGCAAGTCTGGCAAGCGAGGTGTATCTGGTGGTGAGAAAACCGTTCCTGAGAGCATCGCAGATTATGCAGGAAAGAGTGATGAACCATCCTAAGATTAAGGTGCTGTTCGAACACAATGCAGTGGGACTGTATGGCGACAACGGCGTGGAAGGTATGCACGTGGTGAAGAGAATAGGCGAAGCTGACGAGGAAAGATATGACGTGGCTATCGACGGTTTCTTCCTTGCAATAGGCCATAAGCCTAACTCTGACATCTTCAAGCCATGGGTGAAGACTGACGAGGTGGGTTACATCATCACTGAAGGCAATACACCATGTACCGGAGTTCCGGGTGTGTTTGCAGCAGGTGACGTGGCAGACCCTCATTACCGTCAGGCTATTACAGCTGCAGGAAGCGGATGTAAGGCTGCTATTGAGGCGGAGAGATATTTGAATAAATGAAGAATTAATAATTAAAAATTAAAAACGAGTGCATGTCATCAATTTTAATTTTTAATTTACCTCCAGTTCTAAATTATTAATTGTCAATTGTTTATTGTCTATTATTAATTATTAATTATTAATTACAAACATGAATTTATGGAAACGTTCTGCCGCCATGATAATATTCATAGGCGGTATGGCATCAGGCTTCGCACAGCAGATGCCGCCTATACCTACCGATCCGAATGTACGTATAGGAAAACTGGAAAACGGGCTTACTTATTACATCAGACACAACGAGCTGCCTGAGAACCAAGCCGATTTCTACATTGCACAGAAAGTAGGTTCTATTCTTGAAGAGGACAATCAGAGAGGACTGGCACACTTCCTGGAGCATATGTGTTTCAACGGTACGACAAACTATCCGGGAAACCTGCTGAGAGAGTATCTTGAGACTATCGGTGTGAAATTCGGGGCTAACCTGAATGCATATACATCAATAGACGAGACTGTGTATAACATCTCGAATGTTCCTGTGGCAAGAGAGACTGTGATTGACTCATGTCTGCTGATACTGCACGACTGGGCTAACGACCTGACTCTGGATCATGAGGAAATAGACAAGGAACGCAAGGTGATACACGAAGAATGGAGAACCAGAACAGGTGCCATGATGCGTATGTACGAAAAGGTATTCCCTATAATGTTCAAGGACAGCAAGTATGCTTACCGTCTGCCTATCGGTACAATGGAAGTGGTGGATAACTTCCCTTATCAGGCTCTGAAAGACTATTATGAAAAATGGTACAGACCGGACCAGCAGGGTATCATAGTAGTGGGCGACGTGGACGTGAACAAGGTGGAAGAGAAAATCAAGAAGATGTTCTCCCCTATCGAGATGCCTGCAAACGCTGCTGAAAGAGTATATTTCCCTGTACCTGACAATGACGAACCGCTGATAGCCGTGGCTAAGGACAAGGAACAGCAGGTGCCTATCATATATCTGTTCTACAAGCATGAGGTTGTGCCTGATGAAATGAAGAACAATATGGGATATCTGGCAATGAACTATATGACTTCGATGATAAGCAATATGCTGAATGCACGTCTGTCAGAGCTTACTCAGAAGCCACAGCCTCCATTCATCCAGGCTTTTGCAGATGACGGTATCTATCTGCTGGCAAAGACTAAGGGTGCCTTCATGGGACTGGCTGTAGCCAAGGAAGACGGCATCATGACTTCTACGGAAGCGTTGATGACTGAAATAGAAAGAGTGAGACAGTTCGGATTTACTGCTAGCGAATATGCAAGAGCAAAGGCCGACTATCTGAGAAGTCTGGAATCGGCTTACAACGAAAGGGAGAAGATGAGAAACTCACAGTATGTGAACGAATATGTGAGACACTTCATCGACAACGAACCTATCCCGGGCATAGAGAACGAATATGCGATAATGAACCAGATTGTGCCTAACATTCCTGTAGATGCAATCAACCAGGTGGTAAAACAGATTATCGGAGAAAAGAACATCGTGCTGAGCGTGTTCTGTCCTGAGAAGGAAGGTATGAAATATCCTACAGAAGCTGAGCTGAAGGGAGTTATCGACAAGGTTAAGGCTGCAAAACTTGAAGCATACGTGGATAAGGTTTCAAACGAACCTCTGATGAAGGAACTTCCTGCAGGAGGAAAGGTTGTAAAAGAGGAAGCAGGACCGTTCGACAGCAAGATCCTTACTCTGAGCAACGGTGTGAAGGTGGTTCTGAAGAAGACTGACTTCAAGGCTGACGAAGTGAGAATGCAGGCTTTCAGTACCGGTGGTACTTCAATGTTCGACGACAAGGATGCAATTCAGTTCAAACTGATCAACCAGGTGGTAAGTCTGGGAGGACTAGGTAACTTCAGCGCAGTGGATCTGGACAAGGTGCTTGCAGGAAAGATGGCTTCGGCATCGGCTTACGTAAACAGCCTGACTGAGGGTATAAGCGGTTCTTGCTCGCCTAAGGATATGGAAACAATGCTGCAGCTTACTTATCTGAGATTTACAGCTCCAAGAATGGATCAGGATGCTTTCGCATCGTTTATCAACAGAAACAAGGCTGCCCTGGCTAATGCTGAAGCTGACCCTAACACTGCTTTCGGCGACTCAATAAGCGTGGCTCTGTATAACAGACATCCTAGAGCTATAAGCGTGAAGGCTGAGACTCTTGACAAGATTGACTACAACAAGGTGATGGAACTGTATAAAGACAGATTTGCTGACGCAAGCGACTTTACTTTCATCATGGTGGGCAACATTGACGAGGCTACAGCTACTCCGCTGATAGAGAAATATCTGGGCAGTCTGCCTTCGACAAAACGTAACGAGAAATTCCGCGACGTGAACCCTGACATCAGAAAGGGACTGTATGAAAACAACTTCACAAGAGAGATGGAGACAGCCAAATCGTCAGTTCTTATGGTGGCAAGCGGAAAATGCAAGTATGACCAGAAGAATGTGGTGCTGATGAGCATGATGGGACAACTGCTGAACATTCTATACACACAGACTGTGAGAGAGGATGCTGGAGGTACATACGGTGTGTCATGCAACGGCTCTGTAAGCAAATATCCTGAAGCTGAAGGTGTGTTCCAGATATATTTCGACACTGATCCGCAGCGCAGACCTCAGATGGTGGAACTGATAAACAAAGGTATCAGCGACTTCATCGCACAGGGTCCTAAGACTGAAGACCTGAACAAGGTGAAAGAATATATGCTCAAGACATATCAGCAGAACCAGAAGGAAAACTCTTACTGGATGGGAATTCTGAACACTATGTTGTGGGAAGGTGTAGATATGAACAAAGGATATGAAAACACCGTGAACGGAATTTCAATAGATGACCTGAAGAAATTCGCAAAAGACTTCTTCGGACAGAAGAACATGATTGAAGTGAGCATGAACTCGCCGGTGAAATGAGATTGACGGAATAGCCGAGAGGTGACCGTAAATATATATTGGAGACGATATACTACGAATTATGAGTGTATCGTCTCCATTTTTTTGTAATCAGGGGATATATTGTAAGAATAATGTTAAATTGTAACTAAATTGTGCAAACGGAAATCTTCCGAAAGGGAACTATTGACTACATTTGTATTGCAACACGTAAAAAAAGACATTATAAATGCCAGAAAAGACTCTATACAGAAAAATAATCCATGTAATGGCGGTGTGTATATCGGTACTGCTGCTGTCATCGTGCGGAAGCCACAGGTTTAACTATGACTTCAGAGATCTGGCAGCTGCGGCCATCAGACTGGACATGGATATAGAGATGAACGACAACCACAAGCTGTACATCGAAGCTGCCGACTGGATAGGTACGCCATACAGGTACGGAGGCAAGACGAAGAAAGGTGTGGACTGCTCGGGACTGACATCGGCAATATACAAGACCGTGTATATGAAAAAACTGGGAAGAAGCGCGGAGGAGCAGAGGAATGACGACTGCAGGAAAATCCTGAAAAGAAATCTGCGTGAGGGGGATCTGGTTTTCTTCCACAACGGGAAAAAGAAAAGAAAGGCATCGCACGTAGGGATATATCTGAAAAACGGCAGATTCATACACGCTTCGAGCAGTGTGGGAGTGGTGGTGAGCAGCCTGAACGAACGATATTACGAGAAGCATTGGCTACAGGGCGGAAGAGTGAAATGATATTAGGAAAAGATGGAGAATAACAGTAAGGTACATATTCCGGTCATTATAGCCGGCATGCTGATGATAGGTAACAATATTGCGGCACAGCAGTTGAACACTGACTTCAAGAAGGATTTCAAGAACGAAAAGACGGACAGTGAACTGAAACTGAACGAGGATGCCATAAAGCTGATCAAGTTTGATTTTATGCCTGAAATGAACAACGATGCGACAAAACCTCTTGAGGCACCGTTAAAGAAATCGTGGATGGAGTTCAAGGCCGATTTGGCAGTGCCCAAGAGCCTTACAGACACCACGAAGGTGAGAAAGCCAAAAGGATATATAAGGATGCTTCCCTACTCCATCTGGACCAAGTTCGGCGAAGATCCGGTGTATGATGTAATGGTGTTCGGTAAAAAAGAGAAGGATTATGAGATAACGTGGACATTCAATCCTTTCGGAGATGAAGAAGGCAATTACGGAAGGAGCATAGCTCCTTCGGCAGGTATGATAAGCGACGGGGTGATGATGAAAGGTGCGGGGGTGACTATAGGAAATCTTGACATACTGGGATTTATATATAACAACCTTACTCGAAGGGGAAGGATGCTGCAACATAACAGGAAGCATGCAAATGCATGGAAGACATATCAGACTTATCAGCCGTCGCTGGCTGACAGCCTGAAATTTCCGACATTCTACAACGGGATGACGATGCCTGTGTTCGACTACAGCAAGAACGGGAAAGATACGGCTATGACAGGGGATTTTCCTGTATTGTCGGACTCGGCAAGGGCGGAGATAGAGATGGTGATTGCATTGAGGAAAGACTCGCTGAGGAACGAGTATCTGGAAAAGGCGAACGAGGAAGCGGACAAGGAGAGAAAGCCTGACAGGGTGAGAAGGAACTTCAGATGGAACGTGAAAAAGGCCAAGGCAGCTAAGAAAATAAAGGATGAGGAGGAAAAGGTGAAAGCCATGGAGGAGAAGATGATTGAAGAACTGCCGGGAAGCATGGACAGCATCTATATCTATATGAGGAAAAAGGAAAAACGGAAGGCTGAAGAAAGAGCCGAACAGGAGAAGATAAGAAAGATGAGATACGGACTGGAATAAGCCGCGGGAAAAGAAATATGCCTTGTCGTCAGATAGAGAACGGCAAGGCATATTTTATGATATGTCGGGACATTTTCTTATTTCTTGAATATGAAATAGACTGCCAGGATAAGACAGCAGAATGCTGCAAGGTGGTTCCATTTCAGTTCCATCTTGAAGGCTATGACAGAGAATACGGTGAACACAACTAGCGTGATAACCTCCTGGATGACCTTGAGCTGCATGATATCGAACGGTCCCCCACTCTCGCGGAAGCCAAGACGGTTGGCAGGTACCTGAAGGCAGTATTCGAAAAACGCTATAGCCCAGCTGAAGGCTATCACTCCTATCAGCGGCAATGATTCAAACCAGCTGTATTCGCGCATCTTGAGATGGCCATACCAGGCAAATGTCATGAAAATGTTTGACAAAATCAGTAATAATACTGAGAAAATTCCATGTGATAACATATTGTGAGTTTTTTAAGTTTTCAGTTTACAGTTTCTCTACTACAGGCAGCATGTCTTCCTGGATGTTGTTCATACTGCTCCACAGGCTGTATCTTGCCTCGGGATTCATCTCTTCCAGACGGTGCAGCACTTCCTTCATATCCGAGCGGTGGGAATCCTTCTCATAGGGACAATTCTTTATCTGCTTGCGGTATCCGCGGATACGGGCCATTTCTATCAGGTCCGACTCGTGTATCAGGCACATAGGGCGGATGACGGTCATATCGAACTTGCGCATCACCAGGCGTGGAGGCATGGTACTTATGGCTCCCTGAAACGTCATGTTCATCAGCAGTGTCTCAAGAATGTCGTCCATGTGATGACCGAGGGCAATCTTATTGCATCCATGTTCCTTGGCTACGGTAAACAATGCCTTGCGTCTGTTCCACGAACAGAGGAAGCACGGCGACTTGCGTGTGTCTGTTGTAGGATCGAACGAGGTGGTGTAGGTGACGAACTCAACGCCAAGCGATTCTGCAAACTCGCGCAGGTACGTAGTGTCCGACTTGTATTCGATATTGCTCATCTCCACATGTACCGCCATGACAGAGAAACGCGGCTTAAATATTCTGGAACGCATGGCAAGCAGTTCAAGCAGAGCCATGGAGTCCTTTCCTCCCGACAGTCCGACCAGGATCTTGTCGCCGTCGTTTATAAGTCCGTAATCAACTATTCCTTTCAGGAAACGCTTGTTTATGCGGTAGAGTGTCTTGTCTTCTTCAGTCTGTTTTGCCATAAATCATTTCAAAAAGCGGGTGCAAAGGTACTCATAAAATGTTTTTGTTCAGTCTTGTCCGTTATTTTTTTTACGTATATTCCTTGATTTATCATAAAAATACAGCCATGCTTTCCGGCAGGAACCTGATTACGCAAACATCCGGTATGAGTGGAAATATACTCCGCAATCGCAGATAAAAGCTTATGTCAAGCTGCATCAGCCTACTAAATAATTGAAGATAAATACCTGCTTTCGGATATTTTGATTATTTTTGTAGAAAGTTGATGAGAATATTAGTTTTTAATTCCTGATTGAATAGAATGATTTGACCACCAATCGGTTGATCACAATGATAAAACAAGAAAATATAAAAACAGATATATGATATATATGGATACAAAAATAAAACTGACTGCAATAGCACTATTGATGTTTTCTGCCAGTGCCGGAGCACAGACGCTTAGCCAGGCGCAGAGATGGTTTACGCAAGGTGAATTCGAAAAGGCAAAACCGGTATTCAAGAAACTGGTGAAGCAATCGCCGTCGAACGCCAGCTATAATTTCTGGTACGGAGCATGCTGTTATGAGACGGGAGAGATGATGGAAGGACTGCCTTATCTGGAAAAAAGTGCGGCCAGAAAGGTGATAAACGCTTACCTGTACGTAAGCAAGGCTTATTATGACATGTACAGATATGAAGATGCTATAGAAAATCTGGAACAACATATCTACTGGCTGGAAAAAAAGAAAAGAGATACATCGGAAGCCGAAGAACTGATGACGAAATACAGGAAGGGTGAAAGACTGATAAGAAGCGTAGAGAACATTACGGTGATAGACAGTTTCGTGGTGGATAAACAGAGATTTCTTGACGCATACAAATTGAGCGAACAGGCCGGTACACTAAAAATGACCAATGACGGTAGCGGCAATGATGACGATATGACAGTGGAATTCATCAACGAGATGGGAGACAAAATGTTGCTCTCAGGAAAGGATGAAAACGGAAACAGCAAGCTGTATGCAAGCGTGAAGCTGATTGACAGCTGGAGCAATCCGCAAAAGCTGAAAGGCATAAACGAAGACATGACAGTACTGAACTTCCCATTCCTGGACTCGGACGGTACAACACTTTATTTCTCGGCAAAAGGAGATGACAGTCTGGGAGGATACGATATATTCATTACGCGTGCCGACTCGGAAGAGAACTCATTCTTCAAACCGGACAACATAGGATATCCTTTCAACTCGAGGTTCAACGACTATATGTATGCCATAGACGATTATAACAATCTGGGATGGTTTGCATCGGACAGGTATCAGCCGGAGGGGAAAGTGTGTGTGTATGTGTTCGTGCCAAACGAATCGAAGATTACTTACGACTATGACGCTGTGGGTGAAGATAAAATGATTTCTCTGGCAAAACTTGATAATATAGCTCTTACACAAACGGACAACAACACTGTTGCCAGAGCAAAGCAAAGGCTTGCAAAGGTGATGTATGCCACAGAAAACAAGGCCAAGAAAGCTGATTTCACATTCATTGTGAATGACAACAGGACATATACATCGCTGAACGATTTCAGAAAGGCAAAAGCAAAACAGATGTTTCAGGAGATGACCAAAAAACAGAGTGACCTGAATGCCCTGGAAAAGGAACTGGGACAATTGAGAGAGAAATATTCGAAATCAAACCAGGCAACAAAGACCTCAATGGCACCGGGAATACTGGATAAAGAAAAGAGGGTGAATGATTTAAGAGCCGAAATAGAAAGAATGTCAACTACGATAAGAAACATTGAACTTAAATAAATGCCTATGAAAGAATATTTTGCCCCTTCGGAACTTATTATAAATGAAGACGGATCGGTGTTCCATCTGCATTTGAAACCTGAACATCTGGCAGACAAGGTGATACTGGTGGGAGATCCGGGACGTGTGGCTACTGTGGCATCGCATTTCGACAGCAAAGAATGCGAAGTGGAAAGCCGGGAGTTCAGAACCATAACCGGTACGTACAAAGGTAAGAGAATAACCGTAGTCTCAACAGGCATAGGATGTGACAATATAGATATCGTGATGAATGAACTTGATGCTCTGGCGAATATAGACTTCAACACAAGATATGAAAAGGAAAATCTGAAATCGCTGGAAATAGTCAGGATAGGAACATGCGGAGGATTGCAGCCTTATACTCCTGTGGGAACATTCATATGCTCTGAAATATCAATAGGTTTTGACGGATTGCTTAACTTCTACGAAAGACGAAACGCTGTCTGTGACCTGCCTTTGGAACGTGCGTTGCTGAATCATCTGGGATGGTGTGGAAATATGTGCTCCCCCGCCCCATATGCAATTCATGCCAACAAGGAGATGGTGGAACGCATAGCAGGCAAAGATATGGTGAGAGGTATTACTGTGGCTTGCGGAGGTTTCTTCGGACCACAGGGAAGGAAACTGCGGGTTCCGTTGGCAGATCCGCATCAGAATGAAAAAATAGAGACATTCGAATATGACGGACGAAAAATAACCAATTTCGAGATGGAAAGTTCGGCACTTGCAGGTCTGGCAAGACTACAGGGACACAAAGCTACGACGGTATGTATGGTAATTGCAAACAGAGTGGCAAAGGAAGCCAACACAGGATATAAAAACCAGATAGACGACTTAATAAAAACGGTATTGGAAAGAATATAATGGAAGAGAGTTTCAAGCAGGACAATATAGCCGGAAAGGAAGAAAAATATTTACACTTCCTTGAACAGTACTCGCATCTGATTGAGGGCGAGAAGAACATTATCAGCGTACTGGCAAATACTACTGCCGCACTGAAAGAGGCATTCGGCTTCTTCTGGATAGGTTTTTATCTGATAGAAGAAGGAGAACTGCACTTGGGACCGTTTCAGGGAAGTTTGGCATGTTATCGTATAAAAAAAGGAAGAGGTGTGTGCGGAACAGCATGGGCAGAAGCCAGGACGCAGGTGGTGGCAGACGTGGATCTTTTTCCTGGACACATTGCATGCAGTTCGCTTTCACGATCGGAAATAGTGGTACCGATGATAAGTGGCGGGAATGTTGTCGGAGTTTTGGACATAGACAGTGACAAGCTGAATACTTTTGACGATACAGACCGCATATATCTGGAAAAGGCCGTGGAAATGATAGTAAAAAATTTATACTGATTTTATAAAAATGAATATTCTATACACAGATGATACAATATGTGCCATAGCTACGGCACAGGGAGGTGCAATAGGTACTATAAGAGTTTCGGGAAAGGATGCCATAGCCATAACGGACAAGATTTTCAGTCCGATAAACGGGGTTCCACTAGCCGGACGTAAAGCATACACACTGACATTCGGGCATATCACAGGTAATGAAGGCGAAATAGTGGATGAAGTGCTGGTGAGCCTTTTCCGCGGACCACATTCATATACGGGTGAAGACTCAACGGAAATATCATGCCACGGTTCATCGTATATCCTGCAACAGGTGATGCAACTGCTGATAAAGAACGGATGCCGTGCTGCAGGTCCCGGAGAATTCACTCAAAGAGCTTTCCTGAACGGCAAGATGGACTTAAGCCAGGCAGAGGCTGTGGCAGACCTTATTGCATCCACATCGGCTGCCACACACCGTATGGCAATGAACCAGATGCGTGGGGGATTCAGCAGAGAGCTGTCATCATTAAGAGAAAAGCTGCTCCATCTGACATCTCTTATGGAGCTGGAACTGGATTTCAGCGACCATGAGGAACTGGAATTTGCCGACCGTAGCGAACTTGCACAGATTGCATCGCAGGTGGAAGAAGTGATAAACGGTCTTGTACAGTCGTTCAGCGTGGGAAACGCGATAAAGAACGGTATCCCTGTAGCAATCATAGGTGAAACAAATGCTGGCAAATCTACCCTACTCAACGCCTTGCTGAACGAAGAACGTGCCATAGTGAGCGACATTCACGGTACAACACGTGACGTGATAGAAGACACTATGAACATTGAAGGAGTAACATTCAGATTTATTGATACGGCCGGAATACGTGAGACATCCGACGCCATCGAGACTATAGGTATAGAACGCAGTTTCCAAAAGCTTGATCAGGCCTCAATAGTACTATGGGTGATTGACAGCACTGAAGCAAAAGCCCAGATAGATACATTAAAGGACAAGGTTATTCCACGATGCGAAGGCAAAAAGCTCATACTGGTGATGAACAAATGTGATGTGACTCCCAACCATGATATAGTTGCGAAAGAAAATATATGTCTTGGCGAGGATGACTGCATGGAAACAATATCAATCTCTGCAAAAAACCGCAAGGGAATAGCAGAACTGCAAAAACTTCTTGTAAAAGCAGCAGCATTACCTGAAGTGACACAAAATGATGTTGTGGTAAGCAACGTCCGTCATTACGAAGCCCTCTCCCATGCCCTTGAAGCCATCCACCGCGTACAGGACGGAATGGCCATGGGACTTTCCGGTGACCTGGTAAGTCAGGATTTAAGGGAATGTCTGTTCCATCTGGCAGAAATCGTTGGTGGAGAAATAACTAATGATGAGGTGCTGGGGAATATATTTAGGAATTTTTGCATCGGAAAGTGAAACCTTATTTTGTTACTGAAAACAAATAAGAAAAAGTAATTAATCACACTAATATAAAGGCATAAAAAAGACAGCAAATATTTATTTTTTTATTTGCTGTCTTTTCTTTTGTTTGTATATTGGGTTAATGATTTGTTACTAGCAGTAGAACGAGTAACAAAGTATCAAATAAAATGTTCTAATTTTACATTGACAACCTAAATCTATACATATGGAATTACGGACAAGATAAATTTTGCAGATGAAATATTTTGTATTTGAGAAGTTTAGTTTACACCTACAGAAACATCGTCAGCAGCGGAATACTCAGCACTGAGAGTAAGGTCGTAAGAAATGTGCCTTCGGCCATAATTACTTCCCCTTTCTGATACTGGATACAAAACAAGGTGCCATACGAAGCAACAGGCATAGCTGCAAGCACAACATTTATATTGGCTATGGTTTCGTCTATTCTACATAGACGCGATAAATACAGAATTAGAAGCGGAACAAGCATCAGACGCAGAACAGACATAATGTAAATAGCCGTATTGCCAAACATACGACGGACAGGCACACGCGCAATTGACGAGCCTATAATGAGTAATGCTGCAGGTACAGTCACATTTCCAAGCAGTATGAATGGAGTGCTGATTACACGTGGTGGTACCCAGCCGGTTACCACAATCAGAATAGAAAGATATGATGCAATCATGGCAGGACAATAGAGAGTACGCCAGTCAAAACGCATTTTTCCCTGACCGCCGGATATGAACAATGTCCCGAACACAAATATCAATAGAGTACTTGGAAAATTAAGAATACTTGCATAGAATACCGCACTGGCTCCGAAAATTGAAGCCACAATAGGATATCCTATAAAACCTACATTACCAAATGCCAGCATAAAACTATAAATGCCTCGGTCGGATGATTTGACAGGCAAATAGCGTGGAAGCAGAAAAGCCAGTCCAATGAGAATAACATATGTAGCAAAACCTACCACGAGCAAAGGAAGAATCTTTTCCTTAGCAGGGAGTGTGTCACTCATCACCGACGAAAGTATCAGACTCGGACAAGTCACATTGATAACCAGTCCAGAAAGTTTGCGGTCAAAATCCGCATCCATCATTTTTTTCTTACTCAGATAATAACCGATGATTACCAAAATAAACAGAATAATCATCTGTGTAACGATTGCATCCATTGTTTTCTTCTTACCTTTAAAAGTCGTGCAAAGATACGGATTATCGTATTTGAGTATTCACCGGCAAAGTTTTTTTTCATATCTTTTTATTTGCTGTTTTTATATTCACCATTTATAGGCTTTTAGTACTTTTGCACACGAATTTTTCAAGTAATAAAAATATATTTAAAATGACGAGAAAAGATAAAATTATATCCTTTGTTTGGCAACATGTACTTCTTTTTATAGCCTTGTACATAATGACTCTAGGAATTTCCCTTTGCGTAAAAAGTATGTTAGGAGCCAGTGTTATCAGCGTTCTGCCATATGCATTTTATGATGCCGGAACAGACGGGCTTACTCCGGCACTTACAATCGGACAATATACTTTCATAATGAACGCCCTGCTGGTGGTTGGACAAGTGGGAGTACTCCGAAGACAGTTCGATCCGGTCCAACTGTTTCAGTTGTTGGTAGGATTCGTATTCGGCATGCTGATAGACTTGAACATGCATATTATTTCATGGTTGCAACCAACAGCTTTTTTTGAAAAAGCCATATCACAATTCGCCGGATGCACGATTCTGGCTATAGGTGTCGCACTAGAGGTCAGATGCGGCAGTGTAACCATGCCTGGCGAAGGTTTTCCTGTGGCCATCAGCAAAGTAACCGGTATTGAGTTTCCAAAGATTAAGATAGCGGTAGATATCTCACTAGTTCTTCTCGGCATTATCTTCTGCTATATATTCTTCGGAAAATGGCAATGGCACATCATTGGAGTAGGTACATTATTCGCAATGTACTATGTAGGATGGGCCGTGCGTATTACAAGCCATCATCTGAAATGGTTCGAACGTCTGCTTAGATACCGTCCCGGATTCAGAAGGTACATCTACGGTTTGGCAAAATACATTTACAGAAAATAATTTGTTTACAGATATATGATTGATTAATTTTGCACCCCAATAACAATTACATATAACCAACACATGAAGAAACTAAGCAAAAATGCCATTATAGGCTATCCGGCAGGAATTATTACCGGTATAACCTACGGATTAAATCCATTGTTCGCGGTTCCACTGATGAAAAACGGTACCGCAACAGAATCTATACTTTTCTTCAGATACTTTTTTGCGGTTCTTATTCTAGGTTTATTCCTGATGATACGTAAACAAAGCTTCAAAATTTCATGTAAGCAGATTGGTATATTATTTATTCTCGGACTACTTTACACATCGAGCAGTGTATTCCTCTTCGAGGCATACGAATATATTGCGTCAGGACTGGCTACCACACTTGTATTTCTCTACCCTGTTCTTGTGGCAATCATAATGGTATTCTTGAAGGTAGTTCCGTCATGGCCGGTATGGCTTGCCATTATAGCCACATTTGGAGGAGTAGTCATTATGGCACAAAGTGACGGCACACAGACTATTAACCCTATAGGCATACTGCTTTCTATAGCATCTGCATTGGTTTACGCACTTTTCATCATCATAATCAACCGTAATAAGGCGATTGCAGGAATTTCAAATACATTACTTACATTCTATACTCTTACAGTGGGGGCGATTGTATTCATTGGAAAAATCATATTCTCCGGTATCGCTATAACAGCAGGAATCACTGCATGGACAGACTGGTTCAACCTTATAGGCCTGGCAATTCTGCCGACAATTGTTTCGACTGCTACTTTAGCCATCGCCTCACGCAACATCGGTGCGACAAAGGCATCTGTTCTCGGTGTATTCGAACCTATAACAGCAATCGTAGTTGGCACTTTTATGTTTGATGAGCCGCTTACTACAAACATTATTTTAGGAATATCCATCGCTATCGTAGCTGTAACATTCATGATTACAGTTACAAAACGATAATGACACAGATATCCAATACAGATTATTTATTTCAAAAATTAGTAATATTATGACAGAACAAACTACTTTGGCCCGTCTGATGAGGGCAATGATAAAATATGATTGTGGAGACGTACCACGTATTCAGCATCTGGTAAAAGTACATAATTTCGCACGTACTATAGGTATCGAAGAAGGACTTGGAGCGGATGAACTTTTTGTTCTTGAAGCCGCAGCCATTCTCCATGACATAGGTATTCATGCTGCTGAAGCGAGATTTGGAAACTGCTGCGGAAAACATCAGGAGGAACTTGGTCCGGATGAAGCCAGAAAGATTCTGAAAGAAGTGTCCGGTTTCAATGAAAGTCAAAGAGAAAGAATATGCTGGCTGATAGCCCACCATCACACATACACGGATGTTATATCCATAGACCATCGCATTCTGCTTGAAGCTGATTTTCTGGTCAATTCATTCGAGGACAAGGTTTCAAAAGACGGTATAATCTCTTTCCGTGAGAAAGTGTTCCGTTCACATTCAGCCATCTCAATGCTAAACGACATGTGGGGACTAGACGCATTATGAAGATTGAGGAGGCCATCGTATATATATTGACAAAACGGAAATGTGGTATGACTACCGATCAGGTAGCGGAAGCTATAAACCGTTCAGGATTACATATACGAAAAGACAACCTACCTGTAACTAGCAAACAAGTTTACGCAGTCATCTGCCGCTTTCCGGAAATATTCACCAAGGAGGCAAACAGAATAATGTTAATGATATAAAGACTTATATGAAAAAAGTTTTGTCTTCACTATCTGTGTGCACAATAATCTGAATGGCAAAATACGGCATTTTACGTACTACTACACTATCCATATGCTATTCTTTAGTCGATTGTTCAATATTAGGTGATATCATACAAAAATATGGTATCCATATATTATGTAATTTGCAAAAGCATATTAAAGGTCCGTCTTTTTATATACTTTTGCAATAATCATAAACATTGATTATTAAAGACCTACATATATGAAAAAAGAACTCATACACTCTTGCCCGGAATTGATAGACTATATCAACGAAATAGGATTTCTCCCACTCCTACCGATGGGTATTACAGATTGGTCGGCAGATGAGATTGTGGACGAAGATTGCCAATACAACCGTTTGCCTGATGGAGGATGGGAATGGCCGCTTTGGGAGTGGAAAGGTTCGATTTTGCAGGAAAGCGGTTGCGCATACGGCAAATTTTTCAAAAGCAAGGCTGCATTTATCAGTCGTGAATGGTGGCCGGATTTTTGCAATTATAGAAGGAGTATTTATCCATATCCAGAGGAAGGAAGTATAGAAGATACAATACTGGATATTCTGAGAACAGAAGGCAGCCTCATCACACGCGAACTGCGACATGCATGCGGATTTACCGGTCCGAAAATGCGCAGCAAATTTGATGCCTATATCACCAGACTGGAAATGGGCGGATATATAGTAACAGAGGATTTCATTTATCCTCAGGATAAGCATGGCAGAGAATATGGCTGGGGATGGTCTTTACTCACCACACCTGAAGCTTTGTTTGGAAAGTGCCATCCGGACAAAACACCACAAGAGTCTTATGACAGAATATTGGAACACTTCAGGAATATATTACCGGAAATATCCGAACAGTCACTTAAAGCCCTACTCAAATAGTCCTTTTATCACAATGATAGTAATATAGAGTATTTACAGAACATTATGCAAACAATATTAAAGAATTTATTACTTATAAACACGCAAAATCATTGCATCTGGAATAAAACCTAAAACGGCATGCCGTTTTTAGTTTATTATATCACATATTTACAAGGCAAAAGTGTTAAATTCTAAGCAATAATTAACCTTTCTCTTCTTCAGAATATCTATTATTAACAGGAAAAACGACAGCCCATTCAAGATAAAATGTCTTGTCATTCCAACCGAAAAGACAAAGCGTTTTCACATGAAGAACTGACACTAATAATAATACAAATAATATGCAGTCAAAGTTCTAGTTCGGAGTAGCAATAAACAATATCATAAAATAGAAAACACAAGATTAACAACAACACATCAACACAATTAACCTTAATATTACATCAAAAAGAATGAAATTTTATATTTTCAATAACATTTCACCACTAACACAATAGCTAAAACCTATCGAGATTTTAAAATTCTCAAGCACTCATATATCAATCAGCAATTTTCGCAACTACAGCCGTTCAATTTATCAAAATGTCAAATTGACAAAATAACATTCTGTTTCAATATTGATATTCGGACTTAATTCAATAAATTTGTATCTGAATTGCAATATTTGTACAAACATGAAAATAATCCTCGCCATAGATTCATTCAAAGGTTGTCTCACATCGGAAGAAGTTGAAGACATCGTTTTCTCTTATCTAAAATCAAAAGAAGTTGAGATACATAAAATTCCAATGTCTGACGGAGGAGAAGGTATGCTTGAAGCATTCATATCTGCCATGAACGGTAAGATAGTTGAATCTATTGTTCACGACCCGCTAATGCGCCCAATAACTGCACAGTACGGAATAACACCTGACGGTACGGCTGTAATAGAAACAGCTAAGGCATGCGGACTGACACTTATGTCAAAAGAAGAACGTAATCCGATGATAGCAACCACCTACGGTGTTGGCGAGCTGATAATACATGCCTTACATGCAGGTTGCAGGAATTTCATTATCGGCCTTGGAGGAAGCGGCACCAGCGATGCTGGCAGAGGAATGCTAAAAGCAATTTCAGACAGTTTTCCATACGGAAGAAATGTAAAAGAGATTATAGACAAAGAAATGAGCGACTGCCGCTTCACACTGGCAAGCGACGTACGAAATCCGTTATGCGGAAATAACGGAGCTGCATATATCTTTGCACCACAGAAGGGCGCCACAGAGGAAATGGTAATAGAACTTGACAGAAGAGCGAAGGAGTTTGCTGAGGCATCTGCCAGACTCATCGGAGAAGACAAATCAAACGAGCCAGGAGCAGGTGCTGCAGGAGGATTAGGATATGCTTTCCTGCAATATTTCAATGCCACTTTCAAGTCGGGTGCCGATCTGTTGCTTGAACTTACGGATTTTGACAGCCTCCTAAACGGAGCCGATATGGTTATCACAGGCGAAGGACACGCAGACAGTCAAACCCTGATGGGGAAACTGCCGGAACGGATACTGAGACATTCACAGAAACACAATGTTCCTGTATGGCTGATAGCCGGACGTACTGACGACTGCGAGAAGCTGCTTTCCGAAGGATTTGCCAAGGTATATAGCATTACACCTGACGATATGCCTACAGAAGAGGCGGTGAAACCGGACAATGCCATAGCAAACATAAAAAGGTGGACCGAAGCCCACCTTCTACCACTTATATCAAAAAAAATTTGATTAGTCTTTCTTCACACGGAATATCTTATATCCTATAGCCGAAACAAAAATGCTCATCAACGGACTGATATAATTGAAGAATGCGTATGGCAAATACACCAGCGTAGGCACACCCAAGATTGTGGCCTGAGTCATTCCGCAAGTGTTCCACGGCACAAGTACTGATGTCACCGTAACGGCATCCTCTGTTGTACGGCTAAGCAAACGGCTTTCATAACCGTTATTCTTGTATATATCCCTGAACATATTTCCCACAAGGATGATAGATATATACTGATCGGCAGTAGCCAGATTAAGGAAAATACCCGAACCTACCGTAGAAGCCACCATACCTGTAAGCTTACGTGTGAATTTCACAAACATTCCTGTAATACTTGCCAGCATTCCGCAAGCGGTCATGGCGCCTCCCAGACACATGGCACAGATTATCAGCCAAATAGTATTCATCATGCCGCCCATACCTCTGGTGGCAATAAGTTCTGTAAGCTGCAATGTCTCTGCCTGAAGACTTGATGAAGTGAACAATGTCTGCAATGTTGTCTTGAATATAGATCTCACATCGCTGCTTCCGCCTGCCAGTTCTATCACGTTATCCATCTGGAATATGAGCATAAACACAACTGCCATAGTAGCCGAAATAAACAGCGTGATGATAGACGGAACTTTCTTGGCTATAAGTATTCCGGTCACAACCGGTACCAGCAACAGCCACAATGAAATATTAAACCTGTCGGCCAGACCATTTGCAAAATCTGTCATCTCTGCTGTGCTTCCTACCCCATGATTGAAACCTGCAATCAGGAATATTATAAGTGCTATCGTTATCGAAGGCACCGTAGTTATCATCAGATACCTGATATGAGTGAAAAGCGGAGTATCCGTAACCGACGACGCAAGAATAGTAGTATCGGACAAAGGAGATACCTTGTCACCAAAATAAGCTCCTGAAATAATGGCGCCTGCTATCCAGCCTTCTTCAAAGCCCTGAGCCTTTCCAATTCCCATCAGAGCAATACCTATGGTCGCAATAGTAGTCCACGAGCTTCCCGTCATAACAGACACTATCGCACAAATAACACAACATGATGCCAGGAAAAGACTCGGATGTATAAGTTGCACACCATAATAAATCAATGTAGGCACTACTCCACTGAGCATCCATGCGGCAGACAAAGCTCCAATAATCAACAGTATGATAAGAGCCGAACTCACTCCTGCTATATTATTCACTATGGCATGTTCAATGTCTTTCCATTTTATGCCATAACCTGTCATTCCTATTGCAGCACAAATGGCTGTAGCAATAAGCAGACAAACCTGACTGGCACCTGAAAGAGCATCAGATCCGAAACTTCCGATAGTGAAATACAACAAGACCACCAATATGGCAATTGGCAAAATAGAGAAAAATGGAGAGGGATAAGTTGTCAATTTTTTCATCCTCAAAAACAATCTTAATTTTAAACCTGAATAAAAACCCGTGCAAAGGTCTGAATATTTTCTCTTATTCACATAAAAAAGGCACTGATATTCCGTTTTTTTTGCAAAATTTCTGAAATATCATTAGCTTTTATGGGTGTATTAAGCATGATATTTGTATTTTTGTACTGATTTACACATTATAATGAGAAAGTTCACACTGCTAAAACATACATTCAGAACCATTATCATATCAATGATGGTCATATATTTCGGATTGATAGCTTTGCTTAATATTCCTTTCGTTCAGCAAAGTATCAGTGCTATTGCAGTTCGCGAACTGACAAAAATACTGCATACGGAAGTAAAAATCGGAAATATTGATTTAGGTCTGCTCAACAGAATCATAATAAACGACCTTGAGATATACGATAAAGATTGCAGCAATATTGTCAATATAGCCAGATTTTCAGCCAAATTCGATATACAGGCTATTTTAAGAGGTAAAATCAGCATAAACAGTATCCAACTCTTCGGATCGGACTTTAATCTTGTCAAGAAAGACAAACAGTCCGACTTGAATATCAAATTTATCACCGATTTATTCGCCAGCAAGGATAAGGACAAAGAGAAGAAAATAATTGATTTAAGAATAAATTCAATACTCGTAAGAAGAAGTAGCGTCAATTTCAATATCCTTTCAGAGGATGAAACTGACGTAAAGTTCAACCCTTCGCATGTTTCTGTAAAAAATATATCTGCTAATATTTCATTGAAAGCGTTATCACAGGACTCGCTGAATATTCATGTCAAACGTATAAGTATGGCAGAGAAATCAGGTCTGACACTGAAGAAACTGTCTTTCAAGGCCATAGGGAATAAAAACAACCTGCGTATTGATGATTTCGAGCTTTTACTTCCTAATAGCAACATACGCATAGACAGCCTGAAAGCAGATTTTGACAACATGATGCAAATCAAACAGATTTCAGACATCAACTATATGTGCGACCTGTCGGCAAAAATCGTACCTTCTGACGTAAAACCGCTGATACCGGCACTAAAAAACTTCAATGATACCGTCAACATAAATGCCATGTTGACAAACAAAAATACTATCCATTCTATAAGAAACCTGAACATCTTCTCAAACGACAGATCGGTAAATCTGTTATTGGGAGGCGACCTTGTCCTTGCCAACGACACAGCAAACACCAATTTTGACATTGACATCAAGGAAATTGACGTAAGCGAAAAAGGGGCAAAGTGGATTTTCCATAACATCAACGGGAACAACAATATGCCCGGTATAGTCCAAAGAATCGCATCGGCAAGCGTTTCCGGAAAAATAAAAGGAACACCGGACAAGATAGAAAACAGAATTACCATATACACCCCGCTCGGCAATATACAATCGCAGTTCTTCATGAACAGAGACTCGGTCAATAAAAGAAGGTCATATTCCGGTAAAGTATATTCACAAGAACTGAATTTGGGTAAACTTGTAGAAAAAGACAATCTGCTGGGTAATGCTGCATTCGATTTGACTTTGAATGGACTTACGTATATGGATAACAAGCCGGAATCACATGTAAAAGGGGAAATAAAATACCTGGATGTGAAAGGATATACTTATCATAATATCATACTGAACGGTAGATATACTCCTGGCGGTTTCGACGGACATATTGCCATAAACGATGAAAACATTAAATTAAACATCGACGGTAAATTTTCCACGGCTGAAGAAACTCCTGTATTTAAACTTACGGCAGGATTAAGGGATTTCAGACCTGACAAGCTTAAACTTAGCAAAAAATATGTCAACACCACATATTCCTTAAATCTTTTGGCGGATTTTAATGGTAAATCTCTTGACGATATAGAAGGAAATATCAGTATCGACAGTTTGATGTGTGCTTCGGAAGATGTGGAAAACAATTACTTTCTGCCATATTTCAGACTTATGGCCAATAAAAACCAGAATGGCAAAACTGTCAGGATAGAGTCTGATTTCATGAACGGTGAGATTAATGGTAATTATTCATACAAGACCATTACCTCGAGTGTTGTAAAGGTGGCCCACAGATATATTCCGTCATTCTTCCAGGAAGACAACAAGATTATCAAACAAAAAACTGACAATAACTTTACACTCAAGTTTAATATTGACAACTCAGACTTTCTGCATAAAGTCATGAAGTTGCCTATTGACATGAGTATGCCGGCCACTATCAACGGATATATAGACGACAGCAAGACAAAGGTTTATATAAATGCCAACATTCCGGAAATCATATACAACAACAAGAAATACGAATCGACCACATTACTGTTCGAAAACCCTCAGAAAGACCTTCATTGCCATGTAAGATCCAACTTGCTGATGAACAAAGGTGCTATGGTGAATTTAAGTCTGAATGCTATAGCATACAACGACACGCTTGCCACAAACGTATTTTGGGGAAACAACACCAACGTTACATATAGCGGAAAGGTTTCTGCATATACAATATTCTCGAAGAATGCCAATAACGGCAAACTGCATACGGACATTGAATTGAAACCAAGCCAGATCGTACTTAACGACACTATATGGAACATACACAAGTCGAACATAAGTATCGACAAGGACAGCATAGACATATCAAACTTCCTTTTCGAACATGGCAAACAGTATGTTAAAGTCAACGGCCGTCTGGGTACAACCGAAGCGGATTCCTGTATTGTCGATCTTCAGAACGTAAATCTGCTGTACATAATGGACATGATACAATTCCATGCGGTAAAATTCGAAGGAAACGCAAGCGGTAAAGTATTTGTCTCAAATGTACTGAAGAAACCTTTGCTTGACGCTAACCTCAAAGTAGGTAATTTCTCACTGAACGAGGCGTTATTGGGCGAGGCTGATATAAAAGGCGGTTTTGATAACGACAAAGGCAGAATACTGCTCGATGCGGATATACGTAAATCGGACGGAGTATTTACCGGAGTAAAAGGCTATATATCGCCAAAGGAGAAAGGACTTGACCTGGACATCAATGCCGGAGGTACAGACTTGGCTTTCCTTCAGCATTTTATAAAAGATATTTTCAGCGACATACATGGAAAGGCGTACGGCAATGTACGACTGTTCGGTCCGTTCAAGGGACTTGACCTGGAAGGCAGAGCCAAGGCTGAAATTGGAATGAAAGTAAATGTACTGAACAGCAGATTCGAAGCCAAAGCCGATTCGGTAATAATAAACTCAGGTGAATTCCTGTTCAAGGATATAAAACTGACCGACAGCGAAGGTAATTCAGGTGTAGCAAACGGATATTTAAGACATCAAAAGCTCAAACACCTCAGTTATATGTTCCATTTCGACACAAATAACATGATGGTTTTCAGCTCAGACAGTGAAACTCCGGAATTTCCTTTCTACGGAAATATCTATGCTTCGGGAAGAACTACTATTAGAGGAATTGAGAATACTGGACTTGTGGTTGACGGAAATGTAAGGGCTGAAGACAAGACTTCTTTTGTCTATGTACTAGGAACGGCCACTGAAGCCATAAGCAAGCAGTTCATTACTTTCGTGGATAGAACACCAAAGCGAAGACAGGAAGAAATACATACCGAACTGTATCATTATTTGAACGAACAAAACACTGATGAAGATAATGCAGTTCCACAAGACATAAGAATAAACCTACAGATAGAACCGTCCGCACAGGCCGACATGAAAATTATAATGGATCCGGCTTCAGGTGATTACATCTCTGCAAAGGGTACAGGAAGTTTGAGAATAAACTTCTTCAACAAAGGCAATTTCCAGATATTCGGCAATTACAACATATCGGAAGGTATCTACAAGCTGAGTATGCAGAACATCATAAGGAAAGATTTTGTCCTCAGACAGGGAGGCAGCGTTTCTTTCAATGGAGACCCTAAGGCAGCGAACCTGAACGTACAGGCCGTTTATACTGTCCCTTCAGCATCACTGAACGACCTTATTGCGGACGCAACATCCACCAGGGGCAATATCAGGGTGAACTGTATAGTAAACCTTTCGGGACTGTTGACATCGCCAAATTTAAGTTTCGACATAGAGTTGCCTACAATAAACGAAGAGGACAGACAAGTAGTGAAGAGTCTGACCAGCACACCGGAACAGATGACAACACAGATTATCTATCTGCTTGGAGTTGGCAAATTCTATACATACGATTATGCCGCACAGAGCGGACAGTCCGATGCTACAAGTTCGCTGGCATTCAGCACATTGTCAGGACAGCTTAACAATATGCTCTCGCAGGTTATCGACAGCCAGAACTGGAACCTTGGAACAAACCTTACTACAGGTCAGAACGGTTGGACAGACGTTGAGGCAGAAGCCATACTGAGCGGAAGACTTCTGAACAACAGACTTATTATAAACGGAAACTTCGGATATAAGGAAAATACGCTGAGAAATACTAACTTTGTAGGCGATTTCGAAGCGATCTGGCTGTTGACCAAAAACGGCGACTTCCGATTGAGAGGATATAACCAGACGAACGACAGATACTTCACTAAGTCAACGCTCACCACGCAGGGTATAGGTCTTATCTATAAAAAGGACTTTACCCGTTGGGACGAGCTTATTGACTGGGTAAGCAATTTCCGATTGTACAGAAAGAAGAAAATGTCGGAGAACAAGAAATGAATACACATAAAAACAATATAAGAATAATGAACAGTAATCTTTCGCTCCCGTCAGAATGGGACAAACAGAGTTATATACAGCTGACATGGCCACACATCAATACAGATTGGGCTTATATGTTGGAAGAAGTGGAAAAGTGTTTTGTAAATCTCGCTACAGAGATTGCATCAAGACAACCTCTCCTACTTGTTGCACCGGAATTCCCGGAGGCACTCAAAGATTTTCCATATAAAGAGAATATCACGTTCTTTCAGTGCAAGACTAACGACACTTGGGCAAGAGACCACGCATTCATTACACTGAAAGACAAACATGGCGACCCTCAACTGCTGGATTTCTGTTTCAACGGATGGGGTATGAAATTCGCTGCCGACAAGGATAACCTTATCAACAGCAAGCTTTTCGGCAAGCACATTCTGAACGGTGACTATATAAACAAGCGTGACTTCGTTCTGGAAGGCGGTTCCATTGAAAGCGACGGAAAAGGTACGCTCCTCACCACATCGCTTTGCCTGTTGGCACCAAACAGAAACGATACAATGTCGCGCCATGAGATAGAAGACTATCTGAAAGATGCTTTCAGTCTTCAGCAGATTCTCTGGCTGGACTATGGTTATCTGGCGGGCGACGACACTGACAGCCATGTTGATACCCTTGCAAGACTTTGTCCGGACGACACAATAGCATACGTAAAATGCAGCAATCCCGACGACGAGCATTACAGCGCCCTGCAAGCTATGGAAAAGCAGCTGGAGTCATTTACTACACTCGACGGCAAACCATACAGACTACTTCCTCTGCCTATGCCGGAAGCTATCTATGATGAGGACGGCTACAGACTGCCAGCCACTTACGCGAACTTCCTGATAATGAACGATGCTGTGCTATACCCTACTTACGGTCAGCCTGAAAATGACAAGGAAGCGGCAAGAGTTCTGTCACAGGCTTTCCCGGGAAGAGAAATCGTAGGCATAGACTGTAATGCCCTCATCAAACAGCACGGATCATTGCATTGCGTTACAATGCAATACCCAGAATCAGTATTCAAAGGATAAAAACATCAACATTATAATTTAACAGACATGAGCAGAATAATAAGAGTAGGTATCGTCCAGCAGTCATGCACAGGAGATATCAAATATAACTTGGAAAAACTTCACAGAAATATAGCTTCACTGGCAAAAGCCGGAGCACAACTAGTAGTATTGCAGGAATTGCACAACTCACTTTACTTCTGCCAGACAGAAGACACAAGACTGTTCGACCTTGCAGAACCTATACCAGGCCCTTCAACAGGATTTTATAGCGAAATAGCAGCGGCATACGGTATAGTTCTTGTAACATCACTGTTCGAACGCCGTGCGGCAGGTCTGTATCACAACACAGCCGTAGTGTTCGAAAAGGACGGAAGCATAGCAGGTAAATACCGCAAGATGCATATTCCGGACGATCCTGCTTATTACGAAAAATTCTATTTCACTCCGGGCGATATAGGTTTCGAGCCGATTCAGACTTCAGTAGGAAAGCTCGGTGTACAGGTATGCTGGGACCAATGGTATCCGGAAGGAGCCCGCATGATGGCGCTCAAGGGAGCAGAACTGCTCATCTATCCTACTGCCATAGGCTGGGAAAGCACTGACACCCAGGAAGAGAAACTTCGTCAGCTCGGTGCATGGGTTACAGTGCAGAGAGGTCATGCTGTGGCAAACGGACTGCCTGTAATCGCAGTAAACCGTGTAGGACATGAGCCTGATCCTTCAGGCCAGACCAACGGTATCCAGTTCTGGGGAAACAGCTTCGTGGCAGGTCCGCAGGGAGAGATAATTGCCCAGGCTGACAATATGAAGGAAGAAAATATCATAGTCGATATAGACATGAACCGCAGCGAGAACGTACGTCGCTGGTGGCCGTTCCTTAGAGACCGCAGAATTGACGAATTTGGAGAACTGACAAAACGATTCAGAGATTGATAAATCATACATGACATGGGTAAACTTGCACTTAAAATCTATAAAGCATTATATGGGCTTGACATTAAAGCTCAAAGTACCGAACTTACCAGACTTAGGCTTGAAAACAGAAGACTGTCTGAACTGTTGAGAAGTACATCAAGGGAATATAACGTCCTCAACGACAAGTACAAAAAGAAAAAAGAAAGTCTCAGCAATGAATATGGGGTGGTATCCGACGAGCTTAATGAGCTGAAGGAAAAGTACGAGGCCCTGGTCATGGAGAAAGATAATCTTGAAAACGTCATCAAGGAAAATTCTGAAAAGTTTAAAGAAGAAACAGATAAGGTTTCCCTGGAATCTGAAAAGATGTCCGGGGAGATCGAAAATCTGCAGAAGGTCATAGAAAGATTGAATGCAGAGAAAGATATTCTCGAGAAAGAAAAAGAAACACTCTGTAAGGAAAAGGAAACTCTTGGCACAGAAAAAGAAAATCTTGCTAAAGAACTGGAGACTATCAGCAAAGAAAAGGAGACGCTCAGCAATGAGAATGAGGCAGTCAGCAATGAACTGAAATCAATCAAAGAACGTCATCTTTCTGAAAAAGAAAGCCTCAACAAAGAGCTGGAATCGCTTCATGAACTTCATCAAGCCGAAAAGGAAAATCACAACAGCGAATATGAGTTGGTGGCTGATGAGCTGAAAGCGCTCAAAGAAAAATACGAGACTTTAGTCAAAGAAAAAGAGGAACTGGAGAAATCCGCAAAAGAGAATTCCGAAAAGCATAAGGAAGAGACAAGCAAAATTTCCTTTGAATCAGAAAAGATGAGCGGGGAAATTGAAAATCTGCAAAAGGTTATTGCTGAACTGAATACAGAAAAAGAAGCACTAATCAAAGAGAAAGAAAATCTTTGTAACGAAAAGGAAAGTCTGTTGCAAGAAAAGAATGCTCTCGGCAATGAAAAGAAAAACCTTGACAAAAAGAATGAAGAACTTGGAAAGGAAAATGAGACTCTGAATAAAGAAAAGGAAGTTCTCAGCAAGGAGAAAGAGGCTCTTAACAAGGAAAAAGAAAATCTCAGTAAAGAGCTTGAAACGCTAAGCAAAGAATTGGATTCGCTCAAAGAAAGCCACAAAGCGGAAAAAGAGACTCTGAGCAATGAGCTAAAATCAGCAAATGAACTTCACATTGCAGAGAAAGACAACTTAAACAAAGAAATAGAAAGCCGTGAAAAGGAAATAGCATCACTCAAAGAGTTATATAATAAGGAGAAAGAAGAGAACACTACCCTCTCCGAAAAAGTGAAAACCCTGGAAAGTGAAATAGCAAATATCAGCCTTACAGTTCAAACGCCAGAGGAAGTACCACCTGTTAATGAAGAAGAAAATGAAGTACTTCCGGCTGCTGAAACTTCCATCGATAAGAAATCAGACGATATAACTGATGACGAGGAAGCGATGAAAGAGAAGATGCAAAAGGAAATAGTCTCTTTAACACAGAAATACGATTATATCCGCGTCACAACAACAATAGGAAACCAGTATATCTACCAGTCCAGACATTTCCAACTCAGGACAGGACTGTTTGATTGGGGAATAGAAGGAAAGGAAATCATCACTGACGAAATCCTTTATCTGGAAAATTCAGCGGTAACAAAAATGGAAGGCCTGGACAGTCCTTTCGACGGTGAGGAAATAATATGCAATATGGAAGACGAGGATTCCGCTTCTGCTGTTGCCGATTCTCTACTGATGGCAATCTGTACATATCAGCCAATACAGGTAAATTATCATGACAAGAACGGACGTACAACTCTGAAGAATCTGTATCATGTAACATTCAAACCTTTGGCTAACAAGTTCAGTCTGCCATACAAAAATCTTTTCAGAGATATGCTCGACGAGAAGATTGATGCGGAACAACTCTCTGCATTATGTCCGCACAATCCTGAGCCAAGAAACTTCGCTATTCCGCAAATTCAGACTCTCCGCCGTTTCAATGCTTTCTTCACTACAAAAGAAGGCATAGAAACAATGAAAGAAGGAATTAAACTTGCACAGGATGCAGAACAGACAGAACTGGCAGAAGTGCTGATGAGTAAAATTCAGAGCTGAAAAACCTTTTAGGACACGTTCACCGGGCGTTCAGGAAACGTTCAGTGAACGTAGTCTGAACATGGTTTTGATTTCTTGGCCTAAAAGTTGACTATTTCGAAAATAGTCCGCTTTAAGCACAAATTTATCCTCAAAACGTGTACGGTCTTCTAAAAAAATTATAATTTTGCAGTATGAAAGAGTTAGCAAGACATATAGAAGTACTTTTACTGGAAAATGACTGTGTAATAGTTCCCGGTCTGGGAGGTTTCATTGCACACAATAAAGCTGCAGAGTTCAAGGATTCTGCAAATGTATTTTGCCCGCCGGTAAGGACTATCGGTTTCAATCCGCAGCTTATAATAAACGACGGTTTATTGGCACAGTCATACATGCAAGCCTACGACACTGACTTTCCTGATGCAAGCAGGAAAATTGAGAGTGTAGTATCTCAAATAAAAGATTCATTATATAAAAACGGACAGGCAGAACTTGAAAATATAGGAACGCTATATTATACTATGGCAGGAGTATATGGTTTTGAACCATATCAGAATGCTTTCTTCAGTCCGAGTCTGTATGGTTTGGGCAGTTTCTCAATTTCTCCTCTTTCTGAGTTGAAACCGGTCAAGGAAACCACCGTAGAACCGCGTATAATGATAGAAACAGTATCTTCTTGCGAAGAAGACAGGAAAGAAAAGGCAAAACAGCGCCATATCATTAAGCGTATGGCAGAGCATGCTGTAGGAATTGCCGCTGCTGTTATATTATTCTTTGTACTCTCTGTTCCGGTAGAGAACACTTATCTCGATAATTCAAGTTATGCATCTTTAGGAGCAGAAACCATGCTTGATGCCATCAGAAGCAAGTCAATGGCAACGACATCGCTTGAAACAAAGGATATCAAGCAGAATAATGCGACAAACAGACGAAATAATGTGAACACATTACGTCCTGTTGCTGTTAAAAGTGTAAAGGTGGAAAAAGCCGAGCCTAAAGCTTCTAAAGAAGTAAAGGTATTACCTGCTGTCGCAAAGAAAGAGGTGATCAAGGCTGAGTCAGTCAAGGCGGAAACAAAAAGTACAAAAGAAGTACAGAAAAGCAAATCTTCACAGAATAAGGGTATGTTCATTATCGTAGCGAGTCTGCAAACCATGCAGGATGCGGAAAAAGAGCTTGCCAAGTTCAAGAAACAGGGATATAATGAAGCTACTATTCTGGCATCGGACAACCGTTATCGTATAGCATTATACAGCTATACTGACAAGGCAAAAGCCTACGAAAAGATAAATGAACTGAGAAAAGACGAACAGTTCAAGACAGCGTGGTTACTGAATAAATCCAAATGATTAATTTTTAAGGAATGAAAAGAGTAAGATGTCCTAAATGCGACAATTACATCCAGTTTGATGAAACCAAGTATGAAGAAGGACAGTCATTGGTTTTCATCTGCCCCGAGTGTAAGAAACAGTTCAGCATACGTTTGGGACGTACCAAGCTTAATGCAGCAACACGTCGCGAAGAAATCATAGACGAAAAGGAAGGAACAAAGGATTTTGGCAATGTAGTGGTTATTGAAAACACTTTTGCATACAAACAGGTATTGCCTCTGCATGAAGGCGATAACGTGATAGGACGCAGATGCAAGGGAACAGATGTTGATATAGCCATAGAAACAAACGATCCGAGCATGGACCGCAGACATTGCATAATCAACGTAAAAAGAAATAAACAAGGAAAATTAATATATACATTAAGGGATAACGACAGTATTACAGGAACATTCCACATGAATGAAATCCTGGGGCCTAAAGAAAGAGTTATAATCGAAGAAGGAAGTATTTTCACTTTAGGAGCTACTACTCTTATTCTGCGCGGCGCAGAAGAAAACAAGGAATAACTAACTATATTTTTAACTAACATCACACTACTTTTTTACTTATGGCATTTACCAACAACGTAATGATTGTGAGACACAAACTGCTTGAAAATCTGGTAGCTTTGTGGAAGGAGAAACAGTTAATTGAAAAAATCGACCGTATTCCATTGGAATTCAGTCCAAGACGTTCTCAGCCTGTAGGACGTTGCTGTATCCACAAGGAACGTGCGGTGACAAAATACAAGTCACTCCCTCTGTTGGGATGGGATATGTCCGACGAGACAGACGAACTTACACCGCTGTCTGAATATGCACGCAAGGCACTTGAAAGACACGGAAAAATCAAGGAAAACATTCTTTGCGTGATAGACGAGGCTTGTTCATCATGCGTTCAGGTAAACTATGAAGTAAGTAACCTGTGTAGAGGTTGTGTGGCAAGAAGCTGCTACATGAACTGCCCTAAAGGTGCTGTACATTTCGACAAGAAAACAGGTCAGGCACGTATTGACCACGACACTTGTATAAGCTGCGGTATCTGTCATAAGAGCTGTCCTTATCATGCTATCGTATATATTCCTGTACCATGCGAGGAAGCATGTCCTGTAAAGGCTATCAGCAAGGATGAACACAACATAGAGCATATCGACGAAAGCAAATGTATCTATTGTGGAAAATGTCTTAACGCATGTCCTTTCGGTGCCATATTCGAGATTTCACAGGTGTTCGATGTTCTTGAAGAGATACGTGCAGGAAAACAGGTGATTGCCATCCCTGCCCCATCAATACTCGGACAGTTTGATGCTAAAATAGATGAAGTATATGGAGCATTAAAGCAGATTGGTTTTGCCGATGTTATCGAAGTAGCTGAAGGAGCTATGCAGACCACAAGCAATGAAGCCCACGAACTTCTTGAAAAGATTGCTGAAGGACAGACGTTTATGACTACTTCATGCTGTCCTTCATATATAGAACTTGTAAACAAGCACATACCTGCAATGAAACCATACGTTTCTACTACAGGTTCTCCAATGTACTACGCATCACGCATCGCAAAGAAGAAATATCCTGATGCTAAAGTGGTATTCATAGGTCCATGTATCGCCAAGAGAAAAGAAGCACAGCGCGATGAATGTGTAGATTATGTGATGACTTTCGAGGAAATAAGCTCAGTTATCAAAGGTATGGGAATTGACCTGAAGGAAGTTTCTCCATACAAGGTAGCCAAAGAATCTGTATGCGAGGCTCACGGATTTGCACAGGCCGGAGGTGTGGCAGGAGCTGTAAAAGCTTACCTGGGTGAAAAGGCAAACGGCATTAAGATTATGCAGATTTCGGATTTCAACAAGAAGAATATCGGTGTTCTCAGAGCATACGCCAAGACTGGTAAAGTTGACGCACAGTTCATCGAAATGATGGCCTGCCCTGAAGGATGTATCACTGGTCCAAGTTCATTCAACGATCCTCTTTCAGGCAAAAGACAGCTTAATCAGGATTTGCTGAAACGTCCTCTGAAATACGAGAACTACAAGGAAGAAGAATAAATAAAGATTTTTCATATCACATATATATGAGAAAACTTATAGAGCGACTTCATCGGGAGAAAACACTTTCTTCCGATGAATTTCGTATATTATTGGATGACTGCGATGACGACAGTCTTGAACTGATAAACAGCATTGCACGCTCCGAAACACAGAAAGTGTTCGGCAACAGGATTTTCGTACGCGGACTTATTGAGGTAGGAAACTGTTGTCATAACGACTGTCTGTACTGCGGAATACGCCGTAGCAACAGGAATGTGGAAAGATACAGACTAGACAAGGAAACTATACTGCAATGCTGTGACGAAGGCTACAGGCTGGGGTTCCGTACTTTTGTACTCCAGGGTGGCGAAGACAACTATATGACCGACGAAAGAATAGCAGACGTTGTATCGTCCATACGCCGGGAATATCCGGACGCTGCCATAACCCTTTCTTTGGGAGAAAAATCATACGAAGCATACAAGATGTTCTATGAAGCCGGAGCCAACAGATATCTGCTCCGTCATGAAACTCACAATCCGTATCATTATTCATTGCTGCATCCCGAAACGATGTCACTGCAAAACAGGCTGCAATGCCTTAAGAACCTGAAAGAGATAGGCTATCAGACAGGTACAGGCATTATGGTCGGCAGTCCGGGACAGACCACAGACAATATCATTGAAGATATTCTGTTCATCGGCGAATTCAAGCCACAGATGATAGGAATAGGCCCTTTCATACCGCACCGTGACACTCCATTTGCTGATAAAAGCGCTGGCAGCATACGCACTACCCTACTCCTGTTGTCAATATTCAGACTTATGCATCCACACGCACTCATACCGTCAACCACGGCATTGGCTTCACTCGCCCCCGACGGACGCGAAAGAGGAATACTGGCAGGTGCAAATGTAGTGATGCCAAATCTCTCTCCTCCACAGGAAAGAAGCAAATACTCGCTGTACAACAATAAGGCATCAATGGGTGCCGAAGCAGCAGAAGGTCTGGCTTTTCTTGAACAAAAGCTTAGTGCCATTGGTTATACTATTGACTACGGTCGAGGAGATTATGTTGAATAAGAGAAGTTAATTCTTTAATTTTCATAACTCCTTTAACCCCTATAACTTCTAAAAAATATAATTATGTACAGAGCCGATTCAAAAAAGGCTGAAGAATTTATCAGCCATGATGAAATTCTTGACACATTGAAATATGCGGAAGAGAATGCTGGAAACAGAGAACTCATATCATCCATTATAGAAAAAGCAAGAGCTTGCAAAGGTATCAGTCACCGTGAAGCCGCACTTCTGCTTGAATGTAATGACCCGGAACTACTGGAAGAGATATTCAGCTTGGCAAAGGAAATCAAGCAGAAATTATACGGCAACAGAATAGTGATGTTCGCCCCGCTGTATCTTTCAAACTATTGCGTAAACAGCTGTGTGTATTGCCCTTACCATATCAAAAACAAGACTATAGCCCGCAAAAAGCTCAGTCAGGAAGATATAGAACGCGAAGTCATAGCACTTCAGGATATGGGACACAAACGTCTGGCACTTGAAGCCGGCGAAGACCCGTTGCACAATCCTATAGAATATATCCTTGAATCCATCAAGACAATATACGGAATAAAGCATAAGAACGGAGCCATACGCCGTGTAAACGTAAATATCGCTGCCACAACTGTAGAGAACTACAGAAAGCTTCACGAGGCAGGAATAGGTACATACATTCTTTTCCAGGAAACATATCATAAGGAGAATTATGAGAAACTTCATCCGCGTGGCCCTAAAAGCAATTATGCTTATCACACAGAGGCAATGGACAGAGCGATGGAAGGTGGAATAGACGATGTAGGACTCGGTGTTCTGTTCGGCCTGAATACCTATAAGTACGATTTCACCGGACTGCTGATGCACGCGGAACATCTGGAAGCCATTTATGGAGTTGGCCCTCACACTATTAGCGTACCGCGAATATGTTCTGCCGACGATATAAATGCCGCAGACTTCGAAAATGCTATCTCCGACGAGATATTCCAGAAGATTGTAGCCATCATCCGTATAGCTGTGCCATACACGGGAATGATTATATCTACACGCGAATCGCAGAAATCGCGCGAGAAGGTTCTTGAACTCGGTATCTCACAGATAAGCGGAGGTTCGCGTACAAGCGTAGGCGGATATGCCGTAGAAGAGACACCGGAAGAAAACTCCTCACAGTTCGATATCAGCGACAACCGTACACTGGACGAAATAGTGTCATGGCTGCTGAAACTCGGATATATCCCAAGCTTCTGCACTGCTTGCTATCGCGAAGGACGTACAGGCGACCGCTTCATGTCATTGGTAAAAACAGGACAGATAGCTAACTGCTGCTCGCCAAACGCGCTTATGACTCTGCAGGAATATCTGGAAGACTATGCCTCTCCTGAGACAAAAGCCCTCGGTACGAAGATGATACGTGAGCAGATGGAAAAGATTCCTAATCCTGCAATAAAGAGACGTGCAATAGAAAATCTGAAATACATTGGCGAAGGAAAACGCGACTTCAGATTCTGATAATATAACTACAGCTTAAATAACCATAATAATATGTCATTGCAAGATACTCCAAGATCAAACCGCACACATATAGCACTTTTCGGTAAAAGAAACAGTGGAAAATCATCGTTGATAAATGCCATCACAGGACAGGAAGTTTCAGTAGTTTCGGACGTAGCCGGAACTACTACCGACCCTGTATATAAATCAATGGAAATACACGGCATAGGCCCGTGTGTATTTATAGACACAGCCGGATTCGATGATGAGGGAGAACTTGGAAATCTGAGAGTCAAACAGACATTAAAGGCTACGGAACGCACTGACATAGCTATTATGGTCTGCACAGACGATAATATCGAAGAAGAACTTCGATGGCAGAAAGTACTCACCGCAAAGAATACACCGGTGATATGGGTACTCAACAAGGCAGATATTCTGGACAACAAGACAGAAACAGCTCTTGCTATAGAGAAGAAATGCGGTATCAAACCTGTCATAGCAAGTACGCTGACAAAGGAAGGCATCGACGAGATAAGAAAAGCGCTGATAGAAAACCAGCCTGACAACTCTTCCGACAATAGTATAATAGGAAATCTTGCCGGCGAAAACGATACCGTACTGTTAGTCATGCCACAGGACATTCAGGCTCCGAAAGGCAGACTAATCTTGCCTCAGGTTCAAACCCTGCGTGAACTTCTTGACAAGAAATGCCTTGTAATGAGCTGCACCACAGACAAGCTGGAAGCAATGCTCAAAGCAATGGCAAATCCTCCGAAACTTATTATCACAGACTCACAGGTATTCAAGACCGTTTTCGAACTGAAGCCAAAGGAAAGCATACTGACATCGTTCTCAGTACTCTTTGCCAAGCACAAGGGCGATATAGACTATTTTGTAGAAGGTGCACGCACGATAGGCAAACTGAACAACAATTCAAAAGTCCTTATAGCCGAAGCATGCACCCATGCCCCACTCACAGAGGATATTGGCCGTGAAAAAATCCCAGCCATGCTTCGAAAAAGGTTTGGCAATGACATACATATAGATATTGTATCAGGACACGACTTTCCGGAAAATCTTGATGGCTACGACCTGGTTATCCATTGCGGCGCATGTATGTTCAACAGGAAATTCATGATGAACCGTGTGGCAAAAGCCAAGGAACAGAACATCCCTATGACCAATTATGGAGTGACTATAGCCTATATTCAGGGGATACTTGATTATATTGAGTATTAAAATTGGGAAAAGACCTATTAATTAATGACGTGAAAGTCTGATTTTTTATTTACCTTTGCGTAAAGTACAAAAAAAAAATCAGGTTATGAAATTTCCAATTGGTATCCAGAGTTTTGAACGCATTATTCAAGAAGGTTATATATATGTTGATAAAACTGACATTATTTATGACCTTACACATAATGGAAGCATTTATTTTCTCAGTCGACCAAGACGGTTCGGAAAGAGCCTACTTGTTTCTACTCTGGAAAACTATTATTCAGGACGTAAGGAACTGTTTCGTGGTCTTGCCATAGAAAAGATGGAGACAGAATGGAACGAGTATCCCGTTTTCCATGTGGATTTCAACGCAACTAATTTCACAAACTCAGGAGAACTGGAAAAGAAACTTAACTTTTATCTGGCGGAATGGGAACAGAAATACAATCTGCCTGTAAGAGTAAATGAATTGGGTCTTGGCGACCGCTTTATAAAGATTCTCGAAGCCGCTCATCTTCAGACAGGCCAACGCGCTGTGGTACTTGTAGATGAATACGACAAACCTATGCTTGATGTACTGGATGTGGATACCAGTCTGGAAGACAAACATCGAAACATTCTGAAAGCTTTTTATTCCGTGTTTAAGGGAGCGGATAAGCATTTGCAATTCGTTTTGCTGACAGGTGTAACCAAGTTCTCGCAGGTAAGTGTGTTCAGCGGATTCAACCAGCCGAAAGATATAAGTATGGATGTACGTTATGAAGCTCTGTGCGGTATTACTCAGGAGGAGATTGGAAAATATTTTACTGAACCTGTATCGCAAATGGCTGTTGAGTATCAGTGTACACCGGAAGAAATGTATAAACTGCTGAAGAAACAGTACGATGGATACCACTTCAGCGATAAACTGACAGACATTTATAATCCTTTCAGCTTGTTGAATACTCTTGACGCCAAACGTATCAAAGACTATTGGTTCAGCACAGGAACTCCCACATATCTTATTCGTCTGCTTAACCATTCGCATGAGAGAATGAACGAATTTACCGGAAAATATTACACTCCGGCAGAGTTTA
>NZ_JACJLE010000036.1 GCF_016901995.1 Bacteroides caecigallinarum | reverse complement strand
AGGTGTTCTGCCGATGTGACCATATCTTAATAAATCAACTTAAAAGATGGTCATATCGCAGACATACCAACAAGTCAAGGAAATGGATAAGGAAGAAGTATTTTATCCGAAAAGGTTGCAGAAATTGGATTTTCGGTTTTGTATATGTATGTGGAGGAATAAAGGAGAAGTTCACGGTACAACAACTGACTGAGACTCCAATCAAGCGACACATAAAGATTAAATGCGAAGCCAATCCGTTTGACCCCTCATGGGACGAATACTTCGAAAAACGGAAACTTAAAAGTGCCCGTCAACGTGCGTGAAGAAAACTTTATCGGAAACAAGTCATCGCAAGATGATTATGAGCCGATTTAATTTTATGAGAATTAAATTTAGAATTATCTGAGCTGTATGCGGTGAAAGTCGCACGTACAGTTCTTAATGGGGAAAGCGGCAGCAATGCCGCCGACCTACATAACAATAACAACAAACATATAATAATGGAAACAGGATTAAAACACGTCAGCACATTAACCGTAAGTGCTGCCAACACAGCCCTCACAATGGGCTCGGGCAATATGGAAGTTTTCGCTACACCTGCAATGGTAGCTCTCATGGAAAATGCCGCAATGAAAGCAGTTGCACCTCATCTGCCAGAAGGCTCAACTACTGTAGGAGCAATGATGGAAACATCTCATATCAAGCCATCAGCTTTGGGAGAAACAGTTAACGCAGAAGCTATACTTGAAGAAATAGACGGCAGAAAGCTTACATTCAAGGTTACTGCATCTGATTCAAAAGGTACAATAGGCGAAGGAAAACATATCCGCTATATAGTGGATAGGGAACGTTTCCTCTCTAAACTGAAATAAGAAAAGCCTTAAGCAATAAACCAATACGGACCGTTTCAGTCTAATTTGTGAAACGATCCGTATTCTTTTCTATATCCTCTTCAATTTCCATTTTCCCCGATGTAGATATATACTGCAAAAGATGAGTAGGAATCCTCCGTAAACATGTTCCGAAGTCCAGCACCAAGCCACATCAAGCCTCATCACCTGAATTATAAATGTGATATATGCAGCATAAATCACTAGAGTTGACAGTTCCAACATAAACGCCATACGCGTATTTCCCGTACCCGATACAGATTGAAAATATATATTCGATGCAGCCGTAAGCCATGTAGTGGTACAGAACACCCACAACGACGGAATTGACGCTTCTATAAGATCAGGCATATCGGTGTAAATACCTAATACCACAGTAGGAAATACCGCAAACAATATGGTCAACGGCAAAACAATAGACAGTGCAAGTTTTATATGCTGATGCACCGTACAGACCACACTGTCAGCCTTTCCTGCACCTATCTGATTACTTACGAGCGAACCGCACGTGGAAGCAAACGCAGATATTATCATAAACGTGATACCGGAGATATTCCTTATGATATTTGTTATCGCAAGCGAACGTTCGCCCAGATGCTCCACATAAAGAAAGAAGATAAACCATGTGGAAAGCGATACGAAATTCTGAATCATTGTCCACAGGGAGACATTAAGAATTCTTCTGAGTTTATCCGTATTGAATGAACTGAACCTGTTCAGACCATATTTCTTCAGGTCTATTTTCCTAACGGTATATGTTATGAAAAAGATCAGTGATACAAGCTCCGCAAGCGACGAACCTATTGCCGCACCTGCTATTCCAAGAGCCGGGAATCCCAACTTACCGAAAATCAGGATATAATTGAAAACAATGTTCGAGCCCACCATCACAAGCGAATTCAGAGTAAGAGTCTTGGTCTGAGTAGTACCGACAAAGAAAGCCCTGAACATCACAGCCACGAATGAGAAGAAGAATCCGAAAGCCCTCCAGTGAATATAACTCTCGGCGGCAGCATAAATATTCTGCGACGAAAGTATCTTCGGAAGCAACCACGGCGTTATCAACTCGGTAAGAGTAAACGCGGCCGCTGCCAGAAAAATCATGAAATACACTCCCTGATAAAATATGTCGCCTATCTCGGAATATCTCTTTTCGCCGTTCCTTCGCGCCATCAGTATCTGCGAACCGATACTGAAACCGAAACCTATCATGAAGATAGCGATATAATATACTCCGGCTATGGCAGAAGCACCAAGCTCTATCTCGCCCACACGCCCCAGGAAGGCAGTATCGGTCATACCTATTGCCTGTTCCATCACAAGGCTGATAAGTATGGGATAGGCTATGGTCAGAATTTCTTTAGAGGTATATGCTTTTTTCTGAATATTATTCATGGGAATATCTTTAATCAATCACTGTGCAAAGATACAAAATCTATCCCGACATATATTTTATTCAACCTATCAAAACATAAAACTAAATCCTTTCTTCCGTGAAGAATTGAACTTTTCAATTTCTAACAAAAGAGACTTCTTTAATTGGCCGAACATGAAATCAAGAAAATACCGATTGTTTTCTTCCTCTTGTGATTGACGTAATGAAAGAATATACTCTTCTCTGTCTTCAATGAAAACCTTTGTAGGGAAAAGATTATGACAGAACTGAATATAATTCATCAACAGACGTGCAGTCCTTCCGTTTCCATCGACCCACGGATGGATAGTCACCAAATTGAGATGGGCATTGAAACTTAATTCATATTGTTCACGCAATGTTTCGACTGCATTCTGCCTTTGCTGCAATACATTGCAAAATTCTTCTACTTTTACAGGGACTTTCAGATAATTCATATATGACCATCCGCCAATACCGGCTGTGACGCCACAAAGCCGGAAATCACCTTTCGAAGAATCGAATGATCCACCCATTACATTATATGTAGTACCTGTAGTACGCATCAGTGCAGCATTCAATCTCTGCAAAAATTCCGCTGTAACCGAAATTTTACGTTTGGCTTCATCTTTAGCAAGTTCGTATGCATTCTTTAAATCCTCATTCATCAAATGATATACGAGTGGCTTTCCATTAGCGGTCAAACCCTCATCAAACAACATTTGAGTTTCCACTTCTGTAAGAGTAGAACCTTCGATAGCAGTAGAATGGGTTATAAGAGAATAGAGGTAGTACTTATCATAGTCCACCGACTCACTGATACCAAGCTTCTGAAATTCCTGATATAGTTGTTCAATCTCCTGCCAAACCACTGACTGCATATCTTGTAATTGATTGGTTGATTTTTTCAAAAATACATTCTTTTTATGTCTTAACAAAAGAAAAGAAATTGTTTTTACATGTAAAAACAAAAAAAGCTAAGTAATAGTCATTCCTATACTTAGCTTTTTTTCTTGTACCCAGACCCGGTACAAGCCACAGAAATCATAGGAAAACAAAAGAATTTATCTTTCTTATTATCAACTATTTGCATATTTCTTATTTTCTCCATTTTTGCCATATTTTGCCCATTTTTCGTCATTAAGTACACTTTTAGTACACTTTGAAATTTCATTTTCTTTTGTACCTTTGCAATATCGAAAAACAAAAGAAAATCAATTATTTAGCGTAATCACCCGGTTACGGTATCTAAATCGGGATAAAACCTCTAAACAATGGCAAAGTTAGAAAATAAAACGAAAGAAAACCCTAAATTGGAGCAAAACAGGCTGTCGGACGGCAGAATTAGTTTGTATCTGGAGTATTATTTGGGTAGAGAGGAAAAGCCTGTATTGGATGAAAACGGTAATCAGGTGTATTATGAAAGCGGTAAGATGCGGGGAAAGCCGAAGTTCGCTATCAAGCATCACAGGCGAAAAGAGAACCTCAGCCTGTATCTGATAGAGAAGCCACGTACCCCTGCGGAACGCCAGCAGAACAAGGAAACACTGGAGCTTGCTGTAAAAATACGTGCCGAACGTGAACAGGAGTTCAAGGAAAGCATGTTGGGCTATCGCCTGAAAAAAGACCGGAACGTGAATTTCTTGGATTATTTTCAAGCCTATATCAATGACTATACCAAGAAAGACATTCGGATGGTGCAAATCGCCCTAAGCCGTTTCAAGGACTTTTTGAAGGAGCATTACCCGATGCACGAGTTCGGCATCAAGCCGGAACTTATCACGAAGGACATGATGGAACAGTTCGTAGCTTATCTGCAATCCCGGAGCGTGGGCGAAGGGGCTAAAAGCATCTTCCAGCGTTTCAAGAAGGTTATCCACTATGCGATTGACCACGATGTGATGCTGAAAGACCCCTGCAAAGGCGTTACCTGCAAGGCGGATAGCCAGATACTACGCAAGGACGTGCTTTCGCCGGAAGAAATCCAGCGGTTGATTGCGTGCCATTATGACAACGAGAACCCCAACGTAAGGCGTGCGTTTATCTTTTGCCTGTATTGTGGCTTGCGCTTCTGTGATGTGAAAGACCTTACCTATAAGAATATCGACTACGCTAATAAGCTGCTAAAATTTGAGCAGAACAAGACCAAAGGTCATTCCGCCAGTAGCGGTGTGGTCATTCCGCTCAATGACGGTCTTCTTTCGCTTGTGGGAGAACCGCCGGCAGACGGTAACAAAGACGCTCTCATCTTCAACCTGCCTTCGTATGAAAGTTGCTGCAAATCCGTCAAGCGTTGGGTGAAAAGAGCCGGGATAGATAAGCACATAAGCTGGCATTGCGCCCGTCACTCATTCGCCGTGAATATCCTCAACAATGGGGCGAACATCAAGACGGTTGCCAGCCTGCTCGGGCATAGCGGACTGAAACATACGGAGAAATACACCCGTGCGGTGGATAAATTGAAAGAGGAGGCGATAAACAGCCTGCCGGAATTAAAGTTTTAACCATAAAAGACTTACCTTTGCAATTATGGACTTTGAAGCATTAGTAAAACATATCAGCACGATACAAAGCACGTTGCAGGCGCAAGCCGCACACGCTGTAAACCTCGCCCTGACTGCCCGCAATTGGCTCATGGGCTGCTATATCGTGGAGTTTGAGCAAAACGGTGAAGACCGTGCCGCATACGGCGAACAACTGTTGAAGAAACTGGAACAGCGGTTGAATGTCAAAGGACTGAACGAGCGCAGGTTTCGTGAGTTCCGGCGGCTATACCTTGTTTATCCGCAACTGAAAGAGCCTATCGCACAATACATATTGGCAGGAAGCGAAATTCGGCACACACTGTCCGCCGAATTTGCAGACCCAATTCGGCGGTTATTGACCGCCAAATCCGATGATGAAATTCGGCGGTCGCCAACCGCCGAATCTTCTCAATATATTCAATCGGCTCAAAACAGATGGATAACCCCACCTGAAAAGTTGTTTAGTCGTCTATCGTCCACTCATTTGAATGCGATTTCTCCCATTGACAACCCCATTAAACGTGCTTTCTACGAAATGGAAGCCATTCGGGGCTGCTGGTCAGTAAAGGAATTGGAGCGGCAAATCAATTCCCTCTATTACGAACGCAGCGGATTATCCCAAAATAAGGAAACCTTGTCTGCCTTGGTGCAGCGGCAAGCCATGCCGCTGCAGCCCAAAGACATTATTAACACGCCCGTTACGTTGGAGTTCTTGGGATTGAACGACCGTGCTTTGGTAACGGAAAACAACTTGGAGCAATCCATTCTGGACAACCTGCAACGCTTCCTGTTGGAAATGGGACATGGCTTCTGCTTCGAAGCACGCCAAAAGAGAATCCTGATAGACGGGGATTATTTCTTTGCCGACCTCGTGTTTTACCACCGCATTTTGAAATGCCATGTCATCGTGGAATTGAAGATAGACAAGTTCCGCCACGAATACGCTTCGCAACTGAACCTATATCTTAACTACTTCAAGGCGGAAGTGATGCAACCCGACGACAATCCGCCTGTCGGCATCCTGCTTTGCACCGAGAAGGGCGACACGTTGGTAAAATACGCCACTGCCGGATTAGACCCGAACATCTTCGTGCAAAAGTATATGATAGAACTTCCCACTGAAGAGGAAATTAAGAAGTTCATTTCAACTGCAAACTATTAGCAATAAAAAACACTACTGGCGAAAAGAAGGAAAGCCATTCTTTCTCTTTTCGCCAGCACGTTTATTACTGCCAACAAGAATAGGTTTAGGTTAGTTTGGATGTATATACAAAAGACAGAACTAAACCGTAAATGCAGACAATAATTATAGCAAGTCACTTATGATACATTCTGTTCTTCCAAGACTATATTAGCATCATTATCGCATTTTTCAGGCTTAATCCGCTCTATACGACGAATATGTTTTGCCCTATTAGCTATAATTAACGGTACACGCTCGACAACAACAACCGATGTGTCAAGCCCCAACGCACTCGGTTCTCCAATGCCTATCTTTCTAATTAAGGCATAAAGGCTCATCAGCAAATTTTGTCGGCGGTTACGGGAATCTTCAGGATAATATATCCGGTGGATAATAATAAAGCGAAAATCACCCGGTATGCCATTCTTATGCAATGAAGGATAAGAGCTTGTTAGTTCTACTTCACCATCCGCAACAAGGTCATCAACTACTTGTCGTAAATAAAGGCTCACGCGCGGTTCTATACGAAAACCTATACGCATGGTTATACTAAACAATGTCCCTTTTATTAATGTGGAACAATTATATTCAAGTGTGTCTGGTGTATCCACAAATTCAAGGTTAATAAGCCAATAATGATCTGCCCGTTTAGGCTGCTTATTAATTATGGAATACAACAATTTATCGTCCACACAACCTTCTTTGTCTGCATGATTCACATAGACAAGATTAGAAGCATATTTGGATATGCTTTCGTCCGCCTTAATATCAGAAATAATGTTGTAGTATTCACTTAACCGTTTGGAAGACATATGTTTTCGACGAATTTTGTTGGCACTTACCCATACAAACATGATAAAACATAATAATCCACCTATTAACAGCGTAAACCAACCTCCGACCATAAATTTGGACAGGTTTGCAGCAAGGAAAATACCTTCAATAACACAATATCCGCCGACAAACAGTATTGATAGAATGCGTGGAATGTTATGCATATGCAAATAGAATCCCAACAACAATGTTGTCATCAACATTGTAATAGTTATGGCAAGTCCATAAGCGGCTTCCATGTGGGTGGAATCTCGAAACAACAATATAGTAAATATTACTCCAATATACATTACAAGGTTTACCATTGGAATAAATGACTGACCTTTTACGTTGGTAGGGTGCTTAATACGCATACGAGGCCAGAAATTCAAGTTCATAGCTTCACTCAATATGGAAAATGAACCGCTTATTAGAGCTTGGCTCGCAACAATAGCTGCCCCGGTAGCCATTGCTATGGAAAACAACAGTATTTCTTGTGGCATGATTGAATAAAATGGGTTCACTGTACCTTCTGCACTTTCCGGATGATGCAATACCCACGCTCCTTGCCCCAAATAATTTAGAATAAGCATCACCTTTACAAATATCCAACTGACCGTAATATTTCGTCTGCCACAGTGCCCTAAATCAGAGTATAAGGCTTCTGCACCAGTGGTACACAAGAAAACGGCACCCAATATCAGAAACCAGTGGGGGGATTCCACTAATAACCGTATGGCATAGTAAGGATTGAATGCCTTGAATACTTGAGGATAGGAAGTCAGACTGATAGCTCCGGCGATTCCAAGAAGCAGGAACCAAAGTAGCATAAATATGCCAAATGACCGTCCTATATTTTCTGTACCAAAACGCTGAACGAAAAATATAATGGTAATAATGGTCAGTGTAATAGGAATCACAGGCAGATGCGGACTGATACTTTCAAGTCCTTCTATGGCAGTTGTGACCGTAATGGCTGGAGTGATAATACCATCAGCAAGCAAAGTGCTCGCACCGATAATGGCAATGATGTAAATCCACCTTCTTCTGTGGCGGCGTAAAAGGGCATAAAGCGCAAGTATGCCACCCTCCCCGTTATTGTCGGCACGGAGAGCCACCAGCACATATTTCACCGTAGTCTGAAGAGTAAGCGTCCATATGATACAAGACAATGCGCCTAAAACATAATTTTCATCAAGAGCTTCTCCAGTATGAATGATGGCTTTCATAACATAGAGTGGCGATGTTCCAATGTCACCAAAAACAATACCCAATGTGATGAGTAACCCGGCAAATCCAAGTTTATGTTGAATATTGCCTTCTTTTGATAAGTTTGCCATAAAAAGTAGTTTTTTGTTCTACATATATTTGTTTTCCTTTTAAGCGGCGCAAATATAAAATAAAATCTTAACAATAAGATTTCACTTTTCTTTTTTCGTGAAAAATATCATATAAACCTTGACGATGGTCAAGGGGCAAAGAGATAGAACTTACTTACCATATTTTCTCTCAAATAAATCCTTATTCTTTTTTCCCCATTCGAGCATAGCATCAATAATTGGGATAAGAGTAAGTCCAAGAGACGTTATTGAATATTCCGAGCGAGGTGGAAGCTCGGGGAATATGGTTTTCTTTACCAGACCATCTTCTACCAATTCTTTCAATTGTATGTCTAACACTCTTGGAGTAGCTTCTGGTAATGCCTTATGAAGCTCACTGGGCCGCATCGAGCGATAACGCAACTCATCCAATATACACGATTTCCATTTAGAGTCTATAAGACTCATGGTCAATCGTAACGGGCAATCCAAGTCTATAGGTATTTTTCGTTCGTACATATTATTCTGTTTTTGTGGTAAAATTACTAATAATATACAGAAGAATAAGTATACCGAATAAATTTTCGGTATATGAATAATTTTACGGTACTTGTATAAACAGAGGCTACCGCCTAACTTTGCAATAGAATTAATAACACATAAAATATAAAATTATGAGAGCTAATATTGAAGAATACAAAGCAGTGGAAAACGCTGCCATGAAATTTGTTAAAAGTGTAGCAGAAGGAAACAGTAGTTATGCAAAAGATCTATTTGTCGATGAAGCAGTCTTATTCGGCTATTTGGATGGCAAATTAGAACACGGTTCCATCGAGCAATTCTACCATAATGTTGATACGGTAAGTGCTGGTAATAACTTTAAGGCACGTATAGACATCGTTTCTGTGGAAGAAACTGTAGCAGTTGTGCGTGTATTAGAAGAAAAATGGGGCGACAGAATTGATTTTACAGATTATTTGCTCCTGTTAAAGATAAACAACGAATGGAAATGCGTAGCAAAAGCATATAATCAGAACTCAGATACTATTCAAAAATAAAAGGTGGAAATATCATGAGAATAACAGTTATCACAGGTAGTCCACGCAAACATGGCAACAGTTTCGCCATGACAGAAACTTTTATAAAGGAAGCAGAACATTGTGGGCATGAAATAAAACGTTTTGATGCAGCATTTATGAAGATTGGAGGCTGCCATGCCTGTATGACATGTTACAAGACTGGGAAAGCCTGTTCTTTCAATGAAGAATTTGACATTATCGCATCTTCAATAGTTGACTCCGATGCCATTGTATTTACCATGCCCGTTTATTGGTATTCAATACCGGCACAGATAAAGGGAGTTATTGATTGTATGTTTTCACTTGTGGTAGGCGGAAAGGAAGTTGCCGGAAAGAAATGGGGACTGATAACATGCTGTGAAGAAGACGATCCGACCGTCATGGATGGTGTTCGTATTTCTATGGAAAGAACTGCAGCTTTGCTGAAATGGGAACTGGCAGGAGAAGTGCTCATACCAGGTGTACTGAATGAGGGAGAGATAAAGAATACTGATGGCTGTAAACAGGCGGCAGAACTGGCTTATAAATTTTGACAACAAATGAAAGTATTACTTATAAATGGCAGCCCTCATAAAAAGGGCTGCACTTATACGGCATTACACGAAGTGGAAACAACATTACAACAAAATGGAATAGAGACTGAAATGCTTCATTTGGGTAAAGCGCCTGTTTCTGGTTGTATTGCTTGTATGAATTGCATGACGACAGGTTTTTGTTTCCAAAAAGATATCGTACGAGATATCCAGATGAGGTTGGATGAATTTAACGGAATCGTCATAGGTTCCCCCGTCTATTATAGCGCACCGACAGGTCAACTGATTTCGTTTTTGAACAGATTATTTTTTGCCACAGAAAAACGTATGGCTGGCAAACTGGGAGCATCTGTAGTTTCTTGCCGACGGGGAGGAGCCTCTGCAACCTTTGAGCAACTCAATCAATATTTCACGATTTGCAACATGCCAATTGTATCATCTCAATATTGGAATTCTGTACATGGCTTCACACCTGATGATGTTAACCAAGACAAAGAAGGGCTACAAACCATGAGAGTCTTGGGGCAAAACATGGCATGGCTACTGAAATGCATTGAAAGCGGCAAGAAAGCAGGAATAGAAAAGCCAACATACGAACCAAGGCTAAGAACCAATTTCATTTAATAAAAGATGAAAGTTCATAATCAGGTCATGCTCGTTCCTGACTTTCATCGGTATTTATGCCATAATATCCGCGTCTTTCAGCACGGTTTCTTGCGGATTAGGGAATAATGATATTGTTCTAACCTTTAGCGAATGCCAAATTATTCATAACTTTGGATTATGACAAAAGACAATTTAATCAATCATATTTTTAATCATAATACAGCAGAAACCTTGCCCATTCCACCTAAGACCATATTGCTGGAGGAAGGTAAGATTGCGGATAGGATATACCTTATCCGCAAAGGTTGTCTGAGATTGTTTTTCTACAATGAGGGAAAGGATATAACCTTCCAGTTTTTCTTCGAGGGAGATTTCGTGGCTTCATTTGACAGTCTGTACAAAGGTACACCGAGCCTGTTCTCACTGGAAAGTATCGAGCCGTCAGAAGTCCTGTTTATAAAGAAAGAAGACTTCTACAATAAGATAGAAGGCAATTCTTCATTAAGAAAGCTATATGAAGAGAAAATTATAGAGAGGTTCAGCTTCTACCAGCACCTGTTCCTGTCCCGTATCAAGAATACACCACAGCAAAGGTACGAAGAACTGTTGAAGGAATATCCAAATATCATCCAACGAGTGCCGCAACATTACATAGCTTCCTATCTTGGCATTACTCCTGTTTCGCTCTCCCGCATCAGAAACCGTCGCTAAGCTCCATTTCTTTACAATTGTTATCGTCCGTTTCCGATAAAGTAGTGACCTTTGCACCATTAAATTTGGAAATGTATGAAAAAAGTTTTTGTAATCGACTGGATTTTAATCGTTGTATTCATCGTGTCTGCCATTTCAGGAATTGGTCTGCACATAGCCGGACATGGGAACAGCCACGAAGTATGGCATAACTGGGCAGTGGTTCATGTCGTGAGCAGTGTATTGTTCCTTGTTGCCATCATATTCCATGTGACAACACACTGGGGGTGGTATAAGGGAATCATAAAAAACGGAATAGGCAGGAAAAGCAAGGTTACAGCAGTTCTGTCTATCATATTTTTATTGCTGTCCGTTACAGGTATCGTATTACTTGGAGTAAGCGGAGCAAACTCTCCACTTGGACTGTGGCATTATAAAATAGGTATCATAATGATAATCATAGCTATCGGGCACATTATAAAGCGATTGTCTGCTCTTCGCAAGTCCTTAAATACAAAAAACAGTTAGTTCCCGATATTTATAGCTTAGAACTTTCTTTAGTAACTTGTAAGAGGATATTCGGGAACAATTTGGGAACATTAATATAAAAAGGAAAGAGCTAAATATTTGATTTGCAAATACTTAGCTCTTTTTCTTGTACCCAGACCCGGGGTCGAACCGGGATGGATGTTACTCCACTGGTGTTTGAGACCAGCGCGTCTACCGATTCCGCCATCTGGGCTTGTTAACTTTCTATTCTCTGTCGGAATGAGGCGACTCGAACGCCCGACCCCTACGTCCCGAACGTAGTGCGCTACCAACTGCGCTACATTCCGAGTGAGAATTTTTCGTTTGCGGATGCAAAGGTATTCATAAAATCGGTATTTGCAAAACTTTTGTAATATTTTTTGCTCGAAAACATAAAATATCATTGTTGAATATAGGAAAATTCATACTTTTGAGCCGCAAAAGTATATTTTATAAGCTATAAACACCATGACAACAATATATCTTGCACGCCACGGACAGACGGAAGAAAACCTTATGAGGATTTTTCAGGGACATCTGCCGGGAACACTGACAGCCGATGGCATTGAGCAGGCACGAAACCTGGGAAAGGAACTTGAAGGTATCACAATAGACTGCATACTGAGCAGCGACCTTAAACGTGTAATCGACACAGTGAACTATGCCATGGCAAACAGACATCTGCCTTGGGAAAAGACAAAATTGCTCAGAGAAATAGACTGGGGGAAATGGACAGGGCTAAAGATAGACTCTGTTGATAAACAGAATCCTCCGGAAGATGCCGAAACCAAAGAAATGCTTTATGAACGTGGAAAGCGTATAGTGGAATATATAAAAGAGAAATACTCCGGGAAAAATGTACTGGTAGTGGCGCACGGACTTATCAACCGATCCATCCAGGCTCATATATTGGGAGTAGATATAAATGAGCTATACAACATTCAGCACATGAAGAATGCCGAAGTAAGGAAGTTCACTTTATAAACAGAAAAGAGAGTTATTAACAAAAAAGAAAGTTATTAACAGCTTTGTGCATACCTGTTAATAACTTTCTTTTTTATGTATTTATATCAACCGGAAATCAAGGATGAACCAGAGTTCCAATGTTTTCTCCAGACATAACTTTTTTCAGATTACCAACTGTATCCATATCGAATACAATAATAGGCAGATTGTTTTCCTTACACATACATGTAGCAGTCAGGTCCATAACCTTAAGTCCGCGTGCAAGAACTTCATCGTATGTGATTTCATCAAACTTGGTTGCTGTAGGATCTTTCTCAGGATCAGCAGTATAGATACCATCTACACGAGTTCCCTTCAACATTACGTCGGCCTCAATTTCAATACCTCTCAATGAAGAGCCTGTATCTGTAGTGAAGAACGGATTTCCTGTACCGGCAGACATGATTACCACTTCGCCGTTTTCCATTGTCTCGATGGCTTTCCATTTGGTATAGAACTCACCTATCGGTTCCATGCGGATTGCTGTAAGCACACGTGCTTTCACACCTGCTGCCACAAGAGCAGAGCTAAGTCCGAGGCTGTTGATAACTGTAGCAAGCATACCCATCTGGTCGCCTTTCACACGGTCGAATCCCTTACCAGCACCGCTAAGTCCGCGGAAGATGTTACCACCGCCAATCACAATACCAATCTGCACACCCATATCGTGTATTTCCTTGATCTGCTGTGCATACTCGCCAAGGCGCTTTTCGTCTATACCGTATTTCTTTTCTCCCATCAAGCTTTCACCGCTCAGCTTAAGGAGGATTCTTTTGAATTTAGCCATAACTTTTTATCGTTTATTATTTTACCGAAACAAAATTACTTATTTGATTATTACCTTACAAATTTTCAGAAACTAAAAAACTTTCCAGCTTCTTCTCCGTCTGTTCCCAAAGTTCTTTCATATGAGGATGATGCAGATACTTGTCGCTTAATTTCCTCTGCTTGCAAGAGGCAAACATTCCGCCGGTAACTCCTTCGTACTTTTCATCAAGCAGAAGATGTATCGCCGTATCAGCTCCCTGTCGGGGAGTACGGATACACGGACGGAACAGAATATCCGTAAGAGGATCAAACCACATATCCATCCTGATGATATTGGTAGAAACGATTCCAGGGTCGGCAGCATTAACAGTTATTCCCTTGTCTTTCACTCTTTCAGAGAGTTCACGGGTGAAAAGCCAGAGTGCAAGTTTTGTATTACTGTATATAGGGATACGGAAGAAACTACCCTCACGTCCTTTCGTAAAGAAATTAGGGCCTATTTTTCCGATGGCGTACGTACACGAAACCATACTCACAATCCTGCTCCCTTCGTGCATCAATGGCAATAACAAACGTGTAAGAAGATACGGAGCCAGATAATTCACTGCCACTGTATGTTCGAAGCCGTCTTCCGTACGTGTGAAATGAGTACACATCGTGCCGGCATTATTCATCAGAAGTTCCACTGAAGGTGTTTTTCTCTTAATCTTTCTTGCGGCCTCAACCACCGATTCCATAGAAGACAGGTCTGCCTGAACCACCTCGATATCATCATTGCCGGTATCAAGAGCAATCCTGCTTTTCTTTTCCTCACCTTTAAAACTGGTGTAACACACCATTATCACATGATAACCTGCCAACGCAACGGCCTTGGTTATTTCCGAGCCCATACCTCCGTCGGCTCCCGTTATTACAGCAGTCTTTTTCATCATTTGTTCTCCAATTTTTCAATTTCTTTTTTCAGACAAGGCGGAAGTTCCTCTTTCAGATGCTTATGACATGCCATATCCACTGTGTACATTCTGCCTATACAGTAATTGCTGTGTCCGCAATTGCACCGGGCACATTCTTCCATCTTCATACGATTGACAAATCCCGGTTCATTCAGCAGGGCACGCCCCATCTGTACAAACTCGAATCCTTTGTTCAGCACCTCATCTATTTTCTCTCTTGAAACAAGTCCGCCTACATATACCAGCGGAATATCCTTTATCTGCTCTCTGAACTTCAGTGCATCATCAAGGAAATAAGCCTCGCTGAAAGGTACTGTAGGTATCATAAGATGTCCGAAGAGTTTTACACCGTACTTCAGCCACCAGCAGTCCATGTAATGAGTAAGAGTCTTTATAGGCATTGCGCCACGCATGACGTACATAGGTGCCTTACTGACAAAACCTCCACTAAGCACAAGGGACTGAGCACCGTCCTCTTTCAAACGCTGCGCCACTTTCAGACTTTCGTCTATATCCATTCCTCCCTTGAAGCCATCGCGCATGTTCATCTTTACCAGAACAGCCATATCGTCTCCGGCAGCTTTCATCACCTCTGTCATAACTTCGTCCATGAAACGCATCCTATTCTCTAACGAACCGCCATACTCGTCCTTTCTGTGGTTGGTATATGGTGAAAGGAACTGGCTTATCAGATACCCGTGTCCGGCATGTATCTCTACGGCATCAAAACCTGCCTCACGAGCCAATCTAACAGAATCTCCATACGCCTTTGCCAAAACAGGAAGCTCATCCTTACGGAGTCCGCGGACAAACGTCGGCGAATAGAGATTAAATCCTGTACATGCACCGACAGGCGTTTCGCCACATATCTTCTTGTGCGACATGTTTCCACAATGCCCAAGCTGAATGCTTGCAGCAGCCCCCTCACGATGGATAGCGTCAGTAAGTTTCTTCAGGTCTGGAACAATCTCAGGACGCATCCACAACTGTCGGTCGAAAGACAGTCCGCTTCGTGTCACCGCAGCGTATGCCACAGTAGTCATTCCCACTCCACCATGAGCAACCGACACATGATAGTCATACAAAGCCTTCGACGGCTTGTTGCCGGGACACATACTTTCAAAGGCAGCCGAACGTATAGTACGGTTTCTAAGCGTCAAAGGACCAATCTTATATTCTGTAAAGAGTTTTGATGTTTCCATATTCCTAATATATATAAGGTATTAAACATTTTCTTTTTCCTACCACTTCCGTTCCGAACTCCTCCACATAACGTTTCCTTATAGCGTATGCACGTGGAGCGAGATTGGCAAAAGTCCATACCACGAATACCCATGCCGCCGCATCGCATGTAAGTATGGCAAATCCAGTCCATTCCATCAGCTCTCCCAGATAATTGGCAGACGTGACGTAACGGTACATTCCTTTTTGCGGGAAATAGTGACGTGTATCACCTTTCGGACGAAGATGTCTTATAACATTGTCCGAATGAAGGTTTATCACCATTCCTGCAATGAATATCAACGTTCCTATTATGAAATAAGGTGAATAGAGCCAGTCTGTCGAATATTTTTCATAATTATCAATATGAAACAATGAATATCCTATAAGAAAACCGTTGATAAGATTAAACACTACTCCCATAAGCATTATACTTACGGGCATCTTGCTCTTACCTTTCATCAGAAGCGGGAAAACAAATGCCCTCTGGAAATAGTGTATCTCGAAAAGGATGAAGAAAACAGCGGGAACGGACATCAGCGAATACTGTCCGGTGTGCCACATTACTGCCATAAGGATAAATGCGGGACATTCCATTATCACCCACCCCACTTTATTGGGAAGGCTCAAGCCCCAACTATTGGTGTGAAATATACCATAGCCTGCCTTTATGAAAAATAGAGCAATGAATACTATTATAGCCAACACAGGCATAATGTACATCAGGACATTAAACAAAGTATTAATCATAGAATTCGTATTTTCCCCAAATTTATGATTTTATTTCCATTCGGTCAATTATTGATGACAAAACATGGAGCTAAATAAGAAAAACGTCTGTTCTGAGAAACCGTTACACGTACGTGTAACGCTCGTGACACGTTCGTGTTGCTATAGTGACACGTTCGTGTTCCATTCGTCACACGTACGTGTGACGGTTTATGTATATTTTCATAAAAAAAATCCAACCGTAGTTTAAATGGTATTTAAACTCCGGTTGGACACCTTATATATACGAATCTATTTCGACCTTAACGCCTCAACTATAATCTCTGCCGCTTTTTCGGATGCTCCGGGATTTCCCAATATACTTTTCAACTGCGAGTACCCATCCTGTACACTTTCACGTTTATCCCCTCCGGGCAATATTGCAGCAAACTCATGCTTCAGGTTAGAGGCTGTCATACCGTCAGCTACAAGTTCTTTCACTGTTTCCTTACCTGTGACAAGATTTACCAGCGAAATATACTTCACTTTCAGAAGGAACTTTCTGAGAAAAGAGACTAGTTTTCCGGCCGACATATAATAACATACCACCTGAGGTACTCCAAACAATGCTGTTTCCAGTGTTGCAGTGCCGGACGTAACCATAGCCGCCACAGAATGCTGAAGCAATCTGTATGTCTGCGAAAATACTATTTTCGTCTCAGAAGTTATGTATTGTTTATAATAATCATGTGATATACCTGGCGCTCCTGCCACCACAAACTGATACTGCGGGAAGGAACGGGCTACTTCCATCATACGAGTTAGATTATCCCTTATCTCTTGTTTGCGGCTTCCGGCAAGTATCGCCACTATAGGTTTGTCCGACAGCCCGTTATCTTTAATAAAAGAAAGTCTGTCAGAAGGATGCTTTGCAAGATATTCCGAAACTGAATCGACACTAGGATTGCCTACATATGATATAGGGTAATTATGCTTCTTATAGAAATCTATTTCAAAAGGAAGTATGGAAAGCATCTTGTCTATATCACGCTTTATATCCTTTATACGGTATTCCTTCCATGCCCATATTTTAGGAGAGATATAATAATAGACAGGGATATCCGTATGCTGCTTGATATATTTGGCTATTTTCAAGTTAAATCCCGGATAATCCACCAGAATTATCACATCAGGTTTCCATTCCAATATATCCGATTTACACAGACTCATATTGCGGAATATGGTACACAAATGCAAAAGCACGGGTATAAAACCCATATATGCCATATCCTTATAATGCTTGACCAGTGTTCCACCCACACTCTGCATAAGATCACCTCCGAAAAAGCGGAATTCTGCATTTCCATCATACTTTTTCAACGAGCACATAAGGTTTGAAGCATGCAAATCGCCTGAGGCCTCTCCTACTATCAGATAGTATTTCATACCTTTTCCAATTAATCCAAACTAAAATTCCAAGACTTCATATTCTCCATTAGTTCGTATGCCGTAACATCAACTTTTGTCGGTGTTATGGCTACATAACCGTTATCTAGAGCCCAATGGTCTGCATCTTCGGCATTCGGTTCATAATTTTTATAAGATCCTGTCAGCCAATAATATCCACCGTGACGGGGATGGTTACATTCGGCAAATTCGTTTATCCACACTCCGTCTGTCTGACGGCATATACGAACACCTTTCAGATCTTTCGTATCAGGGAAATTCACATTAAGACATGTTCCGTAAGGAAGTCCGTTTTTCAACGTCTCCTTCACAATCTGTCTGACATATGGCAATGTAAATGAGAAGTCTGCATCAGAAGCATGATTACAAAGAGAAAAACCGATTGATGGAATTCCTTTCAGACATCCTTCTATTACTATCCCCATTGTTCCGGAATAATGTACATTGACAGAAGAGTTATCACCATGATTTATACCTCCTATAATCATATCGGGAGTACGTCCCAAGATAGTATGCATGGCCAGTTTGGTACAATCTACCGGAGTTCCACTACATTTATACACCACCAGTCCTTCTTCCTCCTTAACCTTTTCATAGTGCACAGGAACAGCAGAAGTTATTGCACACGAAGCACCTGAACGGGGGCCGTCTGGAGCCACGACAACCAAATCGGCTTCACCGCGCAATGCTTTTATTAATTCGTTGATACCTTTAGCCTGATAGCCATCGTCATTCGACAGCAATAAAAGAGGTTTACTATTTGCCATATACATAAAGGGATTAAAATCACAGTTACTTTAAAAACGACGTAAAGTTACAATCTTTTCAGATAATGCTACAAAAAACTATGTGACAATACGTTTTCAAATCTTAATCTTCATAAACCGGATTAGTTTTTTATGTGGTTTTCAGTATCTTTGTCCAAGTTTAGTTATTAACAAAAGCAGTGAGTTATCAACACTTTCCGCAAAAGTAACAGTTTTTTAATTGGTCGTGTCACTAATTATTAGTTATTTCGCACCAAGATTAAACTGATTAATATGGGAAAAATAATTGCTTTAGCCAACCAAAAAGGCGGTGTAGGAAAAACTACTACAACAATAAACTTGGCTGCATCACTGGCTACTCTGGAAAAAAAGGTATTGGTAATAGATGCCGACCCACAAGCTAATGCTTCTTCAGGTCTTGGAGTAAACGTTAACGAAATCGATTGCTCAATCTATGAATGCCTTATCAATCAAACTGATATAAGAGAAGCCATTTATACAACCGATATTGACAGATTAGACATCATACCATCTCACATAGACCTGGTAGGAGCTGAAATAGAAATGCTTAATCTGGAAAACAGAGAGAAAATAATGAAAAAGGCTCTGGAACCGATGAAAGATGAATACGACTATATACTTATTGACTGTTCACCATCACTCGGACTTATAACAATAAACGCCCTGACAGCTGCAAATTCTGTCATCATACCGGTTCAGTGTGAGTATTTCGCCCTCGAAGGAATAAGCAAACTGCTAAACACAATAAAAATAATAAAGACTAAACTTAATCCGTCATTGGAAATAGAAGGTTTTCTTCTGACAATGTACGACTCCAGATTGCGTCTTGCAAACCAAATATATGATGATGTAAAAAGACACTTCCAGGAACTGGTATTCAAAACCATCATCCAACGCAACGTAAAACTGAGTGAAGCGCCAAGCCACGGAATACCGGCCATACTGTATGATGCCGAATCAACAGGAGCCAAAAACCATTTGGCATTGGCCAACGAAATAATAATGAAAAATATTTAATAATATATGGCAGTACAGAAAAAATTTGCATTAGGAAGAGGGCTGGACGCACTTATATCCAACAATGAGGAAGTGCATACATCCGGTTCGTCAAATATCGGCGAAATAGAGTTGAGCAAGATTTCTGCCAACCCTAACCAGCCGCGACGTGAATTTGACCCGATAGCATTACAGGAACTTGCCGATTCTATATCAGAAGTAGGTGTAATTCAACCTATTACATTAAGGAAAATAAACGACGACTCATATCAGATCATTGCCGGTGAGAGAAGATACAAGGCTTCAGCACTTGCCGGACTTAAAACCATCCCGGCTTACATCAAAACTGCAGATGATGAAAATGTGATGGAAATGGCGTTGATAGAAAACATACAAAGGGAAGACCTGAACTCGCTGGAAATAGCCCTTGCCTATCAACACCTTATAGAACAATATGAACTGACTCAGGAGAGGCTGAGCGAAAGAGTAGGGAAAAACAGAACTACCGTAGCAAACTATCTGAGACTTCTGAAACTACCCGCCACTATCCAGGTTGCATTAAAAAACAGGGAAATAGATATGGGACACGCACGTGCTCTCCTTTCTATAGACAATCCGCAGATACAATTGAAAATATTCAATGAAATAATAGCCAACGGATATTCCGTAAGAAAAGTGGAAGAACTTGTAAAATCGCTGAATGCAGAAAAGCAGGAAAAGAAAACTGTAAAGAATGAAAAACTGCCTGAAACATTCGGAGTTCTGCAAAACCATCTCTCAAGTTTCTTCGGAGCAAAGGTACAGTTGTCATGCAACAATAAAGGAAAAGGTAAAATAAGTATCCCGTTCAATGACGAAGCCGACCTTGAAAGAATAATGGAAATATTGGATTCGTTAAAACAACCAGAATAAAGATTAGAGTTTTGAAACATAAAGTCCACATATATCCTATAATGGTTTTATTCTGTATCTCCATCATGTTGTTTCTCGACATGAAGGAGGTTCAGGCGATGTGCGTGCATGAACTAATGACTGTCAACAATGAAAGAAACATCATTAACGACAGCATAACAGTAAACGCACAAGACAGTATCATATCACTCGAGCAGGACGACAAAGTTGCGCAAAAAATCAAAGAGCTGGAATCTCCTGTCGATACTGCAATGATTTCATTAAAAAGCGATTCTATTCTGAACGATAAGGAGAAAAAGCCTGTAAAACGTTGGATACCTGACTCTAACAAATCATTATGGATGGCAATGGTACTTCCGGGTGCCGGACAGGTTTACAACCGTAAATACTGGAAATTACCTATAATATATGGTGGATTTGTGGGTTGCGCATACGCCCTGACATGGAATACAAAGATGTATAATGACTATTCACAGGCATATCAGGACATTATGAGTGACAACCCTAACAATGACAGTTACAAAGACTTCATTCCGCCTTACGTTGACATTGAAAGCAATCTGGAATATTATCAGAATACATTCAAGAATGCCAAAGACATATACCGTCGCCAGAGAGACCTTAGCATATTTGCGTTCATAGGCGTTTATCTGTTATCGGTTATCGATGCATATGTGGATGCTGAACTGTCTGATTTCGACATATCAAAAGATTTGAGTCTTAAACTGGAGCCGACATTATTTAATGACGTATTACGTAACCGCCCGCAAGGTATAGGTTTACAATGTAATATTAAATTTTAGAGTATGAGAAAAATTTTAATTAGCCTTTTATCATTAGTTTTTTCCACTTTGTATGCACAAGAGAAAGTGGAAACTATTACCGTAAGGAATGACCAAGGAGAAAATGAAGAGATAGAACTTCCACAAGGAATGCTTTCTGCTACTGACAGTTTATACCTCGACTGGATTTCGAAAAACTATATTACACCTATAAGCTGCGAATCAGGGTATTCCAATCCCAATATAAGCGATTCTGTATATATAGACAGACTTCAGCGAATTCCCGCAATAATAGAAATGCCATACAATGATATTATCAAAAAATTCATTGACCAATATACTACAAAATTGCGAGAGACTGTATCATTCATGCTAAGTGCAAACAATCTGTATATGCCTATATTCGAAGAAGCACTGGAAATATACGGATTGCCATTGGAACTCAGATATTTACCGGTAATAGAATCAGCCCTGAACCCTAATGCAGTTTCCAGACAGGGAGCTACAGGATTATGGCAATTCATGTTAAAAACAGGAAAAATCTACGGCCTTGAAGTAAATTCTCTGATTGACGAAAGAAGGGATCCTATTAAATCATCATATGCGGCAGCAAGGTATCTGAAAGATCTTTATGATATATATCACGATTGGAATCTTGTTCTGGCAGCATATAATTGCGGTCCGGGAAATATCAACAAAGCAATCAGACGTGCCGGAGGAGCAAAAGACTTCTGGTCAATATACAATCTATTGCCAAAAGAAACCAGAGGATATGTTCCGGCATTTATTGCAGCAAATTATATAATGACTTATTATTGCGAGCATAACATCAGACCAATGGCTATGCAAATGCCGGAGGGCACAGATACCATCCACATCAACAGGAATTTAAACCTGAACCAGATAGCAGATGTATGTAAAATGAATATCGAACAGCTTCGCGCATTAAACCCCGAATTCAGAAAAGACATAATTCCGGGCAATACAAAAACTTATGCGCTAAGACTGCCAAACAATATGGTAAGTTGTTTTCTGGAACACGAAGACAGCATTTACAACTATAAACCTCAAATATATCAGAGCAGAAGATCTACAGTTAAAGTCACTACTCCTAAGACTGCTGAAGTATATCATAAAATCAGAAATGGAGAGACACTGGGAGGTATAGCTGCCAAATATGGAGTAAGCGTAAACCAAATAAGAAGACTGAATGGCATAAAAGGAAGCAATATACGCGCCGGAAAGACTATCAGGATTAGATAAATGCATTTAAAAAGCAAGTATTTCAATTAATTACCTTAGAAATACTTGCTTTTTTTTGATTATTTCATATTTTTGCACTTATCTTATTTTTGGAGGAATACGTATATGACGGATGAAAAGTTAACTCAGGAACAAGCTGACGAAAAGGTGATAAACGAAGCCTTTGAAGAGCTATTGGACAGATATTTGGAAAGCCGACACAGAAAAAAAGTAGAAATCATTACAAAAGCATTCAATTTTGCCAAACAAGCGCACAAGGGTGTACGCAGACGTTCTGGCGAACCTTACATATTGCACCCTATAGCGGTAGCAAGAATTGCATGCTGCGAAATAGGACTTGGCTCTACCTCAATATGTGCCGCACTGCTGCACGATGTGGTAGAAGATACAGACTATACAGTAGAAGATATTCAGAATCTGTTCGGAGAGAAGATTGCGCTTATCGTTGACGGACTGACAAAAATATCTGGAGGAATCTTCGGAGACAGAGCTTCGGCGCAAGCAGAAAACTTCAAGAAGCTACTTCTTACAATGAATGACGATATCAGAGTAATCCTGATAAAGATTTCAGACCGCCTGCACAATATGCGTACACTGGGATCCATGTTGCCTAGCAAACAATATAAGATTGCAGGGGAAACACTGTATATATATGCTCCGTTGGCCAACAGACTGGGTCTGAACAAGATCAAGACTGAACTTGAAGATCTGAGCTTCAAATACGAACATCCTGAAGCATACGCCCAGATACAGAAAAAGCTGGAAGCCACACAGGCAGAACGAGACACTCTTTTTGAAGAGTTTACGGCCCCGATAAAAGAGCAGCTGAACAATATGGGACTGAAATATAGAATACAGGCAAGAGTAAAATCGCCATATTCTATATGGAACAAAATGCAGACAAAGCACATCACTTTTGAGGAGATATACGATATTCTTGCAGTAAGAATCATTTTTGAACCTGAAAATCCAGATAAGGAAGCAATTGACTGCTTCAACATTTACGTATCCATCTCAAGTATATACAAGCCTCATCCAGACAGATTAAGAGACTGGGTCAGCCATCCTAAAGCTAACGGTTATCAGGCACTCCATGTAACACTGATGAGCAATCAGGGAAGATGGATTGAAGTGCAGATAAGAAGCGAAAGAATGAATGAAATTGCGGAACAGGGATTTGCTGCTCATTGGAAATACAAGGAAGGTGGAATAAGCGAGGATGAAGGCGAATTAGGAAAATGGCTGCACACAATCAAGGAAATATTGGATGATCCGCAACCTGACGCGCTTGATTTCCTTGATACAATAAAACTTAACCTTTTCGCGTCAGAGATATTCGTATTTACGCCTAAGGGTGAAATAAAGACGATGCCACAAAACTGTACGGCTCTTGACTTTGCTTTTTCTATACATACTTTCCTTGGAAGCCACTGTATAGGAGCCAAGGTTAACCACAAGCTTGTACCACTAAGCCATAAACTGCAAAGTGGCGACCAAGTGGAAATACTTACATCAAAATCGCAGAAAGTACAACCGGACTGGGTAAATTTCGCCACTACAGCCAAGGCCAAAGCCAAAATACAGGCAATACTCAGACGTGAACGCAAAGAGACACAGCAGCTTGGCGAGGATATGCTTAATGACTTCCTCAAAAATGCAAAGATTGAAGTCAACGATGAGAACATTACCAAACTGTGTAATCTTCATAAAATAAAATCACCGGATGAGTTGATGATACAAATCGGACAGAAAGTTATTAAGCTGGGCGATAGTGACATTGACGAATTGAAGGAAAAGACAGTCAGCAATGGCTGGAAAAAATTCATTCCTTTCTCATTTGGCGGAGGCAACAAGAACAAGAATGTCCAGAAGGAAACACCTGCGGCAATAAACATTGACAAGAAGAAGATTGTAAAGCTTACTCCTGATACTATACAAAAAAATTACATCATCGCAGATTGCTGCAAGCCAATACCAGGAGATGATGTTTTGGGATATATTGACGACAATAATAGAATTATTATCCATAAACTGCACTGTCCGATTGCAGCGCAACTGAAATCAAGTTTTGGAAATCGTCTGTTGGCCGTACAATGGGAAACAGGAAAGGCTCTCTATTTCCCTGTCAACGTATTTGTAAAAGGTATTGATGGTATAGGAATTCTGAATAAGGTTACAGAGATAATATCACAACAACTTAATGTAAACATACACAAGTTGCATATAGAGTCTAATGATGGTATTTTTGAAGGGCGAATACAATTGTATGTACATGACGTTGACGATGTAAATACAATATGCAATGACCTCAAGAAAATAGAAAATGTAAAAAGAGTAACCCGAATCGAAAATTTTGATGACGACACGACTGATTAAGTCATATAATCAAGCTCCTTACGAATACTGAGGAGCTCTTCTTTTATATCTTTAAGGCGTTCGATAATATCAACATTCCTCACTTCAAGTTCTCTCTCCTGCTTTAACCTCTGTTTAGCACCTGCCAGAGTCATACCTTTTTCCTTTACAAGATGATATACCAGCCTGACATTGTCGATGTCTTCTTTTCTATACTGACGGATATTTCCACCTGCTTTTTTAGGTGCAATAAAAGGGAATTCTTTTTCCCAGTACCTCAATAAAGATTCATTTACACCAAACATTTGTGCAACCTCACTTATTGAGTAATATATCTTCAACTCTTTATCTGTACGCAATGCCATAGAATAACAACTTAGAATCAATCATAAACCTTACCATGATTAGATGCAATTTCTACCATCTTATCATAATCTTCAGCATTCAGATCCATAAAATAATAATTGACAGGATTCATCACTTTTCCTTTCAAATGCACTTCATAATGCAGATGTGGCCCAGTACTCTTTCCTGTACTTCCTACATCACCTATAATTTCTCCCCTGACAACATTCTGACCGTTTTTCACTCTGATTTTACTCAAATGAGCATACTTTGTCACATAGCCAAAGCCATGATCCACAGTGATACAATTTCCATAAAGTCCTTCCCATCCAGCCTTTATTACCTTACCATTACCGGTCACATATACTGGTGTTCCGACATTTGCAGAGAAATCCATACCCTCGTGAAACTTAACTGTTTTATAAATCGGGTCTATACGTGCCCCGTATCCGGAAGCTGTTCTTTTCAAATCCTTATTTGAAACAGGTTGGATTGCAGGAATACATTCAAGCATCTCGTCATGTTTTTTACACATTTCCACAACTTCATCGAACGATTCGGACTGAATATACAACTGTCTGGCAAGAAGATCCATCTTCTTGGAAGTATTGACAACCAGTCTGGAGTTCGCCATATCCATCAATTCTCCATATCTGTTGGTATTTCCGTAACTTGCCAATCTAAGCCTGTCGTTTACCGGATCGGCCTGCATTATAACTCTATATAGATTGTCATCTCTCTGCTGAATCTGCTTCATCACATCAAGCGCCTCGTCAAGTCTTGTGGACAGGATATGATATTGTGCCTGAAGTTGTGAATTCTCCGTTCGCAAACTCTTTTCCGAAGGAGAACCGAAAATGAAGAAAAAGACGAGGAAACTACCTGCTCCCAATCCCATACCTACAAACAAACGCCTCAGATAACTCATTATTCTTTGGCGTAAAGTGGGATAAATACGATCGTACGTTCGTGTTTTGGGGTTGTATATATAATAAACTTTACGCATTACTATTCGTTTTATGAAAAAATAAGATACAATATATCAATATTTTGTACCAAATTTAACGACAAAAATAATAAAACAAGTTATCTTTGCAAATCAATTTTCAGAATATTAACCATCATAGAATATAAATATGTTGACAGCAAATGAAATCCGCGACTCGTTCGTAAAGTTTTTCGAGTCGAAAGGACATCAGATTGTGCCTTCTGCACCAATGGTGATTAAGGACGACCCTACACTGATGTTTACCAATGCAGGTATGAACCAGTTCAAGGACATTATACTGGGAAATCATCCTGCCAAATACAAGCGTGTGACAGACTCGCAGAAATGTCTGCGTGTGAGCGGAAAACATAACGACCTGGAAGAAGTGGGCCACGACACATACCACCACACTATGTTCGAAATGCTGGGTAACTGGTCGTTCGGCGATTATTTCAAGAAAGAAGCTATTTCATGGGCATGGGAGTTCCTGGTTGATGTACTCAAGATTGACCCTAAAAACCTTTATGCAACTGTGTTCGAAGGAAGCCCTGAAGAAGGACTTGAACGCGACAATGAAGCTGCAGGTTACTGGGCACAGTACATGCCGGAAGATCATATCATAAACGGTAACAAGCATGACAACTTCTGGGAAATGGGTGATACAGGACCATGCGGACCTTGCTCGGAAATCCATATCGACCTCCGTACAGACGAAGAACGCGCGGCTGTGCCGGGACGCGAGCTGGTGAACCACGACCATCCTCAGGTAATTGAAATATGGAACCTTGTGTTCATGCAATATAACCGTAAGGCTGACGGCAGTCTTGAACCTCTGCCTGCAAAGGTTATCGACACGGGTATGGGATTCGAACGTCTTTGTATGGCTATGCAGGGAAAACGTTCAAACTATGACACTGACGTGTTCCAGCCAATCATCAAGGTGATAGGCGACATGGCTGGCGTAGCGTACGGAAAAGAAGAAAAGACTGACGTGGCTATGCGTGTCATTGCCGACCACATACGTACTATTGCTTTCTCTATAACTGACGGTCAGTTACCGTCGAACGCAAAAGCGGGTTATGTTATCCGCCGTATCCTGCGCCGTGCTGTGCGCTATGCATATACATTCCTCGGACAGAAGCAGGCATTCATGTATCGCCTTGTCCCTGTATTGGTGGAAAATATGGGTGGTGCTTATCCTGAACTGAAAGCTCAGCAGAACCTGATAGAAAAGGTTATCAAGGAAGAGGAAGAGTCATTCCTTCGTACTCTTGAGACGGGTATCCGCCTGCTTGACAAAACTATGAACGACGCCAAGGCTGCCGGAAAGACTGAAATCAGCGGTGTGGATGCGTTTACTCTGTATGATACATTCGGTTTCCCATTCGACCTTACCGAGCTTATCCTCCGCGAAAACGGACTTACTGCCGATGTGAAAGGTTTCGAGGCTGAGATGGAGAAACAGAAAGCGCGTGCGCGTAACGCTGCTGCTGTAGAGACAGGCGACTGGATTACACTGAAAGAAGGTGAGACTACATTCGTAGGATATGACTATACTGAGTATGAAACTTCAATCCTCCGCTACCGTCAGGTAAAACAGAAAAACCAGACTCTGTATCAGATAGTGCTGAGCGACACTCCTTTCTATGCCGAAAGCGGTGGCCAGGTAGGTGACACAGGTGTATTGGTAAGCGAATTCGAGACTATAGAGATTATCGACACGAAGAAGGAGAACAATCTTCCTATACATATCGCAAAGAAACTGCCTGAACATCCTGAAGCTCCGATGATGGCTTGTGTGGATACTGACAAACGCGACGCCTGTGCCGCAAACCACTCATGTACACACTTGCTTGACGAGGCTTTGCGCGAGGTTCTCGGTACACACGTAGAACAGAAAGGTTCGCTCGTGACTCCGGATTCTTTGCGTTTCGACTTCTCACACTTCCAGAAAGTTACTCCTGAACAGATCCGTGAGGTGGAACATCTGGTTAATGCGAAGATACGCGCGAATGTTCCTCTGACTGAATACCGCAATCTGCCTATCGAGAAGGCTAAGGAACTGGGCGCCATCGCTCTCTTTGGCGAGAAATACGGTGATGAAGTGCGCGTGGTTCAGTTCGGTTCATCAATAGAGTTCTGTGGTGGTACTCATGTATCCGCTACAGGTAAGATTGGTATGGTTAAAATCATTTCCGAAAGTTCTGTAGCTGCCGGTGTACGCCGTATCGAGGCTGTAACTGGTGCCAAGGTAGAGGAAATGCTTGACACTATCCAGGATACACTGGCCGACCTGAAGGCTCTGTTCAACAATGCTCCTGACCTGAAAGCGGCCATCACTAAATATATCGACGAAAATGCCGGTCTGAAAAAGCAGATGGAAGAGTTCATGAAGGAGAAAGAGGCGGCTGTGAAGGCCAAGCTGATAGAGGGCGCAAAGGACGTTGACGGCATGAAGGTGATCAGTACCGTGCTTCCGCTTCCGGCAGACGCTGTGAAGAATCTGGCATTCCAGCTGAAAGGCGAAATGGGCGGCAACCTGTTTGTGGCAATCGGCAGCGCCTACGAAGGCAAGCCTATGCTGACTGTAATGCTTGGCGAAGACCTTGTGAAAGCCGGCATGAATGCGGGTGCCATGGTTCGCGAGGCTGCCAAACTTATTCAGGGCGGTGGCGGCGGTCAGCCTCACTTTGCAACTGCGGGAGGCAAGAACGCTGACGGACTGAATGCTGCTGTTGACAAGTTGCTGGAAATGGCAGGAAGAAAGTAAGTATAGCAGTAAAATATTAAAGAAGATAAAGGAGGTAAAGCCCGGATGTGTGGCTCTACCTCCTTTTATACTTTATCACTGTATCATTTTCATTCCTCTACAACTTTATCACTTTACCTCCTCTGATACTTTACTGCTTTAATATCTTACTCTAATCCTCTTCCACTCTGCTCCACCGGCTTCATCGTCCCGTCAGGATTATAATAAAGCTTATCGACACATACCGAACGGCGTCCTATGGCTCCCTTGTGTCCGTCTATTGTAAGGACGGCATTATGATAGAACAGATACCATTCGCCGTTGAATTCGGCTATTCCCGGGTGGATGGTGAAACTGTTTTCGGCCATGCCTGTCAGTTCGCCGCGATATTTCCATTCAGTGCCCATACTGTCGGCTGTGGCATATGAGATATTCTCGCGTCCGTCGCCCATAGAGGCATAAGTGAGGTAGTATATGCCGTCCTTCTTGTGAAGCCACGGGCCTTCTACATACTGCGGAAGATCAAGGGTCATTATCTCGCCGTCAATCTCCGTCATGTTGTCCTTCAGGCGGGCAAGAAAACATGTACCGTTGCCCCAGCAGAGCCAGGCCGTGCCGTCGTCGTCAATCAGTACCGTAGGGTCGATGTCGTTCCACCAGCCGCGCTCGCCGTTGGAAGTCATGTCGTCGCTCACAAGCGGACGTCCTATGGCATCGGTGAAGGGGCCTGTAGGTGAATCGGCCACTGCCACTCCCACTGCCTTGCCGGTGAAGGGCTCGCCTGCCTGTACGGTGGTGTAATAATAAAACTTGCCATTGTGTTCCACTACCTGCGAAGCCCATGCCTCGCCTACAGCCCACTTGAAGTCGGTGGGGCGGAGCACGGAGCCATGGTCGGTCCATGTCTTCATGTCGGATGTGGAGTAACAGAGCCATTCGGTGATATTGAATTCCTTGCCTCCGGAAGCGGTGTCCTGTCCTTCGTAGAACTCGTCATGACCTACGTACAGATACAGACGGCCGTCATATACCATAGGTGCAGGATCGGCGGTGAACTTGTCGCGTATCAGTGGATTGCCCGTAAAGGTGAATTGTTTTTCGCCTGCCTGCTTTGTGCCGCCACACGAACAGGCAATTATTGCCATAAACATGACAAACAGAGTTTCTGTAAGCTTTTTCATATGATTGTTTTTTAGATTGAACATTAATAGAGTTAGTCAAATTCAAGCCAGTCTGTTTCCGCAAAATTATTGGATATTTAAGTCAGATTGCCGCATGGCTACAAAAAAGACTGCTGCATGGCAGGCCAGTACAGCAGTCTCAGTCTTTATAATCTAACCTAAACAAAACTTATGCTAGAATCCTGGAAGCATATCGGCCGACGGGCATGTGTAGTTGTCTATCGGAAGCTTCACTTTCTTCAGTTTCTTCAGGCTGAAACGCGGTTTCTCTACTCCTGCGGGATATTTCATGTGCGAGAATGTACGGAAATACTCCAGACAGGCGTCCTTCCACCACACGGCATCAGATGCCTGGATATCGAAACGGTGGGCCACTGCGGCATGACGCTCTGCATCGACGTATGGCGACATGTCCTTCCAAGTATCACGGAAACCGCGTGCGGCATCCACTCCTCGCTGATAGTGCAGGCAAAGCTCGTCCCACATGGTGCGGCCCGACTTCATCTCATGCTTCCATGGAACATGATGGAACCACAGAAGGAACTCATCAGGACAACTATCGATGCTGTTGAACACGGCAGCCAGAGAATCAGGGTATTGGGAAACGGCATCGCTGCCATCTGTGGTACGGTCGAAACCAAGACCTTCCTTGTCGGCACGATGATAATAAGTAGGAAGCCAGTCTTGACGGGCACCTTCTATCTCACACCAAGGTTCAGGACCGTAATGGTGTCCCCATGCAAATATATGGTGCAGACCGAGCGGCATCATATAGTCAACTACGGCTTCACGGCTTTGCATCATGACTTCTGTCATAGGACGGACAAAACGGCTGTCAGCAGTAAATGTCTGGGCAAGCCACTCGCGGGCTATCTCTTCCGACGAGAGCGCAGGATTCCATGCCAGACGGCCGAAAGCGTACCAGTTGGACTGTGCAAGATCGTTTCCGCACCAGTTAGTATCATCGCCAATGTTTGTCACTCCGGCGGCGGCCTTCATGTTCGAAGGACTATAGTACGAATAGAACTCTTTCCACATCGGAGCAAGATATGCCAGATGATTGGAATGTCCCAAATACTCCTGAGTCACTTGAAACTCTACCATGAGCTGTGTATGAGGCATGGCGCCGAACAAAGGACTGTACGGCTCGCGAGGCTGGAAATCTATAGGCCCGTTCTTTACCTGGACTATAACATTGTCGAGGAACTTTCCGTCGAGCGGTTTGAACTCAAGATATGCCTGCTTGGCACGGTCGGCATCGCTAGGACTATAGACGAATGCGCGCCACATTACTATTCCTCCGTAAGGTTTCAGTGCGGATGCCAACATATTGGCTCCTTCGGCATGAGTGCGGTGATAATCGCACGGACCGGGCTGTCCTTCTGAATTGGCTTTCACCAGAAATCCTCCGAAATCGGGTATCATTGAGTATATCTCGTGCACTTTCTGCTTCCACCACTCTGCGACATCGCTGTTCAAAGGATCGGCAGTAGCCAGTCCGCCAAGTTTTATAGGTGTGGCAAAATTTACGGACATATAGACCTTGATACCATAAGGACGGAAAATATCTGCCAGAGTCTTAACCTTCTTCAGATTATCAGAAGAAAGGACCTCAGGAGAAGCATTTACATTGTTGAGAACAGTACCGTTAATACCGATAGAGGCATTGGCACGGGCATATTCGGCATATCGTGGAGATACTTTAGCAGGCAGTTCGTCCCATTTCCAGAGAGAACGTCCGGCATATCCGCGCTCTATCGTTCCGTCCGGATTATCCCAGTGATTAAGGATACGGATATCATTCAAAGGCTTCTCCTTGATATCCAGTCGGGAGCAGTCTTCACCACATGCCTGAAGACGGAGAAGATGATAGGCAGCATAAAGGAGTCCGGTTTCCGACATAGAACGCAGCACAGTTGTTCCATTCTCAACATTAATGGTATAACCATCCTTGCCAAAAGCGAAATATTCACTGTCTGCCATGAGCTGCAATGAAACTTTGCCTCCCTTCCAGAATGTCGAGAGTTCATTCTCTGCCAGACGCATGACAGGCGAATCAATGCCTTTATCTATTTGCTTACGTACAGACACTGTGTCGTAACGTAACCACAGACGGCTGCCGTCCTCCGAAAAGGATGGCAGCGCAGTGGCAGAAATAAATAAAACTAATAATATTCGTTTCAGCATGTTAATATTTTTTTTGGTGACTAGAGACCAGTAACTAGAAACTAGTATCTCGAAATAATATCAGTATCTCTGTCCGAACTTGCTTATATCTTCACTTCCTTCAATAGTTTTAATCTTTCCGTTCTCATCATATTCAAGTTCTACCACTTTCAGGCTGCGGAGCCATGTCTTACCGTTTGAAGGAACGCAGTCATGATGGAAGAGATACCATTTGCCCTTATATTCGGCAATAGAATGATGAGTAGTCCATCCGACTACTGGAGTAAGGATCACGCCCTGGTATGTGAACGGTCCGTAAGGATTATCACCGATGGCATAGCAGAGAAGATGGGTATCACCTGTTGAATATGAAAGATAATACTTGCCGTTATACTTGTGCATCCATGAAGCTTCGAAGAAACGGTGAGGATCGCCGGCAGTGAGAGGCTTTCCGTCTTCGCCAAGAATAACTACAGGGCGTGGTTCTTCTGCAAATTCAAGCATATTGTCGGCCAGTTTCACCACGCGGCTAGGCAATGCCGGTTCATCATCTGCAGGGAGGTGAGGATTCTCGATAGCCTTATTGTCACGGTAGCGCTGCAGCTGGCCTCCCCATATACCACCGAAATAGATGTAATGGCTTCCGTCATCATCGCGGAACACTGCCATGTCGATACTGTAGCTTCCGCGGATAGGGTCCGGCTGAGGAATGAAAGGGCCTTCAGGCTTGTCGCTGATGGCTACTCCCATACGGAAAATGTCATTGCGGTCCTTCAGAGGGAAATAAAGATAATACTTTCCGTCTTTGTAAGCCACGTCGCAGTCCCAAAGCTGGCGTCCTGCCCATGGAATATCAGCTACACGGAGAGCTACACCATGGTCGGTAACTTCGCCATGCATCACATCGTCGGTGGAGAGTACATGATAGTCGTTCATGTCGAAATGGTCGCCATTGTCGTTTTCAGGAATTCCTGACTCACGGTCGTGCGACGGATAGATATACAGACGTCCGTTGAACACATGTACTGAAGGGTCTGCCATATAATCGGCAGGGAAAAGGTATCTTTCTTCTTTTTTCATAACAATTCTGTTTTAAGGTTCCGCAATGAGAATGATCTCACCACGGAACACAGGTTATTATAGGATAATAAATATATTTACTTTGTTTCTTTATCTGATTCTGAAATAATCTCTTTCACGAACTCTTTAGGCTGGTAATTACGGTCGAACAGCAGAGCATAGTCTGTACGTCCCGGAACAGGGAAGTTGTTTTTCCATGAATCGCCGTCAGTTACTCCCCATGCAGTGACGCGGATAACGAAATCGGCATGTTTCTCAAATAGGTTGAAGAACTGCATCATTCTGTCGTTCCAAGCCTTGCTTACTGAGTCCGGCAATGCTTCCGGATAAGGATTGAGAGATTTCTTGAATGCCACAGTATCCGAAATGTTTGCGCTCTGACGTGCAGTAGGAAGCGCACTCATATCCCATTCTGTTATCATCACCTTAACGCCTGTAGCGGCAAAGGCAAGCATGCTTTCCTCGAATTCCTTAATGTCAGGATAGTCCATTCCCATATGTCCCTGCATACCCACAGCATCGATGCGCAGTCCGCGTTCCTTGAGCGAGTTCACGAGTTTAACCACTCCGTCGCGTCTGCCTTTTACGTTCATTCCATAATCGTTGTAGTAAAGTTCCACATCAGGATCGGCTTCGTGCGCATACTGGAATGCAAGAGGGATGAATTCCTCGCCAAGGATTTCGTAGAACTTACTCTTACGATATGAACCGTCTTCCACAATAGCCTCGTTCACGACATCCCATCCTTTGATTTTTCCTTTATATCTGGTAACAACAGTTGTGATGTGTTCCTTCATTCTCTGTTTCAGCACTTCAGCCGAAACGGTCTTTCCATTATCGTCGAGGAAGAACCATTCTGGACACTGCGAGTGCCATATCAGACAGTGACCGGTGACAGTCATGCCATTCTCTATACCGAAGTTCACAAACTTGTCTGCTTCCTCAAAGTCATATACACCGTTGGCAGGATGTATCTCTTCCATCTTCATGCAGTTCTCTGCAACTATCGCATTGAAATGCTGTTTCACAATTCTTACAGCCAAGGTGTCAATACCTCCCGACTGACGTACGTTAAGAGCTGTTCCGATAAGGAATTTATCGCCTACAGCATCTTTCAATCCTTTTTCTACAGTTACAGTTGCATTGTTTCCGGCACAAGCAGCCATCATGGCACCGCACACCGATGCGGCAAAAATGTTTTTCAGTTTCATTGTATTTAGGTTTTTGTTGTTAATAATCAGTTATTAGTTGTCAGTTATTAGTAATCGTTTCTACTTCTTCTGACTTTGAGTTCAGCCTGCATCTTCTCGTTATATTCCTTGCTGATAGGATAGAAGAAGAGTGCTATCACTCCGATGAAGAAACATACTGCAGGAATAATGCTTGATGAGAGCACAATGCCGTTCACAGCCGATTCCGACTGGGCAACGCCCGAACCGGACACATATCCGAAGCCTGACAACAGGAAGCCAAGGATGGCACCACCAACACCAAGTCCGGCCTTGAGGGCGAACACTACGCCGGCAAACACAAATCCTGTGGCACGGCGGTAGTTGACATACTCCGAATGGTCTGCCACATCGGCAATCATAGCCCAAAGCAAAGGAACAGTAGGCGCATAAGCCAGACTCTTCAGGAAGTTGAGGACAAACATAAATTCGATATTATCCTTTGCCGGGAAATAGAACATGGCAGTGAATACGGCAGTCAGGGCAAGACATACGATGAAAGTACGTTTCTTGCCATATTTGCCGGCGAGATATTCCGACAGCAAAATCACTCCGAAGAACTGTACCAGCGCTCCCAACATATTGAACACTCCGAAGCCCACCTCATAAGCCTTGTCAGGCGAACTGACTATGAGTCCGAAAGCATTAAGGATATGATAGCCCACAGAATCCGAAGCCTCCGCAGCCACAAGTCCGATTTTGTCGAGGAAGGCATACAGGGCAACAGGATCAACATAATTCTCGAAATAATAGTTCATGGCGCTTCCCCACATGGCCAGAGTGATGAACACAAAGAGTGTGAGCACAAACATGGCACGCCATGGCACACTGCTCAAAACATCCTTGATATCCTGACGGGTGTCATTCTTCTGTCCTGCCGGAGGAGTGATACGTTCCTTGGTAGAGAAGAACACCACGAGCAGGAACGCCAGTCCCACTGCCGCAAAAAGCGATACCGTACACAGCCATCCGTGCGCCTTGTCGGCACCTTCGGAAAACTTGCTCACCAGCGGCAGAGTGAGTCCCTGCACAACAAACTGCGCTATTGTAGAGAACACGAACCTCACCGAAGTGATGCTGGTGCGCTCCTTTATATCAGCCGACATCACACCGCCCAAAGACGAGTAAGGAGTATTGTTGAACGAATACATGGTCATGAGCAGGGTGTAAGAGATAGTGGCATACAGAGCCACGAGCCCCTTGTCCTCGATGCCGGGATTGTAGAACGCCAGCACATAGAACACCATGAAAGGCAACGCCGTCCAAAGCACCCAAGGACGATACTTACCCCAGCGTGTGTTTGTCCTGTCCGAAAGGATTCCCACGGTAGGATCGACAAACGCGTCCGCTATACGCGCCACAAGCATCACCGTACCCGCAATGGCACCTTCCAGCCCGAACACGTCGGTATAAAACTTAGTCTGATAAATCATCATCATCTGGAAGACAAGATTTGCCGAGCAGTCTCCCAGTCCGTAGCCCACCTTCTCGGCCATGGACACTTTTTGATTAAGAATATTCATTTGGTATTAGGATTATTAGTTGTTGGTTTTCAATTATCATTTTCCGGAATTCTCCATTATCACCTTCACCAGCCTTTCCGCAGGAGTTTTCTTGTCCAGAGGATGGATGTCGTTCCATTCGCCCGTATCGCTGTTCTTTATCAGCGTGGCGTTACCGTCTGTTTTCGCGGCCGCAGCCTGCTGTTTTCTCATCTCCGCCCAAGCCTTTCTGCCCGGATCGTCAGGAGCCAGGAAGTCCGCCAGCTCGATGATATAGAAATGCAGATTGTCGCCGAAAGTCCTGCGCCAGTCCTTCATCATGGCACAGAGAAGAGAGGAATACTCATTCCAGCGTCCCACGTTCGATTCGCCCTGATACCACGCCACAGCCTTGAACGTGTAATCACGGAGCGGATATATCATCCCGTTATAGAGCCCCACAGGCATGTTCTGGAACGATGTAGATTGCGGAGATGCAGGCATCTGAGCCCCCATGCGGTGTTTCCATTCCCCCTCCAGGGAAATCTCCTCCCCGCGGCAGATAATCTTGTAAGGCTTCTCCCTGACGAACGACGGCACACCGCCATAGCTCACCAGACGGATGGTAACCTGATTTCTGCCCTCATGCAACAGACCGGCAGGCACCTTATATATACGCGGAGGATACTGATAGCCTGTGCTGCCCACGAAACGGCCGTTCACATACACCGAGTCGGCATCCACCATACAGCCCAGCCTGAGTACAGCCTCGCTGCCCGCCATGTGAGCCGGCACCGTGAAATCCTTCCTCAGCCAGTGCGAGCCCGCAGCCGGTCGTCCGCATCTCAGGGCCCAGCCGCCGGCAAACATATCCACCTTGTCCCATCCGCTGTCGTCCATACCGGCGGCATACCACGGCTCGGTGTCGTGCATACCCGGATCGGCAGCATACAGCTGTCTGCTCCACGAAGCCTGTCTGGCACGTTCCATACGCGATATTCCGTCAGTCAGACTCCTGTCCTCGTACATCGATTTCAGATTTATATATTCCGGAAAGTCCTTCAGTCCTTCCTCGCCTGTCCATGCTTCCACCGGAGTGCCTCCCCAGCTTGCATTCACTATTCCCACAGCCACTCCCGTGCGCTCCTGCATCAGCCTGCCGAAGAAATAGCACAAGGCAGAAAATCCGGGCACATTGTCTTCCGTCATCGCCTTCCACGGCTCGCGTCGGATGCTGTCCGCCGGATGGTCGAAACGCCATGCATACGGTACCTTGAGATATCTCACGCGCGTGTTCTCATATCCGTTCACTTCCTGCGCGAAACGGTCCATAACTCTCGCCACGGTGAGTTCCATGTTAGACTGTCCCGAGCAGAGAAACACATCGCCCACCATAACATCCTTCACTTCCGTGCCGTTCGCCCTCATCACATACGGTCCGCCCGCCTTCATAGGCTCCAGCTTCACCGTCCATCGTCCGTCCGCACCCGCACGCACTTCACACTTCCTGTTCGCCAAGCTGAAGCTGATTTTCTCGCCCGGAGCGGCCCATCCGCCTATGCTGAGCTCACGTCCGCGCTGCAGAACCATACCATCGGATATCAGAGGCGACATCCTGACCTCTGCCACAACATCTGCCGAAAAAGTCCATGCGGCAAGCAGAGCGATAATTACTGAATATAAACTGTGTGTATTCATGATATATCTGGTTTTAAGGCAAAGATACATAAAACCGCGCCCACCCGTATATCCGTATGATACAAAGGGTTTTGGAGAGGTAACATACGCGGGGAGCAATGTAACAAAAACTTTGCCGTATGTTACATTGCGCCCCGAAACGCCATATTTCTATGATATTGCCGACCAGTCAACATTCCTTTTTCTGATTTCCGCCAGATGTCGCCACACCACTGCATTCTCCGGTCCGGTGGCCTGCGGATCGTCGTCGATGATACGTTCGGCCACCTCGCGCACATACTGCAGCAGCTGTCCGTCGCGAGCCAGATTTGCTATCTTCAGGTCGAAAGCCACCCCACTCTGCTGCGTACCCTCGATGTCGCCCGGTCCGCGCAGCTTCAGGTCCGCCTCCGCAATCTCGAAGCCGTCGTTCGTATCCACCATAATCTGAATTCTCTTGCGCGTCTCCTCCGAAAGCTTGTATCCCGTCATCAGGATGCAGTACGACTGGTCCGCTCCTCTGCCTACTCTTCCCCTGAGCTGATGCAGCTGCGAGAGGCCGAAGCGTTCGGCGTTCTCAATCACCATCACCGAGGCATTGGGCACATTCACCCCAACCTCGATCACCGTAGTGGCCACCATAATCTGAGTCTCGCCCTGCACGAAGCGGCGCATCTCCTCATCCTTCTCCGCCGGTTTCATCTTGCCGTGCACACGGCTTATCCTGTACTCCGGAAACACCTCGCACACCGTGGCATATCCGTCCTCAAGATTTCTGATATCCATCTTCTCGCTCTCCTGTATCAGAGGATAGACGATATACGCCTGGCGCCCCATGCGCAACTGCCCGCGCACGAACTCATACATCGAAGCCCTGGTCGAGTCGAAACGGTGAACGGTGGTCACCGGCTTCCTGCCCGGAGGCAGCTCGTCTATCACCGACACATCCAGGTCGCCGTAAAGCGTCATTGCCAGCGTGCGCGGAATGGGCGTGGCAGTCATCACCAGCACATGGGGCAACACCTTGTTCTTCGCCCACAGCCTTGCCCTCTGCTCCACTCCGAAGCGGTGCTGCTCGTCGATAATCACCAGCCCCAGCGACGCAAAGCCCACAGTATCCTCTATCACGGCATGCGTACCCACCAGGATATTCACCGTGCCGGCCATAAGATCCCTCAATATTGTCTCTCTTTTCTTCCCCTTTACCGAGCCCGTCAGCAGCTCCACCCTGACACTCATCCCGTCAAGAAAACGGCACAGCGTCTCGTAGTGCTGCGACGCCAGAATCTCCGTGGGCGCCATCATGCACGCCTGGCAACCGTTGTCCGTAGCTATGAGCATGGCCATCAGTGCGACAAGCGTCTTTCCGCTGCCCACATCGCCCTGCAGCAGGCGGTTCATCTGCCGTCCGCTGCCCATGTCGCGCCGCATCTCGCGCACCACCCTTTTCTGCGCCCCCGTAAGGCTGAAAGGCAGATACTCCGAATAAAAAGTATTGAAATTCTCGCCCACCCTGCCGAACACTATTCCGCCGAAACGGTTCCTCCTCTCGCGCGAGAAGCGCAGGATGTTAAGCTGTATATAGAACAGTTCCTCAAACTTCAGCCTGTATTGCGCCCGCCTGAGCACCTCCGGATTTCGCGGGAAATGCACATTGCGCAGCGCCTCCATAAGAGGCATAAGGCCATTGGCCGAAATAATCCCCCCGCTCAGAGTCTCCTCCACCGCATCGTCGCCAATCACCGCGAAAAGGTTCGCCACCAGCTTCTCTATTGCGCCCGACGAAATGTTCATCCTCTTCATCCTCTCCGTAGTGTTGTAATACGGCCTCAGGCCCATGGCAGAAAGCGTCACACCGTCGGCACTGTCTATATCCGGATGAGCGATGTTCACCCTCCCTCCGAACACGGTAGGCTTGCCGAACACGATATACTCCTCCCTGCACCTGTACTTTCCGCTGACGAACTTTATCCCCTGAAACCACACCAGATCCGCCACCCCCGTGCCGTCCGAGAAATGCGCCACCAGACGCCTCTGCCTTCCCTCGCCGAAAGTCTCGAAACTCAGAATCTGCCCCTTGAGCTGTATGTAGGGCATCGTGCCGTCTATTTCCGATATGCGGTATATGCGGCTCCTATCCACATACTTGTACGGGAAATGATACAGCAAGTCCCTGAAGGAACGGATTCCCAGCTCCTTCTCCAGAATTTCAGCCCTGTGCGGTCCCACACCCGGGAGAAACTTGATGTCGCGCGATGACAAGTCGATAATTTGGCCGGATGACAAGATTTCTATTCAGATTTATACATTTATTCCCAGACACGGCTTCGGCACAATGCTTCCGCCACAATCAGATCAAAAGGCGTGGTGATTTTTATATTCTCCCTGTTTCCTTCCGCCAGCTCCACACTTATGCCCGCAGCTTCCACCACAGAAGCATCGTCGGTGAAGTCCTCGCTGTAGCCGCAGGCATACGCCTCCTTCAGCATGCGTGCCGGAAACACCTGCGGAGTCTGCACCAGCCTGTACTCTCCGCGCGGCACGGCGGCACTCCTTCCGTCCGGCCCCATCCTGCGCACCGAGTCCACCACCCCCGTAACAGGCACCACGGCCCGTCCGGCGGCAGCCATCGCGAAACAGCGGCGTATCACATCGTGCTTCACGAACGGACGCACACCGTCGTGAACAGCCACCACCGCATCATCATCGTCCACCAGCATGAGGCCGTTGCGCACGGAGTGAAACCTCGTCTCGCCCCCGTCGGCAATGCGGTGCGGCACCCTGAAGCCATATTCCCCGCACAGCCTGCGCCAGTACTCCTGATGGTCGCGCGGCAGAACCAGCACAATGTCCGCCGGCATCCCGCAAGTGGCGAAGTTCTCCAGCGTGCGCATCAGCACAGGCCTGCCGGCAAGGGGAATGAACTGCTTGGGCAGGTCGGCCCCCATACGCAGGCCCTTCCCCCCTGCCACTATAATGACATAGCGCTTCATCATGCGTAGAGCATACCTTTTCTCACCTCGGCAGCCTTTTCGCTACCGGCCAGCTTTTCAAGGATGGCAAATCCGAACTCCGCTGCTGCAGCCGGACCTTTGCCAAGGATGAAATTATCCACACATTCCACCAAGGCTCCCGTATATTCGGCCCCGTCAAGATACTTGTCGAAACCCGGATAGCAGGTAGCCTTCTTTCCTCTGAGCAGGCCACGCTTGCCATAAACCATAGGAGCGGCACAGATGGCAGCCAGAGGCTTGCCTGCAGAGGCAAAATCCATAATCAGCCTGTCAAGCTGCTCCGATGCGTCAAGATTTGTAGCTCCGGGAAGCCCTCCCGGCAGGATAATCATCTGAACATCGGCAGCAGAGATTTCATTTATCACTGCGTCTGCCACTATCTGAACTCCATGCGAACTTTTCACTACTTTATCTGATGACACAGAAACTGTAATGGCATCCACTCCACCGCGGCGTAATATATCCAACGGCAACAAGGCTTCGGATTCCTCGAATCCCTCAGCCAAAAAAATCATTGGTCTCATGATATTCAATTAATTCAATTAAAAATTAAGAATTAAGAATTAAAAATGATATTCAATTAAAAATTAAAAGTCAATGAAGTTAACTGAAAGTCAAGAATAAGCAGACGACTTCATTATCAGCTTCGCAGACCGTTGGTTAATTATTAATTTTTCATTATTAATTATTAATTCCCTTCATCTAAGTCTGAAATAATACGTTATAGTACCACTTTGATTGTCCGGTCCTTCCACAGCGTTGAAACGCGCTTTTTTCGCCGCATCCTCGGCAGCCTTTCTCAATGCAGGGTTAACCGTATTCGTACGCTTGTTTATGCTTGTGCTTATCACCTGTCCTGCCGGGTTCACCACTATTGTCACCACCACGCGGCCCTCTTCCTGCACATTATATACCGGCACCGGCAGGCCACCCTGTCCCAGGCTACGTCCGTTCAGGTCGAAAGTACCATATCCTCCCATACCCGCCGTGCCGCCTGTCGTGCTGTTTCCGTCCGGTCTGCCTTGCACTCCCGTACCCGATGCAGCCGTTCCCTTACTGCCCATCTGTGCTCCCTTTCCGAAAGCTCCGGCAATTTTGCTGGCAGCAGCCTGGGCAGCAGCTTTCTCAGCCTCGACACGTTTCTCAGCCTCAGTTTTTTCCTTTACCGCTTCAGGCTTTTCTTCTGTTTTCTTCTCGGGAGTATCTTTTTTCCTGGTTTCAGTCTTTTTCTTTTCTTTCGGCTTCTCTTCCTTCACCTTCAGCGATGGTTCATCCTGTTGTGTTATCATAGGCTGTTTCACCTCCGGCCGCGGTTCCGGCACACTCGGAGTTTCAGGCTGTGGCTCGCTGACAACATCCACTTCGGTCATAGTATAAGGATCCGAGCTTCCTTGTGCCAGGTCGGTATTTCCCATCATAACAGGCACACCTCCCTCTTCCTGCTTTTCCGGCACAGCCAGACGGAGCAAGACCAGCAACACAACTACAAGCACATGTACAGCCAGTGTTCCTATAATTCCTGTCAGTTTGCTTCTTTTCATTTTTTATCCGGCCTACGTGTGGCCAACACCATTTTAAAATGATTTTCGTTTGCAATATTCAATATGCGCACAATCTCCCTGTAAGGGACAGACTCGTCGGCATAAAGCGCCACATACATTTCAGGCTCCCTGGCGGCACAGTCCTGCAGAAAACCTGTCACCTCGTCTATAAACAGAGGCATCTCGTCCTCATTGCCGAAAGCCCCGTAATAATTCAAGTTCTTGTCAATGATAATTCTTGCCATAGGCTTTGCCGATGTCTGCTGTGATCCCTGAGGGAGCAGCACCTTTATGGCATTTGGCGAAACCATGGTAGAAGTAATCATAAAAAATATCAGCAGCAAGAATATCAGGTCCGTCATCGACGACATGCTGAATTCCGGCGATATCCTTTGTCTTCTTTTCAGCGCCATGATATTATTTTTCGTTAGGTTCGTTCAACAAATCCATAAAAGCCATAGTGCGTGCCTCCATCTGGCTCACCACCTTGTCTATCCTATAGACCAGATGATTATAGGCAAACATCGTCACGATACCAACCACCAGACCACCCACCGTGGTTATCATAGCCTCGTAAATACCACTCGACAAAAGTGTAATGTCAATGTTATTACCCGCATTTGCCATATTCCAGAATGCCTGTACCATACCGGTGACGGTTCCAAGGAATCCCAACATCGGAGCACCACTGGAGATGGTGGCCATTATGGAGAGTCCGTTCTCCAGCTTTGCCACCTCAATATTTCCCGTATTCTCGATAGCAGCCTGCACGTCTGCCACAGGGTGCCCCATACGCGTAATACCTTTTTCAATCATCCTCGCAGCCGGAGTATTCGCTATGCGGCAATAGTTGATGGCCGATTTCACCTCACCCGTGCGTATATAGTCGCGTATCCTGTCCATAAACAGAGGATCTTCCTTTGCCGCACGGCTTATGGTGAAAGCACGTTCGAAGAAGATATAAAATGCTATGACCGACATCAGAGCCAGTACAGCCATTATCCATCCGCCCTTCAGGGCCATATCCCAAAGATTCATTTGCGGTTCGCCATCTACCACCGGAGTCAGAACCGGATTGGCACCCGCCATTGTGTCGGCAGCCATCTGTGCAGCTGCCATTAAAGTCATTGTAATCATAATTTAACGAAGGCAGTTTTTATATTCTTCAATAGTTTTCTTCAATCCCAGATACAGGGCATCGCACACCAAAGCATGACCTATCGACACTTCATCCAGCCATGGAATGTTCTTGTGAAAATACTCCAGGTTTTCCAGGCTCAGGTCGTGTCCGGCATTAAGCCCCATTCCCAGCCTGCGAACAGCCATGGCAGCTTCCACAAAAGGAGCTACAGCTTCTTCACGATTCTTTTTGTAACCCGACGCATAAGGCTCAGTGTATAGCTCCACTCTGTCTGCTCCGGCACGCGCGGCATATTCTATCATCTCAATATCTGTCCCCACGAAAATGGAAGTTCTGATTCCTGCTTCGCCAAACCTGTCCATCAAATCAGACAAGAAATCCAGATTGGCTTTTGTATCCCAGCCTGAATTCGATGTTATTTGGTCGGGAGCATCTGGCACGAGCGTCACCTGGTGAGGTTTAACTTTCAGAACCAAGTCTATAAAATCGTCCGAAGGATATCCTTCAATGTTAAACTCGGTTCTAAGCAACGGACGCAATGCATATACGTCGCTACGCCTGATATGACGTTCGTCAGGACGGGGATGTACAGTAATTCCTTCGGCACCGAATGCCTCACAATCCATTGCAACTTTCTCTACATCAGGGTTATTACCTCCACGGGCATTACGTAAAGTAGCAATCTTGTTTATATTAACACTTAGTTTGGTCATAATGAATGATTTTTATATCTTTGCATATCAGAATGCAAAGTTAGCAGGTTTTATTATAAACCAACTAACATACAGGTTAAAAAAGATTGATAATAAGCTACACTCTATGCAAAAAGAAATGAGATTTGCTATTTTCGGGAATACATATCAAGAGCACAAATCAGCGCATGTTGCTCATTTACTTAGTATTCTGAGAAAGAAGAATGCAAATATATGCATAAGCCATGAATTCTACGAATTTCTAAGAATACACACACAAACAGATTTAAGCGGTCTGGAAATATTCGACGGTAATAATTTCACTGCAGACATGGCTTTAAGCATAGGAGGTGATGGTACCTTCCTGAAAGCAGCAAGTCGCGTTGGGGAAAAAGAAATTCCTATATTGGGAATAAATACAGGACGTTTAGGATTTTTAGCTGCTATCTCACCGGATGAAATGGAAGAAACATTTGACGAAATATATCAAGGGAAATTCATAGCAGAACCTAGGAGAGTCTTAAAACTGACATGCGAAAACAATATTCTTAAAGGAAATCCATATGCTCTTAATGAAGTAGCGGTATTGAAAAGAGACAGTTCATCAATGATTACCATTAAGGCATATGTAAATAATGAATTACTTAATATATACCAGGCTGACGGTCTGATTGTGGCAACACCTACTGGTTCTACAGGATATTCATTAAGTGTAGGAGGTCCTATAATGGTACCACAAAGTGGAACTCTCTGCATAACACCAGTAGCTCCACATAGTTTGAATGTCAGACCAATTGTCCTACGCGATGATTGGGAAATAAAACTTGAAGTAGGAAGTCGCAGTCATAACTTTCTTATATCTTTAGATGGAAGAAGTGAAAGTTGTCATGAAGAAGCAATACTTATAATAAAAAGAGCTAGCCACTTTATAAAGATAGTAAAACGCTACAACCATACTTTTTTCAATACACTAAGAGAAAAAATGATGTGGGGAGCAGATAGTAGAATCTAATAATCAGATATTCCATATATACAAAATAGCATGTGAAATTATTTAGATGTTTCATATGCTATTTTTATTGGTGCAAATTCCATACGTTTATCCTTGTTCAATTTCAAGATCAGAAATCTAGAATTCCTCAGGTTTTTACGTTGATCCGTTTTTACGTTGATCCGTTTTTACGTTGATTCGCAACATCCGTGCAGAGAAAATCTAAAGCGTATAAACGCAAAAAATCCCCGAAGTATTTCTACCTCGAGGATCTCTCATATAAGACGGCGACTACCTACTCTCCCACAATATGCAGTACCATCGGCGTGACGAAGCTTAACTTCTCTGTTCGGAATGGGAAGAGGTG
>NZ_JACJLE010000035.1 GCF_016901995.1 Bacteroides caecigallinarum | reverse complement strand
TTATAAAAGTATAATGATTCGGTTTTCAATATCTTAATTGACTTAGCATAGAAAAACAATTGAATAGAAATCTGCATATCTTCCCACATATCATAACCTTCATTAAATTTTACATGTTTGGCAAATAGATCTCTTTTTATTAATTTATTCCACAAGTATGCACCTATATTACCTTCTATGATATTTATAATATATTCAGTATTTGATTTGCATTCTTTGTTATTTCTAATAATTTCCTTATAATTATTTATTTCCTTATAATTACACAATACCAGGTCATATTTCCCATTATTAGTACCTTCTAATAATACCTCAAGCATATTGTTTGAAATATAGTCATCACTATCTATAAAAATAATATATTCTCCTGCCGACTCATTTAATCCTTCTTTCCTTGCTATTACTGACCCACCATTTTCTTTATGTATAACTTTCACCCGACCGTCATTTTTAGCATATTCCTCACAAATTTCACTAGAACTGTCAGTACTACCATCATCTACCAGTATTAATTCAAAATCTCTGAAGGTTTGATTTAAAATACTGTCTACACACCGATGAAGATATTTTTCTGTGTTATATATAGGTACTATAACTGAAATCTTAATGTCACTTTGCATATTAATTCAGCACATTCTTTAACCATAACAGACTTTTATCTCTTAATGCCTCTAATCTAATATTCACCTCGCCGAAATCTATCTTAAAAGGGTCTGGCATACATTCCATGTTACATTTATTAGTTACACTGCATTGCTTAAGACCAAGTTTCTCAAGCAAATTCAGTGTCCTATTATCCTTCAATCCGTCAAGAACCACGAAAGGTGTATGCAATAATATAGAAAATACAACTAAATGAAAGGAACCTCCACAAGTAATGCGTGCATGTTTACACAGATTCAGAAACTCTTTAGGTCCTACATTAGTTTTTACAACCACATTACTTTTAAGAAAAGAAAACTTATAACTTTCCCATATATAATCATTATAAATCTGAGATATTACTATCTTCATTTTATATTTTTGGGATAGCTTATCTGCCAAAGCAAATACTTCTGCATTAAAAAAAGGTGTGTATACAAATATATAGTCTCCTCTCACCAAAGGCTCTTTAGAAATAATCTCTTCCCATTTCTCTGATTCTAGTAGAAGAGTCGGATCCAGATTAACACTTGCCTCCAGTCCGAACTGTCTTTTTATAAATCCGGCTGCACCATCTTCGCGTACACTTAAAGCATCATATTCATTCAAATAATGTGTTATTATATCATAATATTCAGATTTTACACTATCTCCGGCCGCAGGACCCATACTTGGAGCATAAGCGATTCTCTTACCTTTCTTAACAAAAGGCAAATAATACGCCCAATCGAAATCCAAGCAAGTAGTATTCCAAATCTGATCGCTTCCAGATATATAATAATCATATTTAAATGATTCGTTATCCAACTCGGTTAATGATGTATATTCTTTAGATGTTAATATCAAGTCGTTTCTGAGAAAATTCTCAAATTTTATATACTTATTGATCAATGAATAATAGAAAGGTGTCAACAGGATTCTTCTCTTTATTTTTCCTTTAGATGTTCCACGATGAAAACCTCCTACACTATAATATGCTTTTTGCCTGACTGTACGTAAGTTTATAATCTCACAGTTAAGTCCTATATCTGTAATTACACGCTGTAAGGCATAAGCCTGCAACATGGAGCCATAATTATGTGAGGCATGAAAAGTTATGATACCTACAGATTTTGTCATTATAAAGTCTTGCTAAGTTTAGAATTTATAATTGATTTCGCATATAATCTTTCAGCTTCCGTTAGACCTATCACACAAACAGCAAGAAAAATTGACAAGCTACTTACAACTAAAACAATAATAAATCGAATTACATTATTATCCAACAGCATAGTACATGCAAAAGGCAAAATCAATGATAATGATGTTACCATCAATACAGGTCTTAATACAGAATTCAGGTATTTTGTTACAGAAAATCCTATGATAGATTTACAAAAATATAGTCGCAATACAAAGGAAATCCATGATATTACAATTGAAACAACAAAAGGTGTATAAACAGGCATCCCTGTTCGGTATAATAAATAAGATATTGGTACGTTAATAAGCATAACACTACCTACAACAATCTGATACCATTTGATTTTCCCTGTAGAAAGAAGACTGGTTATAATCGGTGCAGACAAAGCGGATAGTAAAGCTTCTACAAATATAAGTTTCGTGAAAAGTTCGGTGTAATCAGGAACATTTACCAACCAGATATTCAAGATAAATCCTATCTCAAGCATTACGGGAAGCCCAATAAACCATAGTAGATAATAAGATATTTTTGAACTTGATATTAATAGTCTTTCCATTTTTTCAGTATCACCAGAAGCATAATTTTTCGTGAGTTGAGGATTTACTGCAGTTCCAAAACCACTTACAAGATTCTGAACAGCATTGGCTACCTGATACGATACGCCACGTGCAGCATTTATAAATGGTCCACCAAAAATATTCATTAAAAGATTAATTCCCTGATCTTTCATCATCCATGCTAATGTGCCAAACAGATTCCATCCTGTAAAACCAAGTAATGATTTGAATAATGCTTTATCCCATACTACTGAGAATCTGCACTCCGAGTATCTTGTGATACAGTAAATCCTATATATAAGAGCAGAAAAGAGCTGAATGACTAACATAAGAATAGCATATAATATTAGTTTATCTCCTGATAATTTAAGAAGTAAAAGCACAAATGCCAGACGCAGAACTGTCTCTCCCATCCCAACATACGCATATACATTCATTTGTTCATGTGCAGTCAAAGAGGCCACATAAGGTGTCTGAATAATACCCAATGCTACAGACAGTACAGCTGTATGATAAACCCAGTTTGCCGCATCAATACGTTCAACAGGAATGTTGAGCTTATTATTCACAAACCATAGGCCTAGGGTTTCAGCAACTATCAGTATTAAAAAAGACAAAGTTATATGAATCTGACAAGACATACAGAAAACCTGATTGTATGCCTTCAAATTATTATTACCTAATTCTATAGTTAAGAATCTTTGTGTCGCAACAGCCATTGAACCATTGAGAAAAGTAAGAGCCGCTATTACACTTCCAACGACATTATAAATACCATAGTCCTCTACTCCTAATACTTCCAGTACCTTGCGTGATATATATAAGGACAGCATTTGTGTAAAAAGAGTTCTTACATAAAGTAAAAATGTATTACGGGCTATTTTTTTATTTACATCCGAAACCATATTATAAGATTCTCAAGCAACGCTTAACTAAAGCCATAGCTTTTTGATCAATAACTGAAAAAAAAAACGACAAATCAAAAGAGAAAAAACAAGGATAGAGGAAGCTGAACAAACGACTTCTAAGGTTTCGTTTATAAGGATGCCTAAGCTGTGCATTTCCTTCAACAGCCTCATTTACACTACGCTCATAAATATAAAAATAATCAACAACACACCCTAAAAGTTTTAATCCTTTTTTTGTGTTTGGCAATAAAACCGAAATACCATTTTGTGGTTTCACAAGCATATCATCTTTACTCTTCAGCCCCCAAAAATCTCCAATTGTCATATCGCTACATCTTTGAATAGAAGCAAATCTACAATTATAACAACTCTCACGGTAAGTAATGCCATAAATAAAGCCACGATAGTACAAGTCTTTAACAAATGGCTTTACATATTCCCCATCATCAGTCTGTAATTTCAAAAGGAATTTTTCTCCATTTCTGAAACTGACAGATTTCACCGTTTTATCTTTAAATATATGACGGATATGGTCATCAAACATTTTTTGAGAAGGTACTCCATGACAAATCAAGTCTATTAGGTAGAGATGTTCAGGAATACTTCCGATAAAGTTTTTTAAACCGGCTATCTGACAAGGAGTTCCTATAAATAGCACTGGTGTTCCTTTTTTTAGGTCATCTTTTACTTGTCCATAAAATCCACAAACATTACTTTGCACATATTTTGACCCCTTTAATCTTCCAAGTTCTGAGAGACGATCTATACGAATATGTTTTACTTGTGTACCTTCCGCTGTACATCCATAAACGACTCCATTATGATTTAATATATAGGTAGAAAAAATATAAGCGGCTCCTCCCGATGAGCTTGTTTTATATACTTCTGTTTCCCTACACCAGGCAGCATAAGCCGTAACAGGTTCATTGTTTTTTATATTATCGTTCTGTAACGGACAAACTTTTTTACACAATCCACAATTAATACATATATCAACACTTATTCTGGGATATAAAAAGCCTTTTAAATCAGGCTCCATCTTTATACAACCTTTTGGACATATCTCAGCACAAGCATTACATCCTGAACATTCTTTCTTATTTATTCTTGCTACATTCATCTTAAGATATTTATCTTAAGGTATACGTATGATAAACTTCTAATTCTTCAAGTATACCTGGAGTTATTTTACACCAATATATATAAGACTATATCTTTAGAGTATTTTTCAGATAAATCTGCTCATAAGTGAATTATTTCACCTATAGTCAGATTATCACAATCACTTTTTCCATCCAAACACCCTCTTCCAGAAAGAAGTTTTTTCCTCCATATATTCCTGATACCTTTCCCTATAATATCGGCGGCTGCTTAACTTATTAGTAATCATCTCATAAATAGCTCCCCAATCGGGAAGATAACCCACATTACGGTCGTCAATAAAAAAATCGGCGCGCAACTTACGACACGGACATGAAAGATTTTCATTAGGTTGCTCATCCGGATGGTTGGCATTGACAGCATAGAATTCAAGGCCACGGCTACGACAATATTCTACAGCATCTTCAAGCAACTTTCCTTCACGAACTGTCCAAAGTATCAATATATGATGTTCTGCCTGAAGACGTTTCAAGGTAGTTATCGCAAAAGGTATTTCTTTTCCTATTTCAGGATATTTATGTTCTACAATTGTCCCGTCAAAATCAACTGCGATTATCATATTTGTGATGTTATGTTTCTTTTTTTATATTGTTTGCCGAACTCAACAATCCGGTTATATCTGAATTTGCATCTACATTTTCAAAATTTTCCTTATAGACTCCACCAATGGCTATAGTAAGTCCCCCCATTGTAGTTATAAGACATTTGTTACGGGAAATACGGATCTGATAACCTTCAAGTCCATCAAGTACACCGGAAGTTATCTTGACCAATGGATGCCCTACGGAATAATATTCCAATGGATGTGGCATAAATCTAATGCGGAACGGAGATATTTGGGACAAACGGATAAAAGTCTGCATATATTTATCCTGTATAACGGCAGGACGACCTGTACTCTTATCTTTTGCAAGATAAATCCCAAAACAGCGTTCTTTTAAAATTGATTGAATTTCAGCCATATTACCTTGTACAAATACAAGGCCTGAAATTGTAGGAATATCTTCTTTTACGACATGTTTCTTTACACGTTTATATTTTGTTATTTTATGAACAAAAACATTAAATCTTTGTTTTAATATATCTAGAACATGCTCCTGCATGTTACTTTTCACATATATGTAATACCAAGGTAACATCTTTATTTTCTTAGACTTAAGTATAATTTCTCTCTTCCGTACCAGTTATTCTGATTCGTTACATAATCGCCATTTCCCAGCTACAGAAAGAGATTCTGAACTATACAGTGACATCGAAACTCTGTCCATTTTTATGTTATTACGAAGTAGAATATCTGATTCATACATCCTATGTAAAATGATAAAAATATTATAAGTTTAACATTTTAAATACAATATACACATTCCACTTCCTAGCATTACTAACCATCTCTTTATAAGAGAAATATACACTTACATACCCCCACATAAAAGCATATTAAGCTTTGATTTCACACAATAAATGTTTAACATTTTTTGCATATAAGTAAAATCATTCAAACGCTTTTATTGTTATACATATCTTTTTCCTTTAATCGCATAACTAAAAACGCAAACCTGAAATATGTGATATTTCACCTAGACTGTGATAATATTCAAATTTTAATTGGCGAAAACGGAGCATACCCACCCACTTAGAACGGCATAATCCACCCACAATTATTGCTAAAATGGGCTTGAAAAGGGCATAAAAAACGGAGCATATCCGTTCATTTTTGCTAAAAAATGCCCAAAGTCGCTCAAAAAACGGAGCATATCCGTTCAGTGGTTTGTGATTACGATAAAATATCCGTTTTACTATACAAAAATCGGAGTATATCCGTTCAGTGATGGGAATGTAATAATACAATAATCAGTTGTTTACATTCGGAAAACGGAGCATATCCGTTCACTTTCTCATAGAAACGACGATGCCTGCATAAAAAACGGGGCATGTCCGTTCACTTTCCACTCTTTCCCGTATCTTGTATGCAGAATATAATCTTCATACAATACGACTATGGCAGGAAAAAGTAAGAATATGAGCCAGATCAAACAACTTCTTCTACTAAAGAAGAGCGGAATCTCCAACCGCAAGGCTGCCGATATAATCGGCATGAACAAGGAGACAGTGAACAACTACATGAACAAGGTCAACGCTGACAGCCTGAGCCTTGATGAACTTATCAGGTTGGATGATCCCATTCTTGAGCACCGTCTCAAGGGCGGCAATCCTGCATATAGCGACAAGCGTTTTGAAACATTCAAAGCCCTTCTTCCATATCTTCAGGAGGAGATGAAGCGCAAGCATGTCACGCTGAAGCTGCTTTGGGAGGAATACCGTAATGAGCATCCGGATGACCACTACAGCCTGACACAGTTCCGTTTTCATTACAATCAGAACACAGAGGCTGGAAAGGAATCGCCATCTACCATACTTGCTGACATGCGTACTGGCGGTGAAAAGCTTTTCCTCGATTTTGCCGGTGATACCATGGGATACGTTGATATGGAAACCGGTGAGGTCGTCCAGTGCCAGGCTTTCGTAGCCACTCTGCCTGCAAGCGACTACGGTTATATCCTCTTCGTACGTTCACAACGCACGGAAGACTTTGTATATGCCATAACACAGTGCCTGAAACATCTTGGCGGCGTACCAAAGATGCTTGTCCCTGACAACCTTAAAGCTGCCGTTGTCAAGACAGACAGATATGAGCCTTCGCTTAACCGTGTAATGGAGGATATGGCCAATCATTATGGCACGGTCATCATACCGGCACGTCCCGCACACCCAAAAGATAAAAGCAACGTGGAAGGGACCGTGAGGCTTGTCTATATGCGTGTGTTTGCCGAACTCCGCAATGAAACCTTCCATTCACTGGAAGAGCTTAACCGGGCAGCCTCGCTCAAAATGAAAGCGCACAACCAGAAACGCATGCAGAAGCATCCTTACACGCGTGAGGAACGGTTCCTTGCCGTAGACAGGCCAAATCTTATGCCGCTGCCTGACAGGGATTTTGAGATTGTGTCATATACCGATTTGAAGGTGTCAACCAACTGCTGTATCTATCTCGGACGTGACCAGCACTATTATACAGTGCCGTATCAGTATATATCCAAAACTGCACATGTTGCATATACACACACACTGGTAAAAGTATATGTGGACGGTGAACTTGTAGCCACTCACATACGTGATTACAACAGGGGAAAGTATACTATTGTAAAGGAGCATCTTGCAAGCAACTCCCGGGAATACAGAGGAATGAGTGCAAAATCATACATAGAGCGTGCCGAGCGTGCATCCGGCATACTTGGAGATGTAATCCGCCGCATATTTTATTCTTCCACAATGCCTCCGGAGACTCATTACAAGACCTGCGAGGGGCTTCTAAACCTGCAAAGGAGCAGTGATCCGGCCGTTTTCCAGAAAGCCTGCGAGACAGCCCTGAACGTAGACAGATGCAGTTACCGCTTTATACGCTCACTGGTGGAAAGCAAGTGTGCCGGTGTGGGGCAGCCTACATCTTCCTTTGCTCCTCCGCAACACTGTAATATCCGTGGGAAATCACAGTTCAAATGACAGACTTCTAACACTCAAAACCAATAACGATGGATGAAATTATCAATGCTCTAAGAAACCTTAAGATGCCCGGAATGGCACATTACTGGGCTACGATGCAGGAGACGCGACAGGCAGAGTCGCTCTCCTTGAAGGACGGCCTGCAACTGCTTATACAGGCCGAACTGGATAACCGGAATCAAAGCCGGAATGCCCGTCTGATAAAAAAAGCACACTTCCGTTATCACGCTTCCATAAGTGAAGTTATCTATGACAGCAAGCGTGGCGTAGACAAGCAGAAAGTGCTTAATCTTGCCACTTGTGACTATGTGAAAAACGGGGTGTCCATACTTATTACGGGAGCTTCCGGTACAGGTAAAAGCTGGTTGGGTACAGCGTTTGGTCATCAGGCCTGCATGAACGGATATAAAGTTGCTTATTATAACCTGTACAGGCTCTTCGAGGAAATAAGCCTTGCCCGCATATCCAGTACTCTGCATCGTTTCTTCGCCAAGCTGGCACAGACTGACCTGCTTATACTGGACGACTTCGGAATGAAAGTTCTTGACGGACAACAGTTGCTTGACTTTATGGAGATTATAGAAGACCGCCATGGACAAAAAGCTACGATCATCATATCACAACTGCCGGTTGCTAACTGGTACGATGTGATGAAAGGCAACACGACTGCAGCTGATGCAATATTAGACAGGCTGGTACACACAAGTGTGCGCTTCGAGCTACAAGGCAGCAGTTTACGTCAAAAAAGACATCAAAACTGCAACGTTACAGACGAAAATCAATAAATTTGCATCGCCATAGGTAAAGAGTATGAAAAGTGAACGGATATCACCGTTTTGGGTGAACGGATATCAACCGTTTTCAGCATTTTAATAGAAAAAATACTTGAAATTTGAATAATATACTTACCTTTGCAATATAAAAAAATACTTCTCTTATAAAGAGAAGTATTTATAATATGAACAAAAAACAGCTGCAAAAGCATCATATTTTCACAAATAAATAGCTATACTTAGTCTAGTTTATATTTACAATGATTTTAATATTATTTCATTTGCTTTGTCAATAACAGACATATCCAAAGATGCCAAATATATTCGTGTTGTGTTTTCTGAATCGTGACCCATTGCCTCACTGATAACTGATAATGAAATGTTTTTACTATGAGCCACACTAGCCCAGGTATGACGGGCAACATAAGATGTAAGAACTACTGGCAATCCAAGGGCAACACCTATCTTCTTTAGTTTTGCATTTACCAGATGCGAAGCATTATGATACTGACGACGGGCATCAGAATTGACATCTTTTATTATTGGGAGCAAATAAGGTGTCTGGGAAGTATCATATTTATCAATAATTTGCTGCATTGGTTTTTCCCATTTGATAAACAACTGCTGATTGGTTTTCTGACGCCGATATGACAAGACTCCATGCTGAAGATCTTTCTTTTTTAAATAAGCCATATCAACAAATGACATTCCACGGGTATAGAAACTGAACATAAATATATCGCGGGCATAATCCATTGAAGGAGACTTCCGTAAATCCAAATCACGGATTTTTCTGATCATACTTACAGACAAAGCACGCTTTACTGTTTTATCAACACCGGTATAGACGTATCTGAATGGATTGCGCTGTACTGTAATACCTTTCTCTACAGCACGATTGTAAACCGCACGCAAATTACGCATGTAGAATGATATTGTATTAGGAATAAGTCCGTTGGATTTTAAATAATCCTCATATTCCATCATGAGAGTCGCATCTATATCATTAAAATCAACATCACCACGCAAACTGCAAAATCTGGAAAAGCTGTTTAAAGCTGTAGAATATGTTTCTGCAGTACGCAAACGACCAACCAACTTCAGTTGCTGTATGGTATCATGGATAAAGGATATAAAATTGCCGTTGTTTTCTTTCCTTGTGTATGACGATATTATATCATCTGCCGTATAGTTCTGTCCGGACGATTCCAACACAGATATTATACTCTTGAATTTTGCCAAATCATCATTTATATGCTTTTTCAATGAAAAAAGATTGCTACTGCATTTTTCTTCATTTTCCGAAAGTGATATATCTTTTTCCAATATATTCCACTCTGCCTTTGATAACCTGTAGCCTGTAGTAACTTGTCTAACTACTCTATCATGTATTACACGATAGAATATTGTCCCTTCGTCATTACGAGCAGATGAAGGACGAAATTTCACTTTTATCGTTGCCATAATTAAGAATTTGTTTTTTAAATAGAATTAAAACAATCAATTTATTTCAAATATACCATAAAATAGTTAGCCTAAGTCTTTTTACTTATCATTATTCTATAAGTTTATAAACATAAAAAAGTGGCAACGCCTTTTTGTTTAGAGTGATAAGAGTTTTTAGGAATTATTTTAGGAATACATACAAACATGATTATCGTGACACGAACGTGTAACGATAGTAACACGAATGTGTAACGATAGTGACACGAACGTGTAACAATAGTGACACGAACGTGTAACGATAAATATTTACCGGAGTTTTATCTTATGTTTTCTGAGTCTTTCTTCCATCATATAGTCCGGAATTATTGATTTCATTGTTTCCAACACGGCATTTACGGCACGTTCCCTTATGAAATCGTCTTTTATAAGTATGGATACACACCTTTGAGCAGGAGGAGTGACATTCAAGTGTACAACATTTTCTTTCTGACTGTCTGACAGGAAAGGGATGTGAAGTTCCGGAATAATGGTATAACCTCCGTTGCGGTCAACTATCCTGACCAGCGTTTCTATACTGCCGGCCTCATAGATGTGGTTTCCTATATCCTTGTTCTTGCAGAAGTTCATTGAACCGTTAGGTACGCAATGTCCTTCCTTCAGTATCCACATCTGTTCGGCAGGCAGGCTTCCGCTTGCTATTATCTTCTGTGCCTGGCTGCACTCCGAAGAGAAATACGCAACGAACTTCTCTATATAGACCGGTATTTCCAATATCCCTTCCCTATCTTCCGGCATGGTGGAGATGGCTATATCGATATTTCCGAAACGAAGTTCGCGTACAAGTGAGGCATTTTCTTTCTCGTCGATAGACAGATCTACATCGGGATGCATGTCACGAAATTTATGAATGAAGTCAGGCACCAAATACGGAGCTATTGTAGGGAGTATTCCTATCCTCAGACTACCAGTCATAGTACCGGTCTCGTCGGATACAAGTTCCTTTATTCTCTGCGATTCGTTCAGTGCTATCTGTGCCTGGCGTATTATCTTCTGCCCTATGGCTGTTGGAGCTACATTCCTTCTGTCGCGGCTGAATATCTTAACGTCAAGTTCTTCTTCAAGTTTCTGAATCATGGCACTCAGTGTTGGCTGAGTAACACCGCATGCCTCGGCAGCAAGTACGAAATGACGATACTTGTCGAGTGCCACAATATATTCCATCTGTTGTAAATTCATGGTTGTATAGATTTTGTCTATACAAAGATAGAAATAATCTGTTGTCTGCATAGCGTAAATAGCGTACTTTTGCATCAGAAACTTAAAACAATTACTACCATGAACGAATTATTAAGAATATGGTAAAGATATACGATCCTAATAAATAATGAAGTAATAACCCATAAATAATGATTGATTATGAAAGCAAAACATCTGACTAAAAAAGAATTCCTGAATAAAGTTGCCAATTATGAAACTAACCCTAACGAATGGAAGTTCCTTGGTGAGCGTCCTGCTCTGATAGACTTCTATGCCACATGGTGCGGACCTTGCAAGATGCTGGCTCCGGTACTGGATGAACTGGCAGAGGAATATGACGGAAAGATAGACATATATAAGATAGATGTTGACCAGGAAGAGGAACTGGCAGGACTATTTGCTATACGCAGCGTACCTACACTACTCTTCGTACCTATGACCGGCGCTCCACAGATGGCTCAGGGAGCTATGCCTAAACCTGCATTGAAGGATGCTATACATAAGGTACTCTTGGGATAATATATTTTAACACAAAACGAAATGTGCCGGAAACAGCTAAAAGGGAAAGCTGCTATCCGGCACATTCTGTTATATGTTTATCTGAATCAAGCATCAATATGCATGGTCATCATTCTTTATCTCATCCGCAGTAATAGATTTGCGGTCTATAGCACGCCATGCATAAATTATATAAGCCAAAACAAACGGAACAAGAATTGACACATATGCCATGGTCTTGAGAGTGAACAGGCTGGAGCAGCTGTTTGATATCGTGAGCGAACTCTGCAAATCAGTCAACGACGGATAATATGCCGTATTGTTATACCCTGCAACAAGCAACAAAGAAAGGACTGTCAATACTGTTCCTATACCTGAAAACCATATACCTTTCTTATATGTTGAAACCAGGATGCTCTTGCCAAGACCGTATAACACGCATACTACACCTGCGAGGAACAATACAAGAAGATATGGCATATCAACGAAATTGTTGAAATACTTATAAGGTTCCATCACTATCGCCTGAGTTTCCGGATTTACGGCAAATCCGTCTTTCAGCAATGTACGTATCACGTATGCCAGGAAGAACAGAAGGAAAGGCACCGCATCGGAAATCAGCTGTCGGCGACAACGGGTATTTATCTGTTCATTATCTATATTGTTGATGAAATACATTCCTCCAAGAAGTCTTGCCAGGAAGAACACTGCCATTCCGAGCACGAGATTCCATGGCTCGGCAAAGGCGTCAAGCCCGTGCCATCCGTTTGACCATGTGCTGATGACAGGCATACCAAGTTCGGTAAGATTATCTTTTGTCACTTCGAAGTTTGAGCCATAGAAGAATGTTGACACAGCCATTCCGAGTAGCAGAGGTCCCATCACACCGTTCAGCATAAGGAAGTATCTGTATGTACGCTGCCCCAGCAGATTGCCCAGCTTGGACTGAAACTCATACGATACTGCCTGAAGCACGAAAGTGAAAAGTATTATCATCCAAAGCCAGTATGCTCCTCCGAAACTTGTACTATAGAATAATGGGAAGGATGCAAAGAATGCCCCTCCGAAGGTTACAAGCGTAGTAAACGTAAACTCCCACTTTCTGCCTGTAGAGTTTACAAGCATCTTTCTCTCTTCTTCGGTCTGCCCTATACGGTAAATCAAAGAATTGCCTCCCTGCACGAACAGCAGGAACACCAGTATTGCACCCAGCAGTGACACGATGAACCACCAATAGTGCTGTAAGAATATATATGTAGATTCCATATCAAATGTAAATAATATTTATCAAAACAATATAGTGTTATTTCTCCTCCGGACCGTGTTTAATAGCCTTGAGCATTATTCCTATCTCTGCTATCAGAAGAACGGTGAACATGATTAGGAATATGAAGAATGTGGTCTGTACCGAACCGGTCTCTAGTTTGGATATTGCCGCATCAACAGGAAGCATATCCTGAATAGTCCATGGCTGACGTCCCACTTCGGCAACTATCCATCCTGCCTGGCTGGCGATGTATGCCAGAGGAATACTCCACACTCCCAGCCAAAGCAGCCAGTTGTGATAATCTACATTGCAGGTTTTCTTCCATGTGAGGAACAGAAGGACAGCAAACAGAACAATGAAATACATTCCCAGACCTACCATCACACGGAATGACCAGAACATAAGATTTACGTCTGGCACAAGCGTAGATGTATCCTTGATATATCCGTAACCGAAATATGGCATATTCTCGTTAAGCAGACTAAGCGAGGTTTCCATCTCAGACGAATTGCCATCTTTTTTAGCCTGTCTATAGTCGGCCAAAGCCTTGATTGCAATCTTTCCACGTTCCACCTTTTCATCTACTGAAAGAGCTTTTGTTCCGTCGGCAAGCTGGTATCCGCCTTTCATTATATCGTTTATACCGGGAACAAAGCCGTCTGTACTGTGTGTGGCAAGAACCGAAAGCATTTCAGGTATTTCCACAGGACCAACAACCGTAAGAGGAGCATGCGCACTTCCGTCATAGAGGGCTTCCATTGACGCAAGTTTCATAGGCTGCACCTGAGCCACCTGATATGCCGACTGGTCGCCTGTAGCTGCAGTCACAATAGATGCAAACAGACCTACGGCAGAAGCTACCTTTATGCTTGCCTTGGCAAATTCTTTTTCACGTTTTTTTATAAGATACCAGCAGCTTACTCCCACAACAAAAACAGCTCCTAAAATCCAGCTGCTTATAACTGTATGGAAGAACTTTACTACTGCTACAGGCGAGAATGCTACGGACATAAAATCTACCATCTCATTACGCATGGTATCCGGATTGAATTCCATTCCTACAGGATATTGCATCCACGAATTTGCAACCAATATCCACCATGCCGAAATCGTAGCTCCAAGTCCGGTGAGCCATGTAGATGCAAGGTGGAAGCGGCGGCTAACCTTCTCCCATCCGAAGAACATAACTGCTATGAATGTAGCCTCCATAAAGAATGCCAGTATTCCCTCTATCGCCAACGGGGCACCGAATATGTCGCCCACAAACCATGAATAATTACTCCAGTTGGTTCCGAACTGGAACTCAAGAATAAGTCCGGTGGCAACACCGACGGCAAAGTTTATTCCGAAAAGTTTCATCCAGAACTTGGCTGTACGTTTCCAGAACTCATTGCCAGTACGATAATAAACAGTTTCCATTGTTCCCATTATCACAGCCAGACCGAGTGTGAGAGGAACAAACAGCCAGTGATACATGGCCGTCAGGGCAAACTGCGCCCTAGACCAGTCAATCAAAGAAGTGTCAATAGCTTCAATCATAAAATAAAGTTTTATTAAGTTAGTTTGATCAATTATTTCGCATAAGAGTCCGATGCCCGTATAATCAGTTCATTGCCTACATAATCCTGTTTTTCCTCCGCAGTCTTGTCTTTCAGAAAAGAAGGGAAAAAGAACAGTTTGATTATAAAGAACATCACAAACAGTTTCACCAGTATTATGAACCAAAGCACACGTCCTGTAGTCATAGACCTGAAACCGTCTGCATAAAATCTATAAATTCCTATTATATTCATAATTAATAAGCATATATTTTTATAATGATTACAAAGTAAATGATTTATCGTGAAAAATCAAGGTTTGGTCCACATATTTCTTTGCCAAATCTATCTTTTTTGCCTCTATATTATATAAGGAATAATTTTGCCTCAGAAAAGAATTAAAGATAACAGTAAAAAATGAGACAAAGGGATTTATTCATTATCGCAGTCCTAAGTTCAAGCACAGGACTATATGCTCAGGATAACAAGACCTGGAGCCTGCAAGACTGCATTGACTATGCTCTGGAGAAAAACATACAGCTGCAGCAAAACAAACTTTCGCTGGAAGAAGCTGATGTGGATGTGAAAACTGCAAAGGCATCACTGTTTCCAAGCCTGTCTTTCTCTACAGGACATAATCTGGTGAACCGTCCGTATCAGGAAACAAGTGCAACCGTAAGCGGAACTGAGATTATCACCAGCGACAACAATAACACATACAACGGGAGCTACAGCCTCAGCGCACAATGGACACTGTGGAACGGAGGACAACGACTGAACAACATCAAGCAGCAGAAGGCAAACAAAGAAATAGCCGGGTTGTCAGTGACCGAAACAGAAAACATGCTGCAAGAGGAGATAACGAAACTATTCGTGCAGATTCTATATGCCAACGAATCGGTAGAGATAAACAAAAACACACTGGAAGTGAGCGAAGCTACATACAAGCGTGCAGTAGAGCTGTTTAACGAAGGAAGTCTGTCGAAATCGGATGTGGCCCAACTGGAAGCTCAGGCCAGCAACGACAAGTATCAACTGGTAACAGCGGAAAGCACACTGAGAAATTACAAACTCCAACTAAAACAGCTCTTGGAACTTGACGGTACTACAGAAATGGTTCTTGACATACCGGAACTGAAAGATGAGGATGTTATGGCTGTTTTGCCCAACCAGATAGACGTTTACAATACAGCACTGACATCAAGACCTGAAATACAGAGCAGCAAGCTGAGCATAGACAATGCCAAGCTTGGTATAAAAACAGCTAAGGCCGGGTACCTGCCTACAATAAGCCTGTCGGCCTCAACATCAAGTATGACAAACAATGCCAGCACAAACAACTGGGCAGAACAGATGAAATACGGATGGAACAATATGATTGGTATAAATCTGAGTATTCCTATATTCAACAACAGGCAGACTAAAAGTGCAGTACAGAAAGCGCAGATTACATACAGTTCATCACAATTGGACCTGATAAACAAACAAAAGGAACTTTATTCCACTATAGAAAGTTTATGGCTGGATGCACTGAATGCACAGCAACAATATGAGGCAGCCAACAGCAAGCTACAAAGCTGTCAGACCAGCTTCGATATAGTGAACGAACAGTTTAATCTCGGCATAAAGAATACTGTGGAACTGCTTACTGAAAAAAATAATCTGCTGAGCGCACAGCAGCAGCGTGTTCAGGCCAAATACATGGCTATACTTGACAGAGCGTTGCTTGATTTCTATGCAGGAAACGACATAAAGCTTTGACACAGGCAAATTAAATTATAAACAAAAAGAAAATCGGAAAAACAACTAAATATGAAAAAGAAGAAAGTTTTCATCATCGCAGCTGCTATAATAGTGCTGGCTGGAGCAGGACTGTGGATATTCGGTGGAAAAAAATCAAACCAGACAATAAGTTTCGCCACATCAGCTGTACACAAGGGCACCATCAGCAATTCAATTACAGCTACAGGTACTATAGAACCTGTAACTGAAGTAGAAGTAGGTACTCAGGTATCAGGTATCATAGACAAGATTTATGTTGATTATAATTCTGTGGTTAAAGCGGGAGAAGTGATAGCCGAAATGGACCGCGTGACACTTATAAGCGACCTTCAGTCAGCGCAAGCTACATACGACGGTGCAGAAGCAGAATATAATTATCAGGAAAAGCTTTACGAAAGAAACAAGACTCTGCACGAGAAACAACTTATCAGCGACACTGAATACGAACAATACGAATATAACTACCGCCGTGCGAAAAGTACATACGACCAGAGTAAGGCAGCACTGGCAAAAGCACAGAGAAATCTGTCATATACTACAATCACATCGCCTATCGACGGTGTAGTGACAAGCCGCGAAGTGGAAGCCGGACAAACTGTGGCTTCAGGTTTCGAAACTCCGACTCTTTTTACAATTGCAGCCGACCTTACAAAGATGCAGGTAGTGGCAGATGTAGATGAAGCTGACATAGCAGGAGTAAAGGACAGTGCAAGAGTTACATTTACGGTAGATGCCTATCCGAATGACGTGTTCGAAGGAAGAGTAAAGCAGATCCGTCTGGGAAGTACAAACAGTACAAGCTCATCTACAAGTACTACATCTGAAACCGTTGTGACATACGAGGTTGTAATCACTGCAGATAATCCTGACCTGAAACTGAAACCAAGACTGACAGCAAACGTGACAATCTTCACAGATACACGCGAGAATGTTCTTGTAGTTCCGAACAAGGCCCTCCGATTTACACCTGACAAGAAGCTGGCAGGAGGAAAGACCATAAATGACTGCAACTCGCCAAAAAAAGTGTGGACAATGGATGCAACATCACTGACTGCACACCCTGTCAAGACCGGTATGAGCGACGGTTCTAACACTGAAATAGTTTCAGGTATCAGCGAAGGTACTGAAATCATTACAGAAACAATAGTAAAAGGTGAAATGCCGGAAATGGTAGAGACAGGCGGCGAACAGAATCCATTCATGCCAGGCCCTCCGGGAAGAAACAAGAAGAAATAATCTTAATAATAAAGGATTAATCACCATGAGCAAGACAGTAATCGAATTACAGAATATAAAACGAAACTTCCGTGTGGGAGACGAAACGGTACATGCGCTCAGGGGAGTATCGTTCAGCATTAAAGAGGGCGAGTTTGTCACTATCATGGGTACATCAGGCTCAGGTAAATCTACTTTGCTGAACACACTTGGATGTCTGGACACACCTACAAGCGGCGAATATCTTCTGGACGGAGTATCTGTGAGAACAATGAGCAAACCTCAGAGAGCTATACTGAGAAACAGAAAAATAGGTTTCGTATTCCAGAACTACAACCTTCTGCCTAAAACGACTGCAGTAGAAAACGTAGAGTTGCCACTGATGTATAACCCGTCTGTATCGGCAGCCGAAAGACGCAGAAGAGCCATTGAAGCTCTGATAGCCGTGGGACTGGGCGACAGACTGGAGCACAAGTCGAACCAGATGTCCGGAGGACAGATGCAACGTGTAGCAATAGCCAGAGCACTGGTAAACAATCCGGCCGTAATTCTGGCGGACGAAGCTACCGGTAACCTTGACACACGTACATCGTTTGAAATACTTGTACTCTTCCAGAAACTGCATGCCGAAGGAAGGACTATAATATTCGTTACACACAATCCTGAACTGGCAATGTACAGCAGCCGTAACATTCGCCTGCGCGACGGACATGTGATTGAAGATACCGTAAACAACAATATCCTCTCGGCAGCAGAGGCACTTGCCGCACTGCCAAAAAATGATGAGGACTGATGCGGAACAATAAAACATTTTTACAATGAACGGAACAAATCTTTTTAAAATAGCTATCAGAGCACTATCCAACAACAAGCTTAGGGCATTCCTTACGATGCTTGGCATAATAATAGGTGTAGCGTCGGTGATAGCCATGCTGGCAATAGGACAAGGCTCAAAACGAAGCATTCAGAAACAAATCTCGGAGATGGGTTCGAACATGATCATGATCCATCCGGGAGGTGAAATGCGAGGAGGAGTAAGACAGGACGCTTCATCCATGCAGACTCTGAAACTTGAAAATTACGAAACACTCAGAGACGAATGTGTTTTCCTATCTGATATCAGTCCTAACGTATCTGCAAGCGGACAGCTTATATCAGGAGCCAACAACTATCCGTCGTCTGTAAGCGGCGTCAGCATAGGATACCTAAACATCAGACAGCTGAAAATAGAACAAGGCGAAATGTTTACGGAAGAAGATATACGCACAGCAGCAAAAGTTTGCGTAATAGGTTCAACAATCGTTGAAAATCTGTTTCCGGACGGTGCCGACCCTATAGGTAAAGTAATACGATGCAATCAGGTTCCACTCAGGGTTATAGGTATTCTTGAATCAAAGGGATACAACTCAATGGGTATGGACCAGGACGATGTAGTGCTGGCACCCTACTCTACCGTGATGAAACGTCTTCTGGCACAGACATATCTGAGCGGAGTTTTCGCATCGGCACTGACTGAGGACATGACAGAAGAAGCGGTTGACGAAATAACAAATATACTTCGCCGCGAACACAAGCTGAAAGAAACCGACGACGACGATTTCACAATAAGAACACAACAGGAGTTAAGTTCCATGCTTAATACAACTACAGACCTGATGACGACACTTCTGGCCTGCATTGCAGGGATATCACTAGTAGTGGGCGGTATCGGTATTATGAACATCATGTATGTTTCAGTAACCGAACGTACCAGAGAAATCGGTCTGCGAATGTCAGTAGGGGCAAGAGGTATCGACATTCTGTCGCAATTCCTTATAGAATCAGTACTGATAAGTATCACCGGAGGATTGATTGGCGTAATACTGGGATGCGGTGCATCATACATAATAAAGACAGTAGCCAACTGGCCGGTATATGTTCAACCTTGGAGTGTTCTCCTGTCGTTTGCAGTATGTACATTCACCGGTGTTTTCTTCGGATGGTATCCGGCAAAGAAAGCCGCATGTCTTGACCCAATAGAAGCGTTGAGATACGAATAACTTAGAAACAACTTCATTCTATAAATCAGGAACTTCTTTGTTCTTCATAACTTTGGTTTCCTTTTTAGCAGTGCTGCCGGTACTTCGAGAGAAGTACCCCAGTACTGCTTTGGATTATAGAAAGTTTGCAAGACTAATAACATTCTACTATATTTGTAAGAACACAACATAAATCGTAAAAACCTATGACACACACAAACCGCAACAACAGATTGTTGGAAATATCAATACATGCATTCTGCTGGATATTGTTTTTCGGTTTTCCGATAATAATGACGCAAGGTGATAACGGAAGCATAGACTGGAAAGCTTTTATGCGGTTTATCATTGTTCCGGCATCATTATTTGCCATATTCTATATAAACTATTTTCTGTTGATTCCGAAACTACTTTTCAACGAGCACAAGAGAAAGTTTCTGGCATTCAATGCTGTTTTGACAATACTGCTATCACTTGCCATCAGATGGTGGAATGACTTGCATGTTCCTGGCCCTCCACCTGATATGTTCAGACACAACCCGCCTTCACAGATTGTTTTCATGATTAGGGATATAGCCAGCATGATCTTTTCTGCAGGGCTAAGTGTTGCCATAAGGCTAAGTATAAAATGGAACGAAACCGAACTGGCAAGACGTGAGGCCGTGAAAAGCATGACGGAAGCAGAACTTAAAAATCTGAGAAACCAGCTTAATCCTCATTTTCTGCTTAACACTCTGAACAATATTTATGCCCTTGTTGTAATAGATACAGACAAGGCACAACAAGCGATACAGGAGCTTAGCAAACTGTTGAGATATGTACTATACGACAATCAATCGATGTATGTACCTCTGAAAAAGGAAACAAACTTCATCAAAAACTATATCGAACTGATGAGGATACGTGTTTCGGGAGACGTAAACATAGAGACCAATTTCAGGATAAAGGATAACAGCCAGACTCCGGTCGCTCCACTTATCTTCATATCTCTGATAGAAAATGCATTCAAACATGGGATTTCGCCTACGGGAGAAAGTTTCATTAAAATAACCATAGAGGAAAACGAGGAGTACATTATCTGTACTATACAGAACAGCAATCATCCTAAATCGACAACCGACAAGAGCGGTTCAGGTATAGGACTTGAGCAGGTCAGCAAAAGACTTGAACTGTTGTACCCCGACAAGCATGAATGGAAATGCTGGCTTAGCGATAACGACAAAGTTTACAATTCATGCATCAAACTAAAAATATAATAAAACTTATCACACTATATAATTATGACTATAAGGTGCGCAATAATAGACGACGAGCCTCTGGCTTTGGGACTGATAGCAGGCTACGTCAAGAAAACGCCATCGCTTGAGTTGTGTGGGACTTATTCAAGTGCAGTACAGGCAATGAATGAACTGCCTAACAATCCGGTTGATCTTCTGTTCCTGGATATACAAATGCCGGACCTCAACGGACTGGAATTCTCAAAGATGGTTCCCGAAAGAACAAGGATAGTATTCACTACAGCTTTCGAACAGTATGCGATAGACGGATACAGAGCAAATGCACTCGACTATCTGCTGAAACCTATCAGCTATGCTGATTTCAGTGAGGCGGTGGGTAAGGCTATGGAATGGTTTAATTTGAAACTAAAAGCAGAAAGCGAAAAAACAAACTTTCAACCGGAAAGTTCTGAATATATTTACGTAAAAAGTGATTATAAGTTAATACAAATTGAGCTGGACAAAATACTATATATAGAAGGGCTGAAAGATTATGTGAAAATATATACAGAAGAAAATTCCCGTCCTATATTGTCGCTTATAAGCATGAAAGCACTGGAAGAAAGGCTTCCTGCTGAGCGTTTTTTACGTGTTCACCGTTCGTTCATAGTGCAAAAATCAAAAATAAAGATCATCGATAAAGGGCGTATTGTTTTCGGTAAAGAATACATTCCAATATCGGAAACTTACAAAACAATGCTACAGGATTATGTTAATAAACATATTATATAATAAATAAGTTTCATTTTCAACTTTTTTATTTATTTGCCTGGGAAAAAAGCTTTTATTTTTTTGTTTTTGCCAATAAAAAACATATATTTGCAAGTGAATAAAGAACAGAAGTTGTGAAACTTCTCATTTAAATAGTTTAGTTAAGTCTAGTTTAGTTTTTGTGTTGTGATACTCCTGACAATAGCGATTGGCGGGAGTATCTTTTTTATAGTCATTCTTTCACACCATAAATATAATCAGCCCATATACGCGCCGCAGTTTCAACCATCTTTGCACATGGACGCTTTGCATAATATGCGCTGGTACGAGCTTCAGGAGTAGATACTATAGGTTCTTTTTTTGACAATCCCAACAAATCAGAGCAACGTAAGGATCCGGTCTCTTCCTTGAACTTTGCAGCAAGTTCCTGAACCAGGGCGTATGTGGCAGCCTTACTTTCACGATCAGAACCTTTTGTAGCTCCTTTCTCAAGACCTGCCAGCATGAACAGTCCACAGGCCGCTCCACAAGTTTCACGCATACGGCCTATACCACCGCCAAATGCCGATGCCATTTTTAAAGCCTGCTCCTCTGTAAAGCCATACATATCAGCAAAGGCAGCTACTACAGACTGCGAGCAGTTATATCCTTCCTTAAATAGCGAAACAGCCTTTTCTATTCTTTCTTCTTTAGTCATATTCCTATCTGGCTACATTATTAATTATATTTCCTTCGATAAAACTCTTAAGATTTTTCACGGCAAGATCCATAAGTCTTACTCGTGCCTCGTATGTAGCCCAGGCTATATGCGGAGTGATAAAACAATTATCCAATCCCAACAACGGATTATCTTCACGCGGTGGTTCGTTTACCATTACATCAAGACCAGCTGCCTTGATACGACAAGTCCTAAGAGCCTCAGCCAGATCGTTTTCGTTTACCAGTCCTCCTCGACCAGTATTAATAAGTATGGCAGATTCCTTCATCAATGAAAGATGATAAGAATTCACAATTTCCGATGTTTCATTATTCAGAGGACAATGCAGGCTGACAATATCAGAGTTTCTGAATATATCGTCTATGGATTCTGCTTTTTCAATTCCTGCAGGCAACAAAGACTGTGGTTTGCTGGTATAAACAGTAACTTTCATACCAAATGCCAGAGCAATACGTGCAGTAGCCGAACCTGTATTACCGTATCCTACAATACCAATTTTTTTGCCACACAATTCCATAAGCGGACTATTGGTATATGAGAAATCGTTTTTCCTGCTCCATACACCCGAATGAGCTTCGTCGGCATAACGGCCTACACGATGCGTTATGTTGAGTATATGCGCGAATACCATTTGTGCAACCGACTCTGTACTATATGCCGGGATATTGGTAACTACAATACCAAGTTCCTTGGCTGCTTTTATATCAACCACGTTATATCCTGTAGCAAGTACCCCTACGTATTTCAGTTTTGGTAAAGAATGTAAAGCTGCAGAATCAACCACAGTCTTATTTGTTAAAATGGCATCCGCATCTGCTGCACGCTCCAGCAATTGATCAGCAGACGTTCTTTCATATACTTTCAGAGATCCTAATTTTTCAAGATTATCCCATGACAAATCACCAGGATTCATCGTAAATCCATCTAATACTACTATATTCATATCACTAAAAAATTATTGCATAATTAATCCTTAAATCTATCTCCCCAAAGCTGAGTCATTCTGTCCTTGAGTTTGGCTTCAGAAGGGTTGTCCTGAGAATGCCAGATACGCGTATCTTTCAAATCATCTGGTAAGAACTGTTGTTTTACAAAATTTCCCTTATAGGCATGTGCATATTTGTAATCCTTACCATAACCCAACTGCTTCATCAATTTAGTAGGAGCATTCCTCAGATGCAACGGTACAGGAAGGTTTCCTGTCTGACGTACCAGATCTATGGCGTAATTTATCCCTTCGTAAGCAGAGTTACTTTTCGGACTTGTAGCCAGATATACCGTAGCTTCAGCCAACGGAATACGACCTTCAGGCCAACCTATTTTCATTACGGCATCAAAGGCAGCATTAGCCAGCAACAATGCGTTTGGATTGGCCAGACCGATATCTTCGGAAGCAGATATCACAAGGCGTCTTGCTATGAAAGCCGGATCCTCTCCACCTTCTACCATTCGCGCAAGCCAATAGAGAGCACCATCCGGATCACTTCCGCGTATAGACTTGATGAATGCGGATATTATATCATAATGCATTTCACCTTCCTTATCGTAAGCAAGCGGATTCTGCTGAAGACGTTCCACTACTTTCTCGTCAGTAATCTCTACCGGAGTATCACTGTCTGCCTCTACTACAAGTTCCAATATGTTAAGCAACTTTCTTGCATCACCGCCTGAATATCTAAGCATGGCATCAGTTTCCTTCAACACTACTTTTCTCTCCTTCAATATAGTATCTTTTTCCACAGCCTTATGAAGGAGCTCCAGCAAGTCTTCCTTTTCCAACGATTTAAGGACATACAGCTGACACCTTGAAAGCAAAGGACGAATAACCTCAAAGGATGGATTTTCAGTAGTAGCACCAATAAGAGTAACTACTCCCCTTTCCACCGCTCCTAACAAAGAATCCTGCTGTGACTTGCTGAAACGATGTATTTCATCAATAAAAAGTATAGGACTCTGCTGCGAAAAGAAACGGTTGCTGCTTGCTTTTTCTATCACTTCGCGCACATCCTTCACTCCGGATGTAACGGCACTCAGTGTATAGAACGGCACCTCCAGCTTGTTTGCGATAATCTGTGCAAGTGTAGTCTTTCCTACTCCCGGAGGTCCCCACAATATAAATGAGGATATCCGCCCTGAGTCAATCATTTTACGGAGTACTGCCCCTTGACCTACCAAATGCTTTTGACCTATGTAATCATCCAATGATTTTGGACGTAAACGTTCTGCTAACGGTTGAGACATATATATTTGATTTTTCTACAAAAATACATAATTAGGTTGAAAGATGACAGGTAACTGCATAAAAAAAGGCCCTTTTCACAAAGAGCCTTTTTCAAGTTTTCAATAGGTATTAGTTTTTTTTTCTTAAGGTAAAAAGATTGTTTTCAGGATAACGTCACAAAGATGGGGGGATTTTTTGGATTGACCAAATAAAAAAAGATGTCATAAAACATATTTTACATTTTTATTTCTTATTCAGTACTATCCAAGGGCTTCTTACCCCACTTTTGTATAGCGACAAAGATAAGAACATTTAACTATAATACCAAAGATTATTATGTTAATTTTAAGATTTATACATAATATTTCCATAAATCAGTATTAACCGTGTAAAACATTTTTACTTTACATAAAATATCATCATAATTACCGTGCCACAGTAAACTTTTTAAATCGAAATGATAAAATTTCTTTCATTACAGAAAATGAATAAGTCAATAAAACACATTATTATATAAAAAGAAATGATTATTTTTGCGCATTATTATAAATAAGGACTATGACTGAAATAAAAGCTACAGAAGGTTCAGAAAAGAAAAGTCTGAACTTCATCGAACAAATCGTAGAGAAAGACTTGAAAGAAGGAAAGAACGACGGCAGAATACAAACACGTTTTCCGCCTGAGCCAAACGGATATCTTCACATAGGACATGCCAAAGCTATATGCATGGACTTCGGAATAGCTAAGAAATACGGAGGCGTATGTAACCTTCGTTTCGATGACACAAATCCTACAAAGGAAGATGTGGAATATGTAGAAGCTATCAAAGAAGACATCCAGTGGTTGGGATTCCAGTGGGGTAACGAATATTATGCTTCGGACTACTTCCAGCAATTATGGGACTTCGCCATCCAACTTATAAAAGAAGGCAAAGCATATATCGACGAACAATCATCTGAAGAAATAGCTGCACAAAAGGGTACTCCAACCCAACCGGGAACTAACAGTCCATACCGTGACCGTCCTATCGAGGAAAATCTTGACCTGTTCATGAAAATGAATAGCGGCGAAATAGAAGAAGGAAAGATGGTTCTGCGTGCAAAAATTGACATGGCAAACCCTAACATGCACTTCCGCGATCCTATCATTTACCGTGTGGTTAAAACTCCTCACCATCGTACAGGTGACAAATGGAAGGCATACCCGATGTATGACTTCGCTCACGGACAGAGTGACTACTTCGAAGGTGTGACTCACTCACTGTGTACACTGGAATTCGTTGTACACCGTCCGCTATACGACTTGTTTGTTGACTGGGTGAAGGAAGGCAAAGACCTTGATGACCACCGTCCACACCAGTATGAATTCAACAAGTTGAATCTGAGCTACACTCTTATGAGTAAGCGTAATCTTCTGACTTTGGTTAAGGAAGGTCTTGTAAACGGATGGGATGACCCACGTATGCCGACCATCTGCGGTTTCCGCCGTCGTGGTTACTCACCTGAGTCTATCAGAAACTTCGTTGATAAAATCGGATATACCACATACGATGCACTGAATGATTTCGCATTGCTTGAAAGTGCAGTACGCGAAGACTTGAATGCACGTTCTACACGTGTCTCAGCAGTTATCAACCCTGTAAAACTGATTATCACAAACTATCCTGAAGGCAAGGTAGAAGAGATGGAAGCCATCAACAATCCTGAAGATCCAAACTCAGGAACTCACACTATCGAATTCAGCCGCGAATTGTGGATGGAACGTGAAGACTTCATGGAAGATGCTCCTAAGAAATATTTCCGTATGACTCCGGGACAGGAAGTGAGACTTAAAAATGCTTACATCGTGAAATGTACAGGATGCAAGAAAGATGAAAACGGAAACATCACTGAGGTTTATGCAGAATATGATCCTAACACAAAGAGCGGAATGCCAGAAGCAAACCGTAAGGTAAAAGGTACACTGCACTGGGTAAGCTGCAACCACTGTCTGAAAGCTGAAGTTCGTCTGTACGACCGCTTGTGGAAGGTGGAAAATCCACGTGACGAAATGGCTGCCATCCGTGAGGCCAAGAACTGCTCACCTCTTGAAGCAATGAAGGAAATGATTAATCCTAACTCTCTGACAGTACTGAACGAATGTTATGTAGAGAAGTTCCTGGCAGATGCAAAACCATTGGATTATCTGCAGTTCCAGCGTATCGGCTATTTCAATGTAGATAAGGATTCTACTCCTGAACATCTGGTATTCAACAGAACAGTATCACTGAAAGACACTTGGAGTAAAATCAACAAGTAATAGTCAGTTGAGATAAAAATCAAAGAGTAATATCACCACCAAACAGGTAAATGATATTACTCTTTTTTTATTTTATGCAATCTGCAATATCCTATTTTTCCTTACCGATCCACGTAAGTCGGTGCCATATAGTTTCCAGAGGTCCACGCTTGAAATTTCTAAACCACCAATGAGCAAACAGAACCTGAAAAGTCAAAAACACAATACCTACAAGCAGACTACATGTTGTTCCGCACACTTTGTGCAATTCAAGTCCGTATCCGAAATATAGGAAGCTGCCGACTATAGACTGCGAAACATAATCCGTAAGACTCATCCTTCCATACGGAGCTAAAAGTTTCTGAACCTTTCCATCGCAAGTCCAATAAAGCAAAAGGAATGAAGCTACAATACACAGCATAAAGAAAAGGTTATACCACGAATTAAGAATAGTCTGCAACGACGAAAGCATAAACTTTATCTCTACCTGAGTATAGATAAACTCTTTCAGATAGTACATCAGTAAAGTTGCAGGCAAAGAAAGGCACAATACCTTAATCCAGAAAGTGCGTGATTTTTCAAGCTTCTCTTCCGACGATGCATCAAAATATCCCAGCCTTCCCAACAAAAGTCCTATCATAAACAAAGCGGCAGTCTGGAATACACGTCCGTAACACCACGCCCAGTTAAGACTAGCCAACTGTCCTGTGACGAGATTAACCTTAACCATCTCGCAAAACGATGTTCCGCCAAGCTGCGGATAAACATCACCTAGTGAGAAAATCATCTGTTCCGGATTTTCCATAGGATTAAATGCAGAATATACCACTTTAATACATTCCACCGGTTGAAGCATAAGGAATAGCGCCATTGCAAAAAGAGCCTTATTGTTCCAGTGTCTAACCGGGACCAGAACAAAACCAACAATAGCATAAAGCACTAGAATTTCTCCCGGAAAGAAAGCGGCATTAATAAATCCGAAGCCAAGAAGGAGCAAAAGTCGCCACATGTATCTGTTTCTGAAATCCTCCCCTCTTTTCTCCGTACTTCTACTTTGCAGATAAAAAGTAAATCCGAACAATAATGCAAAAATAGCATACGTCTTACCGGCAAAAGTGAAGAACATCATATCCCACAAACTCGTGTCAAGTGCCTTGATTGTTTCGCCAGAAGCTTCAGGAAACGAATAAAAATTAAAATGTTCGATATTATGCAGCAGCATTATCCCCATTACTGCAAATCCGCGCAATGCATCGATAGCAACATTACGTGTTTTTTCATTCTGTGTTTTCATCATATTATTAAACAAATAAAAAATGCCACCCACAAACTTTATAGGTTTATGAATGACATTATAATCTTAAATACTTGTACTCTGAAAATATTATTTTGCAGAATCACCTGTTGCAGGAGCAGCAGCCGCAGCATCAGTCTGAGGAGCAGCAAAACCGGCAGGTGCATTCAAAGGATTAGTACTCTGTTCTTCTACAGCCTGTTTCATGATTACTGAAGAGTTTTCAGCAGAATGAGGTATTACATAAGCAGCTGCAATACTTACAACTACCATGAAAGCAGCAAGTCCCCAAGTAAGTTTTTCAATGAAATCAGTTGTTTTACGCACACCCATAATCTGGTTAGAAGATGCGAAACTAGAAGCCAAGCCTCCACCCTTAGAATTCTGTATCATTACAACAAAGCATAGTAACAATGCTGCAAGTACAATCAATACAATAAATAATAAATACATTTTCTTTTATTTTGATTTAGCGTTAATAATCAATCTCTCAAGGAATCTCATTTGGTCTGCAAAGTAAGCATTTTTTTTTGGATATTTCAAATTTAATTTTTTAATAATTTCCAATGCTTTATCATATCTTTGCTGTTTAACATAAATTTTAGCCAATGTTTCTGTCAGATAATTATCGTCACCGGTTTCATCGGCAGCTTCAGCACTACCATCCATTGCATCATCCACTGGGCCTGCATTATTATCATCATCAATTACTACCAGGTCTTCATCACTGAATTCATCCTTTTCATTTCCATTACCGACAGCATCCGTCATATTATTACCCGATGAAAGCATTCCTGATTCAGACTTTTCGATAAAATCATCTATCAAGGCCTGACCTTTTAGCGGAAGAGCTGTATTGTCAACTTCCTTTCTGCCATTTTCTGCTGAATTCAGCAACAGCAACGACGAATAATCCATAACAGAATCTACAGGTATTGACAGTTCTGACGACAATCCTTTATCGTTAGGAATCTCCGAAAGGAAACGGTTTATCAAATCAAGTGTCCTGTCATTAGCCACCTGCTTTTCTGACTCTTTATACTCAGATTTTGGGAAAGAGAAACTATTTCCTTCTACGAAATAAAACAGCACGCTCAAATCTGCAACATATAATGCACCGCGTCTTAACTCATCTTTAAAAGAAGGATGTTTTATCAGATAAAGATTCTTAATATATAGCAGCCAGGCTGTCTGGAAATACGGATAACGCAATATTATGGAACGTAACTCCTCCAGAGTATCATTCCCCATCAAATCCGGATTATTTATCCACTCATCCAATCTTTGCATTTCCATAATCAAACGAAATTACCAGTTAGCAACTGTAGCATTGAATATCTGTTCCACTATCTCGTCAATCATCTGATTAACCAATTCTTCCTGAACGGCAGACAACTGCTGTGTGGAATTATATTCACGGCTTGCAGAGAACTGCTGTTCGAAGTCTTCCGCATGATTAGTATTGTTCACAAATCGAACATTTACAGTCATCTTAAGCTCAGCCATCGTAGAATAACCGTCCGAACCTACACCCTTATTATATGCGTCATAGTTGGTTATCTCACCGGACAGCTGCAAGTCACCGTTCTGTCTCACTTGCTTGAGTCGGGTCTGCTGCATATATCTGTCCTGAAGCTCGGTATTGAACATAGATTCCATAGGGCCCCATACGAATGCGGCAGATCTGTTCGGGAAATTCTCGAACGATATAGTCTTTACCTTATCATAATTGATGGAAGATCCGTTAAATTTATAAGAGACAGTACATGACGCAAGAAAACATAACGACAGTACCAATACAGATGCGATATTAAATCTTGTTATTTTATTCAAGTCCATATTCTTTTATTTTTCTATACAATGTTCTTTCTGAAATCTTCAAGTCGTTGGCAGCATTCTTCCTCTTTCCGTTATGACGTTCCAGAGCCTTTTTTATCATCTCTTTTTCAACATCATCCAGAGAAAGATTTTCTTCCACATAAACCTCCGTGTCATGATAATCCGAATCCGTATGTTTTACAGACACGTTAGAAACAGGAGTTATAGAAGAAACCTTATTTACCGGCTGAATCTGGCTCACTGGCTGTATCTGGCTCACCTGCGGATATTGCTGAACCTGCGGCATGACCATCGGCACATCGCTAATGACATCAAGTGTAGGATTCTGAAGGAAATGAGAAGCGTTGTCAACCGGATGAGATACATGATGACCTGTTGCTTCACGTTCCGTCATTATCTCATGTACAAGTTTTTTCAGTTCCGTTACGTCACGACGCATATCAAACAGCACCTGATAAAGAATTTCTCTCTCACTTTCAAAACTCTTGTTTCCGGAATGTGCACCCTTACCTCCGACAAATGCCGGCAGCCTGGAACTGTTTCCCATATCTGGCAGATAAGTTGAAAGAATTTCAGGAGTAATATCCCTGTTGGTTTCTATGATAGAAATCTGTTCGGTAATATTTTTAAGCTGTCGGATGTTTCCCGGCCACGGATACTCCACAAGCATACGCTTAGCCTGTTCGTTAAGCTGTATGGAAGGCATACGGTATTTCTCTGCAAAGTCGGCTGCAAACTTCCTGAACAACAACGCTATATCATCAGGCCTCTCTCTCAAAGGCGGAACCTTAATGGGAACTGTATTCAATCGGTAATACAAATCCTCACGAAAGCGCCCTTCGGCTATGGCATCCGCAAAGTTTACGTTTGTAGCGGCAACAATTCTTACATCTGTCTTCTGAACCTTGGACGAACCTACCTTGATATATTCACCTGATTCAAGGACACGCAATAGTCTTGCCTGGGTTGACAATGGCAATTCTCCAACCTCATCCAGAAATATTGTTCCTCCGTTAGCTTCGGCAAAATAACCGTTTCTGTCGCTTATGGCACCGGTAAAAGCACCTTTCTCGTGTCCGAACAATTCCGAATCAATTGTACCTTCAGGTATAGCCCCACAGTTTACAGCAATATACGGTCCGTGTTTTCTGCGGCTGAACTGATGTATTATCTGCGGAAAACTCTCCTTACCAACTCCACTCTCACCTGTAACCAGTACCGACAAGTCCGTAGGTGCCACCTGCATAGCAATATCAATAGCCCTGTTAAGCCCCTCGGTATTACCTATAATACCAAAGCGTAACTTTATATTTTGAATATCCGACTTTACCATATTATAAAAAATTATCTGCCAAATTTACAAAATCTTTGGAAAGAATCAGTAAATATGGCAGAAAATTACTTTAGAACACTGTACGTATCATCAATCTCACACCCCACTTGTTGGCTGTAGGAAGATGATTATAGTTAAGACGTCTCACATATTCTATATGCAAAAGCTTGAATATATTGTGAATTCCGGCTGTTACCTCAACATACGGTACTTTAGGATCCATCACATAACTAGAATAATTATAATTACCTGTCCTATCATAATGTCCCGGGAACATCATCAGCATATCATCATTCTTGTTCTGCTCAAGGAAAGGATTGTTTTTATCCGTAAGCGTACCCCATAGGCACTTGACACCGATAAACTCACGCCATTTCAGTTTTTTGATCAAAGGTATGCGGTTGAAAAGTTTTCCCTGCATATTCCATGATACGTCAAGCGATGCGTAACGGTCGTTCAGGAACTCCATATTATTGATAAGGTTGAATGTTCCATCCTGTAAAATGTACGACAAGTTTGCAGCCGGCATTATCAGCAATGGGAAAGGAACCTTGTTCCACTGTATTCCACCTTTCAAATGTACGTCAAGATTACCCCACGAACTTAGCCAGAAACGCTTATAAGCTGTAGCTTCTGTCATATTATAAGTATAATCACTACCTAAAACACCTTTCAGACCTAATGTATGCTGCAACGTAAACACTGGTGCATCAAGATTGACAGGCAATCGTCTCTGTTTCGTATTTACGAAAGTCTCGCCCGGAGCGTACCTTAAAGTTAAAGATGCCTCCGTCACAGTTATATCGTGAGTATTGAAAGGCGACTGTACCCATTTCTGTCCGGATAACGAACCGTCTGCTATAGCAGTCTGCAATGCATTTTCGCCAGCCATTGTACGATAGAACAATTCACCACAAGGCTCATAATTGGCATATCTCAACATTGCTATTGTCTTGAAACCGAATTCACGTTCACGCTCATACTTGATAGTGGCCTTGCGTTCGTAGTTATACTGATCCACCTGACAAACCTTCAAGGCTGTAAACACATTATCCTTGTCTGCATTTATAAACTTATCGGACGGCAGCATATTGTCATACTGATAAGTAAACGTCATGGAATGTTTAGGGAACTCTCTTGGAAGATATTCCTTCTTGTCGAACGAATACTCCAACTCTCCCATATATTTTGACTTCTTATCTTTAAATCCGTATGCATAATATCCTTTCAGGAAAATATTAGGATGCAGATTAGCCGTAGTCTGTGCAGATGCACGCAATCGTAATCCGTCGATATAGTTCGATGTTATCATCGTATTTATCGGACCTATATCCACTTTACTGTCCTTGCTTGTCTCCACATAACTTTCAATCAAGGCCTTCAATCCGAACATTATATATTTGAATCCCTTAATCTTTGCCAAATCGTCAAGGAAGCTGCCCATACGTGTTTCCGATTCCGTAAGTTCCTCCTGTCTGTACTTTTTCCAGAATTCATCATCACGCATCATCGCGTTTACATCCTTTATTTCGGAGCCTTTCTTCTTGAACAATTTGTCAGGCAACGGTTCGAAAGAAAAATCAAAGTTACGTGTAGTCCTTCTCACCATGTACGACCCAAGGATTTTTTTCAGATATGACAATTCACAGAGCATATCATCTTCCATCAGCGACCATTCACCGGTAGGCAATTCTCCGAACTTCTGGTTGATGATCATATGATCTACGAAATTTATATCAGTCTTTTTCGGAAGATTCATATTACACTGTTTCACCCTATATGTAGAGTCGGCCAAAATATACAGATGACCTGTGAAACCGAAATCCTGAGAATTATTCGGCACGAACGTCAAATGGAAACACCTGTCGCGCTCCACATATACTGTATCCATTATGTAATATTTGTAAAACCTTATACCGGCATCCGATACAGGGCTGTCAAACGGATACTGCAAAAAGCGGAACCTGTCCTGATAAATATCAATATCCTGAAAAACATCCTTCAATACAGTAGTAAGCATGTCTCCAGTACTGAACAATTCGTTTATACCTCTTGACTCGATACCTTGTATTATAGTCTTTTCAGAATGTGGTTCCTTTCTATAAATCTTCTGCGAAACTGTTTCATCAACAGAAACCGGCAATATACGTTTCTGTGTCACATCACACATTTCCACCTGATCGCGCAGAAACGGATATTTTTTGAAAAGCCACGATTCTTTCAGCGAATCAGGAGTTATATCATTTACGGCAAGTGTTATTTTCTGGTACTTATTATAAAAATAATAGTCTTTATTCTCCAGATTGGTCTTTTCCTTCGAAGCTATAACCTTCTTCATCAATTCCACCGCCGGATTATTCTTTCTGGAATATTTCTCTTTTTTAGGCTTGACCACAACTTCGTCAAGAACCAGATCAGACTTCATGCTTACATTAAGCTCTGTCGTTTTTGACGAAACGGTTATATCCTGCCTGGTGTAGCCGACCATAGAGAATGTCAATTTGTTCCATCCGGAATGATATGGAATTGAATACTTACCGTCAATGTCGGTTATAGTTCCCACCCCCTTGCCATCATAGTATATGTTCAAATATGGGATAGGCTCACCGGTATCTGAATCTATAACAACCCCATGAATCTGAGCATATAATCCCAAAGCCCAAACCCACAAAGCTATCACAACGAGTAATCTTTTTACCATATTAATAAATATATTTTTGTATCTTATAAAACATAATCCGTAAATTATCGGAACAATAATGACCTATAAAGTCAGCCCAGTTATTTTTGTATCTAAAAAAACAGATATTCCAATTACTGTTTTTTATAAGGCTTTATAGGATCTTGTTCGGATAATATCTTCCTATCTTTACTGAACTGTATAAAGTAAGCAACAAACAGGAATACAGCTATAGCCAGACCTACAATATCGTAAACGCCAAAATGCTGACCGTAAACATCTACATTAATATCGGCCCAAGGAGTGTACATACATATTGTGTTGATTAAAATAATGACCAGTCTGAACTCTGTCGGACCAAAAGAACTGTATGTCAGACGAAACTCACCCTTTATTATAGTAACAATATATGTATATACTGACAACACCAGATAACCTGCCAAAACCAACAATGCCACATCAAGTCTGAACATAGGAGACAATCCTGCTCCTACACACATTATGCATATTGTTATGGCATCCAAAGAATGGTCAATGAAAAATCCATAAACAGGACGCTGCAAATTACGTACACGAGCCAATGTTCCATCCAAGCTGTCACCATACCAATTTAATACCATACCAAACGAAGCCAACCACAAATACATTATATTACTTGCTGCAAGCACACATCCCAAGGCATAAACCAAGGCACCCATAACACCCATGTAAGTTAAAAAATCCGATGTTACCCAACGTGGTTGACGCTGTGCCAACCATACCAATGCTACTTTTTCAGCCCTGTTAAGTATTGATGTCTGAATTCTTTTTGACTCTTCTTTTCCCATACCACTCTCTTTTAAATAAAAATCTTACTTTTTTCTTATATTATCATTTATCTAACACCTTGCGTCAAAAGTATCTCGAATATCTTCAAGTCTTCGGGATACGTCAGTTTCAAATTAAATCTGTCTCCATCAACCATATACAGCGGGGTATAATCCAATTGAGACATCAATATATAAAGTGATTGCGAAACCAGGCCTTTTTCATTTGCAGCATTCAGTGCCTTAGCCACACAACCCAACCTAAATGTTTGAGGGGTCTGTACCATAAACATTTTCTCCCTCAGAAAATGCCTTTCGGAAGAGATTCCGTCTTCACTATATAAATAAGACTCATTTCCTCTTACTACAGTAACGGCATTACCTCTTTCCATACATGATGTTATATTATCGGCTATTATCTTGTCTGTAATAAAAGGTCTGACCGACTCATGAACCAGAACTATATCATCTTTACTATAGCCATTGCCAAGCAAATATTCTATACCTTTTGATATTGACTCCTGACTATTGCTACCACCTTCAACTATAGCCTCAAGTTTTGTTATATTATATTTTAAAGCCAGCGCTTTAAGTTTATCAATCCATCCATTCAGACATACTACAATAATAACATCTATATCATTGCTTTGTTCAAATTTCAGCAAAGTATGAATTATGACAGGCATTCCCTGCAACTCCAGAAACTGTTTTGGAGTATCCTTATGCATCCTTCCTCCAGAACCTCCTGCCGTTACAAAAGCTATCTTTTTCATATATTTACATCTAAATGATAATCCTTATACATTTTCTTACAGAAACTTTCATGTCTGTATCTCATGTAGAAAAACAAGATATTAAGAACCGTTACTTCGAAAACGAAGAAAAACCATGGTTCTTTCACAAGAACAGAAATAAAAAGAACAAAAGCTCTGGTATCGAATGTAAGGATATTGGTATATTTCATCAATGGCTTACTGTTCCTTCTGTACTCATCTCTGAAATCAGAAGGTATATCCTCTCCTTTTTCCAACCATTTGCTTTCAACCCCACGCAACAGTTTCTGCAAAGAAGGCGACAAGCTTTCCTGACTTTTTGTATATTTTATATAGAAGAACAGATAAAGTTTTTCAAACCAGTCGGATTTCCAACTAAGGGATTTCATTTTTTTCACCTGAACAGATGACTTGTCAAACTCGGAATTTATATTGCCTTTCTGAAAAAACATGTGAATGTTTCTATAATAATCGGCAAGGGCACATTGCTTGCTGTGGCAAATGAAGCCTGAAAAAGCAGCCAACAACCATATATATATGCCCCATGTATCTGTTAGACGGAGACATATAAAGAAATATATTGAGAAGAACCATAAATCTCCGGCAAAACCATCCAAGACACGTCCCAACAAGCTCTTCTTGCCGGTCATTCTGGCCAACTGACCGTCGGCACAGTCATACCAGTTAGCCCAAATAAGCAGAAATATACCCAACAAAGCATGCTTCAGGTCGTCAAAGTAGAACATATATCCCGCCAGCATACCCAATATGATGGATATTATGGTGACTACATTAGGATGTACTCCCAACTTTTTAAAAAACAGAGCCCACAAATACCCACTTGAACGAGTAACGTATATTTCAAAAAATCCCTCTGTATCTTCTGATTTTAATGTTGATTTCAGTCCTTTCTTAAATGAAACTAAATCCATGGTCCTTTTATTTATTACCTATCTTCATCAATGCTATACCAATGATTACACACACCACTTCCCTAATTCTTATAAGAAGCGCCATGAATACGCCATAAGAATACGGGATAGACAGTAACGCAACAGACATCACAAACCCACCTTCGCGAGCACCGAGCTGCATTGGCGAAAAGAACATCAGATTGGCAAACAATGATGTAAACGCTAATATCAATATACTGTCGAAGAAACTTGCGTCTGTAGAGAATATCAACAAGATGATATATACCTCAAGACAAGATACGACTCTTGCTACAAATTCCAGTGACAATGAAGTAAAGAAAGTATATTTATTATTCCTATACAAATCCTTTATCTGATTGTCAATCTGCACAAAAGTTTCTTCTTTTCTCTCTATTAATCTGGTTATCTTGTTCTTTATAAAAGGCATACGCTGCAAAAAACGCATCAGTTTCATTACCATTCCCGAACGATATCCTTTTATAAAAAAGTAAATTCCTATCATACACGCCACAACAAAAATACTCATGATTATCACATAAGTCCTGTTTATCTGGTTATAGTATGACAATATATATATAAGCAGCGAGAACAGCCAAAAACAAAAGTGAGAGAAAATATGCATCATCGCATACAATATCACACTTGAAGATGCCTTTTCAATACCTACGTAGGGTTTCAACTCCATTATACGGTAAGGTTCGCCTCCCATCAGCCCAACCGGCGTGGTAGAGTTCAATGCAAAACCGGTAATGGTATATTTGAAGACTTTCAAAAAAGGAACTTTAACCCCATTCAACCCATTACAAATAATAGCATACCATGCTCCCGCATTTATAGCATATATAAACATCCATAGCAACAACAATACAGGAAACCATATACCGGCTTTTCTCAAGCATGACACTACATCCTCGTATGTCATGTCCATTCCAAAAAGCATTATTACTATGGCTACAACTCCTACTATGAAAAATATATTCCTAAACTTACTCTTCATATTCAGCGTCAAGTTTCAATTTATCGCTATCATCGCGTTTCTCGTAATACTGTTTGCGAAGCGGATTCGCACTTATCTCTCTCTCCATACATCTGTTACGGAATACGTCAATAGCAATATAAATAGCCTGACGAAACGCATCTTCCGAAGCAACCCCTTGTCCGGCAATATCATACGCCGTACCATGTGCCGGCGATGTCCTTACAATAGGCAAACCTGCTGTATAGTTCACTCCTTCATCCATGGCCAAAGCTTTGAATGGAGCCAATCCCTGGTCATGGTACATAGCCATGATACCATCGAAATGAGTAAAGTTACCCGACCCCATAAAACCATCTGCAGGGTAAGGGCCAAAACACTGTATTCCTTTTGCTTTCAGTTCTTCCATTGCCGGAATAATGACATCCTGTTCCTCTGTACCAAGAAGACCATTATCACCGGCATGAGGATTCAGTGAGAACACAGCAATGCGCGGACATCCTATTCCGAAATCCTGTTTCAACGATTTATGGAATATCTCTATTTTTTCTTCTATCAATTCCTTGGTAAGTATAGACGGGATTTCCCTTACAGGAACATGACCTGTAACCAAAGCCACCCTGAAATCATCCTTCATAAGAATCATTAACGACTTGTTGCCATCTCCCACACGCTCTTCAATATACTCAGTGTGACCAGGGAAATGGAATGTTTCGGACTGTATGGTGTGCTTGTTGATAGGAGCTGTCACCAGCACATCTATTCCACCCTCACGATAGTCGGCCAAAGCTCTTTCCAAAGCATCAAGCGCAGCTTTTCCTGCTTCTGCAGTAGGTTTGCCAAGCTCAACTTTGAGTTCCTCAGCAGTACAATTCAAAACATTCAGTCTGCCGTCCTGTATTTCCTTTGCAGAATTTATTATGCTGAAATTGGCAGAAATATCCATCGCCTTACGATGATATGCAGCCACTTTAGGCGAGCCGTACACTACCGGCGTACATAATTCCATCATTTCCGGTTCGGCAAAGGTTTTCAGTATAACCTCATAGCCTACTCCATTGATGTCACCGTGGGTGATTCCCACTCTTATTTTACGTCTTTCCATGTCTATACTTATTATGATATATACTTATTTTATAGAGTCGCCGGTTATTGTAATTTCTGTCACACCAGCCCCTATAGGCAATTCGAATACTTCTTTCTGTGCAGGTAATTTCAGAGTGTAAAGACATGCCTCAAGCTTGCGCATCAGGTCACGCTTCAATTTATCCGGTTTAAAGACAAAAGCCTCCACCACTATTACCCTAGCATTAGCTCTGTCAACCCTGACATGCGATACGAAAGGACCTCCCATAGCATCGTTTCTCATTTCCCACAATCCTCTGGCTTCGAATGCATAATCGCCTTTAACAGCTATGTTCTTTACATCCACAAAGATTGAGTCTGCTGTCTCCATATACATACCTTCCATTGACCCCGGTATGTTGATTTTCATTACAGAATCACGTTTGTTGATAAAATACTCCTTTGTAAACGTATTATTGTCCCTGAACGGATAAGAATACATCACGAAATTCATATCATTAAGATTGGTTGAAGCCCAGAAGAAATCCTTGCCCGTCTTGAACGAGTTCAGTTCATTAGGCATCCAGATATCACAGTCGAACAGGCTTCCCACCTTTGCCGAAATGGCAGCATTATGTTTCTCACGCAAAAGGTTTATCTGACGGTTCATTTCAGCACGTGTAAAGAAATCCACAATCACCTGTCCGTGCTTACTTACGTATTCATCAAATTCCTTCTGATTTGGCGACTGTATAGTCATTATCATCTGTGGAGAAGCGTATGCATCGCGCGTATACTTAAATTTGGTTTGAGTGTAAATATCCTGAATATCAGCTATTATGATATTTCTGAAAATACGCATCACACGGTCAAAATTCGCAGGACGGATACGTGAGATTCTGAACGAACGTTCCGCCTGAGGCAAGCCCGGCACATCTGTATCAAGCACATGATAGAGCGCACTGTCCGGACTCATCCAGCAATTATCGTCCGCTACAACCATCACTTCGTATGGTCTTCCGCTTGAAACCGGAGTAATAATACTTTTACCATCATTACGGCATGATGCCAACACGACAGCCAACATCACGAAGCTAAAATAAAAAGCAATACGTTTCATATTATCAATTTCTTATTGGTTTACACATTATTTTTCTCAGCCTGCTGCTTGGCAGTGGAAAGCATCCCACAAGCCGCAAATATATCCTCACCTCTTGAAGCCCTGATTGTAGCAAATACTCCATGTTGTGTCAGATAATCGCGGAACTGCACCATAGAGTCCATATCAGTACCTTCAAGATCCACATTCGGTATGGCATGAAAACGTATAAGATTCATTCTGCAATCCAGTCCCTTCAATATCTTGACAAGCTCCTTGGCGTATATCAGACTGTCATTTACCCCCTTGAACACTATATATTCAAACGAAAGACGTCTCTGCTTGCTGAAATCATACCGTTTCAATATCTCTATAATCTCCATTATGGAGAAAGCTTTCTCAGCAGGCATAAGCTCGCGTCTTTGTGCCGGAAAAGGAGAATGCAGGCTCACAGCCAGATGGCAGTCACTTTCTTCGAGGAATCTTTCAAGACCTTTCTTCAAGCCAACGGTAGAAACGGTTATTCTCTTCGGACTCCACGCATATCCATAATCAGCAGTGAGAATTTCCAAAGCCCTAAGTACTTCATTCAGATTATCAAAAGGCTCACCCATACCCATGAACACTACATTTGTCAATGTATCCCTCTCAGGAATGGAATAAATCTGATTAAGAATCTGTGCGGCTGTCAGGCTGTTGGTATATCCCTGCTTGCCTGTCATACAGAACTTACAGTTCATCTTACATCCCACTTGCGACGACACACACAATGTCGCCCTGTCATCGTCAGGTATATATACAGCCTCAATATAATCATTTTCCGGGGTACGGAATAAATATTTCACAGTTCCATCTACAGAACGCATTTCGTGTACCGGAGGAGTCGCCCCAACCTCATATTTATGCGACAAAAGTTCACGGTTTTTCAGTGACAGGTTTGTCATTTCATCTATTGAGGAAACTTTCTTTTCATACAGCCACGAAGCAATCTGTTTTGCGGTAAACTTTGGCATACCCAAATCCAAAACTACAGATTGAAGTTCGTTCAAAGTTTTACCCAAAAGTGGTGATTTTATATCAGTCATCATTCAGTTATATACAATTAGCGCACAAAGGTAGCTAAAAAATAGGACAAACCATCTATAATTATCCTAATAATGACTAATAACCGACATAATGAACAATATTATCCGACGAATTGACCAGTAAACCGGATATAATACGTGAAATAAAAGAACGAGTTATATTACAAGCCCTAAACACTATTTGAATACCATTTAACGCAGTTCACTAACTGTCCATTAGGTGTTTATCAACTGATCCAATAATTTCTGAATAGCCGTCACACAGATACCCGTTTCCTCTTTCATATCCGCAAGAGTCAGAGTGGACTGTGTACGCATAAGCGTTCAGTATCTTCAGTCCCTAAAAAGGTTATAACCTTACAACCTTTTTGGCATAATTTTCAAATCATCTTTCAGCGAACGGCCAGTGAACAATCAACGAACGACTGCTGAACAATCAGTAAACACGTCACCTTATTGTCTTTTCCTGGTTTTGGTAGACTGTTATAATCAAATCCTGTTCACTCTATGTTCACTAACCGTTCATTATGCGTTCACTAACCGGTATTGCAAACCCTTTGCAAAAGGTTTTAAACAGGTTTGCAAAACATACCTATTCTATTTTACTTATAAAGATTTTATTGTTCTTTAATCCACCCCCAAGTTGAGGGTGAATTGAAAATTTCAATTAATAATTTACGCAAGCAGAATTCTTCAAGAAGTACTGAATAACAGCAATTTGCTATTTTATATATTACAAATTTCTACAAGCAGAATTGCAAGCAGAAATTTCTACATTTACAGCATCATCTTCTGGATAATCATTTGTGTATTGGCATAAAAAGGCACATCAGTCTTACCCAAAACCGTAGTCGACAAAGTAGAAAGTTCTGCAAGATTATCCATAGGCACAAGCACAGTCTTTGCTCCATTTTCCGACAAGATTGAAACCTTGTCACTGAAATACCGCTATCCGTCCGTTTCCGGAAAGTTTATCAGCTATAAAGTTTCTTTGAGTTGGTTTATATCCATCTATAAGCCCAAACCAACGGTCAAGCAATTCTTTATTATATTCTTCGTATCTGTATTGATAAGGACGCAATAGTATTTCTTCCTGAAGCCATGCCACATACAGATGTCTTATGGCTGAATCCAAAGGAACAAAATGTGATTGATAATAAGTTGCCAGTTGAGAAACGGTATTGATTTCATAAAGCTTCTCATTCTTGAAGTCAAGCAATACCTTTACATCCTTCAACCATTCAGCCTTATATGCTTCTGCCTTCTTACTTTTAGTTCGATTGTCAATATATTGCTGAAATCCGATAATATATTCATTGTTCTCCAATGCAGCACTTAGTTGCTTGAAATACAGTCTGTCCAGCTCCATAAGACAATGATCCGGATGAGTATCCAATACAGACACTCCTTGAGGTATTTTATATTTCTCGATGTAATTCAGTAAAGGCTCCCTCATTGAATTACTGTCCACACACTTATAATAGATTTTCAAAAGTCTGTCTGAATACCACCTTCTTGCCAACACAGTCCTTTTCAGCTCTATACCTTGCTTCTATCTCGTCTATTTCCTCATTGCCAGTATTGATCACCACTACATCCGAAGGCAAATAATCCAACAGGAATCTGCCTTCTCCTAAAACATCTGTCACTACCACACGGTCATGAACAGCCAATACTTTATTTATATCGTTTTGAAACCATTTATCAATCATGATTTTCTATATTTAAAGCTTTATCTCTTTCATTTCTCTCTTTCAAAATCGATTTTATCTCTTTCTTTATTCACAATTTTGAAAGAGAGAATATTATTTCTTAAGCCTATATTTTGTCCATCTGTTTTTACCTGTAGATTCCAAAATACCTTCTTTTATCATATTATCCAATTGTTTCCACAATTTCTGATAACTAATCTCATCTCCTATTCTCTGCTGAATATCCCTTAAAGAAGCACATTCATATATTTTCAAGTCTTCGATAATTAATTCACGAAGTCTATAAGGTTCTATTCTTTTCAAGGATGTCTGTCCTTTATAACCACTTTCTTGAAGTATATGAGAACAAACCCGATATTCCTTTCCCTTCTTTCTACCTGAAGTTTCTACTATACCGTCATCCACTAACTTATCAAGCCAAGGAGAAAGCTCATCGCGGTTTTTCAGATTCAGCAATTTAATCAGATCTGCAGCCGAAAGACTTTCATGCTGTGCTATCAGTCCTAAACAGATAATCTGCTTCTGTCGGAGTTCCGTTACCTGCAAAGCATAGCGAATTACTTTGATGGCTTCCTGGCTGATAATGCGTCTTCCTACTATGGCCTTCACATAATCATCTCCTTCTTCCACTTTCGGAATCTGTTTTCCATTGGACAGAAGCACTTCATACATCTTGTCATATCCGGAACCTTCACGCTCCATCATTTGCAGAGCATAGCACAAATTGGCAAAATGCTCGTTTCTCTTCACTGTTTTATGAAGGATATTCTGTGGAGTTACTCCCAATGGCAATGCTCCCGGATTGACCACTTCAATCCTGTCCGGATGGATATTGATAAATATATCTCCTCTTACCGTATAAGGGCGGTGAACCAACGCATTACAGGTCAATTCTCTGACTACCGCTTCGTCATACGCAGGAATTTCCTTGCGGAACAGTCCGTCACTGATTTCATTGCTTTCCCTCCAAACAGGCACATTGTTCCATATCGCTTCAATGATTTCCTGAGGATTCTTGGTAAAGTCATCAATCAGGTATTTCCATACCTTATCACCATACTGGTCAAACTGAATACACTGCACCACAGGCGCATTCATCAGTCTGCCTCGTTGCGATTGGGTTCCGATAAAAAGCACTCCCAGGTTGGTCATTTTATCCGACTCTTCCACTGTCAGGAAATAATAATCCAACAGCTCCTTATCCTCTTTCTGTTTTACGAAATCTGACACACGGTTTGAATTCCGTAAATTATAAAGCAGCATATTTAATTTCTCCTTGTCAGCATCTTTCCAGCTCCATTTGCTTTCCTCGTCTTCCCAACGATAATAACCTTTTTCAGCAGAAAGGCGGGTTATGTCGTCTCCTGTAAGTGGCCTGCTTTCATCACTTACCCGTGTGAAATATTTACCGGAGGTAGTAGAAGCAGAAGAAGTTCCACGTGCTATATGCAGACGGATATATTGCCCACCGTTTTCATGCGTCAGGATCTCGACATGGGCAGACACATTATGTGTTTTACCATTTATTTTTTTCTCCAAGTTAATGGCAACATCTTCTGAGACTTTCTGGTCTGCCGGTGGTACATCCGCATCATCTTCTATGCCATAGTCTATCACGCCACCCTGTGCATTACTGAAAGCCACACAGTCTTTCGCCACTTCGTTCCAGTCTGCACTCTTTCCCGTAATCTCACGGAGAGATTTTTATCGTATAGTGAATTTTCCTCCATAATCTTTTCTTTTTAGTAATCATATTACCAGTCAGCATTCAAGTATTTTTTGAGCTGTCCAGAATTCAGCACCTCATAGCTCAACAATCCTGCCTTCTGCAAAGGAGCAATGTTCTTGCCTACACCGTCATCCAATTTCGGATCGTAACCGCTTGGATTTCTTTCAGTGAACGGTCAGTGAACGGTTGCCGAACTGTCTTAAATGGACCAGTCTTTAATTCAACCGCAACTAAAGATGAAAGTTCTCTATTGAAAAACAGCAAATCTATAATATGTATATGTCCTAAAGCTTCCACACGGAACTGATTTCCCACAAATGTAAAATCATGTCCGAAAGTCATTATAAAATTCTTAATATTCTGAACAATTTTATTCTCAACAATTCTTTCGTCCACATCCTCTATGTCTCTTGCACCAAGTTCCTCTACGTTAATAAAATCAAGCATATATTCATCCTTAAATGCCATTATAGCTCTCCTAGCCAACTCTGTTGTTGGCAGCTTAGCAATAAAATTATTAGTAAAGTTTCCTTGGTTGTGATAAAGGTCCTCCTTCATCATTTTTTTTAAAACATCAACTTTCAGATACTCTTTAGCACCCAATTTTATATAGAAAAAACGTTCTTCAACAGTCTTTACTTGTGATAATATGGCTATATGATGTGTAAAACCTATTCTGAAGAACTCCTCTATAGGAAAATCCTTAATTCTTGGCAGTTCTAACTGCCGAATATCTGTTTCAATATCTTCTTTATTATATACTGATTGTAATTCGGCAGTTCTAACTGCCGAATTTGCATCCAATATTTGCCACTCTTCATAAAAAGTACGCATGTTTTTTATATTACGTTCAGAGAAGCCTCTAAGTCCTGGAAGTTCAATCTGCAGTCTATGACTAATATACTTGATTGCACCAGTTCCCCAAAATCCATCACGTGAGTTTTTGGATATATAACGACCAATTGTGTAATACAAAAATAACTGCTCTTTGTTAACTAACTTAACAGCTTGATATTGACTCCTTAATATTGCTGTTTTAATTGACTGAACAGCTATTGAATATTTTGTTTCTAATAAATTATCGTCTTCCATAAATATTACTTTTAATAGCTAATATTAATCTGTGTCTATCTATATAAACTCCTATATTTGTCTTGCTTTAAGTTTATAAATATCGCTATAATCAGACTCCATTTTGAAATAAGTTATTTCTTTAAGTAACTAATCAAAATTAAGCAGCATTATGTTTAAGTTTAATTCCCAAGGTATCCCCGACAGCCGCCAATGCCCTATTGACGGTGTAAAAGAGATTGTCGCTACT
>NZ_JACJLE010000034.1 GCF_016901995.1 Bacteroides caecigallinarum | reverse complement strand
AGGTTCCACCTCTTCCCATTCCGAACAGAGAAGTTAAGCTTCGTCACGCCGATGGTACTGCATATTGTGGGAGAGTAGGTAGTCGCCGTCTTATATGAGAGATCCTCGAAGTAGAGATACTTCGGGGATTTTTTGCGTTTATAAGCTTTGGATTTTCTCTACACGAAGGTTGCGGATGAACAACGGAAAAAAACGATAGATGTCATTACGGTAAAAAAATTACGAGAATACATAATAAGCAGACTGTTCCAATCTAAAAATTTAATATGCGTCTGTATGATGTGGTAATAATAAATCATATATAGAATACTGAGAAATACTGATTTCGCAGTTTCATGCGGATAATAAGCCGCAAAACCGTATATTGGCAAAAAACAGTGATGCTTATGTAATGATGTATGGTCTTCCGTTTTTACGTAGATCCCTTATTTTGAATCGAAACAATATTTTTTTTGCTTGTCTGGGGAAAACAAAAAATCCCGATTTCGCTTGGAAATCAGGATTTTAATGTTTTTAGCTTTCTTCGAAGTGGTGCCACCAGGAATCGAATAATACTATTCAAAGTCCTAATTTGCAACACTTTAATATCTTTGGAAAAATCCCCGAACCACTGAATCAGCCATATGCCAAATTCACTAATTTTCGATAGATTCTCGTTACTCATCCTTTGACTTTACAAAGGTAAGTGTTCGGTTCTATTCCTCCAAATGTTTATATAATTATTTAGAGTAGTTACAAGTTATTTGCATGAAGTTTAGTTTTTGATTATTAGCGATTTAAGAAATGTCATTCAAATGCTAATACTTTGTTTCTTTCCAATATTTCTATAATGTCCTGTTCCTTATATAGAATCTTTCCACCTATTCTGTAATAAGGCAATTTACCATTCATTCTATATTCAATGAGTGTTCTTTTTGTAATTTTGAGAACTTTAGATAACTCCTGTTCTGTAATATAGCGGTTCCCGTCCAATATAGGTCTGTAGATTAAAGAGTTTGTATCCAACATTTTGGATATACTTTCCATGACTTCAATAAATCTTTTAACCTCATTACTATCCTTATTCAATACCATCTGTCCCATTTCCATTATTAGTATGTGTTTTGAGGTTCTTCTTCATATAGTTTAGAATATCTTCTTTATTGTAATATACTTTTCTGTCTATACGACTGAAAGGGATTAGCCCTTTCTGCCTTAGAGACAATAGTTTTCTGTCTGATATATTCATAAGAATACATACATCCTGATTATCCAACCATTCATTCAGTTCAGATTTGGAAAAGTTCAATCCTTTCAATTGTTTTTCTATTTTGAACAATATGTTGTTCATTTCCATAAATGCGCCGGCTTCTATGTTCACTATCTCCATAATCATTAGTTTAAGTTGTTGGGTAAAAATAGAATAGAAGGCTGTGGAATACAAGAGATTATCATCAAAGTTCATAATATGACATCAGATGTCATAGCGAAGCCACAGGACTATGCAGATCAGAGGGAGTTGAAATCCCTGTCTTATTTCGGGATTTTATAAGCAGACTATGTTTTGTTATTTGGGAAAGTGTATTTTCACAGCATTTGTGAGGCCATATATGGAATATAAGGATAGCCTCCTTTGGTTTACGGCTATGCGTCACGTCGGTCGCAGTTAATCCCTGTAATCTTTCCTTTAATTCTAATCCGTTTGCCGCCGCATTCTTTTTCAGGTGAATTTTCATGGCGATAGCCATAAAGAAAATTCTCCTGAAAAAAGAAATAAATGCGGCTGGCAAATCAGGATTGGGATTTATCTTTGGTGGAAGGGATAACTATTAAAAATTTTGATTTTATTATATGTAAAACTATTCTTCTAGGTTGTATGACTTCAGGAAATTTTTATTGTTCTTACTTTTAGAGGTTTGTTATTATAAAATTAGTATACATATGCCCCATTATGAGAATGTGCCATTTAATGTGCCGGATAATTGGATTTGGACGACTGTAGAGGAAATTTTAGAACTTGTTTCTGGGCAAGATTTTCCACCAGAAAAATATAATAATAATGTTTCAGGTGTTCCTTATATTATTGGAGCCAGCAATATTGAAAATGAACAACTAGTTATAAATAGATGGACAGAATTCCCCTCAGTTTTTTCATATATAAACGATTTACTCGTAGTATGTAAAGGTGCTGGTGTTGGAAAGATGGCTATTAACAATATTGGCACAGCTCATATAGCTCGTCAGATACAAGCGGTAAGGGCATATACAAATTATATCAATATTAAATACATAAAAGCCGTTGTAAAGCATAACATAGAAGATATAATATCAAAAGCCAATGGATTAATACCTGGATTGAAACGAGAGTTATTGTTATCTTTACAAATACCACTTCCTCCATTCTCAGAGCAACAGCGTATCATTATAGAAATGGAACATTTGTTTACTTTGATAGACAAAGTAGAAGAAAACAAATATGACCTACAGGCTATCATAAAACAGGCAAAGAATAAAATTCTTGATCTCGCTATTCAAGGTAAACTTGTACAGCAAGACCTAAATGAAGAACCCGCTTCTGAGTTGCTAAAGCGTATCAATCCGAAGGCAGAAATCACTTGTGATAACGGACAGTATGGGAAGAGACCGTTTGAGATACCAAACTCATGGTGTTGGAGTAGGTTGGGAGATATAAACAATATAGCCAGAGGTGGTTCTCCTCGACCAATAAAAGATTACCTAACCGATGATAAAAATGGAATCAACTGGATTAAGATTGGCGACACAACAAGGGAAGGAAAGTATATTGACTCAGTAAAAGAAAAAATCCGTCCTGAAGGTATGAAAAAATCAAGATTTGTCCATAAAGGAGATTTTCTTTTGACAAATTCAATGAGCTTTGGTCGACCATATATATTAAATGTGGATGGTTGTATACATGACGGTTGGTTGGTTATCTCTCCAATTGGAGAAGTGTATACATCAGACTTCTTGTACCATCTACTTTCATCTTCTTTTGCTTTCGAACAATTTACTAATGTTGCAAGTGGTGGAGTCGTTACAAATCTAAATTCTGATAAAGTTGCAGATACGATATTTCCGGTTCCTCCCCTTGCAGAACAGCAACGCATAGTCGCAAAAATTGAAAAATTATTTGAGCAACTTGACTATATAGAAAATTCCTTAGAGGCGTAGGGCTAGCCTCTAAGGAGATGGACTTACCAATTTACAACCTTGTCCACAATCTTCTGCTGTTCGCTGGCAGTTCTACGAAGATAGATACGAGTGGTTTCTATGCTTTCATGCCCCATGAGGTCGGCAAGTAAAGCAAGGTCGTTAAAGCGGTCAAGGAAGTTCTTGGCAAAACGATGACGGAATGAATGAGGATAAACCACCTCCTTATTCATTCCGTATTTTTCGGCAAAATGCTTGAGTTGGGAAGCGATTCCACGAGTAGTAATACGCTGTCCGAAACGGTTCAGGAAGATATAGCCTGATGTCAAGCCTTGACTTTTCAACCATTTTTCTGCTTCTGTCCGTAAATTCTTGGGGATGTATAGTCGTCGAATCTTTCCGCCTTTACTATACAAATCAAGATAGCCCACTTTGATGTGTTCCGCTTTAATGTGGAGCAACTCACTAACACGTGATCCAGTCGCAGCCATGAACCACACGATGAAATACCACTCTTCGTATCCATCTGCTTTAAGCCGTGCTTTGAGAAATTTATAATCGGCATCGCTGATTACATTTTCCAAGAAGTTCTTTTGTTGCACCTTTACGAACTTTACTTTTAGTTTTTCTTGTTTCGTAAACTCCAAGAACTTATTGATACCTTGCAATCTCAGGTTCACTGTCTGCGGTTTGAAGTTCTCTACCAAATACCCCTTGTATGCCAAAAGGTTCTTTTTATTCACTTCTCCATAATGGTTGAAGAAATACTGCACCGTCCACACATAAGAGGTGACGGTGTTCTTGGCAAGATTAGTTTTTGCCAAATAATTTTTGAATTTTGTTACCATATTATATTGATTTATAATGAATACAGTAACAATATAGCAGAACGTATCGGACATTATACGCAGTTACCCGAAGGATGGCAAATTGTATCTATGCAAACCTTATGCAATTTAATTGATGGAGAAAAGCAAAGTGGCATTGAAAGAATTAATCTTGATGTTAAATATTTGCGCGGTGAGCGTGATGCTAAGAAGTTAATGGCAGGCAAATACATTCCGGCAAATTCTCTTTTGATATTGGTTGATGGCGAAAATTCGGGAGAAGTATTCAGAACTCCAATAGATGGCTATCAAGGTAGCACATTTAAGCAGCTATCTATAACAGATGAAATGAATGCTGATTATGTCTTACAAGTAATAAGCTTGCATCGCAAGACCCTACGAGAGAATAAGGTAGGTTCTGCAATTCCGCATCTTAACAAAAAACTATTCAAGGCAATAGAAGTACCTATACCTCCTTATAATCAACAGAAGAAGATTGTAGAAGCTATAAATATTATGTTTAAACATCTTGATGCAATAATGGAGAGTCTATAAACTCTCCATTATTGCATCTAATTGAGCAAATATCTTATTAACCACATTTATAATTCTTTTTTGTTCCGTAAATGGCGGCAAAGGAATATAGGTGTTTATTATTTTTTCTTTGGATATATTTGGCTGTGCTCCACCACCTCCCATTTTTATAAACTCTTCCCTATGGGATAATAAAAAGAGAAATATAAACTCTCTGTCTATCCCATTAAAGACTTCACAAGCACAACAGGCTTGATTTGTTGTAGCAGGAAATGTTAATATTCCAATCTTTCCTATTGTCGCTCCATACATAGCAATTAACACACTACCAGTAGGATTTAGTTTCACAGAAGTTTCATTCAAGGCTTTTTCTGTTATATATTCGGGAATATGTGTAATATATCCATCATTTAAATCTCCTGTTTTTAGCCAAGGAATATTCCCATTATAATAATCCTTATTCAGCCTATTTGGTGTACTACCCGACTGCCATTTGCCAATTTTTCCAAGTGTTGTCCAACTCCAATTTTGAGGTACTTCAAAAGGTAACTGCGTATAATGTCCGTTATCACAAGGTGTGAAGTCAGGATTTATGCGTTTCAATAGTTCGATAGCTGGTTCTTCGTTCGGATCTTGTGGTACGAGTTTACCGTGAATGGCGATGTCAAGAACTTTGCTTTTGGTTTGCTTGATTATGTTTTGTAAGTCTAATTTTCCCTTTTCTATTTGGCCTAGTAAAGCAAACCAATGTTCAATCTCGGTAACTATGCGTTGCTGTTCAGTTAAAGGTGGCAAAGGAAAACCCATCTGTTCTAAATTGTATTTTGGTAAACCTTCACGACCACTACCCGTAATCTTCATAGATTTAGCAAAGTATGAAGATAAAACTAACGCATGGAAATATTCAGGTTCAACTAAAACAGAACGCATAATACAAACGTGTTGACTGACATTGCCACAATTAAAATCAGCAGGAACCACGGCACATCTTCCCAATGAACCTCCAGTAATATTCAACAACAAATCGTTAGCAAGAACTTCCGTACCTTTCATCTTCTGATGAACTTCTTCGGAAATATATTTGATGTCATCATAAACAAGTCTGTCATTATATACATTTTGCGATCGGAAAAAAGGAATCCCTTTCACAGAATAGTTACTTCCTTTTGGTGTACTACCGGAACCTATCTTTGAGCATATTTCTTCAATCGTCGTCCACACCCATCCCTTTGGCACTTCAAATGGAACATTCTCATAATGGGGCGTATCAGAAGTTTTAGCTGTTTTTTTACTACGCTTTATTTTTCCCTCTTTTATTAAACGTTCTTTCTCTGCTTTAATGCGTTCAAGTAATACGGATGCAGGTTCATCATTCGGATCTTGAGGAACAAGTTTACCACGAATGGCAAGGTCTAGTATTTTTTGACGTAATTTCTTTGTATCCATTTGGATTAGTCTTTGTTTAAGAATAGATTGCAAAACTCATTCAGTTGCTGCTGCATGCGTTCCTGTGGAATGAGAATACGCTTGTATTCAGCAATCATGGTAGGACTCATGCTTCTGCTCATGGCATATTCTACTACTACCTGGTCTGCTTCTGGGCAGAGAATAATACCGATAGACGGATTCTCGTTAGAACGTTTTACATCTCGGTCAAGTGCTTCCAAATAAAATTCCAACTGTCCAAGGTCGCGAGGATGAAACTTTGTCTTTTTCAATTCCACAGCAACTAATGCCTGTAAGCCACGATGAAAGAATAATAGATCTGCCTTGAATGTAGATGTCCCTATATTAAGACGATATTCCTGATCCATGAATATAAAGTCCTTTCCCAGTTCAAGAATAAACTGTTTCATGTGTTCTACTAAACTACTTCTTAGCTTTGATTCACTATGCTTTTTAGGCAAATTAAGAAAATCAACAAATAGAGTATCTTTGAACATTATTGGTGCATTAGGATATGTTTCAAGCAATCCTTTTGACATATTATCCTTATTACCTAATAACCCGGCATAAGTCTGATTAGAAATACAACGCTGAAGTTCTCGTTTTACTAAATGCTCTTTATTGGCATAGAGTATATAAAACAAACGTTCTTCATTACTTTTGCATCGGCATAATATTTCTATATGATTAGTCAAACTCGTTAACTCCAATATCTTAGGCATTTGTCCAATTGCTGGCTGGACAAATTGTGTAGCCAACGGTTGCACAATTACAGTAGTTTCCTGTGTATGATTTCTTGCTTCAATTTGTCCAGTTATTGGCTGGACAAATTCAGAGTTCAGATATTTTACTATTGTTGTATAAAATGTTTCAGAAGAGTATTCTTCATAAAACAACACCATATTATAAATATTGCTTCTTCCAAAACCTTTGATGTCAGGGCGTTGGGAACGTATATATTCAGACAGTTGCGAAACGACCTTGCTTCCCCATTCTTCGCTCTTCAGTTTAGCAGATACATATCCGCCTACATGCCATGCTGTGAGTAGCAGCTCTTCATTGACGGCTTTTGAAGCATTACTTTTATGTTGGAGAATAATATCTATGATTTCTCCGAATTGTTGTTCTATTGATTTTGCGATATCATTATTCTTCATACGCTTAATCTTCATTTATGTTTGCAAGCAGCTTCTCAAGTTCTGCAACTGCTGAGCTAATAGTTTTACTTTTCTCTTTTATGTCAGCCATCAATTCAGCCAAGGAGCGGTCATCAGACTCTCCTCCTTGTTTTATCCAGGTTATATCAAGGCTTGTCTTGTCACGAGTGAGAATATCATCTACCGGATATTTACGCCAACGCCCTTGAGGATTGTTTTCTGCATCATATGACTCTTTGCGTCCTTCTAAATTTCCTGCATTATAGCATGTAACAAAATCATCCAAATGATGTCTCTCTAATTTATTAGTAGCAAGCGTATGTTTGATATCAGTACGATAATCATAGAACCAAATCTCTTTTGTCGGTTGACCTTTGGAAAAGAACAATACATTTGCTTTTACGCCTTGTGCATAGAAAATACCTGTAGGCAAACGAAGTATCGTGTGTAAGTTGAAGTCCGAAAGTAATTTCTTGCGGATTGTTTCTCCAGCACCACCTTCAAAAAGGACATTGTCTGGTAATACTACGGCTGCACGACCTCCGGTTTTGAGCATCAGCATCATGTGTTGAAGAAAGTTCAACTGATTGTTCTTCGTTTCTACATAGAAATCCGGGCGGTTAATATCCACAGAACCTGCTGGACGAGTACCGAAAGGAGGATTGGCAAGTATTACATCTACAAGGGAGGATGGCTCTTTCTCCAAAGAATCCTCACAAACAATCGGACTCCGGTCTGTTCCCACACCATGCAAATATAGGTTCATGGAAGCTAGCGTTACGACCAATGGTGTGTTATCTACGCCATGCAGTGCCTTGTTACGCAAGAAATCACGTTTTTCTTTACTGGCAGACTGTTCTTTCATGTAATCATATGCAGTCAAGAGAAAACCTCCGGTGCCACAGGCCGGGTCACAAACCGTTTCTCCAATTTGTGGGGCTATGCAATCTACCATTGCTTTGATGAGCGGGCGTGGAGTAAAGTACTGACCGGCACCACTTTTCTTGTCCTGTCCATTCTTCTCAAGGATGCTTTCGTAGATAGCACCTTTCACGTCTCCATCCATGATCAGCCATTGTTCCTCATCAATCATGGTAATGACTTTTTTCAAATAGACTGGCTTGTCAATCTTGTTTTGTGCTTTTGTATAAATTGTGCCGATAAGGTTTTCCTGTTCACTCAGTTGTTTCAGAGTATCTTCGTATTGCTTTACTAAATCTAGACCGTCAAGAGATATTAAATCACTCCATTGATAACCAGATGGTATTGCTGATTCTTCTCCAAACATTTCTACATTCTCTGCGTCCATCTTTAAAAATAGAAGATAGGTGAGCTGTGTAATATAATCTGTAAAACCGATACCTTGCCCGGCAAGAGTCGTTGCCAGATTCCAAACTTTTTTGGTGAGCGATTGCTCTGTTGTATTATTTGTTGCCATATTTTTAATCAAAACTTTTATGCTCTATTATAAGCATGTCATCTAATGTGACCTTATAAATATTTATTTCAGTTACGTAATAGAATGGATATTGCGATTTGCCTTCTTTTGAGACATCAATAAAACAATTCCACGAGGAAACCTTTGGAGAAGGAGCTCCCGGATCAAGACAGAAAATTTTAGTTATGACATCCTCCTCATCGCGTTCTATTCCTATGGCTAATAAAGCATGCGCACCACCATTGAATTCTGTTGAGATTATTACAGGGATATTTTGATCTACGAATTGTTCTATTAATTCAATCCTATCATCATTAGTTCTTGGTCTTTTGTGTATTGCTCTAATCTCAAATGGCTGTTCGTTGATTTCACGTGCTAATGCTGTATAGTTATAACCATTTTGGACAAATCCTTGCTCATAGAAAAAATGATATAAGAATTTGCCTTTGGGAGTACGCCTATCGGGAAATTTATATAGTTGAATATCTTGCTCTTCAATCATCCCTTGGCATAGCATAGCCATTATGAGTGAATAAATAGAACATGCTCCATCTAAATCACCTTGTTGTTTATGTATATTGACCCATTTTCCATTTGCATCTTTTGTTTGCAAACCTATTCTATTCAATCGTATACTATCTATTATTTGTATGGTTGCCATTATTATGCTGCTTTTCTTAAAACCACAAATGTGTATAGAGACTGTAAAGCTTCGTTTGCTTTCTGCATATTGCCAAAAGCACGAATCATTTGTGCTGCCTGAGTTGCATCATCTTCACGAATCTCTTTGATCGTACAAGCTCCGTTGGAAGCAATATAATCTACAATACGACTGATAACTTCACGTTGTTTATCTGTTATTTCGCGCTGATTTTGTCCTAACCATAGATTAAAATACTGTTTAGAGGTAGAAACTACACTATCTAATCGTTCTATTTGGTGTAAAGCAAAACGTACAAGCTGTATGATATTAGTCAAAGCATCGCTTTCTTCTTTTGTAGAAGAACGTCGAACACTGTTTGGATTCAGAATGGCATATGAATTCCACAATTGTTTGGAAGTAAAATGATTGTTAGCCATCTTGAGTTTGTTTTCCAAATCTTTTAGCATTGAATAGGTAATTGGCTCGCCTTCATTATTATAAATTATACGTAGAGCCTCTATTTCATCACAATGTTCTTTGCAGAAATCTTCAAAGGCTTCTGTTGTACTTTTAGCTTCTTCTATTGAAAAACCTTTAGATATAAGCGTGTCCTCACCAGGCATCAGCGTGTTGACAAACCCGGCAGCAAGAATGAGCAGATACCTGCGCGCATTTGCGTGATTTGCAAGCGGAGCTACTAAACCTTTCCGTTCGTTATTAGGCTCTTTGGTACTTATGAATGGCGGCAGGGTATTGTTTTCAAATGCTTCGTAAATCCTTGAAGCAAGTTCTTTCATGTCGTCATTAGCCAAACGTACGAACTCATTCCGCTGTGAATTATCTGCTTTGTTGTATATTCTGGAAAGTGTTGCAGCAAGACGTTTCAGATGCTCATCAGGAAGGTAACCATGGGTAATCTGTTCCAACAGCTCTTTAAGAGTGATAATCTTTGTAGTAGGCTCATCGGTTATCGTAGGTATTGTTTTTTCGTGTTCAGTAACACCTACGGCATCAATCAAATAGAAACAGTCTTTGCTGAACGCATTTGGGGTGACATTTCGTAACTGCTCATCTCCAATTGTGCGTACACCACGTCCTTTCATCTGTATATAGAGCGGTAAAGATTCTACATCACGCATGAAAACCAATACTTCAAGAGGCTTAACATCTGTACCAGTTGCTACTAATGTACAAGTTACGGCAATTCTGAAATCCTTGTCATTCCGGAACTGACGTATCAATTCATTACTATCGCCCGCAGAATAAGTTATTTTTTGTACAAAACGGTCATCTGTACGTCCAAATACCTCTTTAGCTATCTGTACGATATTGCTGGCATGAGTCTCATTTAGAGCAAATATCAAAGTCTTTGGCAGATAGTCAAAATTGGCATCCCGCTGTGGATCATTAAATAACTCCGTATAGACTACATCACGATAAGTAGACAGAATAAGTTTTATTTGCGCAGGATTAATGACACTTCTGTTTAGCTCTTTATTGGTATATGTTTTCGTTTCTTTATTGGAAATGGTTTTTACATCTCCGGTATATCGTGTTTCTTCTTTGATTTTTTCTCCTTCTAATATAGCACCGCCATTTTCTGTAACCTGAGTTTTGATTCGATATACACGGCAATCTACATTTACACCATCAACGATACTTTTTTCCAATGTGTAGTTGACTATACGATTATTGTTAAAGAATGCCATTGTTTCAGGAATTGGTGTGGCTGTCAATCCAACAAGTCTGGCTGTATCAAAATATTCCAATACCTTACGCCAATTCCCATAAATGGAGCGGTGACACTCATCTATGATAATCAGATCAAAATAATCATGTGGTAAATTGGGATTAGGAGGCAATACAACTTCTTCTGTAGGATCATTATCATCATCGTTGTCATTATCCTCAATAACATCGCCTTTCAGAAAAGAAAAAAGACGCTGTATTGTTGAAATAACGACATTGCTATCAGATGGTATAGAAGAGGAACGAAGACGATTCACTGTAAATATTGTATTGAATGCATCTCCATTTTCTGTCAACCGGAAAGTTCCAAATTCTCCCTCTGCCTGTTTCCCGAGGTTATTTCTGTCCACAAGAAATAGTACTCTTCTCATTGGAGTATATGAAAGAAGACGATATGCAGCAAGACATGCGGTATATGTCTTACCTGCACCAGTTGCCAATACCATCAAGGCGCGATTCTGCCCACTTCTGAAACTTTTTTCCAGTTCAGTAACTGCCTCATATTGACAATCACGTAATCCTTTTTTTCGCAAAGTTGGGAGTCCGGCAAAATAATCATTTATTCCCAACAGCTTAACCAATTCATGAGGAGATGGGATCGTTAAGATTTGCTTGAAACAAGAATCCTTTTTACGAAAGTCGCAGAAATACAGGTCTTTTCCATTTGAAGTAAATATGAAAGGCAAAGGCTTTTGGTATACTTGATAGATATTAGGAACATTCCGGGCATATAAAACAGCCTGTTCGCACACAGTATTGGAAAAAGGATCTATCTCTTCTCTTTTGGCTTCAAGCACACCTACAGCTTTTCCATTAATAAAAAGAAAATAGTCAGCTTCTAGGTTGCCTTTTAAAAGTCCTTCCCTTATGGCTACAGCAGTACAGTTTGGTTCGTAGTTGTTTCTATCAACCACTTTCCATCCAGCATCAGTAAACCATTGATCTATTTTTTGTCTCGCTTTTTCTTCTGGTGTCATATATTCCTATATTTTTATATTATCGGAAGTTGTATGCTAGAAAAATAACATCTACAAAGAACAAACTATTGGCGTTCATCCTTGTCCGTTATCAAATCTTTCAGGTCAACTTGAAGAATTTCAGCAATTTGCTGTAAGGTTTCCAAATTAGGCTGGATTCTGTTACAAGCATACGCATTGACCATGCTAAAACTTTTATCCAGTCTTTTCGCTAACCACGTTTGTGAAATCCCTTTCTCCGATAAAACAACCTTTATTCTATTTAATTTCATTTTTAGATGTAATTATATTACGCAAATATAGTGAATTATATTCGATAATTTAGATTTTCTTTTGTATGTTTGCTTAAACATTATACTAAAAATCGAAATGAATGGATTATATGGATAGTCTTTTTGCAGTATGTAATTTAACAGGTAAAAGTATAAACGGATGGGAGGTTATAAATCAACTTCCAGAACCGGATAGGTCGAAAGGAGAAACAGGAGGGAATTTCTCTATATGCTATATTGTAAAGAAAAATGGTATTGAATGTTTTATGAAGGTACTTGATTATAGAAATTGTATGACAAGACCTTTACGTCCGCATGAAACAAGAATATCAGTAATTGAAAAAGCAACGAGAGAATTTAAATACGAAATGGCATTATCCGAGCATTGCAATAAACATAGAGTAAAAAATATAATTACGTATGTAGATGGTGGAGAGTGTGAATTAACAGATTTTATGTTCCCTACTGTAACTTATATAATCTATGAAAAAGCAGATTGTAATATTAGAAAGATTATCAACTTTTCTACAAAATTGGTTTTTACCGAAAAACTAAAAACTATTTCGTTTAAATTAAAATCTCTTCATGATATAGCATTAGGAGTTAAGCAACTTCATAAAATAGAGATCTCCCATCAAGATCTGAAACCATCTAATATCCTTTCTATTGGTAATAATTCGAAATTAGGTGATTTAGGACGCTCATTATGTCTTAGTACAGAAGTCGAATGTCCATATTCGTTATCAATGTTTAATGGAGATTGGACTTACGCACCTCCAGAAGTTTTTTTTAACTATAGATTATCAGATGATAAAGAAAGGCTTTATCAAATGGATAATTATATGATAGGATCTTTGATTGTATATTATATAAATGGAGTTTCCTTTAACACTTTACTTGATAGTAAGCTCTCCGGAGGAATTCGTGCTTTAGCTAAAACAGGAATAAGTTTTGATGAAGCAAGAACATATTTATTAGATGCATATCATCAATCTTTATTAGATTTCGAAGAAAGTATTCCACTTGAAGATTTAAAAGAAGGACTAACAAAAGTAGTTGAATATTTATGTCATCCGGAACCTGAGAAAAGAGGACATCCTAAAAACATATCAAAAACAAATAGAACCCCTAATTATGATTTAGAAAGGACAATTTCAGAGTTAGATTTATTTCAAAGAAAAGCAGAACTAAATTTGTATAAAAAATAATATGGCATCTAAATCAGATACAAGTAGCAGAAATGTTATTCCGGATTGGAAAGATTTTAAAACTTGTTTTAAATCAGGTGAATTATCAGGAAACTCTTCATATCAAATACAATTGCCCCAATATCCGATAATGGAGTATCTAGAAGCTTGGAGAGAAGAGAAAAATATAGCCATTGCTGGTGACCTTATAAGTGCAGCTATTATGAATGGACATACGCATATGCCTGAAGTATTAACTGCTGCAAAGTACATTGTTGAAAGACCGGAAAAATCTACTTCCTCATTACTCTCTGTTGCACAAACACTTCTTCAATCAAAAGAACATAAGGATAGGATATTGTCTCAAGATAAAGTTTCAAATCAATTAAATAATATTCTGAATGGTGAAAATATTTACAAAGAAAGAGTTAAGTATTTTAGGAATTTAATTAAAAAGTATTCTTTTAATCCAATATGGTATGCAGAGTTATCTAGATGTTATATTAATCTGGGGCTTCTCGAAAAGGCTACTAATGCAATGCAAATAGCAATTCATTTGTCTCCCACTTCTAGATTTATTTCTCGTTCTGCAGCTAGGTTATTTCTTCATATAGGTGATATTGATAGAGCCCATCATGTTCTAGTACATAATCCAACTCTTCAATATGATCCATGGTTATTAGCATCAGAAATTGCAGTTAATGCTTCAAGAGGAAGAAGTTCTCGATTCATTAAAATGGGAATGTCTATGGTGTTCTCTGGTAATTATTCTCCGTTTAGTTTTAGTGAATTGGCAAGTGCTATTGGTACAAAGGAATTAGAATCTTCAAGAAAAAAAGGAAAGTTGTTTTTAGAAAAATCTTTAATATCACCAAATGATAATAGTTTATCACAAGCAGATTGGTTAATGAATAATGATAAATCCTTATCGTTGAATTTTTCAAATATACAAAAGCCTATATTTAATTTTGAATCAGATGCGAGATATTCTTTTTTTAAAAAAGAATATCAGTCTGCATTAGAAAGTTCTATTGCATGGATTGGGATAATGCCATTTGCACGGACTCCAATAAATTTTGCTGCAGATATAGCATATACATATCAAAATAACTATGCTGATGCTATTAAGATACTTCAGATAGGATTAAAAGCAAATCCTAAAGAACTTTCATTTATGAATAATCTTGCTTATGCTTATGCACTAAATGGACAAACAAAGGAGGCTGATGAGATTTTGATAAAATTATTGCCACTTGTTTCCAATGAAAGGGAACTATATATTTGTGCAAAAGCCACAAATGGGTTGAATGAGTATCGTAAAGGAAATATTGAAGTAGGTAGAAAACTCTATTCTGAATCTGTTAATTATGCCATACAAGTAGATGCTATAAATTTAGTTCACAAAGCCTTATTAAATAATATTAGAGAAGAGATTCGTGCAACACACCAATGTAGTACAGAACTTTTACAATTACTTGATAAATTACATACGGGGAACGAACGTGAAACAGAAGCAATGAAAAATGAGATAAATAAAATGCTATCTTCCCTTTAATAATTTATCACATTTATTTGTTATAGATTTAATAGTGAGTATCGTATTAGATATCTACTTTTATAAAAATATTAAGCTTATATTATCTAGATATTCGCTTATAAAATAATAATGGAATTTACATCATACTAATTCCATTTTTGTTTTAGTGTGCTCTGACTTTGGAGGAGAATTCCAGACCGTTAGGTAGGGTTAGTTAGTTTTTGTCTGACAGAATACTTTCTGTCGGACGAAAACACAACTTGCTCTGTTCGTTTGAACAGAGAATCCACTTAAAGTGGATTGTGGCTCCATGCCCATTTATAGCTATAAAATAGAGTCATATTTACCTGATGAAAAATGTAAATATCAGTTTGTTTGTGACAAACCTGTATGCAGAGTTGAATATCGTGTGAATGGAGTGCCTGATATTTAGTTATTTGCCGAAATTTAAATATTCAATATTGAAAGTTTTATGCTGTATTGTACTATAGTATCCTGATTTACAGATTCTGTATCATATAATAGTATGTAGATTGTTATAGTAAAGTTGTATGCGTTGCTTAATAAAAGTTGTAATATATTGATAATCAGCGTGTATATGGAATGAACTCTGTTGTGATATTGCAATAGTGTAATACCCTGATAACATAATAACACAACAACATAATGCCCTAATAACATAACATTGCAATAACATAATAATACAACAACATACTACCCTAACAACATAATATTGCAATAACATGATAACACAACAACATAATATCCTAACAACATAATATTGCAATAACATAGTACCTCCATATTATAATATTGTCAGGACATAGTATTATGCCAATATAATGCCCTGACAAAACAATATCTTAATGCTCCAAATTGTATGATGTAAAAATCTGAATAACATAGCCCGGAAAGATCCATCACCATTATCTGATAATGGATCTTTCTGAGCCACCTTCTTCTGCCTATTTGAAAATCGGATTGGAAAGCAGAATCTTGTAATATACTGTACCTCCCACCTCTATGGGAGCCTTGGCAATCATAAACTGTACGGTCTTCCTTTCCACTTTAGCCTGAAGCATGATTCTCCGCACAATGAATCCGGCAGAGAATCTGGCACACCTTTTATCTTTCCATACAGTGAACCCGTCCTTGTCTGTCGTATGGCAGATATACCATTCTCCCGTATCCTCATCGTGTGCGAAATTAACCCGTCCTCCATCGAGAATCCCCAGTTCAATAGACATTGTCTTTGACAGGTAAACCGTTCCCTTGCTGTCCATGTTGATTGTCCGCTTCCACTGATAAACCACCTGCTGCGGACGTGAGTTCTCCTTATTATATACTATCAGTGCCATAAGTTTCTGTTTTAAGGGTGATACAATAAACTAACTGATTAGGATATGAATCCTTCTACTGCCAGCATCTGGCTTCTCCATGAGAATCCCCGGTTTGACCGTACTGTATCCATAATCGTGTTTACTTTTCCTGAAATGGCACTTGCCGATATACCCATACATTCCCCCAACGCCTTGAATGAAAAGTCTGATTCATAAAAACGCAACGTAAACATCCTGTATTCCTGATAGGAGAACTTTCTTCTGATAAAGTTAAGAATGTCCTTCACCAGTTTTTCACAGCTGTTCAGGTCATCCGGAGAAAAGAAATCCGCATCTTCCCCACATCGAAGAAAGAAATATTCATCCGGATGGGCATATTTGCTTTCCAGCCTGAACTTGACCATGAACGCTTTCCTGTAACATCCGATAAAGTATGCTTCATAATCCGTTATTTCACTTTCCGGATTCAGCACCTGCTTTCTTACAAACAGATAAGTGTCATGAAAATTGTCCTCATCCAGTGCCCCGTATCTGCCAACGAGATTTCTTAACCTGTCATAAGACACCGTAAACCAGTCATTGAACCTTTTTTCCACATTGTTCGCTTCCATAATCTTCCATTTATTGAGTTATACATGGCCTGCCCGTGGGTAGGCATTCTTATTTCTTGTGCGTTCCCCAGTTTGTTTTCCGATGATTGCTGCAAGGCTTGCCGTGAAAAAATACGCTCTTGCGTCAGCAAGAGGAAGATTTTTTCACAGGCAACCAAGCCCCTTCAGGGGCCGCCTTGCGCGATCATTCGGAAAAACAACTATCTTTGCTGCAAGAAATGAGGATGACTTCATCTTGAAAGTGCCTGGTCTCTGTATATTATTACAGACGGTTATGCGAGGTATAAGATAGGTTTATCTCTATAACCCCATCTTGCTCCTTACTATATTCATGTTGTCCTTCAGGTTCCTGTCCATGACTCTTGCATAATGTTGTGTCATTCTTGTTGATGCATGTCCGAGCATGGCAGACACCTCCTGTAATGGAACGTTGTTGGCCAGCGTGACGGTAGTAGCAAACGTATGTCGGGCTGCATGTGTGGTCAGATTCTTTTTGATGCCGCAGAAGTCCGCAATCTCCTTCAGGTAGCTGTTTGCCTTCTGATTGCAGACAACAGGAAGGCAAGTCCCTTGTTTAAGACATATCGGGTGTGATTCGTATTTCTTCAGTATTGCCAATGGAACAGGAAGAAGCGGAACATTTGCTATGGAACTTGACTTTCTTCTTCTCTCCAGTTTTACACGTCCTTTTCTTATCCACCAGTCACCGTTATTGTCCTGCTCCAGATGTTCCGGTCTCAATGTGGATACATCAGCGAACGCCAGACCGGTGAAGCACGCAAACAAAAAGATGTCCTTGACAAGCTCCAGCCTCGGAATATCGAAATTCCTGTTCATTATAGCCTGAAGCTCGTTATTTGTCAGGAATACCGGATCTGTCTCGTCCTGTTCCATCTTATATCCGTAAAACGGGTATTTCCGCATCCATTCTTTGGCTATTGCCATATTGGTGATTTTCTTCAGGCATTTCATGTAGCGGACTATTGTGTTGCGGCACAGTCCGGCTTCTGTCTTCAGGAAAACATCAAAAGCCTTGATGAAATCAGGGGAAAGTTCATGGAATGTAATATCATTCTTCTCATAAAAGCGCGGCACAAACGTTTCAAGTTTTCTGAGCACATTCTTATAACGGTTGATGGTAACGGGAGAATAGTCTATGTCAACAACATTTTCCATAGAGGAAATTTCTTCTTTGACTGTTCCAAGCAACGTCCGGACAGTCTCATCCTTTCCGAACACACGCTTTAATATCGTCTTTGGAGTTATCAGTGCCGATTCAAAGGTCAGTTCCTTGTGCTTTTCGTATGCGCGTGTAGTGAGGGCGGAAATATAGTTATTCAATTCGATGGAAGCCCTGTCTTTTCCTTTACTGCATCCCTTTGCCGGATTCCAGTTCTTTAATGGAACGCTTCTCTGTATTCTTATTTCTTCATATTGCCCGTTGATGGTAATCCTCATTAGGATTGGAGCCTCGCCATTTTTCAGCAGTTTTGTTTTCAGAACGAAAAATAGAATGTTCATTGTTCCTTGTTTCATGATCATTTTCTTTTTGAAGTTGCACATTCGGTTATTTCGTCAATCCTGAATGGAGCGGATGGCTGGAGAGAAATGTTAAATTCGGTGGCTTTTATTATTGCCGGCTCTAAAAAACCACCGTTTTTTGTTTCTCTTACTATTATCCGCCTGTAGGTACAATCATTATCATCGGATAAGAAAGCCTTTAGCAGACATTGTATTTCATCCGTCATTCAGTAGGGTATGCAAATGTAGAATTTCATCCCTGAAAATGATTCACGCAAATCGTTGAGAATAAGTGAAGTATGGTACATATCGGTGGTTTTTTCATGGGACTCAAAAAAAGCCACCGAATCAGCAATTTTTTATTGCACCGGATTGCACATTTTTGCGGACAGCACATAAAGAAAAAACCGCTGAAATAACTGTATTTCAGCGGTTTTCATGATTTTTCGTTTTGTAAAAGTGGTGCCACCAGGAATCGAACCGGGGACACAAGGATTTTCAGTCCTTTGCTCTACCAACTGAGCTATGGCACCGTTATTTCTCGTTTGCGGTTGCAAAGGTACGCATTTTATTTTAATATGCAAACATTTTGCGTAAAAAATACTTTATAATTTCATTTATATAAAATAATAGGTGGGATACGGGCTTTATCAAGTTTATAAATTCTATGGTAAGTACCATATTTATAAGTGAAATATTTGTGAATATAAAAGATTATGAACTAGTAAATGAATAAAAAAAGTATTAATATTTTGTAGTGCAATATAATATTTATATCTTTGCGTGCGATATGGATGAAAGGTGGAGGGGCAATTAAGCTCCTCTTTTTTGTTCTTAAAATATTACCAATGATAGATAAAAACGTAGTAACCGGTATTGTATTACAGTGGCTGGAAGGTAAGGATTATTTTCTGGTGGACGTAACTGTCAGTCCTGATGACAAGATAGTAGTTGAAATAGACCATGCTGAAGGAGTTTGGATTGACGATTGTGTTGAATTGAGCAGATACATAGAATCAAATCTCAACAGGGATGAGGAAGACTATGAGTTGGAGGTAGGATCGGCTGGTATTGGGCAGCCTTTTAAAGTTCTCCAGCAATATGTCATTCATAAAGGAAAAGAAGTTGAGGTGTTGGCAAATGATGGTAAAAAGTACAAGGGAGTACTTACAGATGTCGATGACTCAAAATTCACTCTTACAGTACAGACTAAAATTAAACCGGAAGGAAGTAAGCGCCCCAAATTGGTGGATCAGTTGATTACATTCACTTATGACGAAATAAAGTACACAAAATATTTAATTAGCTTCAAATAATATTATGGCCAAGAAAGAGGAAACTGTAAGCTTGATTGACACGTTTTCGGAGTTCAAGGAGCTGAAGAACATTGACCGCACCACGATGGTGGGAGTTTTGGAAGAATCGTTCCGTAGTGTTATTGCCAAAATGTTCGGTTCGGATGAGAATTATGATGTTATAGTTAATCCTGACAAGGGAGATTTTGAAATTTGGCGTAACCGTGAGGTAGTGGCTGACGAAGATTTCAATAACCCAAACAGACAAATTTCGCTTACAGAAGCAAGAAAAATAGATGCTTCTTATGAAGTAGGAGAAGAAGTTACGGATGAAGTCATTTTTGAAAAGTTCGGACGTAGAGCTATTTTGAATCTTAGACAGACCTTAGCTTCAAAAATACTTGAATTGGAAAAGGATAGTCTGTATAATAAATATATAGAACAGGTAGGAAAAGTAGTCAGCGCAGAAGTATATCAGATCTGGAAGAAAGAAATCCTTATGCTTGATGACGAAGGCAACGAGCTGCTTTTGCCAAAGACTGAACAAATACCTGGAGATTTCTATAGAAAAGGTGAAACAGCCCGTGCCGTTGTAGCAAGAGTTGATAATAGAAATAATAATCCAAAGATTATTTTGAGCCGTACTTCTCCAGTCTTCTTGCAGAGATTGTTCGAACAGGAAGTTCCTGAAATCAATGATGGTATCATTACTATCAAGAAGATTGCCCGAATACCTGGTGAAAGAGCAAAAATTGCAGTGGAATCATATGACGAAAGAATAGACCCGGTTGGCGCATGTGTAGGAGTAAAAGGTTCCAGAATACACGGTATAGTACGTGAATTGCGTAATGAGAATATAGACGTTATTAACTATACATCAAATATACAGTTGTTTATTCAGCGTGCTTTAAGCCCTGCTAAGATATCTTCAATCGTAATGCATGAAGACGAAAAACGAGCAGAGGTTTATTTGAAGCCTGAAGAAGTATCTTTGGCCATAGGTAAGGGCGGTATGAATATTAAACTTGCCAGTATGCTTACTGAATATACCATTGATGTCTATCGTGAACTTGATGAAAATGCAATGGAGGATGATATTTATCTTGATGAATTTAAAGATGAAATTGACGAATGGGTTATCAATGCTATTAAGAGCATAGGTATCGATACAGCCAAAGGTGTATTGAACGCTCCGAGGGAAATGCTTATTGAAAAAGCTGACCTTGAGGAGAATACTGTAGATGATGTGTTGCGTATTTTGAAGGCGGAGTTTGAATAATAATGAACTTATAATAAAGAATGTGCAGGTTTTGCTTGTTCATTCTTTATTTTATTGAATGCCTGTTCTGCCTTAATTATTTTTTTTTAATCCTTAATTTAACTGATATGACGATAAGACTTAATAAAGTAGCAAGAGATTTGAATGTAGGGATAGCAACAGCTGTTGACTTCTTGCAGAAAAAAGGATACAGTGTAGAAGCTAATCCTAATACAAAAATTACAGAAGAACAGTATGCAGAACTGGTAAAAGAGTTCAATAAAGACAAGGATTTGAAGATTAAATCTGAGAAGATTATTCAAGAACGCCAGAATAAAGAGAAAAATAAGGCTTCGGTTTCTATCGACGACATCGCAGATGATGTAGTCAAAGCGGAGACTGTAGCAGCCGAAGAGGTGCGTCAAAAATTCAAACCGATAGGTAAGATTGATTTGGACAGCCTCAATAAAAGGAAAAGTAAGCCATCTATGCCGGAACCTACCAAGAACGAAGCTGGCAATAGTGTAGAGACTGAAAATATAGTTAAGGAGGAAGTGAAGGCGGAACCTGTAGTTGAAACTGTAAAGAAAGAAGAACCGCAAGAACAGAAACCTGTAGTAATTGAAGAAAAAGAAACCAAACAGAAGGATGCTAATGCAGACGAAGTGACTAATAAGCCGATGGAAGAAAAAAAAGAAGAAGCTGAAAAATTAGTGAATGACCTGAAAAATGATGACGAGGTCTTTAAAATACGTCCTACAGAGTTTAAATCAAAGATTAATGTTGTTGGCCAGATAGACTTGGCTGCACTTAACCAGTCAACACGCCCTAAAAAGAAATCGAAAGAAGAAAAGCGTAAGGAAAGGGAAGAAAAGGATAAGATGCGTCAGGAACAGCGTAAGCAGATGAAAGACGCTATTATCAAGGAAATACGCAAGAGTGATGAGAAATCAGAAAAAGGCGGACAGGATGACGGGTCTAAGAAGAAGAAACGTAACAGAATAAATAAAGAACGTGTAGATATTTACAGCACTCAGGCCGCTCAGCCTCACGGAGCTAATCCTAAAGGTGAAAAATCAGGAAAGAACCAGGGGGGAGGCAAGAATGCTGGTAAGGATAAATTCAAGAAACCTGTTGTTAAACAAGAAGTTAGTGATGAAGATGTTGCTAAACAGGTGAAGGAAACTCTTGCACGTCTTACAAATAAAGGTAAAAATAAAGCTGCTAAATACCGTAAGGAGAAACGTGAAAGTATCCAGAACCGTCAGATGGAGCAGGAAGAACTTGAAATGGAAGAAAGCAAAGTGCTTAAACTTACAGAGTTCGTTACTGCAAATGAGCTTGCCAACATGATGGATATATCTGTTACTCAGGTTATCTCTACATGTATGAGCGTTGGTATTATGGTTTCCATCAACCAGCGTCTTGATGCTGAAACTATTAATCTGGTGGCTGAAGAGTTCGGATACAAAACAGAATATGTAAGTGCAGAAGTAGCACAGGCTATTGAAGAAGAAGCCGATGCTGAAGAAGATCTGCAGCCACGTGCTCCAATCGTTACTGTGATGGGACACGTTGACCACGGTAAGACATCTTTGCTTGACTATATACGTAAGGCTAATGTAATTGCCGGTGAAGCAGGTGGTATCACTCAGCACATTGGTGCTTATAACGTGAAGTTGGATGACGGACGTCGTATCACATTCCTTGATACTCCGGGACATGAGGCATTTACTGCGATGCGTGCCCGTGGTGCTAAGGTTACTGACGTTGTAATCATTATCGTTGCTGCCGATGATAACGTGATGCCTCAGACTAAGGAAGCAATCAATCACGCTATGGCTGCCGGAGTACCTATCGTATTTGCAATCAATAAGGTGGATAAGCCTAATGCTAATCCAGACAAGATAAAAGAAGAACTTGCCAATATGAACTTCCTTGTTGAAGAATGGGGAGGAAAATACCAGTCGCAGGATATCTCTGCAAAGACAGGTCTTGGTGTTAAAGATTTGTTGGAAAAAGTATTGCTTGAAGCTGAAATGCTTGACCTTAAAGCAAATCCTAACCGTAAGGCAACAGGTTCTATCATTGAATCTTCTTTGGATAAGGGACGTGGATACGTAGCTACGGTTCTTGTGTCTAACGGTACATTGCATGTGGGTGATATCGTATTGGCAGGTACATCATACGGTAAGGTTAAGGCTATGTTCAACGAACGTAACCAGCGTATGAAAGAAGCAGGTCCTGCAGAACCAGTATTGATACTTGGTCTTAACGGTGCTCCTGCTGCAGGTGATACATTCCACGTATTTGATACAGACCAGGAAGCTCGTGAAATCGCAAACAAACGTGAACAGCTGGCCCGTGAACAGGGATTGCGTACACAGAAGATGCTTACTCTTGATGAAGTTGGACGTCGTCTTGCATTGGGAGACTTCCATGAACTTAATATCATCGTTAAGGGTGACGTTGACGGTTCTGTAGAAGCATTGAGCGACTCACTTATCAAGTTGTCAACAGAACAGATACAGGTTAATGTTATACATAAGGGAGTTGGTCAGATCTCAGAATCAGACGTTTCATTGGCTGCTGCTTCCGATGCTATCATCGTTGGTTTCCAGGTACGTCCTTCAAGCAATGCTGCCAAACTTGCAGAACAGGAAGGTGTGGATATACGTAAGTATTCTATCATTTATGACGCTATCGAAGAAGTCAAGGCCGCAATGGAAGGTATGCTTGCTCCTACATTGAAAGAACAGGTTACTGCAACTATCGAAGTTCGCGAAGTGTTCAATATCAGCAAGGTTGGACAGGTTGCCGGAGCTATGGTCAAGACAGGTAAGGTTAAACGTACTGACAAGGCTCGCCTTATCCGCGATGGTATTGTAGTATTTACAGGTTCTATCAATGCCTTGAAACGCTTCAAGGATGATGTCAAGGAAGTAGGTACAAACTTCGAATGTGGTATCAGCCTCACTAACTGTAATGATATTAAAGTGGGTGACATTATCGAAACTTACGAAGAAGTAGAAGTAAAACAGACACTATAATAACAGTTTTTCAGAGTGAAAAGTGAGGAATGAAAAAGGCACTTCTGTCAGGTTCATTCTTCATTTTTCATTCTTTGTTTATAAACTCTCCATCTTTATTGTTTCAAAAAACATCTAAAGTAATGATTCTTGAAGCTTTGCCTTTTAATTTAAGTGTTTTGGATTGGATAATTATAGCCATTATAGCCCTTGGGGTGGTGTTTGGATTTATGAAGGGAGCGGTAAAACAGGCTGCTACCATAGTTGGACTCATAGCAGGATTGCTTCTGGCACGTGCTTTGTTCTCGCAATTGGGAGAGAAGTTGGCTGTAGAACTGGGGACAACGGTTTCAATGGCACAAGTAATAGCTTTTTTTATGATCTGGATACTGGTTCCCGTAGTGTTTCTCATATTGGCTTACATGCTTACCAAGGCTTTGGAGATAGTCCATCTCGGGATAGTAAACAGATTGTTGGGGGCGTTGCTCGGAGCGTTGAAATATGCCTTCATCGTAAGCCTTGCCATAAGCTTTTTAGAATATATTGACAGTAAAGATGAACTTATAAATCGAACAGTTAAGCAGTCTTCTTTGTTATATTATCCGGTAAAGGAACTTTCAGGTCTCTTTATACCGACATTAAAAAATGTGACAAATGAGATTATTCAAACAGATATAATATAATTACATATGCAAGAAGAACCTAATAAATATGTAAAGGAACTGACGCAGGAGAAATATAAATATGGTTTCACTACCGATGTTCATACAGATATAATAGAAAAAGGACTTAATGAGGATGTCGTTCGTCTGATTTCTGAAAAGAAGGGTGAACCTGAGTGGCTTCTTGAATTCCGCCTTAAGGCATACCGTCACTGGCTGACACTTGAGATGCCTACATGGGCACATCTTGACATTCCTGAGATTGATTATCAGGCAATATCATATTATGCCGATCCTACAAAGAAGAAAGAAGGACCAAAATCTATGGAAGAAGTCGATCCGGAACTCTTGAAAACATTCAATAAGCTTGGTATTCCATTGGAAGAGCAGATGGCATTGAGTGGTATGGCTGTAGATGCCGTAATGGACTCGGTGTCTGTCAAGACCACTTTCAAGGAAACACTTATGGAGAAGGGTATTATCTTCTGTTCCATGAGTGAGGCTGTAAGAGAGCATCCTGACTTGGTGAAGAAATATCTTGGCTCGGTTGTTGGCTATCGTGATAATTTCTTTGCCGCACTTAATTCAGCTGTTTTCAGCGACGGGTCGTTCGTATATATTCCTAAGGGAGTACGTTGCCCTATGGAACTTTCAACATATTTCCGTATCAATGCTGCCAATACAGGTCAGTTTGAAAGGACACTGATTGTTGCCGATGATGACAGTTATGTTTCATACCTTGAAGGATGTACTGCTCCTATGCGCGATGAAAACCAGTTGCATGCTGCAATTGTTGAAATCGTAGTAATGGATCGTGCTGAAGTGAAATACTCTACCGTACAGAACTGGTATCCGGGAGATGCCGAAGGAAAGGGTGGTGTCTATAACTTCGTAACAAAACGTGGTATCTGTAAAGGTAATGACAGCAAGCTTTCATGGACACAGGTTGAAACAGGTTCTGCCATCACATGGAAATATCCAAGCTGTATTCTTGCCGGTGATAATTCAACTGCCGAGTTCTATTCTGTAGCTGTAACAAACAATTACCAGCAGGCCGATACGGGAACTAAGATGATACACCTTGGAAAGAACACTCGTTCAACTATCGTAAGTAAGGGTATAAGTGCAGGTAAGAGCCAGAACTCATACCGTGGACTTGTACGTGTGGCAGAAAGAGCTGATAATGCGCGTAACTATAGCCAGTGTGACTCTTTGCTGCTTGGCAGCAAGTGCGGTGCACATACATTCCCATATATGGATGTACATAATGAGACAGCTATAGTAGAGCATGAAGCCACTACATCCAAGATTTCTGAAGACCAGTTGTTCTATTGTAACCAGCGAGGTATAACTACCGAGGATGCCATAGGACTTATTGTGAACGGATATGCAAAAGAAGTTATAAACAAGCTTCCTATGGAGTTTGCTGTTGAGGCTCAGAAGCTTCTGTCAGTATCGCTCGAAGGAAGTGTGGGATAATTTATTAGTTTTTAATATGACTAAAAACTAACAACTCAAAACTTATATACATATGTTAGAGATAAAAGACTTACATGCCAATATTAACGGCAAAGAGATATTGAAAGGTATTAACCTTACTGTAAAGCCGGGTGAAGTTCATGCCATAATGGGACCTAACGGCTCTGGTAAAAGTACATTGAGTAATGTGCTTGTCGGACATCCTGCATACGAAGTAACAAAAGGTTCTGTTACATTCCTTGGCAAAGACCTGCTTAGTCTTAAGCCTGAAGACCGCAGCCACGAAGGATTGTTCCTATCATTCCAGTATCCTGTAGAGATTCCTGGAGTAAGCATGGTAAACTTTATGCGTGCCGCAGTTAACGAGCAGCGTAAATATAAAGGTCTGCCTGCACTTACTGCAAGTGAATTCCTGAAACTGATGAGACAGAAACGTGAAATCGTAGAGCTTGATAGCAAGCTTGCCAACCGTTCTGTAAACGAAGGATTCTCAGGCGGTGAAAAGAAGCGTAACGAGATCTTCCAGATGGCAATGCTCGAACCAAAGTTGAGCATCCTTGATGAAACAGACTCAGGTCTTGACATCGACGCTTTGCGTATCGTGGCTGAAGGTGTGAACAAGCTCAAGACTCCTGAAACAAGCTGTATCGTTATTACCCACTACCAGCGTCTGTTGGACTATATCAAACCAGACATCGTACACGTTCTTTACAAAGGACGCATCGTGAAGACTGCAGGTCCTGAACTTGCACTCGAACTCGAAGAGAAGGGTTATGACTGGATTAAGAAAGAATTGGGAGAGTAAAGAGACGAAAAAACATGAAAGCAGAACAACAATATATAGACCTTTTCACCCAATGTGAAGCCATGATATGCCGCCACAGCGCAGATGTGCTTAACGCTCCGCGTGCCAAGGCATTTGCCGATTTTGAGGCTGCAGGATTTCCTTCACAGAAGGTTGAAAAGTACAAATATACGGATGTCGCAAAGTTTTTTGCACCGGACTACGGATTGAACCTTAACCGCCTGGAGATACCGGTAAATCCGTATGAAGTGTTCAAGTGCGATGTTCCTAATATGAGCACTTCGCTTTATTTCGTGGTTAACGATACATTCGATACACACGATAATCCTGCCGCACAGCTTCCAGCCGGAGTTATTTTCGGAAGCCTGAAAGATGTGGCAAAGGAAAATCCTGAACTGGTGAAGAAATACTATTCACAGTTGGCTGACACATCTAAAGACAGTGTTACTGCATTCAACACAATGTTTGCACAGGATGGTGTGTTCATGTATGTTCCTAAGAATGTAGTATTGGATAGACCTATACAGTTGGTCAATATTCTTCGTGCAGATGTAAACTTCATGGTAAACCGCCGTGTAGTTATAGTCCTTGAAGACGGTGCACAGGCCAAACTGTTGGTTTGTGACCATGCCATGGACGATGTGAATTTCCTTTCAACACAGGTTGTGGAAATCTTTGTAGGCGAGAATGCCTATTTCGATTTGTACGAACTCGAGGAAACTCATAACTCTACTGTACGTTTCAGCAATCTGTATGTACATCAGGAAGCGAACAGCAATGTATTGCTTAACGGTATGACACTTCATAACGGAACGACACGTAATGCATCAGAAGTAACCCTTGCAGGTAAGGGTGCGGAAATCACCCTTTGTGGAATGGCAATTGCCGACAAGAACGAACAGGTAGATAACAATACATTCATCGATCATAAGGCGTCTGACTGTACAAGTACCGAACTCTTCAAGTATGTACTTGATGATCAGGCTGTAGGTGCATTTGCAGGTAAAGTGCTTGTTCGTGAAGGTGCCCAGCGTACAAATTCACAGCAGACAAACAGTAATATATGTGCAACCCGCGAAGCACGTATGTTTACACAGCCACAGCTTGAGATTTATGCTGACGACGTGAAATGTTCTCACGGGGCTACCGTAGGACAGCTTGACGAAAACGCATTATTCTATATGCAGCAGCGTGGTATCAGCCTGAAGGAAGCACGTCTGTTGTTGATGTTTGCATTCGTCAATGAAGTTATCGACAAGATTCGTATGGAGGCACTAAAAGACCGTTTGCATCTTCTTGTTGAGAAACGATTCCGTGGCGAACTGAACAAGTGTCAGGGATGTGCGATATGTGGTTCAAATAAAAATTAATAATTAAGAATTAATATCGAGTTGATGATTTCATCCTTTTGTTGTCAGTTGGCTCCTAATTATTAATTTTTCATTGTTAATTCTTAATTAGCAAAAAATGTACGATATTCAGAAAATAAGAGAAGACTTCCCGATACTGTCAAGAACAGTATATGGCAAGCCGTTGATATACTTGGACAATGGTGCTACTACACAGAAACCTAAGTGTGTGGTAGATGCAATTGTCGATGAGTATTATTCTGTAAATGCCAATGTACACCGCGGTGTTCATTTCCTTTCACAGCAGGCAACAAATTTGCATGAGGCATCGCGTGAAACTGTGCGTAAGTTTATAAATGCACGCAGCACATCGGAGATAATCTTTACTCGAGGAACAACCGAGAGTATAAATCTCGTAGCTTCATCTTTCACTGATGCCTTCATGAAGGAAGGAGATGAAGTTATAGTTTCGGTTATGGAGCATCACAGCAACATTGTTTCATGGCAGATTCAGGCACTCCGTAAGGGAATTGTTCTGAAAGTTATTCCTATGAACGACCGTGGCGAATTGCTGATTGATGAGTACGAAAAACTGTTTACTCCACGTACAAAGCTTGTTTCCGTAGCCCATGTTTCAAATGTTCTCGGAACAATAAATCCGGTGAAGCAGATTGCTTCAATAGCTCATGCACACAATGTTCCGGTATTGATAGACGGAGCACAGGGTATTCCACACATGAAGGTGGATGTACAGGATATTGATGCCGATTTCTATGTGTTCAGTGCACATAAGATTTATGGTCCTACTGGTATAGGAGTACTTTACGGCAAGGAAGATCTTCTTGACAAGATGCCTCCTTATCAGGGTGGTGGAGAGATGATAAAGAATGTAAGTTTCGAAGGAACAACATTCAATGAACTGCCTTTCAAGTTCGAAGCCGGAACGCCTGATTATGTAGGTTCTACTGCAATGGCAAAAGCATTGGATTATGTCTCTGCCATAGGAATTGATAATATTGCAGCTCATGAACATGAACTTACTGTGTATGCCATGCAGCGTATGAAAGAAATCCCTGGTATGCGTATCTTTGGTGAGGCGGAACATAAGGGAGGAGTTATTTCATTCCTTGTTGGAGATATCCATCATTTCGATATGGGAACATTGCTCGACCGTCTCGGAATAGCAGTCCGCACCGGACATCATTGTGCCGAACCTCTTATGCGTCGTTTGGGAATAGAGGGAACAGTGCGAGCTTCATTCGGATTATACAACACTAAAGAAGAAGTCGATGCTCTTGTTGCCGGAATAGAAAGAGTAAGCAAGATGTTCGGATAAATGTATTAGTCATAATATGTCAAATGGCGTTTAAACAGTTTTTAAATACTGTTTAAACGCCATTTAAATTATATGGATATTGGATTAAAATCCAAGTCTCTTGAATTCACTTTCGAAATTAGGAGTGAAAACCTCTTTTCCCATGTTTGCCTTAATTTCCTCTATACTCCAGAATCTGCCTCCATCCAGTTCTTCTGACGGATGTATCTCACCGTCATAAACAGTCTTGTGGGCAAAAACAAGTTCCTTCTCGCGTGATGACTCAAACACGTAGTGAGTAAGAAGTTCAGTAGTGAAATCCTCTATTCCGAGTTCTTCTCTAACTTCACGTTTCAGTGCCATTTCCACACTTTCTCCCAAGTCGATATGACCACCAACGGCAGTATCCCATTTCCCAGGCTGTATATCTTTCCATTCCGGACGTTTCTGTAGATACAGTTCTCCACGGCTGTTGAAAACATGCAGATGTACCACCGGATGCAGCAGCTTGCTACCGCTGTGACACTCGCCTCTTGTGGCTGCAGACAGGATGTTTCCATCCTCATCTACTATAGGGAACATTTCTTCGCTATTATCTTTCATATTCCTAATATCTAAAAACTAACAACTAAGAACTAATGACACTGTTACGGAATCAGTAGCGACGAATCACCATAACTCAGGAAACGGAAATCGTGCGACAATGCATAGTCGTAAATCTTTCTCCAGTCGCCTTTCACGAATGCCGAAACCAGGAGTAGCAGAGTGCTTTGTGGCTGGTGGAAGTTTGTAACTATGCGTTTCACAATCTTGTATTCATATCCAGGAGCGATGATAATCTGAGTACTTGTATGCAGTGCATCCAGATGATTTCTCTCCATATAGTCGAGGATATTTTGCAGAGCCTGAATAGGAGTAATGTTGGTCTCGTTTTCGTATGGCATCCATTGCTTAACATGCAGTTCGTCCTGCGATGCTTCAGGTCTAGACTCTAAGATAACCCCGATATAGTACAGACTTTCAATTGTTCTTACTGATGTAGTTCCCACGGCTGTGGTCTCACCGCCATGTTTCAGAAGTTTCTCAATTGTCTGTCTGTTTACTGAGATATATTCCGTGTGCATATCGTGTCCTGCTATTTCCTCACTCTTGACTGGGCGGAAAGTACCGGCTCCCACGTGCAGAGTCACTTCTTCCAGGTCAACCCCCTTATTTCTCAGTGTGTCAAGCACTCTCTCTGTAAAATGCAATCCAGCTGTTGGCGCAGCTACAGAACCTTTTATCTTTGAATACACAGTCTGGTAAGTCTCCTTGTCGCTTTCCTGTGTCTCGCGGTTCAGGTATGGAGGGATAGGAAGTTCTCCGAACACTTCAAGGATATCTGCAAAAGTCACCTCGCTGTTATCCCAACTGAAATCTATCCAGTGGCTTGTCCCGTGACATTCACCGCGAGTGGCAGTAAGTGTCAGAGGTTTGCCCTTCACTGTCATTTCTCTGTGCAGCGGACCTTCTTTCCATTTCTTCAGATTACCCACCATGCAGAGCCATGCCGAATGTTCTGTCTGCTGGAAGTTCAGCACGTAATCGTTTGGCTTTATTGGTTCAAGACAGAATATTTCTATCAGTGCGCCTGTCTCTTTTCTGAAGTGCAGTCTTGCCTGAATAACCTTTGTATTGTTGAAAATCATCAGAGATCCCGGTTCGATATATTCCGGCAGTGAAGTGAAGACTCTTTCCTCTATTTCGCCGTGATTGTAAACCAGTAGTTTGGAACTGTCGCGCTCTTTCAGCGGGAATTTTGCTATTCTTTCGTCCGGAAGTGGATAGTTGTAATCGCTTATCTTTATGTGTTTCGTTTCTTCCATCTGTGTAGTTTCTTCAATATTTTCTGCAAAAGTATAAAAAACTTTCGTATCTGCTTAAAAGTAACTACTTTTGCTTGAACTATAATACTGAAAGAATATGAAGATAGGAGATAAAGTGCGTTTCCTCAGCGAAGTGGGAGGCGGTATAGTAAGAGGTTTTCAAGGCAAGGATATAGCCTTGATAGAAGGAGAAGACGGTTTCGAAATTCCTATGTTGATTAAGGAATGTGTTGTTATTCAAACCGATGATTATAATATTCCAATGAAGTCAGTTTCAAAACCTCAGCAGGCGCCTGTAGAGGATGAAGAAGAGGAAGAAGATGACATACCGATCACGTATCGTGCGCCTGAAATCAGAGGAAACGATGTGCTTAATGTATATCTGGCTTTTGTTCCGCATGATATAAAGGCTATCACAACTACCGGTTTCGATGCATACCTTGTGAACGACAGTAACTATTTCATCGATTATATTTATCTTTCTGCCGAAGGAAAGAGCTGGACATTGAGAAGTCGCGGTACTGTCAAGCCTAATATGAAACAGGCGCTTGAGGAATTCGACAAGAAAGACCTTAACGAGATGGAGCACGTCGCTGTACAGATTATTGCATATAAAGACGACCGTACTTTCCTGCTCAAAAATGCGGTTTCTACAGAAATAAGAATTGATACTGTGAAGTTCTATAAGCTGCATACATTCCAGGAAAATGAGTTTTTCAACGAACCGGCATTGATTTATGATGTTGTGAAAGACGATGAAGAAGCAAAACAGGTATATGTTAATGCCGATGATATAAAGAATGCCATCCTGTCAAAAGGAGAAGAAAACAAGGTCCCAAAGAAAGTATTGCGCAAGGAAGAGAAGAAAATCAAAAATGGAATTATTGAAATAGATCTTCATATAGATGCACTTCTAGATGATACAACAGGTATGGGCAATGCGGAAATGCTGAATTACCAGCTTGATGTATTCCGCAAGACGATGGAGGAATACAAGAGAAATACCGGACAGAAGATAGTGTTCATCCACGGAAAGGGCGACGGCGTTCTGCGCAAGGCGTTGCTTGAAGAACTTAAACGTAAGTACAGGACATGCCTAAGTCAGGATGCTTCGTTCCGCGAATATGGCTATGGGGCTACGATGGTGATAATTAAATAATAGTTGTTAGTTCTTGTTTTTTAGTTGTTAGTATTTTAAGAACTTGTAAACTCAAACTTATGAAAACTCTAAAAGATATGCTTTCGCACGACCGCTTCGCTGCTGAGGCGGGAGTGGAACTGCTTGAAGTGCGCGAAGGTTATGCCAAGGCACGCATGCTAGTGACGGATAAACATCTTAATGGCGGAGGAGTGTGCCAGGGAGGCGCCTTGTTCACACTTGCCGACCTTGCTTTTGCGGCAGTGGCAAACAGTCGCAATCTGCTTACTCTTTCGCTTAATGCCAACATTACTTTCCTGCGTGCAGTAAGCAGCGGATATGTATATGCCGAGGCTGTAGAGACATTCAATCATGCCAAGGTACCTTTCATCGAAGTTCGTATTATCGACGAGGAAGGTTGTCCGGTTGCTGTATTCACAAGCTCCGGCTACAGGAAAAAGACTGAACTAAATCTGGAAAGTTTGATGTAATGAACAATCGTTATGAAGAAAGACTGGGTACGGACAAAATGCTGCCTTTGGTGTTCCGTATGGCACTGCCTGCCGTAGCTGCCCAGTTTGTCAATCTGCTTTATAATATAGTTGACAGAATTTATATAGGACACATCCCCGGTATAGGAACAGAGGCTCTTGCCGGGGTAGGCGTCACTACCTCTATAGTAATACTCATATCATCGTTTTCGTCGATAGTGGGAGCCGGTGGAGCTCCGCTTGCAGCCATGGCTTTAGGTCAGGGCGACCGCGAGAGAGCCGGACGCATATTGGGAAACGGTTTTGTGATGCTTATTCTTTTCACTATCATCACCTCGCTGATAGCATACATCTTTATGGAGCCTATTCTTCTGCTCACCGGAGCATCTGAAAGGACACTGCCGTTTGCCGAAGATTATCTTTCTGTATATCTGCTTGGTACGCTATTCGTAGAGATATCCACAGGGCTTAACACATTCATAAACTCACAGGGAAGGCCTGCCATAGCCATGTGGTCGGTGGTGATAGGTGCATTGCTGAATATCATTCTAGACCCTATATTCATTTTCACTTTTGATATGGGGGTAAAGGGAGCCGCAATAGCGACAGTCCTTTCGCAAGCCGTGAGTGCCATCTGTGTATTGCGTTTCCTTACTTCCCGTTCGGCATCCCTTCCGCTTGAACGAAGGTACATGAGACTTCAGAAGAATATAGTTCTTTCTGTTGTAGCTCTTGGTGTATCACCGTTTATTATGGCTAGTACTGAAAGCCTTGTAGGTTTTGTACTTAATGGAAGTCTGAAACATTTTGGCGACATATATGTCAGTGCCCTTGCTATAATGCAGAGTGCCATGCAGTTTGCCAGTGTGCCGCTCGTCGGTTTTGCCCAGGGATTTATCCCGGTGGTGAGCTATAACTACGGTCATGCCAACAAGGACCGTGTGAAGCAATGTTTCAGGATAGTTGTAACATTCATGTTCGGTTTCAACTTTCTGCTGATACTCTTTATGATACTATGTCCTCACCTGGTGGCATCGGTATTTACAGAAGATGAGGTTCTGATAGAAACAGTGTCGCATGTCATGCCTCTGTTCCTTGCCGGAATGTCTATTTTCGGTCTGCAGCGTGCATGTCAGAACATGTTCGTAGCTTTGGGGCAGGCTAAGATTTCCATTTTCATAGCCTTGTTGAGAAAGGTTATCCTTCTCGTTCCTTTAGCCTTGATATTGCCTCATTTCTGGGGAGTGGAAGGAATATTCGCTGCCGAAGCGATTTCGGATGCTGCGGCTGCTGTGTGCTGTACTGCCTTGTTTGCATGGCAGTTCCCAAAGATATTATCTCGTATAAAAGGATAATTGTAGAAGTTCTTAAAGATAATTGGCGTAACACGTATGTGTTATACCAATTGAAACGATTTTTTTATAAAGTCTTTTCAAATCCTTTTCAAAAGCTTTTCAACATCGGCACGAATTTTGGCATATAGCGGTGAATTCTTGTAGTTGACATTTTTGTGTATCACCACTTCCACACCAATTTGTGAACGTTGATAGTTCGTCAGTTCGTTATGAAGCTGTAGGCTATGTAGGGCAAGGTCATGGATTTGTTGTTCACGCTCTCTCCTTAGTACTGTACATACAGGAATAAGAAGGCGGAGGACAACGTTGTCCATTATATGATGTCCCTGTATAAACATATATGTGCTGTCGGAAGTTACTCCAAGTGTGGGTAACTCTCTTTTTAAATCTTCTATTTCCTGTCTGGCTTCAGGATGCCTGCGCTCAAGATCATGAAGCTTTTTCTCTACTTTTTTTGCCATATGCTCAAGGCTGCGTTCAGGATAGCGTGTACTTACCTGATCCAGTTTTACGTACGAACAGAAATCAAGTAGTGAGAATTCGGCAAGAATATGTCTTCTGTAAAACCATACCGACCATATAAAAAGAGGCCATGCTATCTCAGAGTATGCCTTCATGAATGCAGGAAAATCTATCAGCTTATGGTCGTTCAGTGTAGCTGTTACGCATACATCATGCAGACCTTCGGCATAGCAGTGGAAATTCTCTATGGCATAGGCATATGTCTGCAGTACATACGGACATTCTATCATGTAGCGCGATGTGTTGGTACGTCCTTGCAAGAGGTAGTCGTAGTCACTATCTACGCAGGCTATCATGTTTTCACCAAGTTGTTTTCCCAACTGGTTCATGAGTACGGTCTTTTTTCCCTTGGCAAGCGAGCTTTGTGATGGAAGCATGACTTCGAAATAAACCTTGTCGTTTTCATACTCAGAGAGCAGGGCACGCCAGAACGATATGTCGTCATAGCTCTCCACATACGCCACAATCTTCCTTTTTGCATGTTTCGGCTTCAGATTGTTGGCCGCACCTATATATAATGATGAAAGGTTTTCCGTAAGTCGTTTTCCCATAGTCCCTGTTTTTTTTAATTAGTAGTAATGTCGCTCACTTCGGTCACTGCATCTACCCATCCGTTCATGATGAGTGCCGGAGAATGTGTTGTCAGGATAATCTGTACGTTAGGATTAAGACTTCTGATGAGTGTTATGAGCCTTTGTTGCCATTCTATGTGGAGTGAAATCTCAGGCTCGTCCATAAACAGCGCACAGTGGGCATTGTCCTGTACAAGTACTGTCAGCAGAATGACCAGCATCTGTTTTTCTCCCGACGAAAGTTTGTAAGGAGTGAGAATGTCTCCATCCTGTTCGATGAGAATTTCATTGCTTTTGCGGTTTATCTTCTTTCCTGTTTCGGCAAAGAGTTCGTCTATCAGATTCTGGAATTTTGTTTTGGGTTTAGATATTTCGGCTGCCATCATCTGTTTCTCGGGATCTCCGCTTGTCAGCAGTTCAATGATCCTGTTGCCTATATTTACCTGATAGTCCAGATAGCGTCGCTGCAGTTGGTAAAGTTGCCAGTCCAGTTCCGTACGTACATCCTGATCACCGATCTTTTTCAGCAGTCCGAAGTCTATAAGCGGACGGTCGAAACTGCGGATAACGTCGAAAGGTATAAAATCTGCATCCTCCGGACTGAATGTGAATGTCACTATATCCTTTATCCCGTTTGTGAGCTGTACTTCATTGTTCTCGTTCAGTCTTCTCACGGAACTGTTTAGTATGGAACTTTTTCCAATACCGTTCACTCCACTAAGGATATTGACATCTTTTCTCAAATCCCATGTAATGTCTTTTCTGCCCCAGAGGCCTTTTATGACAATACGCTTTATGAACTCGGCTTGTTTCTTCATTTCTTTGTCTTTTATCGTTCTTATCCAACAAATTTAATCAATCTCTTTGAATTAATCAACCGTCATCTGCCAATTTTTCAAATATCTTGTAACTTTGCACAACAAAATAATTTTAAGGTATAAAAGATATGAAGAGTTCTAATCTTAAAGCCCATCTGGCCCTTTTGTTCGCTGCCAGTATGTGGGGACTTATGGCACCTATAGGTAAGGCTGCTATGGAGGCCGGTATTTCCGGACTGGCACTTGCCAATATGCGTATGATAGGTGGTGCAGTATGTTTCTGGATAACATCATTGTTTGTCAGGAAAGAAGAAGTTCCGCCCCGCGATCTTATGTTATTGTTTTTTGCATCAATGCTTGGTATTGTATGCAATCAGGGGTGTTACACTTTCGGTTTGTCGCTTACCTCTCCGGTGGATGCTTCCATCATGACTACCACCATGCCTATCGTGACAATGATATTGGCTGCCATCTTCCTTAAAGAGCCTGTAACTCCGCTTAAAGTCGGTGGTATTCTTTTAGGATCTGTCGGTGCTTTGGCTCTTATCCTCAGTAATGCCGGTGGCAGTGAGAAGGAGGGAAGTGTGTTAGGCGATGTATTGTGTGTAACTGCACAGATAAGCTTTGCTTGCTATCTTACAATATTCAAGAAACTTATATCCAAATACAGTGTGTTTACTCTGATGAAATGGATGTTCAGCTATGCAGCAATATGTTTTATTCCTTTTTCGTACAGGGATTTCTCGGAGATGCAGTTTGCCGAGATACCAATGGAGGTATGGATGCAGGTAGGATATGTGATACTTTTCGGAACATATTTTGCATATATTCTTATGCTTGTAGGCCAGAAGACACTTCGTCCTACTGTGGTCAGCATGTATAACTATATGCAGCCGGTAGTAGGCTCTAGCGTGGCAATACTGATGGGTATGTCATCGTTCGGATGGGTAAAGGCAATTGCTGCAATATCAATTTTTGCAGGTGTATATCTTGTCACTCAGAGTAAGTCGCGCGCTGAAATGCTAAAGGAAGAATCTTCATCTAAATAATAAGAATCGGTTAATGAAGGAAAAGTCGAATATAGTGTCTCCGGTGCTTTATCTTCAGCATCATTATGAATTGCTTAAGGCGGAATATGAGTATGAAAAAGAACAGTTCCGTCAGCAGACGGAAGTGATGGGTATAGGGCGTAAGGTGAAGCGTGGAATGTGCTGGTATCCTATATCTGTGGGAAGAAGTTACTATAATGCTCTCAATCAGTTTGTGGTGGAGATATTCCGTACTGAGGACAAGGAGATAGAGCACCTTTTTGAGTATGGCCGTCCTGTATGTTTCTTTACTCAGGATGCCGGTGGGCGACTGACATATATGAATTTCGTTGCAACGGTGAATTATGTGGACGAAGACCGTATGGTGGTGATACTTCCCGGACCGGATGCCATGATTGCCTTGCAGAGATATGACGTGCTTGGAGTGCAGCTGTATTTTGACGAAACTTCCTATCGGCTGATGTTTGAGGCGTTGAATCGTGTAATAGGTGCAAAGGACAACCGTCTTGCTGAGTTGCGTGATATCTTCTACGGACAGCAGCCTGTATCGGAGTTCTCTTTCAGTCCTATTAGATTTCCATGGCTTAACCGCACTCAGGAAGAGGCTGTCAACAAGGTACTTCATGCCAAGGATGTGGCTATTGTACACGGGCCTCCGGGAACAGGAAAAACTACTACTCTTGTAGAAGCTATATACGAAACGCTTCACCGTGAAAACCAGGTGATGGTATGTGCGCAGAGTAATATGGCTGTCGATTGGATAAGCGAAAAGCTTGTCGATAGGGGTATAAGTGTATTAAGAATAGGAAATCCTTCGCGTGTGAATGACAAGATGCTTTCGTTTACATACGAAAGGAAATTTGAATCGCATCCGGATTATTCACAGCTGTGGAGCATAAGAAAGGCTATCCGCGAATTGTATTCAGCAAACCGTAAAGGTGCCAACAGGGAGAGCATCAGACTGAAGATTAATTCTCTGAAAGACCGTGCCACTGAGTTGGAGATAAGGATAAACGAATCATTATTTGCCGAGGCGAGAGTCATATCCTGTACATTGGTGAGCAGTGCGAACCGTGTACTTATTGGTCATAAGTTCGGTACATTGTTTATTGATGAGGCTGCCCAGGCATTGGAGGCTGCATGCTGGATTCCTATTGCCAAGGCTGACCGTGTGATATTGGCGGGCGATCATTGCCAGCTTCCTCCTACAGTGAAAAGCCCTGTGGCATTACGTGGAGGATTGGGACATACACTGATGCAAAGCATAGTGGCAAATAAGCCGCAGGCTGTCTCTCTTCTGAAGGTGCAGTACAGAATGAACAATGAGATAATGCGTTTCTCTTCCGACTGGTTCTATGGCGGAATGTTGCAGTCGGCTCCCGAAGTGAAATATCGCAGTATCCTTGATTTCGATACCCCGATAGAATGGGTAAATACAGAGGGAATGGACTGCAACGAAGAGTTTATAGGCGAGAATTATGGCCGTATAAACAAGCAGGAAGCTGAACTCTCCGTGGGAAAACTGAAGGAATATATAGAGAAGATAGGGCGTGAACGTTTTCTTGACGAGCGTATAGATGTGGGAGTGATTTCTCCATACAAGGCGCAGGTGCAGTATCTCCGTCAGCTGATACGCAAGGATGCATGGTTCAAGCCGTATCGTCAGTTTATTACTGTCAATACCGTAGATGGTTTTCAGGGACAGGAGCGTGATGTAATACTCATAAGTCTTGTAAGAGCCAATGAGGAAGGACAGATTGGCTTCCTCAATGACTTGCGACGAATGAATGTGGCGATAACACGTGCAAGGATGAAACTAATCATTTTGGGAGATGTTGCAACACTGACGAAACATCCTTTCTATAAGAAACTTAACGAGTATATAGAGAGTTTAGTTTGACATATAGTATAAGTCGTTAATTATTAACTTGATATAATATTTGCAGAACCTAATGGTTATAAGTCGAAAACGGTGTTTTCACTTTGTAATTCATTAGGTTTTGTTTATATTTGCGTACTTATTAATCACAATTTAATTTTTATGTTTAACGACTTATTACAATCGTCTTATTTCTCTGTATTCCTGATTGTTGCCCTAGGCTTTATGCTTGGACGCATCAAGATAAAGGGATTATCTCTGGATGTATCAGCCGTGATCTTTATTGCCCTGGCTTTCGGCCATTGGGGAGTTTCAATTCCAAAGGAACTTGGAAACTTCGGGTTAGTGTTGTTTATCTTTACAATCGGTATTCAGGCCGGTCCAGGATTCTTTGATTCTTTCCGTACCAAGGGCAAGACTCTAATTCTTATTACAGTGCTTATCATTGCGTCGGCATGTCTTACGGCCATAGGGCTGAAATATGCTTTCGGAATAGATACGCCAAGTGTTGTGGGACTTGTGGCAGGAGCTCTTACCAGTACACCAGGTCTTGCAGTGGCTATTGACAGTACTCAGTCACCATTGGCTTCAATTGCATACGGTATAGCATATCCGTTTGGAGTTATTGGTGTGATTCTTTTTGTGAAACTTTTGCCAAAGCTTCTTCGTGTAGATTTGGATGAGGAAGCAAAGCGCCTTGAAAAAGAACGTCGCGGACAGTTCCCTGAACTTAAAACATGTATATTTCATGTGACAAACGAAGCTATATGCGGGCATACTCTGGCACAGCTTAATATCCGTGCCATTACAGGTGCCGTAGTTTCGCGTCTGAAAATTGGTGATGAGATAGTGATTCCTACTGCTTCTGTTGTTGTAAACAAAGGTGACATAGTCCAGGCTGTAGGTAGCGAGGAATCTTTGAGTAATCTTGGAATAATGCTTGGCGAACGTGAGGAAGGTGAGTTGCCATTGATAAATACTCAGGTGATAGAATCTTTGTTGCTGACAAAGAAGGATATGATAAACAAGCAGCTGGGCGACCTTAATCTTCAGAAAAACTTCGGATGTACCGTTACACGTATCCGCCGAAGCGGTATCGACCTTTCACCTTCGCCTGAACTGGCATTGAAGTTTGGTGACAAACTGATGGTGGTAGGCGAGCAGGATGGTGTCCAGGCTGTAGGTCGTCTGTTGGGTAATGATGAGAAACGTTTGTCGGACACAGATTTCTTCCCTATAGCTATGGGTATTGTTCTTGGTGTATTGTTCGGTAAACTCAATATCTCGTTCGGAAGCGGAATGTCGTTCTCTCCGGGACTTACAGGAGGGGTGTTGATGATGGCGCTTTTCCTTAGTGCAATAGGAAAGACTGGGCCTATTCTTTGGTCTATGTCCGGTCCGGCAAACCAGCTTTTGCGCCAGTTGGGATTGTTGTTGTTCCTTGCTGAGGTTGGTACATCGGCAGGAAAGAATCTTGTTTCTACATTCCAGGAGAGTGGATTCCTGCTTTTCGGTGTAGGTGCTTTGATTACTATTGTTCCTATGCTGGTAGCGGCGATAGTAGGCCGTCTGGTCTTCAAGATTAGTATGCTTGATCTGCTTGGAACCATCACCGGTGGTATGACCAGTACGCCTGGTCTTGCTGCAGCCGATTCTATGACGGATAGTAATATTCCTGGAGTAGCATATGCAACGGTTTACCCTATAGCGATGGTGTTCCTGATATTATTCATACAGTTTATTGCACTTGTAGTGGTATAATAAAAACATTAATCCCCGGCAGTCTGTTTTCGTCAAACTGTCGGGGATTAATGTATCTGTACCTTATTATGACTTGAAGTCTGTACCGGCCGGGCGCTGGAATATACGCAGGTTGAATTCCTGAACCATAGCCATTACATGTTCGAAAATCTCTGATTGCAGTGCTTCGTAAGGAATCCAGTCAGGTGTATCGGAGAAGCAGTATATCTCCAGAGGCATACCTTCGGATGCCGGTTGCATCTGGCGTACCATTATCATCAGGTCTTTGTTCACTTTAGGATGATTGTTCAGATAGTTCAGAATATAATTCCTGAAGATTGCAAGATTTACGGTTTTTTCATTTATGTCAGTCTTCTTGTCCACCAATCCTTTATCTATGAAACTTTGAATCTCGTCAGGCGTACAGAAATGTACGGTGTTCATATCTATGTTAACGGAACGTTTTATTCTTCTTCCTCCTGTTTCGCGCATTCCCCTCCAGTTCTGGAATGAATCGCTCACCAGTGCGTAGGGTGGTATGGTGGTTATTGTCTTGTCGAAGTTTTGCACCTTGACAGTAGTAAGCGAAACTTCTATCACGTATCCGTCGGCTCCATATTTGGTCATTGTAATCCAGTCACCCGGACGCAGCATGTCGTTTGCCGAGAGTTGCACGCCAGCCACAAGTCCCAGGATACTGTCTTTGAATATCAACATAAGTACAGCGGCCGATGCACCAAGTCCGGCAAGTATGCTCGTAGGGTCCTGATCCATGAGGATACTTATCAGTATTATTATACCAATGGTGATGGTGATAAGTTTTATCATCTGGTATATACCTTTCAGAGGACGGTTTCTCAGTTTTTCGTGCTCGCTGGATATATTGTAAAGAGAGTTCAGGAATGTTCCAATAAGAAGGATACTTACTATATCCAGATATATAAGACATACCTTAAGCGAGAAATTGAGTAATTGAGGCGATTTGCCGAAAGCAAATGGAAGAAGCACATAAAGAATTATAGGCGGGATCATTCGGCTGAATGCCTTCATCATTTCGGTGTTGAACAGATAGTCGTCCCATTTAGCTTTTGTACGTGCTGTAATTTTGTGTATCAATGGTATTATAATATGTCTGAACAGTTTTGTGCAGGCATAAGTTATAATGATTATAGCGGCAAATATTGTTAGCTGTGTCCCCCAATTAATGTCATTTTTTTCTACTCCGATATTTTGAAGCAGCAATGCAATTTCTTTGTTTATATCGTTATTCATTTTGGCTGATATTAAAAAACTAATGCAATATAAATGATTTTTTCCGAGTTGTGCAAATTTGACTTTTCATTAAATATGTGTTGTCTGTTCAATGTTGAAAATTTCATTACATATTTATGAATTTTGGAAGTAAATATCTGTTAAAAAAAACGTGCGCACGCTTAGATTCGAATGGACGCACGCTTTAAGTGGAACGTGCGCACACTTGAAAAATAAGCTTTTTGTTTGGTGAAAAATGTATTATGGTGTTTTTAAACATATAGTATTCTTTTGGTTGTGAAGAATAAAATTCATTCCTTTGCGTCAGAACAGTTCAGCACAGTTAATGCTTTGCATATGAAAGATAAAGTAAGTTTCGGACAACAGTCCACAAAGGTTAAGCAACTGTCTGATATCATAGAACAGGATATCATGATGGGGAAATACAAGACAGACACCAGTCTGCCTTCCATAAATTATCTTAGCAAGGCTTACAATGTGTCGCGCGATACTGTTTTTAAGGCGTTTTCTGATTTGCGCGAGAGGAAACTTATCGATTCTACTCCCGGTAAGGGATATTATGTGACCAATCGCCAGGAGAAAATATTTCTTCTTCTTGATGAGTATTCACCTTTTAAAAATACGCTGTATAATAGTTTCGTAAGAAAACTTTCTACGTCATATAAGGTGGATTTGTGGTTTCATCAATATAATGAACACATATTCAATACTATATTGCATGAAGCTATAGGTCGTTACAATTATTATGTGGTGATGAATTTTGACAATGAGAAATTCTCGCCTTTGTTCAATAAGATAAACCCTTCACGTCTGTTGCTTCTTGACTTCGGAAAATTCGAGAAGGAGAATTATTCCTATATATGCCAGAATTTTGATGATGAGTTCTATAATGCTCTTACCAAACTTACTGACAGGCTGAAGAAATACCGTAAGATAGTATTCCAGTTTCCGGCTGATTCAAAACATCCTAGAGTCTCGGCTGACAGCTTCAGACAGTACTGTCATGATAATGACATGGTTTCTGAAATATCCGAACAGGAGGACATCACAGATGTGGAGAATGGCGTGGCTTATATAGTTATTCGTCAGACAGATGTTGTGAATATAATAAAGAGAAGTAGGGAAAAAGGGATGAAGTGCGGACGCGACTTTGGTATTATTGCATATAATGATACGCCCGCATACGAAGTTATAGATGACGGAATCACTGCTTTGAGTGTAAACTGGGATGAGATGGGAAAGCAGGCTGCAAAATTCATACTTACGGGTGAGGCAGTCCGGACTTATCTCCATACTGAGGTGCATTTACGTAATTCGGTATGATTTCAGTTTTATTCATTTACAGTAGTTCCTTTATTAATACAGATAAATCAGCATAGTTCAGCATAGTTGTGACATGCCGGAATATGTAAGTAAAAATATTAAATACAAACTTTATAAACTATCGAAACAATGAAAAATTATCCGAAAATCGGGATTCGTCCCACAATCGACGGACGTCAGGGTGGTGTCCGCGAAAGCCTTGAAGAAAAGACTATGAATCTTGCCAAAGCAGTGGCAGAACTTATTTCTTCTAATCTGAAAAATGGAGACGGAAGTCCTGTTGAATGTGTAATTGCAGATTCTACTATAGGACGTGTGGCTGAAAGTGCAGCTTGCGCAGAAAAATTCGAACGTGAAGGTGTAGGTGCCACTATCACCGTGACTTCTTGCTGGTGTTATGGAGCTGAAACAATGGATATGAATCCTTATTATCCAAAGGCTGTTTGGGGATTTAACGGAACTGAAAGACCGGGAGCCGTTTATCTGGCTGCTGTACTTGCTGGTCATGCACAGAAAGGTTTGCCTGCATTCGGTATCTATGGTCACGATGTACAGGATATTGAAGATAATACAATCCCTGCTGATGTAGCGGAAAAGATACTTCGTTTTGCTCGTGCGGCACAGGCTGTGGCTACAATGCGCGGCAAGTCATATCTTTCTATGGGTAGTGTGTCAATGGGTATTGCAGGTTCTATCGTAAATCCGGATTTCTTCCAGGAATACCTTGGAATGCGTAATGAGTCTGTTGACTTGACTGAAATTATCCGTCGTATGACTGAAGGCATATATGATAAGGAAGAATTTGCCAAGGCTATGGCATGGACAGAAAAATATTGCAAGAAGAACGAAGGCAATGATTTCAATGTAGATGCAAAGAAAAAGACTCGTGAAGAAAAGGATGCTGATTGGGAATTTATCGTCAAGATGACTATCATCATGCGCGATCTTATGACAGGTAATCCTAAACTGAAGGAAATGGGATTCAAGGAAGAAGCCCTAGGACATAATGCAATAGCTGCAGGTTTCCAGGGACAGCGTCAGTGGACTGACTTCTATCCAAACGGTGACTATTCAGAAGCATTGCTTAATACATCATTCGACTGGAACGGTATTCGTGAGGCATTTGTTGTGGCAACAGAAAACGATGCATGCAACGGTGTAGCTATGCTATTCGGTCACTTGTTGACAAACCGTGCACAGATCTTCTCTGATGTTCGTACATACTGGAGTCCTGAAGCAGTTAAGCGTGTGACAGGAAAAGAACTTACAGGTTTGGCAAAGAACGGTATCATACACCTTATCAATTCAGGTGCAACTACTCTTGACGGAACTGGCCAGCAGACAGATGCTGAAGGAAATCCTACAATGAAACCGGCTTGGGAAATTACAGATGCTGAAGTGGAAAAATGTCTTGAAGCTACTACATGGTATCCTGCTAACAGAGATTATTTCCGTGGCGGCGGTTTCTCTTCAAACTTCCTTTCAAAAGGCGGTATGCCTGTCACTATGAGCCGTCTTAACTTGGTGAAAGGTCTTGGCCCTGTGCTTCAGATTGCCGAAGGTTGGACTGTGGAAATTGATCCTGAAATACATAAACTTCTTGACGAACGTACTGACCGCACATGGCCTACTACATGGTTCGTGCCACGCTTGTGCGACAAACCTGCTTTCAAGGATGTATATTCTGTAATGAATAACTGGGGAGCAAACCATGGAGCCATCAGTTATGGTCATATCGGTCAGGATTTGATTACTTTGGCTTCAATTCTCCGTATCCCTGTATGTATGCATAATGTTGACGATGATAAGATTTTCCGTCCTGCTGCATGGAATGCATTCGGAATGGATAAGGAAGGTGCAGACTATAGAGCTTGCCAGAATTATGGTCCTATTTACAAGTAATTGATGATTTGTTGTTGGTGATTATAAGATTATAGTTAATTTTGAGGATTATAAACAGGCAGTGAAAATAACACTGTCTGTTTGTAACTTCATAAAATCAGATTATTATGATAAACCGATTTGTATTGAACGAAGTATCTTACTTCGGTCCCGGAGCCAGAGAAGTGCTTCCAAAAGAAATATCACGTCTTGGCTTGAAAAAGGCTTTTGTAGCTACAGACAAGGA
>NZ_JACJLE010000033.1 GCF_016901995.1 Bacteroides caecigallinarum | reverse complement strand
ACAAAGATAATGATTTGAAAGCAATTCACAACACACGTGATCCTGATACTTCAACCAATGTCGCTGTTCTTGTTAGCACAAAGATAATGATTTGAAAGCAATTCACAACTTAAGTTGTGTGTTAAGGAGAGTGGCGGTTGCTGTTCTTGTTAGCACAAAGATAATGATTTGAAAGCAATTCACAACAAGCTGTAACTGTTGCATAATGTTTGCCATGCTGTTCTTGTTAGCACAAAGATAATGATTTGAAAGCAATTCACAACAAATGTATTTAATTTTTCTTTTATATTTTGCTGTTCTTGTTAGCACAAAGATAATGATTTGAAAGCAATTCACAACAAATAAATTGTTATAATGCTCCATTACAGCGCTGTTCTTGTTAGCACAAAGATAATGATTTGAAAGCAATTCACAACAGCAGTAAAAGAATTAGGAGTTAGATATTGCTGTTCTTGTTAGCACAAAGATAATGATTTGAAAGCAATTCACAACCTCCAAATGCCAAATTTACATTCGAAAGCGGCTGTTCTTGTTAGCACAAAGATAATGATTTGAAAGCAATTCACAACTGTATTACCCAAAAAATTAAATCTTATGGGCTGTTCTTGTTAGCACAAAGATAATGATTTGAAAGCAATTCACAACTATTTCTCATCTTCCGTATTGTAGTTCATTGCTGTTCTTGTTAGCACAAAGATAATGATTTGAAAGCAATTCACAACAACGTACTAACAACACATGTAAGCTTCTTGGCTGTTCTTGTTAGCACAAAGATAATGATTTGAAAGCAATTCACAACTAATATCAGAAGATAAATATTATTCTTATGCTGTTCTTGTTAGCACAAAGATAATGATTTGAAAGCAATTCACAACAAACAGACTTTCGGCACGTTTGCCCCGTAAGCTGTTCTTGTTAGCACAAAGATAATGATTTGAAAGCAATTCACAACAAGTGGTAATTTCTCTCTTTCTGGTTTTCGCTGTTCTTGTTAGCACAAAGATAATGATTTGAAAGCAATTCACAACCAAGTTTCTTCAAAACTTCTAAGCATATGAGCTGTTCTTGTTAGCACAAAGATAATGATTTGAAAGCAATTCACAACAACGATGGTAGCAATTTGGTTAACCTTTCTGCTGTTCTTGTTAGCACAAAGATAATGATTTGAAAGCAATTCACAACCAGCCACACAAGTACCTATGACCTTGCCGAGCTGTTCTTGTTAGCACAAAGATAATGATTTGAAAGCAATTCACAACGCCGTGCAATTAAGTTTACAGCTAAGGTTGGCTGTTCTTGTTAGCACAAAGATAATGATTTGAAAGCAATTCACAACCATAATGTTTACGTAGTCTTTTTAAAAAAAGCTGTTCTTGTTAGCACAAAGATAATGATTTGAAAGCAATTCACAACAAAAGCATGGTATTTTAGAGAGCGAATGAGGCTGTTCTTGTTAGCACAAAGATAATGATTTGAAAGCAATTCACAACTATCTGGTCAATCTCGTTATCTTGGTGGTCGCTGTTCTTGTTAGCACAAAGATAATGATTTGAAAGCAATTCACAACGAACCATCAATAGTTGTTTCGTTCACGATGCTGTTCTTGTTAGCACAAAGATAATGATTTGAAAGCAATTCACAACGGGGAAAAATGACCTCTTTTTTTGCCCCAAGCTGTTCTTGTTAGCACAAAGATAATGATTTGAAAGCAATTCACAACTCGGCGAGGATAATTCAGAGGCAGGCTCGGCTGTTCTTGTTAGCACAAAGATAATGATTTGAAAGCAATTCACAACAGCACGCATCCAGCACAACTACCATTGTCGCTGTTCTTGTTAGCACAAAGATAATGATTTGAAAGCAATTCACAACTCACAAATAATGCATATATTGCAACAATATGCTGTTCTTGTTAGCACAAAGATAATGATTTGAAAGCAATTCACAACGTCAACGTATAAAATGAAAGCTCTAAATGGCTGTTCTTGTTAGCACAAAGATAATGATTTGAAAGCAATTCACAACCATGTCTTACCACAGCTTGACTATACAACGCTGTTCTTGTTAGCACAAAGATAATGATTTGAAAGCAATTCACAACTGGTTATGCTCCACAGTATTATGATTGGAGCTGTTCTTGTTAGCACAAAGATAATGATTTGAAAGCAATTCACAACACACTGCAAATATACGCATATTATTTTAAGCTGTTCTTGTTAGCACAAAGATAATGATTTGAAAGCAATTCACAACATTGCTTCGGTTTTAACCGTTCATTTAATGCTGTTCTTGTTAGCACAAAGATAATGATTTGAAAGCAATTCACAACATATTCTTGCAGGTGCTGTATTACTCGCCTGCTGTTCTTGTTAGCACAAAGATAATGATTTGAAAGCAATTCACAACTATAGATAAAATATGATAATTAGACTTGTAGCTGTTCTTGTTAGCACAAAGATAATGATTTGAAAGCAATTCACAACACATACTTAATAAACATTTGCAGTCGCAAGGCTGTTCTTGTTAGCACAAAGATAATGATTTGAAAGCAATTCACAACCAGCGGTGAATAAACGACACAATCCATAAGCTGTTCTTGTTAGCACAAAGATAATGATTTGAAAGCAATTCACAACTAGTTATGTGGTTTTAAAGATTAATAAATGCTGTTCTTGTTAGCACAAAGATAATGATTTGAAAGCAATTCACAACGAAATTGAAAGATAGCATCCAGACAGAGGAGCTGTTCTTGTTAGCACAAAGATAATGATTTGAAAGCAATTCACAACTAGCTATTGGTAAGTCAGTGAAGTCAGCTGCTGTTCTTGTTAGCACAAAGATAATGATTTGAAAGCAATTCACAACATACTTCGTACATGCGCCCTACTGCTCTGGGCTGTTCTTGTTAGCACAAAGATAATGATTTGAAAGCAATTCACAACCCGTTAATTACTATTATGAAACATTCTTATGCTGTTCTTGTTAGCACAAAGATAATGATTTGAAAGCAATTCACAACTGGTTTGCAAGACAATAAAGAACAAATGGCGCTGTTCTTGTTAGCACAAAGATAATGATTTGAAAGCAATCCACAACGCCTATACAAGATATACCAACTAAGCCTATGCTGTTCTTGTTAGCACAAAAATAATGATTTGGAAGTAATTTAGAAAGAATAAAAGTGATGAAAACGTTATTAAAACGATGAGTATTGCAAAAAATATAGATATCGTGTCTTTATTGTGATGGGAAATGATTAATTTTGCATATAATAGGCACTATACCGGAAATAACGAACAGATTAAAGAATAGGCTTTATGTCGTACTCAAAAATTAAAGATATCACAACTAACCTTTGGAGTAAGTATAACGTTAGCTTCACTGCCAATGCGGATGTGAATATTATCGTTGGTATAAACGGTAGTGGTAAGACTACGTTGCTAAACGAAATATACAAATTAGCTCTTAAAAATCTCGGTGATAAAAAACAAATAGTATTTGTACCGTCTATAGATAATATAGCCATGCGCGATAAGCGTAAAGTGGCAAATGCATTGACACAGGATCTTGAATTTTACATGTTCGATATGAAAACTGGCCCGTCAATGATGTATTATCGCATGTCCATGATTGATGCTACACTGGAAAAGCAAACTGAGATGAAAGCACGTATTGAAGGTTTCTGTTCTATCATAAATTCTTTGTTCAAAGATACAGGAAAGCATATTGAAATTGAAGGGAACAAATTTACTGTGGTTTCTAAAGAACAGATTATTCCCATTGACTCTTTGTCTTCTGGTGAAAAACAAATGCTTTTGATTTTACTTCGTGTATTCCTTATGGACGGTCAAGAAGCATTTGTTCTGCTTGATGAACCAGAAAACTCGCTTGATATCAGTTGGCAATATGAGTTGATTAATATACTTGTGAAACTCAATCCTAATGCACAATACTTTATTGCAACACATTCACCAAGTATCTTTGGTGACGGATGGGGTGATAGGATTATTTATATGGAGGATGTAACAACTCCAATTGAGTGAAGGATATGAATAGAATAGAAGAACAAGCACGTTATTATCGTAATATTCATTTACGCAATAGGAGTATAAAGGCCGTTGTACATTTAGAGGATGCCGAAGATGTGTTTTTCTGGAATATTCAACTTCAGAAAGCCTTCCCCGCAACCTATCATTTCATTACGTTTTCGAAGAATGAAAAGGGTAATGATGCGCGCGGCTGTGAGCAATGTTTACGTTATAAGCCTTATCTCTCCAACCGTTTCTTCATTTGTATAGATAGTGATTTGCGACAATTGAAAGGAGAAGACGGATTGACTGCTGACGCCCTCATTGCTCAGACATATGCCTATTCATGGGAGAATCATTTTTGTGAGGCGGAACATCTTCAAGAACGTTTTGTGAAATTAGTCCCAAATTCAGACTTCGATTTTCAGGTCTTCTTGAGAAAACTTTCTGCTGTTGTATATAAACCTCTTCTCTATCTTGTGCATTATAGCAAAAGTTCAGAGTTAAATCAACAATGGAACATTACTCGATTCAATTCATGTTTGCCATTACAACCTACAATAAATGAATTAACGGACAACGGTAGCGCTTATATTGAACGAGTGAAGCAGTTATTTGAAGATGCTCTTCAGAATCTTCAACAACCAGAGAATATGGCAAATGAACATCTTGATGAAGACAATGCCTACCTTCATATTCAAGGTCATCAGTTGTATAAACTTGTACTGCATATCGGAACAATGCTTTGTAAAGGAACAAGGGTGGCATTTAAGACTGATATTCTTGATAAGTTCATACATACAGACGGATATCTGGAGATAGACTGTGTACAAGCAGATCTCAGAAAAATAACTTCAAAAGAATAAAAATGGGAAAATCCACTTATACAGTTGGCAAATGATGTTGTACTTGCTTTGATTATTCCTAAAAGGCATGTAGCTTCATATTTCAACCTGACAATCATGAGAGGGAAGCTATGAATGTTATGCTTCAATTTATGTCATTTTTTTTACCTTTGTAAAGTCTAATAATCCCTAAACAACATGGAAAATCAAATTACGAAGCAGGATAATAAGGACATGGTAAAGCATTTACCATACAATATAGGCCTGGCACTTAGCGGTGGCGGAGCAAAAGGTTTTGCACATCTTGGTGCCTTGCAGGCTCTGGATGAAAAGGGTATTAAACCTGATATTATAGCCGGTACAAGTGCCGGAGCTGTGGTAGGTGCCTTTTATGCAGCCGGTTTCAAGCCTAAGGAGATTCTGAAATTGTTTTTGGGGCATGACTTCCGTGATTTCGTGAGTTTTATGATACCGAAGGAGGCTTTGCTGAAATATGACGGATTCATAGAATTTATGGAGAAGAACTTGCCGGTGAAACGGTTTGAGGAACTGAATATTCCTTTCTGTGCCGTGGCGTCAGATTTTGACAAAGGTGAGACTAAGGTCTTTACCGAGGGTGAGCTTGTGCCTAGAGTTATGGCTTCGTGTACCATTCCCATTGTGTTCAAACCGATGATAATTGATGGTGTGAGGTATGTGGACGGTGGATTGTTCAAGAATTTCCCTGTTACGCCTATTCGTGATTTGTGCCGTAAGGTGATTGGGGTGAATGTATGTCCCAAGCATCCGGAGGAGTATGAGGATAATATCCTGCGTGTGGCTCTGAGGTCTTATCTGTTTTTGTTCAAGCAGAATGCGGTGGAGGATTCGGAACTGTGCGACTTGTTGCTTGAGGTGGATTCCATAGATGAATATAATATTTTCAATCTTAAAAATGCTTTGAAGATTTATAATCAGGGATACAGGCAGATGGTTGAACTGCTGGAAGAAGAAGGGAGACGATTGATGATTAAAGATTAATAATTAAAAATTTGCGACTCATAAACTTATAAAATCAAAAAAATATATGGAGAAATTATCAAATGATGTACTGAGCATTCAGGTGTCGGCAGCCGGTGCCGAACTGTGCAGCATACAGTGTAACGGTAAGGAGTATCTGTGGCAGGCTGATCCTGCATTCTGGAACAGACACTCACCGGTTCTTTTCCCTATTGTGGGAAGAGTGTGGGACAATACTTACAGATGCGAGGGAGAGACTTATTCGTTGGGGCAGCACGGATTTGCTCGCGATATGGAGTTTCAGCTTGTGAGCATTACCGACAATGAGGTGTGGTACAGACTGACTGACAATGAAGAGACTCATAAGAAATATCCTTACAATTTTTGTCTGGAGATTGGTTATAGGATAGAGCAGAAGAAGATTCATGTGATGTGGAAGGTTAAGAATACCGGAACGGGGGATATGTATTTTCAGATAGGAGCTCATCCTGCTTTTTATTTCCCGGGGTTTGACGCATATACAAAAGAACGTGGCTACTTCGGTTTCGATAAGAAAGAGGGACTGGAATATATCCTCATAGGAGAGAAGGGATGTGCCAATACTGATGTGCACTATCCGCTGGAACTGAAGGACGGACTGTTGCCTATGAATACTTCTACTTTCGATGGTGATGCTCTGATTCTGGAGAACGGACAGGTGGGAGAAGTTGCCTTGTATGACAATTCGCGAAAGGCTGTGTTGCGCCTGTTGTTCGATGCTCCGGTTGTAGGACTGTGGTCGCCTCCAGGAAAGAGTGCTCCGTTTGTGTGTATCGAACCTTGGTACGGACGTTGTGACAGGATGAATTTTGATGGTGAATATAAGGAAAAGGACTGGATACAACATCTGCCTGAAAACGGAACTTTCGATGGCGGTTATGTGATTGAAATAATGGAATAAGTTTTATGAAGATTATACACACGAGCGACTGGCATTTGGGACATACCTTATATGAGCATGACAGGACGGCTGAACATGCCGCTTTCCTGTCTCAGCTCAGGGATATAGTGGATGAGGAAAAACCGGATGCCCTTATTGTAAGCGGTGATATCTACGACCGTACCAATCCTTCTACCTCGGTGCAGAAAATGTATTACAAGGCTTTGCTGGAGATGCATAAGGCATGTCCGGATATGGCTATTGTGGTGACGGCTGGCAACCATGACAGCAAGGCGATGCTGGAGCTTGGGCGCGAACTGTGGCTGATGGCAGGAGTAAGGGTAGTGGGACAGCTGGAGAGGAAAGACGGGACGGTCGATCTGGACAGGCATATCATAGGTATAGAGGATGCCGATGGTGTGTTGAAGGGGTATGTTGTGGCTGTGCCGCATATATTCGACCAGAGTTATCCGCTTATGGATGAGGAGGCTCCCAAAGAGGAACGCAGGTGTGTATTCTTCCGCGCTTTGCAGGACAGGGTTAAGATGGTGAATACTGCCGGGGTGCCGGTGGTGTTGATGGCGCATATGACGGTGGCAAACAGTAATCTTGAGGGGCATGATACTGACGTGATAGGGGGAATCAATGAGGTGGCTCATGAGGAGCTTGGTCTGGGATATGACTATATCGCGCTGGGACACATACATTATCCTCAGACATTGAGAGGAGCCGCCGGAGTGGCAAGATATTCCGGTTCTCCTGTTCCTGTGAATTTTGATGAGACTTATCCTCACTCCGTTTCAGTGGTTACGGTGGAGAGAGGACGGGAACCTGAAATAAGGGAGATAAGGATTAAGAATATTCGTCCTATGCTGACTGTTCCTGCTGTCCCGTCCGCTTTCGACGTGGCTGTTGACGGGCTTTCTGACATCGGTGATGACGAGGAGTGTTATGTAAGACTGAATATACTCCTTGATAAGCCTATGCCTGCCGATTATATGGAGAAGATAGCTAAGGCTCTGGATGGCAAACGTGCCGCATATTGTTATTGTAAGATAACCAGACCGGAGATGCTGGCCGCGGATAGTGGTACGGTTATGACTTATGATGAGTTTCAGGAGCTTACTCCGATAGATGTGGCACAGAGATTTTACAAATCGAAGTTCGGTACTGATATGCCTTCTGAAATGGCTGATATGATTGATGAGGCCGTGAAGAGATATAACGGGAGAAATGTATAAAAGTCTTTACAATTTATGAAACTGGCTAAACTGAAAATTGAGAACATAGCGTCTGTAGAGATGGCTGAGATTGATTTCGATAGTGGAGCGTTGGCTGATGCTTCCGTTTTTCTGATTACCGGGGATACGGGGGCTGGCAAGACTACCATTCTGGATTCAATCTGCCTGGCTTTGTATAACACTACTCCAAGGCTGAATATGGCGTCGGGGGTGAAATCGAATTTCGGAACAGACAATATCACCGCTAGAAACACTTCAAATCTTTTGAGGCATGGGGCACGTCAGGCCTCGGCTGTACTTACTTTTCTCGGCTCTGACGGGGTAATGTATGAGGCTGTGTGGCAGGTGAAGCGTAACAGGAACAATAAGCTTACATCGCCGGAACAGACTTTGTCGTGGGGTGACACTACTGTGAAGAATGCCGATGCCGTGAGAAAGGTTACGGAGGAAGCTGTAGGGCTGGATTTTGATCAGTTCTGCCGTACTACGATGCTGGCTCAGGGACAGTTCACTCAGTTCTTAAAAAGTAAGGATGATGAGAAATCTGAAATTCTGGAAAAACTTACAGGAACGGAGATATATTCGGAAATAGGAAAGAAAATAGAGGAGATAAAAAAGGAAAAGGAAGCTGATTATAATGCTCAAAGGAGTTTGACAGAAGGGATAGTATTGCTTAAACAGGAGGAGATTGACTCGCTGAACGGACAGAAATCGGAAGCTTTGCTTAGAAAGAAACAGCTTGATGGGGAGGCGTCGCGTCTGGATTCTTGTGTGAAATGGATGGAGGTCTATAAAAAGCTGCAGGAAGAAAAGGTGGTGGCAGAACGGAAATTCAAGTTATGTATGGAGGTAATAAATTCTGACAGCTTTAAAGAGGAAGCCAGACTTATCTCTGATTATGACAGAATGGGTAATGCCGGTAGCTGCCTGCAGACGAAGAGAGAGGCAGAACAAAAGGTAAGAGAGCTTGAACTTGAAGCGGGTAGGTTGAAGACACTGTTCGTAGAGCTTCATAAGGGAAGAAACGGTTTGAGGGCATGGATACAGCAAAAGAACAACCTGCTTGAAGCATTGAATGTCCGTATAGCCGGAGCTGCGGTAAATGTACCTATGTTTTCGAACGTGCAGAAAATAGAGACTTTGCTTAATTCTGTTTTGGAGACATCTGTCAGGGTTAGGGGAAACACAGAGGCTCTGAAGAAACGAAATGACAGTATGCCTGTAATGGAAAAAGCCTGCTCGGACAAAGAGGATAGCGTAAGTAAGCTGGGAAACTTTGTAGAATTAAAGGAAAAAGAGATAAGTGCCGCCACACAGGTTGTAGCCGATATGAAACCGGATACAGTCAATGAGGAGGTACGTAGGCTGTCGGCAGAGAAGGATAGTCTGAATAGGCTTAATACGCAGATTGGCGTACTGAAAGATTGCAGTAAGACTCTTGCAAGGCTGGAGAAAGAAACGTCAGCTCTTCAGGAGGAATGTAAACTTCGTGAGGCTGAACAGGTAAAACTGGATGTGAGGCTTGAAGAAAAGAATAAAAAGCTGGTGGAGGCCAGAAAGGCTTATGACGGAGTGGAGCTTTCTTTGCGTGACTGGACTGTGAGTCTAAGAAGTAAATTGGCAGTGGGTGATGTATGTCCGGTATGCGGACAGGTGATAGACAGGTTGACTACAGATGAGGAGTGCGAAGAGAGATTGAAACCGCTTGAGGAGATGGTTGCATTGGCTGAGAAAGAACTCAGAGAAACTTTGGCTGAATGTAATGCCATACAGATTATTGTGGAGCGCCTGAAGAAGGATATTCAGGCTAAACTGAATGAGAAGAAGGAGGCTGAAGACGCAATAAGGAATGCCGGGGCTCTGGTAAGGAACATGTGTGCGGAATTGTCTGTCAAGTGCGGAGAAGGTGATGAGCTTGATGTGACGAATCTGGATGAGACTTTACATATTGTATCTGCAAATAATTCGGCAAGGATGAGTGCTTTGATAGAGATGCAGAAGAAAATAAATGACAGCAACAACCATCTTACTTTGCTGAATAATGAACTGAAGGATATAAGGAAGGAATTTGAGAATGCTGTCAAGTCGAGAGATAAGGCAAAAGAGGACAGGCAGACGGTAGTGAATGAAATTGAGCGTATCAGCTCGTTGATAAAGATTGACAATGAGATGATAGCCAAGGCCCTTCAAGATGCCGGCGGAATGATTGTGATAGAAGGATGGAGGAATATGTGGGATAGTGATCCGTCAGGCTTGCTGTCTTCCATACGCAATTCCGCTGCTGAGTATGATGGATGGGTGAAAGACGTAGCGGCAACTGAAAAGCTGCTTTCCCAGGCTTTGCCGGCATTGGAGAATGTGGAAAAAATCCTTACAGAGATATCCGAAGTATGGAAGGACTGGAATTGTGATAATGTTACGGACGCTATATTGGTTGACAGGCTTACAGACAAGTGTATTGACTTTTCTGCCAAGGTGCATGCTCTTACTACATCGCTTGCCAATGAACGTGAGAGAATGGCCAAGGCAACCGGCGAACTGGATGCTTTCCTTTCACTGAATCAGGATTTCGACCTCGGAAGGATAGAATATATCTCTTCAATAAAGAATATATCAGAGATAAGAAAACAGCATGATGCCGAAATCACCGGAAGCAAGAATGCGGAAAGTGTTCTTGCGGCTAAACAGAGGGAGCTTGATTTGCATCTTGCGTCTTGTCCTGAAGATGTACGCGATGGTGTAGCCATAGAAATGATGAAATCAATGCTTGCAGACGTACGTAGTGCCATTGATACGGTCATGTCTGATATTGGCCGTATAGAGCAGCAACTCAAATCGAATGAGCAGAACATTGCCAGATTTAGTGTGGAAAAGGAAAAAGAAGAGGCCAAAAGGCGTATTTTTGTGGAATGGGAATCTCTGAACAAGCTTTTTGGCGGTGGCGACGGAAAGATTTTCAGAAGGATTGCTCAGAGCTTTATACTTAATGACTTGCTGCATCGTGCGAATGGGTATCTGGTTAAGTTGAACAAACGCTACAGGTTGGACTGTGAGCCGGGTACATTGACTATCAGGATGATGGATATGTATCAGAATGATGCTCAGGGACCGGTTGACATTCTTTCAGGAGGAGAGGGATTTCTGGTTTCTCTTTCTTTGGCTTTGGCTCTTTCCTCGCTCAACAGGAGAAATCTTTCCGTGGATACATTGTTTATCGACGAGGGGTTCGGAACGCTGAGTGGTGATGTACTGAATACGGTTATGAATATGCTGGAAAAACTGCAGGGTATCAACGGAAAGCGTGTGGGTATAATCAGCCATGTGGAAGGACTAAAGGAAAGGATACCTGTGCAGATCAAGGTCAGTCGTATTGACCAGACGCGAAGTATGGTGGAAGTGGTAGATAACAGAATATAACAGATGAAGTATGAAGAATATAGTATGGATGTTGTTTGTGGTGCTGGCGTATGGATGTACGGAAGAAACAACAGTAGATAATGGTGAAGACAATCAGAGTAAGATAGTGGGTAGCATTGAACTTAAAGAATTGATTTCTAGCGATTCATATGATGTTACTTCAACCAAAACTTTTATGTTCTCTGATGGTGGAATATCATATTATGTCTCAGCTCAGGAGATTGAGGGAGGAGAGCTGTTCAGCAGTTGTGATACAACATTCGTTTCTGCCTCAGACCGAAGTGTGAGAATAACCGACAGCTATGGCAATATACGGACTTATCAGTTGGATACTTCCGGATTTGCGGTTTCATGCCGCATGGAAGAAGGCGGAAGTACAGAAAGAAACTATGATTTCACATATATTACCGACAGTGAAGGACATAAATTTCTGTCGGAAGTTACGGAGAAAACAGATAACGGGGAGATTTACTCTTCGTTGAGGCTTGACTATTCTGAAGAAGGGAAGGTGAGAGTTGAACAGACAGTTGACGGATTGTCAGAGACTTATATAATTGAGTTCAATAAATCGGTTGCCGTGGAAAATACGCATGGCTTGCCGGATCTCTTCTTGTCGGAATTATATCCGCTTTCCATGCATATTGTGGCATTTTATGGAGGGTTTATCGGTGATTCATACAGGTACTTATGCACAGATATGTATCCGGCCAGCAGTGCTGAGCTGGAAGAACATACCTCTTACGAGTATTCCTTAGGTGACGATGGTGAATTGAGCGGTTGCCGGATGGTGACTGTCAGTGGTGGTGAAGAATATGTAAGAAATATTAGTGTAAAATTTACAATATAAAATATTTTCAATATATTTGTCCGTGAAAGACATACAGGCATATATTCCTGATAAATGGGATTTATGTAAAACCATTAAACTAATATGAAAACGGACAATATTAAATCAATAGCTGTAGTAGCAGCTGTAATTGTTACAAGTGAAGGTATTCTTGCCACTCAGAGAGGTAGCGGCGGTTTCAAGGATAAATGGGAGTTCCCAGGAGGAAAGATAGAGGCCGGAGAGACACCGGAACAGGCCTTGATGCGCGAGATAAGAGAGGAACTTGATCTGGAGATACGTATCGACTCGTTTTTGGATACGGTTGATTATACATATCCTGATTTTAATATAAAGCTACATGTGTATGTGTGCTCGGTCATATCAGGTATTCTAAACCTGAAAGAGCACAAATCTTTGAAGTGGCTTAAATCGGACGGACTTTATTCTGTAGAATGGTTACCTGCAGACAAAGTGATATTGCCGGCATTGGAGAACTATCTTGAAAATGTGACTGTGGATAAGAAGGATGACATGCCGGCATATACTTATCTTCAGGAAGGGCATTTTGCATTGCTTCGTAAGTCTGTTCCTCATATAGTCAATAGCAAAGATGCGATAGTACGTGTGACTTTGAGCAGTATATGCACTAGCGACCTTCATATAAAGCATGGCAGTGTGCCGAGTGCTGTACCAGGAATAACCGTAGGTCATGAGATGGTAGGAGTGGTTGAACAGGTTGGTAGGGAAGTTGCCAATGTGAAGCTGGGCGACCGTGTTACCGTGAACGTGGAAACTTATTGCGGTGAGTGTTTCTTCTGCAAAAACGGTTATGTGAATAATTGTGAAGACCAAGATGGAGGATGGGCCCTGGGATGCCGTATAGACGGCGGACAGGCATGCTATGTGCGTGTACCTCATGCGGATATGGGATTGAACCGTATTCCTGATAATGTTACAGACGAACAGGCTCTTTTCGTAGGTGATATTCTGGCTACCGGATATTGGGCTGCACGAATATCTGAAATCAAGGAAGAAGATACTGTATTGATTATCGGGGCCGGACCTACTGGCGTTTGCACTCTTCTGTGTGTGAAGCTGAAAAATCCGCGTAAAATAATTGTCTGCGAGAAGTCGGAAGAAAGGATAGCCTTTATCAAAAGACACTATCCTGATGTCATGGTGGTGGAACCTGAAAACTGTAAGGATTTTGTGATGCAGGAGTCTGCACATGGAGGTGCTGATGTAGTGCTTGAAGTGGCAGGGGCAGATGATACTTTCCGCCTGGCATGGGAATGTGCGCGACCTAACGCGGTGGTGACAGTGGTTGCACTTTATGACAAGCCTCAGGTATTGCCTTTGCCTGATATGTATGGAAAGAACCTTACTTTCAAAACCGGAGGAGTTGACGGATGCGACTGTGAGGAAATACTCCGCCTTATCTCCGAAGGCAAGATTGACACTACACCGCTCATTACACACCGTTTTGCGCTTGACGAAATAGAAGAGGCATACCGTGTTTTCGAAAACCGTCTTGACGGTGTGATAAAGGTGGCTGTAAAGGAAATTTGACACTATCGGATTTTAACCTAATAAACAGATTTTATATGAGAAAAAACTTTGGAAGTAAAACGTGGCTGTATCCTATGCCTGTGTTTATAGTGGCGGCATACGATGCCAATGGAGTGCCTAATGCCATGAATGCGGCATGGGGAGGTGTCTATACGGACAATATGGTTTGTCTGTGTCTGTCGGAAGACCATAAGACGACAAAGAATATTCTGGAGTCGAAAGCTTTTACGGTAAGTATGGCTACAGAGGATTATGTAGTGGCATGCGATTATTTGGGAATAGTGTCCGGAAACAATGAAAACCGAAAACTTGAAAAAGCCGGTCTGCATGCTGTAAAGGCAGAATCGGTTAATGCGCCTATCATAGAAGAGCTTCCTATGGCATTGGAGTGTGAACTGGTTTCGTACGATCCGGAAACATGCCATATGGTAGGACGTATAGTAAATATATCTGCCGATGAGTCGGTTTTGGGTGATGATGGAAAGATTGATGCCGACAAACTCCGCCCTATAACATACGATCCGATAAAACATGTATATAATGTTTTGGGAGAAAAAGTAGGAAAGGCTTTTTCTGACGGCAAAAGTCTGAAATGACCATATATGTGAAATACGAATGAAAAACAACTGATAATTTTATTATGAGAAAGACATTTAAATCCATGCTCCTATGTGTGGGTATGGCGCTGTGCGGAGTAATGGCTTATGCACAGGATTTTGATTTAGAGGATGTGATAGCTAACACTGTTCCTGCGTCATCAAATATGCATGGATGTGATTTTCCACGTTTGGATAAGGACAATCGTGCTTATTTCCGCATCTATGCTCCGGACGTAAAGAGATTGCAGGCTGATGTGTGTGGAGTGAAATATGATTTGTCGAAAGATGAAAACGGTTGGTGGACTGGTCATACCAATCCTCTTGTGGTAGGTTTCCATTATTATTTCCTGTTGGTTGACGGATTTTCCGTAATCGATCCTATGAGCTGTACCTTCTTCGGCTGCAGCCGTATGGCAAGTGGAATAGAAGTGCCTGAAGGCAGTGAAGGTGATTATTATCGCACGAAGGATGTGCCTCACGGACAGGTTAGGACGTGTACTTATTACTCGGAGTCGCAGAAACGTTTCCGCCGTTGTGTGGTCTATACTCCGGCCGAATATGAGACAAACAGTAAGAAACGTTTTCCGGTATTATATCTTCAGCATGGTATGGGAGAAGATGAGACCGGATGGAGCACTCAGGGATATATGTATAATATTCTCGACAATCAGATTGCCGAAGGCAAATGTGAGCCTATGATTGTGGTGATGGAAAGTGGGGATATCGAAGTCGGTTTCCGTCCGCGTCCGGGAAAGAATGTTGACGAGGAAAGAAATCTGTATGGGGCTTCGTTTGCCACTCTTATGGTTCAGGATCTTATACCATATATCGACAAGACATTCCGTACCTATACCGACAGAGATCATCGTGCCATGGCTGGACTGTCATGGGGAGGAAAGCAGACATTCGACATTACGCTAAACAACCTTGACAAGTTCTCCTATATCGGAGGTTTCAGTGGGGCTATTTTCGGAGTTGATGTTAATACGGCCTTCAACGGAGTGTTTACTGATGCCAAGGCCTTCAACAAGAAGGTACATTATCTTTTCCTTGGATGCGGAACAGATGAAAACATGGGGACGGAGTCTTTGGTCAAGTCTTTGCGTGGTCTCGGTATTGAGGTTGACTATTATGTGTCAGAAGGTACCGGACACGAGTGGCTGACATGGCGCAGATGTCTGAACGAGTTTATTCCACATTTGTTTAAAAAATGATATATACTGAAATTATGATAAAGAATTTATTTTTCTCATTGGGATTGCTCTTAATGTCCGGTCCTGCTTTTTCTGAAAGTGCCGGAAGGGCTGTAAATCCACTTATTTATTCTGATGTACCCGATATGTCGATGGTCAGGGTTGGAGACACGTATTACATGAGCAGTACAACCATGCACATGGTTCCCGGTGTACCTATAATGAAATCAAAGGATTTGTCGAACTGGGAACTTGCAGGTTATGCGTACGACACCCTTACTGACAGTCTGGCTACGATGAATCTTGAGGATGGAAAGAATACATACGGACGGGGTTCGTGGGCAAGCTGCATCCGCTACCATAACGGAAAGTATTATGTCTCTACCTTTGCTCAGACTACCAATAAAACATATTTTTTCATTACGGACAATCCAGAAAAGGGCCCGTGGAAACGTATAGAGTTTTCTCCTTCGTATCATGACATGAATTTCTTTTTTGATGAGGACGGTAAAAAATATATGATTTACGGAAATGGAAAGCTTGTCATGGCAGAGCTTAAAGACGATTTGTCGGGAATATTGCCTGAAACCAAACATGTTCTTATAGAGAATGCCAGTGCTCCTGCAGGAGACAATATCATGCTTGGTTCTGAAGGCTCGCAGCTGTTTAAGGTGAATGGTAAATACTATCTGTTTAATATCGTATGGCCAAGAAACGAAATGCGTACGGTAGTGGTTCACCGTGCCGACAAGATTACAGGTCCTTATGAGGGCAGGGTGGTGTTCCAGGACAAGGGTATTGCCCAGGGTGGTATCGTTGATACTCCAGATGGACGGTGGTTTGCTTATCTGTTCCAGGATTGTGGGGCGGTAGGACGTATCCCTTATCTGGTGCCAATGGAGTGGAAAGACGGATGGCCGGTTATTGGAGTAAACGGCAAAGCTCCCGAATATCTGGATTTGCCTGCTTCCAAAGGTCTCGATCCCGGAATTGTATGCTCCGACGATTTCTCAAGAAAGTCAGGTGAGAGGGCATTGCCTCTGACATGGCAGTGGAACCATAATCCTGATAATTCCTTGTGGTCTGTTTCCGACCGTAAAGGTTATCTGCGCCTTACTACAGGAAGTGTAACCAACTCTATCTTACAAGCTAAAAATACATTGACACAACGAACTTTCGGTCCTGTATCGTCGGCTACTACCTGTGTAGATGTTTCTGCAATGAAAGACGGTGATTATGCGGGTCTGTCGCTGTTCCAGAAAAAATACGGTTATGTGGCAGTGAAGAAAGTTGATAACAAGAGATATATTGTCATGGAGGACGCTTCCGGTAATGAACCTGTGGAGGTGGCCAGCATACCGTGTAAATCAGATAAAGTGTATTTTAAGGCAGAATGTGATTTCAGAGACCGCACCGACAAGGGCTATTTCTATTATAGTCTTGACGGTAAGAATTGGACGGAAATAGGTAGTGTGGTGAAAATGCAATACACCATGCCGCATTTCATGGGATACCGTTTCGGATTGTTCAATTATGCCACTAAAGAGACAGGCGGTTATGTAGATTTCGACTTTTTCAAGATAGACGACAGTATCTCCAGATAATGTATATCTGATATAAAAGAAAAAAGTTCCCGGATTGTTACATTTTCGGGAACTTTTTTGTTGGGATATGTTATATTAGTAACTTTGCCTGTACGAATATTTATAAGATATGGAAAACTTTGCAGCAATAGATTTTGAAACAGCCAACTATGAGCGTAGTTCTGTTTGTTCTGTCGGCATCGTTATAGTGCGTAATGGTGAGATTGTTGACAGATTTTATTCATTGATACAGCCCGAACCTAATTATTATAATTACCGTTGTTCGTGCGTTCATGGATTGAGCTGTTCTGATACTGATGATGCTCCTGTGTTTAGCGAAGTATGGTCAAAAGTAGAACCTTTGATAGAAGGTTTGCCGTTGGTGGCACATAACAAGTCTTTCGACGAAGGATGTCTGAAAGCGGCTTTTCGCGTTTACAGGATGGACTATCCGGACTATGAGTTTTATGACACATTGTATGCGGCACGCAAGGCATTCCCTTATTTGGACAATCACAGGCTTGACACTGTCGCTGCCGAATGCGGTTATGACCTGTCACATCATCATCATGCCCTGGCTGATGCAGAGGCGTGTGCGGTGATAGCCATAAATATTCTGTAGGCATCCGGCAGTCCGTCAATCTGAAAGAACCGTCATTTATTGTCCTTAAAGAATTTCTTGTGATAATATGAATTGGCTGTATAAAGTGCTGCTACAGGATTGTTGCCTGTCACACGGTCTTTGGTCACAAGAGTAGTGACATACGCATCCGAATATTTGTAGAACAGGCTGTCATGTCCCACGCACAAACCAATCACCACATTCAGGTCGGTCTTTGCCTTGTTAAGCAGGCGTGCCTGCATTATTGGGTTACACATGGCAGGGCCTATCTTCTCACATTCTGCCGGTATTCCCATTGATGTTTTTGCCTGTCCTGCCACTTTGCATATCACCGAATAGACTTCAAATCCGTTTGCTCTCAGTATCTTTGCGAATATGCGTGCCTCATTTATCAGACCGATGCAGTTGGCTATACCGATACGTTTGGCATTTATCTTTCTGGCGAATTCCATTATCTCCTGTACTCTTGTCCACTGGCAGTATCCTTCGTATTCCACTTCGGCACTGGCAATCATTATTTGCCGGTTGTTGCCTTCGTCATATCTTTCCAAAGCCCATTCCTTATCTTCTTCAGTCAAGGCTGTAGTTAGGCAGAAGTCAGGATATGTGCGGTCCTTGAACTTGCAGTTCTGTGTTCCGCAGTCCACACATGAGTGTATTGTTTCTTTTCCCATAATATAAAATTATTTTATTCCTTTCATCGTAAGCTGTACACGCTTCCTTTCATGGTCTATTCCGAGGACTCTGACACGTACATGCTGATGTATGCTGACCACAGTAGTAGGGTCGCTCACGAACTTGTCAGCAAGCTGGGAGATGTGTACAAGACCGTTCTCCTTTATACCTATATCGACGAAACAGCCGAAGTTGGTGATGTTTGTCACTATTCCCGGCAGTTCCATACCTTCACGGAGGTCGTCAAGTGTCTTTACGTTCTTGTCGAACTCGAATACCTGAATCTGCTGGCGAGGATCTCTTCCCGGTTTGTCGAGTTCCTTCATTATGTCGTTAAGGGTAGGGAGGCCTACAGTATCAGTAACATATTTCTTTATATCTATTTTGGCTCTCAGTTCCTTGTCCTTGATAAGGTCGGCTACAGTACATTTCATGTCCTTTGCCATCTTTTCCACTATGGCGTAGCTTTCAGGATGAACGGCAGAATTGTCGAGAGGATTGTCTGCTCCAGGTATTCTAAGGAAACCTGCACACTGTTCGAAAGCCTTCGCTCCCATGCGGGGAACTTTCAAGAGTTCTTTTCGTGATGCGAAAGGTCCGTTTTCAGTTCTGTAGTCCACAATGTTCTGAGCCAGTGAAGGCCCTAAGCCTGATACGTATGTCAGAAGATGCTTGCTGGCAGTATTGAGGTTCACTCCGACAAGATTTACGCAACTTTCCACTGTGCGGTCAAGAGACTCTTTCAGCTTAGTCTGGTCAACATCATGCTGGTATTGTCCCACACCGATGGATTTTGCATCAATCTTTACCAGCTCTGCCAGAGGGTCCATCAGACGACGGCCTATGGAGACTGCTCCACGCACAGTTACATCATAGTCCGGGAATTCCTCACGCGCTGTTTTCGAAGCCGAATAGATTGAAGCTCCGTCCTCGCTTACTACGAACACCTGCACCTCACGGTCGTATCTTTGGGAAGTTACGAAACGCTCTGTCTCACGGCTTGCTGTTCCGTTTCCTATGGCGATTGCTTCTATCTTGTATTGTTCAACGAGTTTTACAATCTTTCTTGCAGCCAGTGCCTCTTCCGATTTAGGCGGATGAGGGTATATGGCTTCGTTGTGAAGCAATGTTCCCTGAGCGTCCAAACATACCACCTTACAGCCTGTTCTGAATCCCGGGTCGATACCCATCACACGTTTCTGTCCCAATGGGGGAGCAAGAAGCAGCTGTCTCAGGTTTTCGGCAAATACACGGATTGCCTCCTCATCGGCTTTCTCTTTGCTGAGGGCTGAGAACTCTGTTTCTATAGCCGGCTTTAGCAGACGTTTGTAAGCATCCTTTACCGCTTCCGCCACTTGCGAAGAGCATTCACCGTTACCTCTTACGAACTGGCGTTCAAGTCTGTCTGTACATTCCTCGTCTTCTTCCGGTGAGATTGTCACTTTCAGAATACCTTCGGCTTCACCACGGCGGATTGCAAGCAGACGGTGTGAAGTACAGCGCTTCAGTGGTTCGCTGAAATCGAAATAGTCGCGATACTTTGCAGCATCCTCTTCCTTTTCTTTGCCTTTCACCACTTTGGCTGTTATTATGGCCTGACGTGTAAATATATTTCTTACCTGATTTCTGGCTCTTTCATCTTCGTTCACCTGTTCGGCAATGATGTCGCGTGCACCTTTCAGCGCGTCTTCCTCGTCCTTTACCTCACCCTTTACGAATTGGGCTGCCTTTGCCATAAGGTTGTTTTCGCGCTGCATCATCAGGATGATTGCCAGTGGCTCAAGTCCTTTCTGGCGAGCGGCTTCGGCCCTCGTTTTTCTTTTAGGCTTGAAAGGAAGATATATGTCCTCCAGTTCTGTAGAGTCCCAGCAGTTGTCTATTCTGTTCTTCGGCTCGGCAGTCATTTTGCCCTGCTCCTCTATAGTGGAAATGATGGTTTCCTTGCGTTTTGCAAGTTCGCACAGTTTCTCGTATCTGTCGTTTATTTCGCTTATCTGCACCTCGTCCATACCTCCTGTAGCCTCTTTTCTGTATCGGCTGATGAACGGTATGGTTGCTCCGCCCTGAAGAAGTTTCAGAGTGTTTTCCACTCTGTGTTCCTGCAGCTTCATGGCGGCAGCTATCATCTTGCTGAATTGTTCCATGTGATTGTGTGTGGATATTAGTTTAAGTTTATTCTTTTACCAGACATGCGTCAAGCTCTTTGATGAGCTGTTCCTTGTCCATATTTTTTCCTATGAATACTATTTTCTGCATTCTGTCGCCGTACTTTTCGTCCCAGTCTCTCATCAGTCCCGGTTCCTGTTCCAGCAGTCTTTTGATGTCTGCTTCCGGTAGGGTAGCATACCACAGTCCGGCTTCGGAAATCTGTTTCTGCTTGCCTGCCTGTTCGAAGAGGTACGACATTTCAGGCTGGTCGCTGAAATAGCATACGCCTTTGGCGCGTATTATGCTTTTTGGCCATCTTGACGAAATGAAGTAATCGAAACGGTTCATGTCGAATGCTGCACGTCTGAAGTAGAGTAGTGTGCTTATGCCATATTCTTCTGTTTCGCCACCTTCGTGGTGATGATGGTGCCCGCACGAACATTCTCCTTCGTGGTGATGATGTCCGCATGAACACTCTTCCCCGTTTTCGTGATGATGATGCTTGTCATGATTGCAGTGGCATTCTTCATCATGATGGTGATGATGGCAATGGCTGTCAGTATCTTCTTCAGTTACATGCTTGCCCAGTTCCTGTACCCATCCTGCTGATGCTGCTACGTGTTCGTATCTGAACATCGAAGTTGATATAATCCTGTCAAGGTCAATATCTGTATAGTCGCATTCTATAATCTCTGCAGCAGGCTGAAGTGTCTTTACTATACGGTGTATGGTCTCAAGTTCTTCTGGGGTTACTTCTGAAGCTTTATTCAGTAAAACTATATTACAGAATTCTATCTGGTGTATAAGCAGATTTTCAATATCGTCTTCAGAAAGATTTTTATCTGTAAGGCTTTCGGCACAGCAGAATTCATCCTTCATACGAAGTGCGTCAACCACTGTTACCACAGAGTCAAGGCGTGTGATACCATACTTGGTGTATGCGCCTCCCAGTTGAGGTATCGAGCAGATAGTGTTTGCTATGGATTCCGGCTCACATATTCCGCTTGCCTCTATAACAATATAGTCGAATTTCTCTGTTTTGAGGATTCCTAAAATCTGTTCTATAAGGTCTGTTCTCAGTGTGCAGCAGATACATCCGTTCTGCAGAGCCACAAGGCTGTCGTCGTTCATACCGACAACTCCCTGACGCTGTATCAGCTCGGCATCAATGTTCACTTCGCCGATGTCGTTTACAATGACAGCAAATCTGATGCCCTTTTTGTTGGAAAGAATTCTGTTGACGAGAGTGGTTTTCCCACTTCCCAGATATCCTGTAAGCAACAGTACAGGTATTTCTTTAATTTTATCCATCTATATTCTGATATAAGAATCTCTTGATGCTCTTCTTGGCAGTCTTTTCAAATTCTTCAGGATATAGTTTGACTTTTGAAATCTGCGAGAATGCAGGAAGAGTTTTGTTAAGTTCTATTCTGTTTTGCTCTATGGCTTCTTCCAGTTGTGATAATGACAGTCCGTGTGCAAAAGCGTCATCGCTGTCAGGATATACCAGAGCGACAAGTTTCTCGCCTTTCAGTATGATAAGCGATTCGTTGACGTACGGCATATTGTTTAGCTTGGCCTCAATTTCTTCAGGATAGATGTTTTGTCCTGTAGAAGTGAGCAGCATGTTCTTGCATCTTCCTTTTATGAAGATGTTGCCTTCCGCATCTTTTATAGCCATGTCGCCTGTGTGCAACCATCCTTCATTGTCTATTGCCTGTGATGTAGCTTCCTCATTCTTGTAATATCCCAACATCACGTTTGCGCCACGACAGACAAGTTCGCCAGGCACAGTCTCCGGATTGTCGGAAAGAACTTTGGTTTCCATATTCGCTACAGTCTTTCCGCATGACTGGTATTTTATTTCGTCCCAACGGCTGTGGCATATCAAAGGCGCACATTCCGTCATACCGTATGCAATGGTGTAAGGGAAGTTTATCTTTCTTAGGAAGGCCTCTACTTCGGCATTGAACGGAGCACCGCCTATGACTATCTCGATGAAATTGCCTCCGAATGCCTGCATTGCGTGATGACGTATCTGTTCTTTAATCTTGTCGCTGATGATAGGCAGGTTAAGAAGCAGTTTTCCCAGTTTGTTGTCAACGTGCGGCAATATGTTCTTCTTTATAATCTTTTCTACTATAAGCGGAACGCATGCGATAACTCTAGGCCTTATTTCTGAAAAAGACTCTGCTATAATCTTAGGACTTGGCATACGTGTCAGGAACCAAAGATGTGCTCCTACTGTGATGCCGTATAGAAAATCGAACACAAGGCCGAATATATGTCCCAATGGCAACATTGAAACGATGTTGTCACCGGCCATAAGTCCTACTTTCTCGTGTATGTGGATGATGTTAGATTGAATAGCCCTGTACGGGAGCATTACACCTTTAGAATATCCCGTAGTGCCGGAAGTGTAATTGATTACTGCGAGCTCTTCCGGTTCCTCTTTTCTGTAGGAAACTTGTTCGGCTCTGAAACGGCACGGATATTTCTTTCCGAATTCCTCGTTAAGATGCTCTCTGGCGTATGTCAGCTGTTCTGAACGTGAAACCACCAGATCGAAATTCTTCAATTCTATGATACCTTCAAGCAGAGGCATACACGCTTCGTTCAGGTTCTCCCATATCTGGTCGCCGGCAAACAGCATTCTCGCTCCAGAGTGATTTACTATGTGGTGTATGTTGTCAGGCTTGAATTCGTGAAGGATTGGCACTGCCACACCGCCGTATGTGATTATTGCCAGAAACATTGCAGTCCAGTTTGCACTGTTACGTCCGCACAATGCTATCTTGTCTCCCGGTTTTATTCCTGCATGTTGGAGCAGAATATGCATTTTCTCAATCTTTCTTGCTACATCCTTATATTGGAGTGTTATTCCCTTATAGTCGGTTAGCGCATTTCTGTCCCAGTTTTGTTTTATGCTTTTTTCTATTAATTCTATAAAGCTGTTGTTTAATTCCATGTCAAACAAAATATGTACACATTTCGTGATAATGTGTGCAAAAATAGTAAAAGTTAATTTAACGTAGGCATGGTATGTTTATTTATTTTTAATTATTCCTGCCATTTCTGTATAAATCCTTATATTTGCAGTGTTAAAGATTTACATTTATGCTTATTTACAATACTACATTTCATGTTGAGATGAATGATGCCAGAAATTTCGTAATCTGGTTGAACGAGTGTTATATCCCTGAAGCAGAGAAGACCGGGGAGTTGAAAAATCCGCGTATCTTGCGTATCCTGAACCATAAGGAACAGGACAGCGAGTGTTTCTCACTCCAGTGGGAGGTAGAAGACAGTGCAGCTCTTCACAGCTGGCATACCAAGTGTGGTGCCCGTATGAACGAGGAGATGGCAAAGATTTTCAAGGATAAGGTTATAGGTTTCCCTACTTTGATGGAGGTTATAAAGTGATTTGTCCCGTTAAGGAAAAGATAATATTAGGTATCGACCCCGGAACCAACATTATGGGTTATGGCGTAATAAAGGTTGTGGGTACCAAAGCTGAGGTTGTCACCCTTGGGGTGATAGATATGCGTAAGTTCACCGATCCGTATCTGAAACTGAAACATATCTACGAACGTGTGCAGGGAGTGATAAACTCATATCTTCCGGACGAGCTTGCCATTGAGGCTCCTTTCTTCGGAAAGAACGTCCAGTCCATGCTCAAACTGGGCAGGGCTCAGGGTGTGGCTATAGTGGCGGCATTGTGCAGGGATATACCTGTAACTGAATATGCCCCGTTAAAGATTAAGATGGCCATTACCGGTAACGGTCAGGCAAGCAAGGAACAGGTGGCAGACATGCTGCGACGCATGCTTAAAATCAGGAAAGAGGACATCGGACCTTTTATGGATGCCACAGACGCCTTGGGAGCGGCATATTGCCATTACCTGCAGATGGGACGACCTGAAACCCATAAGGCTTATTCGGGATGGAAAGATTTTATAGCGAAGAATCCTGATAAGGTGGTGAAGTAGTTCTTAATTAATAATTAAAAATTAATAGTTAAGAATTGCTGCTAAGAACTAAAAGCTAACAACCAACAACTAAAGAAAAACAATGCAACAACGAGTTATTTCAGTATCAAATGGCGTTACCCGTCATCCTCTGTACAGGATGGGTAAGCCTGTAGATTTCTGCTTGAATGCAGGCGAGCAATTGGCAGTGGTAGGTCCTAACGGTGGAGGTAAAAGTATTCTTATAGATATCATTACAGGAAAATATCCTCTGTTGATGAATGAGGTGGCATACGATTTTTCACCTTCAAGTTCAAATCTTGTTTCGGACAATCTCAGATACATAACATTCCGCGATTCGTATGGCGATGCAGACGGTAGCTATTACTATCAGCAGAGATGGAACTCGCAGGATATGGAGAATATTCCTGTAGTGGGCGATCTTCTTCCACAGTGCAAGGATGAAAAGCTGAAAGAAAGTCTTTACACTCTGTTCAGAATAGAAGAAATGCTGCAGAAGCCTATCATACTTCTTTCAAGCGGAGAGTTGAGAAAGTTCCAGCTGACAAAGACATTGCTTTCTGGACCAAGAGTTCTCATTATGGATAATCCTTTCATCGGACTTGATGCCCGTACACGTGATTTGCTTAAGTCGCTTCTTGCAGAGCTTATAAAGGTTATAGGTCTTCAGGTTATCCTTGTACTTTCCAAATCGGACGATATTCCTGACTTCATCAGTCATGTGATAACTGTTGAGAATATGATATGTGGCGAGAAACTTCCACGTTCCGAATACACTGGTGTCTGTGTACCGGAAAAGATGCTTTCCGACGAAAAGGTTCAGGCTATACTTGATATGCCTTATAAGGATAATCTGTATAAGGCAGCCAATGTAGTCAAACTGAATAAGGTAAGTATCCGCTATGGCGAAAGAACTATTCTCCGTGAACTTGACTGGACAGTGAAGTGTGGAGAGAAATGGGCCTTGAGCGGTGAGAACGGTGCCGGAAAGTCAACACTTCTGAGTCTGGTTTGTGCCGACAATCCACAGAGCTATGCCTGCGACATCACTCTGTTCGACCGTAAGCGCGGCAGTGGCGAGAGTATATGGGAAATCAAGAAGCATATCGGTTACGTCAGTCCAGAGATGCACAGAGCCTATCTGAAGAATATTCCTGCCATAGATATTGTGGCAAGCGGACTTCACGATTCTATAGGACTTTACAAGCGTCCTAAGGAAGAGGACAGGGAAGTGTGTCTGTTCTGGATGGATATCTTCGGAGTGAAGCAGTTGGCAGACAGGAGTTTCCTGCAGTTGTCAAGCGGCGAGCAGCGACTAGTCCTTCTGGCACGTGCTTTCGTTAAAGATCCTGAGCTTCTGATACTCGACGAGCCGCTTCACGGACTTGACCTGTACAACCGTCGTCTGGTGAAAGATGTAATAGAAATATTCTGCCGTCGAAACGACAAGACCATGATTATGGTTACCCATTACAAGGAAGAGCTTCCTGCCTGCATTACCGATTCATTGTATCTGGTCAGGAATTAAGCTTTCTTCCTGAACCAGCGGTCTATAATGACAGCCAGCGCACCGTCGCCTGTCACATTGCAGGCTGTGCCGAAGCTGTCCATTGCAATATAAAGTGCTATCATCAGTGCTTGGGCGTTATCATCAAATCCAAGCATTGATGACAGTATTCCCAATGATGCCATAATCGCTCCGCCTGGTACACCCGGAGCTGCAACCATGGTTATTCCCAACATGAATATGAATCCCGACATCATCTTGAAGTCGTAAGGTATGTCTTGCATCATCATCAGAGCAAGGGCACATGCCACAATCTTCATCGTACTTCCCGACAGATGTATCGTGGCACACAGAGGTATCACAAATCCTGCGGTATCTTCGTTCACTCCGTTCTTGACTGTCTGTTTCAGAGTTACCGGTATGGTGGCGGCAGATGACTGCGTACCCAGTGCTGTGAAATAGGCCGGCATCATGTTTGCAAGCATCCTGAAAGGGTTTTTGCCTGCTATTAGTCCTGCTATCACATATTGGAAAACCAACAGAAGTATATGAAGGATGAAGATTATTCCGATAATCTTGATGAACACACTCAACACGTGGAACACCTGTCCCGAGTGTGTCATATTGAAGAATATGCCGAAGATGTATATCGGCAACAGCGGAAGGATAACCTTCTGGATGGTCTTTACGATAATATCCTTGAAATCGACGAAAGCATTTTTCAGATAGCTCGTATTGAGGTTAGCCATTCCCAGTCCAAGAGTGAAAGCCATGACGAGCGCCGTCATCACATTCAGTGGTTCGGGAATGTCGATGGTGAAGAACGGTACCACCCCGTTTGCCTCACTGATTTCCGAAAGCGGAATATCCCTTGTTATGAGCATCGGGAAGAAAGTCTCAACCACGGCGTATGAAGTAAACCCGGAGAAAAGTGTAGCTCCGTAAGCCAGCAGTGCAGTTACGGCAAGCATCTTTCCTGCTCCCTTGCCGATATCAGCAATGGCGGGAGCCACAAGTCCCACTATTATAAGAGGAATGATGAATGCCAGAAATTCGCTGAACAGTCCGTTGAATGTAACGAAAAATCTTACAGGCAGGGCAGGTGATATGATTCCAGCTCCGATACCTAACACTATGGCTATTATAATCTGAGTAAGTAGTCCGGGTCTTTTCAGTTTCATGTTGTTGTGGGTTTAAGTTTAGAACATGGCTTTGCTTTTTCCGCTTATGCTTTCTATATCCAGTCTGATAATCTCTGTGCGGTGGAAAGATTTGTTGGCGTATTCCATACCCATAATCTTATGGTCAGGACAATACTTGCTTATGAACAGTGAAAGTGCCGACATACGTTCCGCTTCGTGCAGACTGTGATGTGCGGTACATTTCATCACTACACTCTCATAGCCGGTGGTAAACTTGTCAGGGTGAATTTGGGTTTTTCCAACCACGCAGAATGACACGTTAGGGTTCGCATCAATACATTTCAGCTTTCTGCCTACCGGGGCACAGTGGATGTATATCGAGTTTCCCCTGTCCCAAACGTAGCTCAACGGTATTCCGTAAGCACCGTCTGCGTCTTCGCTCACCATTGACAAAATGCCATATTCACCTTCTTTTATTATCTCCATTGCACGCTTTTCGTCAAGTAATCTGTCCTGACGGCGGACTTCTTTATTGCTAAATTCCATAGTTAGTGTATATTACTTTGTTGTTTCATTCACAAATATAAAGTTTTTTTTCTTACCTTTGCAAGCATCTAAAAATAAGAATATGAAATCAGATATAGAAATCGCACGCAGTATTGAGTTAACCAAAATCAAACAGGTTGCCGCAAATTTCGGAATGCCATTGGAATACGTCACACACTACGGACGCTACATGGCTAAAGTTTCGGAAGAAATAATAGATGAAGAGAAAGTAAAAAACAGTAACCTTATTCTGGTTACAGCCATTACTCCTACAAAGGCAGGTATCGGTAAGACTACAGTGTCAATAGGTCTGGCATTGGGACTTAACAAGATAGGCAAGAAAGCTATCTGTGCATTGCGCGAGCCTTCACTCGGCCCATGTTTCGGTATGAAGGGTGGTGCAGCCGGAGGTGGTTATGCACAGGTTCTTCCTATGGAGAAAATCAATCTTCATTTCACTGGCGACTTCCACGCCATCACTTCTGCACATAACATGATTGCAGCACTTCTTGACAACTACATGTATCAGAACCAGGACAACGGTTTTGCCATGAAGGAAGTGTTGTGGAACAGAGTGCTCGACGTAAACGACCGTGGATTGAGATATATCGTTACAGGTCTTGGCGGCAAGACAAACGGTATCACACGCGAATCAAGTTTTGATATCACTCCTGCATCGGAAATCATGGCTATCCTTTGTCTTGCAAAGGATGAGGCTGACCTTCGCCGCAGAATAGAGAATATTCTCCTTGGCTTTACTATCGATAACAAGCCTTTCACAGTGAAAGATCTTGGAGTGGCAGGTGCCATAACAGTGTTGCTGAAGGATGCTCTTTCTCCAAACCTTGTACAGACTACAGAGGCTACTCCTGCATTCGTTCACGGAGGTCCGTTCGCCAATATAGCACACGGATGTAACTCTGTTCTTGCTACCAAGCTTGCAATGACTTTCGGTGACTATGTAATTACAGAAGCCGGATTCGGTGCCGACCTGGGTGCAGAAAAATTCTATGACATCAAGTGCCGCAAGGCAGGTCTGCAGCCTAAGCTTACAGTGATTGTTGCAACTGCTCAGGGACTGAAGATGCATGGTGGAGTTGAAATTGACAAGATTAAGGAACCTAACCTTGAAGGATTGCGCGAGGGAGTGAAGAACCTCGACAAGCATATCGAGAACCTTCAGTCGTTCGGACAGACTGTAGTTGTGGCATTCAACCGTTATGCAAACGACACTGAGGAAGAAATCAACTTCGTTCGTCAGCACTGCGAGAAAATGGGAGTAGGATTTGCCGTTAACAATGCATTTGCCGAAGGTGGTGCAGGTGCTGTTGAGCTTGCAAACCTTGTAGTTGATACTATAGAGAACAAGCCGTCTGCTCCTCTCTCATTTGCATACGATGAAGAAGACTCAGTAGAGGTTAAGGTCACTAAAGTGGCATGCGAACTTTACGGTGCTAAACAGGTATTGTTCGGCCCTGCTGCAAGAAAGAAACTGAAGATGATAGAAGAACTCGGTTTCAGTCACTTCCCTATATGTATTGCCAAGACACAGTATTCGTTCTCTACAGATCCGAAACTGTACGGAGTGGCATCAGGATTCAACTTCGCAGTACGCGATATAGTAATCAATGCCGGAGCTGAGATGTTGGTAATCGTTGCAGGTGAAATGATGCGTATGCCGGGATTGCCTAAGGAACCACAGGCACTTCATATTGATATCGTTAACGGTGAAATAGAGGGCTTGTCTTAATTTTGAAGTTAAAGGAGCTATAGAAGTTAAATGAATTTACAGCACTCTTTGAGTGCTTGGATATTATAAAATCTGCCATGGGTGTTATGCTCTTGGCAGATTTTTTATGTCTTTTTGTTTCAATGTCTTGCATCTTTTAATTTAATTGTTTAACTTTGTAATTAAAGGATAAATTAACGGATTTAAATGAATAAAGACAAAAACAATATGGAGCAGAAAATCCTTGAATCAGCTGAAAAGTTATTCATGGAACAGGGATTTACCAATACTACAACAGCAAAAATTGCTAAAGAAGCAGGTTGTAATCAGGCATTAGTTCATTATTATTATCGTACTAAAGAACAATTGTTTGAAAGAATTTATAAAGAAAAGATGCAACTTATGGTTACAAGTGTGACGAATATAAATACTTCAGGTTCTACATTTGAAGAAAAAGTTGTATCTATAATTGATGCTCATTGGGATTTTCTTAATAGAAATCCTTTGATAGTTTGGTTTGCATTGAGAGAAAATCTTAATGGTTCGACTGCTCTAGTGAATTTGTTTATGAAAGAAATCAGACCTAAAGCAGCTCTTGCTTTCTCTAAGCTTGAAGAAGATTTAAATGAAGAAATAAAGAAAGGTAATATTTCTTCCATATCAATTTACGATCTTCTTATTACTATCATTTCGTTAGATATAGCACATTTTGTTATTATGCCATTTTATAATGTAATAATGGGTGATAGAGATTCATCTGTGAAACATATACTTGATAACAGAAAATCGGAGGTTATAAAAACTGTATTGGCAAGGTTGAAAAAGTAGTTAGTTTTTATGTACGGAGAATGCTCAATTCAGAAAAGGATTCCCGTATTTTTTTGATAATGTCGTTAATTAAGCAATTAAATAAAGTAGTTAAAGTATTGATATATGAAAAGACTATGTACTACCGCCATTGCAGTAGCCTTATCTGCATTGTGCTTCGGACAGACGAGTATAACCATTGAGGAGTGTTACAGCAAAGCCAGGGAGAATTATCCTCTAATCAGAAAGCTTGGTCTGGTGGAGAAGACTAAGGAATATAATATTGATAATCTCAACAAGGGGTATCTTCCTCAGCTGATGTTCTCATCTAAAGCCACATATCAGTCCGACGTTACAAAGATACCTATCGACCTTGAAGCTATGGGTTTTAAGGGAGTGGAGATTCCTCATCTCAGCCAGGATCAGTACGGTATATCGCTCGACCTCAATCAGACTATCTGGGATGGTGGGGCAATCAAATCATCTAAAGAAACCGTGAAATCATCTTCCGAAGTGGAAAAGAGCAATATTGAGGTCAGCCTCTATGCCGTTAATGAAAGGATTAACCAGATATATTTCGGAATTCTGCTTGCCGATGCCCAGATAGAACAGAACAGACTTCTGAAAAAAATACTTGCAGACAACTATTCTCAGGTGGAGTCGTACACAAAGAACGGAATTGCCAACCAGTCAGATTTGGATGCCATAAAGGTAGATATGATTAAGGCCGAGCAGAACGAAATAGACTTTGTGACGGCAAGGAACACATATATAACCATTCTAGCCAAACTGACAGGAATGGAGATAGATGGCGACACCAGATTAGTGAAACCTTTGCCGGAACGTCCAACGCAGAGCGATGCTTTCCGACGACCGGAAATGAGCCTGTTCGATGCGCAGGTGATGAAGTACAGAAGCGATTATAACCGTATCAATTCAGGGCTTTATCCCCGCCTGAGTGTTTTCGCCACAGGAGGATATGGCAAACCGGGACTTGATATGTTCGAAAATAAGTTTGCTCCATACTACATAGCCGGGATAAAGCTGAACTGGAATATCGGCAACTTCTATTCTCTGAAAAGTCAGAGAAAGCTGATACGCAACAATATAGATATGGTGGAAAACCAGCGTGAACTCTTTCTCTTCAATACTGATATAGACAAGACGCAGAAAGAGCTTGCAATAGACAAATACATGGATCAGATAAAGTACGATGACGAGATTATCCGCCTGAAGACTTCAATCAGAAAAGCATCGGAGGCAAAGATAGCCAACGGGACTATATCCGGTACCGACCTTATGCGTGACATCAATTCGGAGCATGCAGCCATACAGACAAAGATTCTGCATGAGATACAGCTTCTGCTTGCCATCTATGATTTCAAATATGTGATGAACGACTTTTAAATACTGTTTAAACACCGTTTAAAAGCTTTTTAAAACACTTTGCAAAAACTTTTCAATACATAAAAAACAGGGAAATATGAGAAACATTCTTTCTATTATATCAGCAATGGCTCTCCTGACAGCATGTTCGGGAAGCGACAGTAAGTACGATGCTTCAGGAGTATTCGAAGTGACAGAAGTAATGGTATCGGCAAGAGTGGCCGGTGAGATAATGGAACTTGATATAGACGAAGGTACGGAAGTTACGGCAGGTAAGCCTGTTGGATATATTGATACCGTACAGCTTTATCTTCAGAGGCTTCAGCTTGAGGCCAATGTCAAGGCTACAGAAAGCCGTATATGCGATGTGGAGAAACAGACAGCAGCCATACGTCAGCAGATTGCTACACAGAAAAAGGAAAAGACCCGATTCGAAAATCTTGTAAACGCCAATGCCGGAAACCGCAAGCAGTTGGACGATATCACTGCTGCCATCAATCTGTTGGAGAAACAGTTGAACGCACAGACCGAGACATTGATAAACGGCAATGCCAATGCCAAGGCTCAGGCTGAAGCCTTGAAGGCTCAGATAGCACTTACGAACGATATGATAAGCAAAAGTACTATCGCATCACCGGTTGACGGAACAGTTATGGCCAAGTATGTAGAAAAAGGAGAACTTGCCGTACAGGGACGCACTCTGTTCAAGGTGGCAAATATCAACGATATGTATCTGAAAGCCTATATCACATCCGGACAGATTACCGGTCTGAAGATTGGTCAGGAAGTAAAGGTTTTTGCCGACAGCGGTGACTCCGACAGAAAGGAATACCGCGGAGTAATTTCATGGATTTCAGACAAGGCAGAGTTTACTCCGAAGACCATCCAGACACGGGATGAACGTGCAAACCTGGTATATGCCGTCAAGATTAAGGTGCAGAACGACGGATATATCAAGCGCGGAATGTATGGCGAGGTGAGTTTCTGATTTGACAAGGCTTCAGTTACAAGGCTACAGGTTTCAGATACCAAAAAACAGGTACAGGAAAACCTGGTCAACTTGTCAACTTGTTACCTAATTTTTAATTCTTAATTCTTAATTCAAAAAATGCCCTCAGTATCAGTAACACAATTATCAAAATCATATAGCTCAATCAAGGCTCTCGACGATGTCAGCTTTGATGTTCCGAAAGGCGAACTCTTCGGTATCATAGGTCCGGACGGAGCGGGGAAGACTACACTATTCCGTCTCCTCACCACACTGATATTGCCAGACAGTGGCAGTGCTGTGATTGAAGGTCTGGATGTGGTGAAGGATTATGCATCCGTGCGAAGTATAATAGGGTATATGCCCGGAAAATTCTCGCTGTATCAGGATCTGACAGTAGAGGAAAATCTGAATTTCTTTGCTACGGTTTTCAATACTACTGTAAAGGAAAATTACCATCTGATAGAAGATATATATAAGCATATCGAACCGTTCAAGACTCGCCGGGCCGGAAAACTGTCGGGAGGTATGAAGCAGAAACTGGCACTGAGCTGTGCACTTATCCACAAACCGAAGGTCCTATTTCTTGACGAGCCTACCACCGGAGTAGATCCTGTGTCAAGAAAAGAATTTTGGGAAATGCTCCTGAAACTGAAGAACCAGGGTATAACAATCATAGTATCAACGCCGTATATGGACGAAGCCAGACTTTGTGACAGGATAGCGCTGATGCAAAACGGAAAGTTCCTTAGGATAGATTCACCGGACAATATCATAGCATCTTATCCGCAAAGACTGTGGTCTGTCACAGCAGACAATATGCACAGACTGCTGAACGACCTGCGTTCCTGCCCATACTTGAAATCGTCATTCTCATTCGGTGCAAGCTATCATGTCACTATGGTTGAAAGTGCTACAGCCGCTATGCTTGACGAATATCTGATTAATAAGGGATACGGAAATATTGATATTACAGAGATTAAGCCTACAGTGGAAGACTGTTTCATGTTGATGTTAAAGGAGGATGAGCAATGAAAGAAGAATACGTTATACAGGCCGAGAACCTTACCAAGAGGTTTGGCAATTTTACGGCAGTCGATCATATTACTTTCAACGTAAGGAAAGGAGAGATCTTCGGTTTCCTTGGTGCCAACGGGGCGGGCAAGACTACAGCTATGCGAATGCTTTGCGGACTGAGCCGTCCTACGGAGGGTAAGGGAACAGTGGCAGGTTTCGACATAGATAGCGAACCTGAAAAGGTAAAGCGCAATATCGGCTATATGAGCCAGAAATTCTCATTGTATGAAGATCTGAAAGTGTGGGAGAATCTGCGTCTGTACGGAGGTATTTACGGTATGAAAGATAAGGAAATAGCCGAAAAGACCGATAAGGTTCTCCGCAGTATAGATATGGAATCAGAGCGCGACACCATGGTGTGCGACCTTCCTTTGGGCTGGAAACAGAAACTTGCATTTGCCGTATCCACTTTCCATAATCCCAAGATAGTATTTCTTGATGAACCGACAGGTGGGGTAGATCCTATCACGCGCCGCCGTTTCTGGGAACAGATATACGGTGCGGCGTCAAGCGGTATCACGGTGTTTGTCACCACTCACTATATGGATGAGGCCGAATACTGCGACCGTGTCTCCATTATGGTAGATGGCAGGATAAAGGCGCTGGACAGCCCTATGGCGTTGCGTAACAAATTTGGTGTGTCGGACATGGACGAAGTATTCCGCATGTTGGCACGCGAAGCTACACGAAAAGGAGATTGACAGTTATGAAACAGTTTATTACATTTGTCCGAAAGGAATTCCTTCATATATTCCGCGATTCCAGAACCATGCTTATACTCTTGGGTATGCCCATGGTGCAGATGCTTCTGTTTGGTTTTGCCATTACCACCGAAGTGAGAAACACCAAGGTTGCTGTGTTCGATCCTTCGCAAAGCATGGAGACCAGAGCCATAAAGGAACGTTTCGATGCCAGTGAATATTTCACCATTGCCGAGGAAATTCGGGATGTGTCGCGCATAAACGATGTATTCAAGTATGGGGAGATAGGCCTTGTCATGGTGTTCAGCGATGATTTTGAAAATGAACTCCATCAGGGAGGCGATGCCGCCGTGCAGCTTATTACCGACGGTACGGAGCCGAATCAGGCATCAATGATAACAGGCTATGCATCCAATATCCTCGCACAGAGCATGCAGGAACTGTCCGAATGTAGCAGTGCCCCGTGCCGTATAATACCCGAGATAAGGATGCTTTACAATCCTCAGGCAGAGAGCGCATACAACTTCGTTCCCGGAGTAATGGGAATGATACTCATGCTTATCTGTGCCATGATGACCTCAATAGCCATTGTGCGCGAAAAGGAGAACGGCACAATGGAGATTCTCCTTGTATCGCCAATGAAACCGATATATATCATCCTTTCGAAAGTAACACCATATTTCACACTGTCACTGGTAAACCTTATAACCATACTACTGCTTTCGGTACATGTACTCGGAGTACCGATTGCCGGCAGTCTGTCTCTGCTGTTTTTCGTATCGGTGATATTTATCTTCCTTGCATTGTCGCTCGGACTGCTTATCTCCAACGTGGTTAATACCCAGGTGGCTGCCATGCTCGTATCAGGAATGGGACTTATGATGCCCGTCATGCTCCTTTCCGGTCTGATATTTCCGGTAGAAAGCATGCCCCTTCCGTTACAGTGCCTTTCTGCCATAGTTCCCGCAAGATGGTATGTCGATGCTATCAGAAAGATAATGATTCAGGGAGCAGAGATACAATTCGTCCTGAAGGAGATAGGAATACTGCTTTTTGTCACAGTGGCCCTAGTGACACTGAGTCTGAAAACATTCAAGAACCGTTTAAACTGAAATGTCTATGCTGAAGTATTTGTTGGAAAAAGAATTCAAGCAGATAATGAGGAACAAGTTCATTCCCAAGATGATTATAGCCATGCCTCTTTTCATGATGCTTATCATGCCCTGGGCTGCAAATCAGGAAGTGACGAATATCCGTCTTACTGTGGTTGACAACGACCGCAGCGTGACATCAGACGAACTGGTACGCAAGGTGGTTTCGTCAGGATATTTTATCTTCCAGTCGGTGTCCAACGGTAGTGAGGAAGCCCTCAGAGACGTTGATGCCGGAAAGGCAGATATAATACTCGACATTCCGGACGGCTTCGAGAAAGATCTACAGACAGAGAGAGTAGCCGGTGTGATGATTTCGTCAAACTCCGTAAACGGAACCAAGGGAATTCTGGGCAGCAGCTATCTTTCTACTATAGTCAATGATTTCGCGACATCTATGTCCGAGGAAATGATGATGTCTCAACCTGCTGTACTAAGTTCCGTTGGAAAGTCATTCAGGATTATGCCTCAATACAAGTTCAATCCGCATCTTGACTATAAAGTATTTATGGTTCCTGCCATAATGGTGATGCTTCTCACCATGATAACCGGATTTCTCCCTGCATTCAATATAGTGGGCGAGAAGGAAGCCGGTACCATAGAGCAGATAAACGTGACTCCTGCAAGCCGTATGCAGTTCATACTTGCCAAGCTGATACCTTACTGGTGTATAGGTCTTATAGTCTTTACACTCTGTATGCTGCTGGCAGTGTTTGTATATTCACTTATACCTGTTGGCAGCCTTCTGACGATATATCTATTTGCTGTGGTATATATTGTTGCCGTATCAGGTATGGGACTTGTAGTATCCAATTATTCGGACACCATGCAGCAGGCCATGTTCGTGATGTTCTTCTTCATAATGATATTCCTGCTTATGAGCGGACTTCTCACTCCCGTTGCCAGTATGCCGGACTGGGCACAGTATATAACCATATTCAATCCGTTGAAATATTTTATCAGCGTCATGCGTATGGTATATCTCAAAGGCAGCGGTTTTGTCGAACTCGTTCCGTATTTCCTGTCCCTATGCGGTTTTGCCGTGGTATTCAATGCGTGGGCTATATTGGGGTATAGGAAGAGGAGTTGAGTATTAGTTGTTAGTTTTTAGAGAAGATTTGAAGTAAAATAATTATACAATTAAACAAAAAATGGCGAGAGTACAATCCCGCCATTTTTCATTATTAATTATTCATTTTTAATTCATTCAAACGACCCATACCGTGTCGGTAACAGCTTGCGGTCGCCCAATGTATTATCTATTCTTGCCACATTTATCCAGAACTTGTTCTGTCTTACGCTTTCCAGCGGATAAACAGCTTTTGCGCGTGTGTAAGGATGATCCCATTCACCTTCCACCACTTCATATTCCGGATGAGGCGCGTTTTTCAGAACATTGTCTTCGGCAGAAGCGGTTCCGTTCTTCACTTCCTCAATCTCATTCCAGATACTCAGCATAGTATCTACAAAGTTGTCAAGCTCTGCAAGACTTTCACTTTCTGTCGGTTCAATCATAAGAGTGCCGTGAACAGGGAATGAAAGGGTAGGAGCATGATAACCGTAGTCCATCAGACGCTTTGAGATATCGTTTTCGTCGATACCGCTTTCCTCATGCAGTCTTCTGCAGTCAAGTATCATTTCGTGTCCCACAAATCCGTTTGTACCTCTATATACTATTCCGTAAGTGTCGTTCAGGCATGCAGCCAGATAGTTGGCATTTAGGATAGCAGCCTTAGTCGCGTTCTCCAGACCTTCGGCACCCATCATGCAGATATATGCGTAAGTGATAGGCAGGATTCCGGCACTGCCGTAAGGAGCTGCTGAGACCTCGTTCAGAGCATTGCCGGTTGAAGCATGTCCCGGAAGGAAAGGAACCAGATGCGATTTCACGCATACAGGACCCACGCCCGGACCGCCACCTCCGTGAGGGCTGGCAAATGTCTTGTGCAGATTCAGGTGACACACGTCCGCACCGATAGTACCAGGATTGGTAAGTCCCACCTGAGCATTCATGTTCGCACCGTCCATATAGACCTGTGCACCGCAGTTATGTATGATATTGCAGATTTCCACTATGTCAGCCTCAAAGATTCCGTGAGTGGAAGGATAAGTAATCATCAATGCAGCCAGACGATCCTTGTTTTCCTCGGCTTTGCGTTTAAGGTCTTCCACATCCACATTGCCATGTTCGTCGCACGCACAAGTCACAGTGGTAAATCCAGCCTGAATAGCCGATGCAGGATTTGTTCCGTGAGCCGATGCAGGAATAAGAATGATATCCCTGTTACCCTGACCGATGCTGTTCAGATAAGCCGCAATGACGCGCAGACCTGTATATTCGCCTGCAGCACCTGAGTTAGGTTGCAGAGTCACACCGTCCATACCAGTGATAATAGCCAGCTGTTCCGACAGATTTGTTATCAGCTCCATATAACCTTCAGCCTGGTCAGCAGGAGCCAGAGGATGCATGTTCATCCACCCCGCATTGCTGAGAGGGAGCATTTCGGAAGCCGCATTCAGCTTCATTGTACAAGAACCCAGTGAAATCATGGAATGAGCCAGAGAAATATCCTTACGTTCCAGACGCTTGATATATCTCATCATTTCAGTCTCAGTGTGATATTTGCAGAACACCTCGTGAGTGAGATACCCACTCTGGCGTTTCATATCCTTCTTGATAACCGAGCCTTCAGGTATTTCAGCAGTTTCGGTGAAAGGTTTTTCTGCGGCAATGGTAAAAATACTTAACAGAAGATTAGCTTCTGCCACAGAAGTCGTCTCATTTACACTTAGTCCTACATCACCATTATCAAAATATCTCAGATTGACACCTTTGCCGACAGATATAGTCTTTATTTCGTCAGTCTTTACATGATCAGGCATCTGCAGTCTCAGAGTGTCGAAATAAACGGCATTCTTCTGCACATAACCAAGTTTTGAAAGCTGTTTAGCAAGCCAAACCGTAGCGCTGTGAATACCCGAAGCAATATTCTTTATACCTTCTTGACCATGATATACGGCGTAGAATCCCGCCATTGTAGCCAGCAAAGCCTGGGCAGTACAAATGTTAGATGTAGCCTTTTCGCGTTTGATATGCTGTTCGCGTGTCTGCAATGCCATACGATAGCACAGATGTCCGTACTTGTCTTTAGACAGACCTATGATACGTCCCGGCATATTTCTCTTATATTCGTCCCTTGTGGCAAAATAAGCAGCCGACGGACCTCCGTAGAACATAGGAATACCCAGTCTTTGAGTGCTACCGAATACTATGTCGGCACCCCATTCACCCGGTGGAACGAGCAGAGCCAGCGACATGATGTCCGCATCCACAGCCACTTTGCATTCAGCCTGATGAGCCTTTTCTGTGAACTCTCTGTAGTCTTCCGCGCTACCGCTGTTGTTAGGATATTGCACTATGCAGCCGAACACATCCGGAGTAAATTCGAAATCCTTGTATGAGCCAGTCTTCACGTTCATGCCCTGAGGAATAGCCCTTGTCATGATAACGGCAAGGTTCTGCGGGAAAATCTCCTCATCCACAAACAGTGTACATGCCCCTTCCTTCTGCTGCTTGCGGCTTCTCAGCGCAAACATCATAGTGGCAGCCTCGGCAGCGGCTGTAGCCTCGTCAAGCAGAGAGCAGTTGGCAAGCGGCATAGCCGTAAGGTCGCACACTGCAGTCTGGAAGTTGATAAGAGCCTCAAGTCGTCCCTGAGAAATCTCAGCCTGATAAGGTGTATAAGAAGTGTACCACACAGGATTTTCGAATACATTTCTCTGTATCACGGCAGGAGTGGCAGTGTCATACCATCCCTGACCGATATACGATTTGAATCTTGTGTTTTTCGCTGCCATACGGTTTATGTGGTTGGCAAACTCATATTCGCTCATGGCAGGTTTAAGTGGCAGTCTCTCTTTAAGTCTTATTTCAGACGGGATGGTCTTTTCTATAAGTTCATCCACAGACTTTACTCCGATTTTTTTGAGCATAACAGGAATGTCCTGTTCCGAAATACCGATATGGCGGTCGGCAAATGAGAAACTTTTCATGGTAATATTAGTTTTAAGTTTGTGAGTTTTTAAGTTTTTAGTTTTTTAAGGTGACAAGTTGACGAGTTGACAAGGTTTTTTATCGGATGGATGCCTTGTCAACTTGTAACTGTAGCCTTGTGGCCTTAACGGAAAAACGGATTATTCATCTTTTCGTTTCCTATTGTAGTAGGTTCGCTGTGTCCCGTATAGACTTTTGTATCGTCCGGCAGGGTGAACAGGCGGTTGCTTATACTGTCTATCAACTGTTTGTAGTTGCCCCCGTCAAGGTCAGTTCTTCCTATACTCCCTCTGAACAGTACATCGCCGCAGAACAGACAGCCATCCTTTTCGTTATAATATACAAGACTTCCTGGCGAGTGTCCCGGAGCCTTTATCACCTTCAGCGTTGTATTTCCGAAGTGAACCTCATCACCGTCGGCCAGCTGCTTTCCAAGTGCAGGAACATCCTCGTTCATCGCTATCCCGAACATGCGGCAATAATCCTTAGTCTTAGGCAGCAGGAATTCATCGTCAGCCGAAGCCTCAGGCATAACGCCATAAGTCCTGCTCACAAAGGCATTTCCGAATATATGATCCAGATGCAGATGAGTGTTGAGCAGATGTTTCACAGTGAGTCCGTTTCTCTCAATATACTGCTTCAGCATCTCCTGCTCTTCCTCGTAATAACATCCGGCATCTATTATTACCGCTTCGTTAGTTTCGTCCGAAAGCACATACGTGTTTACCGGAAACATATTGAATTCAAAGCATTTTATAGTCATAGATCATTTGTTTATAGTAACGTAAACCACCTTTTTGGTCTCGAAGAATTCCTCTTCGAAATAATCTTTCAGATCATACATCACTGTCTGGTGTTTCACAGGCAGCACCTCGTTCTGAAGCTCACCGCCCTTCAGGCAGATAAGTCCGTTAGGCAAAGCGTTGTTCTGTTCCTTCTTGATATTCTTTCTGATTATTTTCAGAAGGTCTGTAAGCGGCATCACGGCACGACTCACAACGAAATCGAACAGCTGTTTCTCTTCCTCGGCCCTGCAGTGACGTGTAGTGACATTCCTCAGTCCTATGGCAGAAGCTATTTCAGTAGCCACCTTCACCTTTTTTCCGATGCTATCTACCAGATGGAAATGAGTGTCCGGAAACATGATGGCCAATGGAATACCAGGGAAACCACCGCCCGTTCCCAAGTCCATAATCTCAGTGCCCGGTCGGAAATTAATCACCTTGGCGATACCCAGCGAGTGAAGTACATGGTGTTCGTACAGGTTTGTAATGTCTTTTCTGGAAATCACGTTAATCTTGCTGTTCCAGTCGGTATATAAATCGTATAAAGCCATGAACTGCTCCTTCTGTGTGTCGGTCAGTTCCGGAAAATATTTCTGTATAATCTCCATTTATTGAGTTAATAATTAAGAATTAAAAATTAAGAGCTATTTTCTGTTCAGCATCGTTTCAATCTCGGCGTATGGCACGTCGATGATGAATTCGCCCATAGAATACGGAGCTATGTCATATCTGTTGTAGAGGAACGAAACCCTGTCCTCAAGCAGCAGGAAGTTGTCAGGAATATAAAGCTCCACGTCCAGCAACGCGCCGTTCTGTTTCAGCCCTTCCAGCGAAGTTATGGTGTCAGTCTCCAGTCTCTGGTTCACCTCGTCAATAAGATGCTTCAGTATCAGACCGATGATTTCCTTCTCCTTGTCTTTTCTGAACACCACTTCCTTGGTAAGTACTTTACCCGATTTTGCCAGCAGGTTGGCCCATTTTATAGTAGTGTTAGGATGAGCTCCGCCTGTATCCTTGAAAGTAGATACGGAAAAATTCCATATACTGTCATTATTGAGCGACAGTTCCGAAGTAATCTCATATTCATAGTTATACCATGCAGGGATATCCTCCGGTTTTACTCCGTTATGAACGTCAGCCTCGTAGAATTTGGTGAGTTTGTCCCTGTAGTCCTGGGTATATTTGCCCACCACAGCAGGAATGGCTTCTTTCGGCTCCATATTGCTATATTTATAGCCGAACGCAATACTCTGAATTTTGGAATTTATGATGGCAGAAATTGAATCCTTCTCGTCTCCGGCCTCAAGATACATATAGTCTATGGAAACCTTGCATTTTGGCGATGCTTCGTCACCGGCTTTCAGCGAAACCAGAGTATCCGCCTGTATGCTTGACACTTTTGCAGTCTTGGCTGTTTCCGTATTTTGGCAACCCTGTAATGAGAAACACGCAAGCGCCCCACACATCAAGGTCGTATTAAGTACCGTTCTTTTTTTCATAAGCTGTTTTTGTGATATTTCTATTTAATACAAATATAAACAAAGTTCTTGAAAGAGTTAAACTGATACTTACATTTTAATAGTTTTTTACTGTATCTGCAGCATGCTTTATGCCCTACATCTTGCAATATTAAGATAAAACCTATATTTTTGTTTTAAACTAAACCCATAACCATGAAAATAGAAGACTGGAAGCACATCCCTTATTCCGAAGCCTGGGAACGGCAGACGGAATTGTTCAATTCTTTAATAAAAGCCCGCAGCGAGGGACAACCGTATGAGAACCGTATAATCTTCTGTACGCACCCGCACGTATATACAATAGGCAAACACGGCAAGCAGGAAAACATGCTGATAAGCGACGAGATGCTTTCGAGCATAGGAGCCGAAGTGTTCCGTATCGACCGTGGAGGCGACATCACGTATCACGGTCCAGGACAGCTGGTATGTTATCCCATACTCTGTCTGGAGGACTACCATCTTGGACTGAAAGACTATCTTCACCTGCTTGAAGAAGCCGTTATCCGTACCTGCTCGCATTACGGAATAGTGTCAGACAGGGTAGCGGGAGCAACCGGAGTATGGCTTGACACCGGTACACCACGCGAAAGGAAGATATGTGCTATGGGAGTCCGGAGCAGCCATTTTGTCACTATGCACGGTCTTGCTCTCAATGTAAATACCGACCTCAATTATTTCCGCCATATCAATCCGTGTGGCTTTATAGATAAGGGCGTCACCTCGATTTTCAAGGAAACAGGCTCCGAAATACCTATGGACGAGGTCAGAGATATACTAAAAGAAGAGTTGCTCCGTCTTTTTTCCGAGAGGGTGTAAACCATCTGATAATGTGTGTCTTGAACGGCCTGTAAGCCCCCAGATAGTATTTAAAAGGATAAAAAGCGGATAAAATTGTCTTTAAAATGTTTTGTAAATTAAAATAAAAGTCATACATTTGCACCCGCAATCGAAAATGATGCACTCTTAGCTCAGTTGGTAGAGCAACTGACTCTTAATCAGTGGGTCCAGGGTTCGAATCCCTGAGGGTGTACTTCTTTCGGGAAATTTGACAATAATTTAGTGGATGCACTCTTAGCTCAGTTGGTAGAGCAACTGACTCTTAATCAGTGGGTCCAGGGTTCGAATCCCTGAGGGTGTACGTACACTGACGGTTTTTTGGATTGGGGAATCCATTGGCCGGAAAAAACGAACAAGGAGTCCTTTAAATCGTGAAGATTTGAAGGGCTTTTTTATTTGCGTCCTCAAAAAAATAAGGGATGCCGAAGCATCCCCCTTTTCTGAAAATACATCTCTGAATGTCAGAACATTCTTTGTTCAAGTTCCAGACTTTTCGGGAACATGATATTGTTTTCAATATGTATATGTTCGAACAGTGCATTCACGAACTTTTCCAGTTCAGTCATCATCAGGCGGTAAGTATTGCATCCGTCCTGCGGAACTTCAAAATTGTTTGTTATTTCCTTGATACGGAAATATCTGTTACCTTCTGCCTCATGTTCCATGTTCATAACCCTTATAGGATTTGCTATCGAGCCACAGTGCATAGGCGCTATGCGGATATTCCTTTCCGATGCATCGAAAAGTTCAAGCAGGTATGGGAACAGTACATTCTCTTCTTTCTGCAGATGGTTTTTCAGATCTTCAAGCGAAACGCTAACCTGTTCGTGCAGCTCGTTCAGTTCCGGATGTCTCTCTCCATGTGCTTTCTTAACCTTTTCTATCAGCTCCAGAAGTACCGGACCATTGTTCCTGATTCCTCGGTGATGTATCTTTAGTACATAGTCAATAAGTAGGTCGATAGGCCAGGAGGCAAACGGAATACCACCTTCCGAAACGGTGTTGTTATCATTTATGGCATTAATGACAGTATCTACGTCCACATTAGCTTTCTTGCACGCTTCATCCAAGGCAACTTGACCATGACAGCAGAAATCTATTCCAAACTTATAAAACACACTCGCCGTAGCAAATCTTTCGGCTACTATATCTCCAACATTTCTCTTTCTTAAATCCATATTGCTTAGTTTTTTAATTGTTTGCTGCAAAGGTAAGGATAATAAGCCGGGCAAACCGTAACATTTGTTACGTGGCTACATAATAATGGTTAATTGATATTCTGCAGTATGTTAATTGTCATTTTGACAAATTGTAATAATGGGTTTCTGAGAATGGCTGTTTTGTGTGTGATGGTTCGACTGAAACTGAAAAACGTATTTATACTGTTTCGTGAATTGGTAAAATTATATTTATTGTACTTGAAATTGTGTTGTATGTAAGTGTTTTTGGTGGTTATTGTGATAATAGTTTTTAAATAATATATTTCTGTTGTTATTATGATACTTTGTGCGTCTTCTTTTCTGTTGATGGAATAGAATGAAATTCCCTGTTTTGCAATAGATTTTCAAAGGTTTTGCAAGTCTTTTGAAAATGCTTTGACATTCAAACTAAGATGTCAAGGCGTTTTGGTTGGAATTTCCGGTCGTTTTCTCTTGATTTTTGGGGTAGGTGAGTGTTAATTTATTTGTGAGGTTTAAGGTTGTTGCTGATTTTAGTTGATGATTTGTTAAGCATTTGTATTGGCGGGCTTAACTTTTCTTCCTGGATTGGTATTTTTTAGATTTCTATAAGGTAAGAAGTGTAGGCGGATTTGTAGCAAAAAGTAAGAAAAAGTAATTGAAAAAATGAAGATTTTTCCGTAAGTTTGCGTAAATTTCAAGAATAGAATTAAGTTATGAAATTTCCAATTGGTATCCAGAGTTTTGAACGCATTATTCAAGAAGGTTATATATATGTAGATAAAACAGATATTATTTATGACCTTACACATAATGGCAGTATTTATTTTCTTAGCCGTCCGAGACGGTTCGGAAAGAGTCTTCTTGTTTCTACACTGGAAAACTATTATTTAGGACATAAGGAACTGTTCCGTGGTCTCGCCATAGAAAAGATGGAGACAGAATGGAACGAGTATCCCGTTTTTCATGTGGATTTCAATGCAACAAATTTCACAAACTCAGGAGAATTGGAGAAGAAACTTAATTTTTATCTTACTGAATGGGAACAGAAGTACAATCTGCCTATACGTGAAAATGAATTGGGTCTTGGAGACCGCTTTATAAAGATTCTCGAAGCCGCTCATCTTCAGACAGGGCGACGCGCAGTGGTACTTGTAGATGAATACGATAAACCTATTCTTGATGTACTGGGTGTGGATGCAAATCTGGAAGACAAGCATCGCAATATTTTGAAAGCTTTTTATTCTGTATTTAAAGGAGCGGACAAACACCTGCAGTTCGTACTGCTGACAGGGGTTACAAAATATTCCCAAGAAAGTATATTCAGCGGTTTCAACCAAGCTAAAGATATAAGTATGGATATACGTTATGAAGCTCTGTGCGGTATTACTCAGGAGGAAATTGGAAAATATTTTACTGAACCTGTATCGCAAATGGCCGTTGAGTATCAGTGTACACCGGAAGAAATGTATAAACTGTTGAAGAAACAATACGATGGTTACCACTTCAGCGATAAGCTGACAGACATTTATAATCCTTTCAGCTTGTTGAATGCTCTTGACGCCAAACGTATCAAAGACTATTGGTTCAGCACAGGAACTCCCACATATCTTATTCGCCTGCTTAACCATTTACATGAGAGGATGAACGAATTTACAGGAAAGTATTACACTCCGGCAGAATTTATTGACTACAAGGCAGACGTGGAACGTCCTTTGCCTATGATATATCAAAGCGGATATCTTACAATAAAGGCTTACGACAGAGATTTCAATACCTTCCTTCTTGATTTCCCGAACAATGAAGTAAAGGGGGGATTCC